>DASXGN010000051.1:0-160910 GCA_036489025.1 Buttiauxella sp.
GTGCACCAAAGTCTGCCCGAGCGGCGCGATGCACAAGCGTGAAGACGGGTTTGTGGTGGTGAACGAAGACGTCTGCATCGGCTGTCGTTACTGCCATATGGCCTGCCCGTACGGCGCGCCGCAGTACAACGCAGAGAAGGGCCACATGACCAAATGCGACGGCTGCTACGACCGCGTGGCGGACGGCAAAAAGCCAATCTGCGTCGAATCCTGTCCGCTGCGCGCGCTGGATATGGCTCCGATTGACGAGCTGCGCAAAAAGTACGGCGAGCAGGCGGCCATAGCGCCGCTGCCTTCGGCGCACTTCACCAAACCCAATATCGTCATAAAACCAAACGCCAACAGCCGCCCGTGTGGGGATAAAACCGGTTATCTGGCCAACCCGAAGGAGGTTTAAGATGGGTAACGGATGGCATGAATGGCCGCTGATGATCTTCACCGTGCTCGGCCAGTGCGTGGCGGGAGGATTTATCGTGATGGCGCTGGCACTGATGCTGGGCGTTAAAGATCGCGAGCAGAAAAAGCGAGTGGAATGGTCAATGATCGTTCTGTGGGTGCTGATGGGCATTGGCTTTATCGCCTCGATAATGCACCTCGGTTCGCCGCTGCGCGCCTTTAACTCGCTCAACCGCATCGGCGATTCCGCGCTGAGTAATGAAATTGCCAGCGGCTCGGTATTCTTTGCCGTGGGCGGCTTCTGGTGGCTGATAACCGTGCTGGGCAAAATGCCTGCGGGATTAGGCCGACTGTGGATGATGCTCACTATGGTGCTGGGCGTAGTCTTCGTCTGGATGATGTGCCGCGTGTACCTGATTGACACCGTACCGACCTGGTTCAGCGCGTATACGCCGCTGGGCTTCTTCCTGACGATGTTTATCGGTGGCCCGCTGCTTGGCTGTCTGCTGCTGCGATTTGCGGGCGTGACCGGTTGGGGAATGCGTATCCTGCCGGTGATTACGCTGGTGGCTCTGCTTGTCAGCACTATCGTTGTGCTGCTCCAGGGGATGGCGCTGGCAACGATACACAGCTCAATTCAGCAGGCTGCCGTACTGATCCCGCAGTATGGCTCGCTGATGGCGTGGCGCATTGTTTTGCTGGCTATCGCGCTGGCATGCTGGATTGTACCGCAGCTTAAAGGTCGGCAGCCCAACGTTGGCATGTTAACCCTGGCGTTCATTCTGGTGTTTGCCGGCGAGCTCATTGGCCGCGGAGTGTTCTACGGCCTGCACATGACCGTCGGTATGGCAATAGCCAGCTAAGGTGTTTGAAATTAAGCGCGTCCCCCGACGCGCTTATCTTTCAGATAAGAAAATATCATCCGATTTACCATGAAATTTTTCATCCATCCCGCTGCGATTATTCTCCACAGATCCCATCAAAAACAGAGGGATAGCTTTTTCTGTTTCTGCGGTATCCGTCACATAGATAAGTAATTCAAATCGACAGGTTGCAAATCGTGTCAGGCCCCGTCAGCGCTGGATTGACAATCGTTTTGCCGGTGGCAGAATGCGCTCAAATTTCTTCTCTTCCTCGCGGTTTTTTACATGTCCACCTATACCCGGCCAGTGATGCTTTTGCTCTGTGGCCTGATGCTTTTGACCCTGGCGATAGCGGTGCTGAACACGCTCGTTCCGCTGTGGCTTGCCCATGAACACCTTCCAACCTGGCAGGTAGGGATGGTGAGCTCGTCCTATTTCACCGGCAACCTGCTGGGGACAATGATCACGGGCTGGCTTATCAAGCGCCAGGGCTTCAACCGCAGCTATTACCTCGCCTCGCTGATTTTTGCCGTGGGCTGCATTGGGCTGGGATTGATGGTCGGCTTCTGGAGCTGGATGATGTGGCGCTTCATCGCGGGCGTAGGCTGCGCGATGATTTGGGTGGTCGTAGAAAGCGCACTGATGTGCAGCGGAACATCTCGCAACCGTGGCCGCCTGCTGGCGGCTTATATGATGGTGTATTACGTGGGCACCGTGCTTGGTCAACTGATGGTCAGCAAACTGCCGACGGACTTGGTCAGCGTGCTGCCGTGGGTGACCGCGCTGGTGCTGACGGCAATTCTACCGTTGCTGTTCACGCGAATCGTGAGCGATCGCAGTGAAGATCAGGCTGCGACCCCGGTGTGGCCAATGCTGCGTTTGCGTCATGCCCGCCTTGGCGTGAACGGCTGCATTATTTCCGGCATCGTGCTGGGCTCGCTGTACGGCCTGATGCCGCTGTACCTGAATCATCAGGGCGTAAGCGATTCCGGGATTGGCTTCTGGATGGCGGTAATGGTAAGCGCCGGGATTGTCGGGCAGTGGCCCGTTGGCCGCCTGGCCGATCGCTATGGCCGCCTGCTGGTGCTTCGCGTTCAGGTCTTCGTGGTTATTCTCGGCTGTCTGGCGATGCTCAGCAATGCCGCGATGGGACCCGCTCTGTTTGTGCTGGGTGCCGCTGGTTTTACGCTTTATCCGGTGGCCATGGCGTGGGCCTGCGAAAAAGTTGAGCACCATCAGCTGGTGGCGATGAACCAGGCTCTGCTGCTGAGCTATACGATTGGCAGCCTGCTGGGCCCGACCTTTACCGCGATGCTGATGCAGAACTATTCTGATAACCTGCTGTTTGTCATGATCGCGGGCGTGGCGTTTGTCTACCTGCTGATGTTACTGCGCAAAGCGGGTCATCATCCAACGCCCGTGGCACATGCCTGATACGAAGATAAAAAGGCCCTCTGACGAGGGCCTTTTGTCTGGTTAGTACATCACCTTATGACCGTACTGTTCGAGAATGCCTTTCACACGCTCCATGGTCTCTTTCTTCGGCGGGTGCACGCCGTCCAGCTTGTATTCTTCACCCATCGCCACCCACTTGTGCTTGCCCAGCTCGTGGTAGGGCAGCAGCTCGATTTTCTCAACGTTGCCCATATCGCGCGTGAACTCGCCGAGGCGGTGCGCGGAGTCGTCATCGTCTGACCAGCCGGGAACGACCACGTAACGAATCCAGACGTTGATATTTTTATTCGCCAGATAGCGGCAAAACTCGAGCGTACGGTGGTTAGACACGCCGACCAGATTCTGGTGAATTTCGTCGTTCATCTGCTTGAGATCGAGCATCACCAGGTCGGTGACTTCCAGTAACTCATCAATCACCGGATCGTAGCGGCGCACGAAACCGTTAGTATCGAGGCAGGTATGAATGCCTTCTTTGCGGCAGGCGCGGAACCAGTCGCGAACGAACTCGGCCTGAAGAATCGCCTCTCCGCCGGATGCGGTCACGCCGCCGCCGGAGGCGTTCATAAAGTGGCGGTAGGTCACCACTTCTTTCATCAGTTCTTCAACGGTGATTTCTTTGCCGCCGTGGGTATCCCAGGTGTCGCGGTTATGGCAGTACAGGCAGCGCATCAGGCAGCCCTGGAAGAAGGTGATAAAACGAATACCGGGGCCATCCACGGTACCGCATGATTCAAAGGAATGAATTCGGCCAATTGCTGACATTGCGGTGTTTTCTCCAGTATTGGTCCATGAATACAAAGCATGGGCCAGGTTGTGCGCGGTCTGTGTGCTGCATGCCGCGTCGAATCAGTTTTGCGGGATAACCTAAACGTAGCAGCTATCCTGCAAAACCAACTCTATAAGAAAAGGCCCCACCGGAGTGGAGCCTTTATTCTACGCCTTTTCAGACAAACCCGGTATTACATGGTTTGTGTGAAGGTACGAGTGATAACGTCCTGCTGCTGTTCTTTAGTCAGGGAGTTAAAACGTACGGCATAACCCGATACGCGGATGGTCAGCTGAGGATATTTCTCAGGGTGTTCCATCGCATCCAGCAGCATTTCACGGTTCATCACGTTCACGTTCAGGTGTTGGCCACCTTCGATGGACGCTTCGTGATGGAAGTAACCATCCATCAGACCCGCGAGGTTAGTTTTACGCACTTCGTCGTCTTTACCCAGCGCGTTTGGCACGATAGAGAAGGTGTAAGAGATACCATCTTTAGCGTAAGCAAACGGCAGTTTAGCCACGGAGGTCAGAGAGGCAACAGCGCCTTTCTGGTCACGACCGTGCATTGGGTTAGCGCCTGGACCAAACGGAGTACCCGCGCGACGACCGTCCGGAGTGTTACCGGTTTTCTTACCATAAACCACGTTAGAGGTAATGGTCAGAACGGACTGCGTTGCGATAGCGCCACGGTAGGTATTCAGTTTCTGAATTTTCTTCATGAAACGTTCAACCAGGTCAACGGCGATGTCATCTACGCGAGGATCGTTGTTACCGAACTGTGGATATTCACCTTCGATTTCAAAGTCAACGGCCAGGCCGTCTTCGTCACGGATTGGCTTAACTTTCGCGTACTTGATGGCAGACAGGGAGTCAGCCGCAACGGACAGACCTGCGATACCACAAGCCATGGTGCGAACGACATCACGGTCATGCAGAGCCATCAGAGACGCTTCGTAGCTGTACTTATCATGCATATAGTGAATGATGTTCAGCGCGGTGACGTACTGTTTTGCCAGCCAGTCCATGAAGTGGTCCAGACGATCCAGCACGTTATCGTAGTCCAGAACATCAGCAGTGATTGGCGCTTCTTTAGGACCAACCTGCATTTTCAGTTTTTCATCAACGCCGCCGTTGATGGCATACAGCATGGTTTTCGCGAGGTTTGCACGAGCACCAAAGAACTGCATTTGCTTACCAACGATCATTGGGCTGACGCAGCAGGCAATCGCGTAGTCATCGTTGTTAAAGTCAGGACGCATCAGATCGTCATTCTCATATTGCAGAGAAGAAGTATCGATGGAGACTTTAGCCGCGTATTTTTTAAAGTTCAGCGGCAGTTTTTCAGACCACAGAATGGTGATGTTCGGCTCCGGAGAAGGCCCCATGGTGTACAGGGTGTTCAGGAAGCGGAAGCTGGATTTGGTGACCAGGGTACGGCCATCAACGCCCATGCCGGCGATGGATTCTGTTGCCCAGATTGGGTCACCGGAGAACAGCTCATCGTATTCAGGGGTGCGCAGGAAGCGAACCATACGCAGTTTCATGACCAGGTGGTCAATCATTTCCTGAGCGTCGAGCTCGGTGATTTTACCTGCTTTCAGGTCACGTTCGATGTAGGCATCCAGGAAGGTGGATACGCGACCGAAGGACATTGCAGCGCCGTTCTGAGATTTAACCGCAGCCAGGTAGCCGAAGTAAGTCCACTGAATAGCTTCCTGAGCGTTGGTCGCAGGACCAGAGATATCGCAGCCATATTTAGCGGCCATTTCTTTGATCTGACCCAGCGCGCGGTGTTGTTCGGAGATCTCTTCACGCAGGCGGATAGTTGCTTCCAGGTCTTCACCGTTTTCCAGTTTGGTCTGCAGTGAGTTGAACTGAGCGAACTTGTCTTTCATCAGATAGTCGATACCGTACAGCGCAACGCGACGGTAGTCACCGATGATACGACCACGGCCATAGGCATCTGGCAGGCCAGTGATAACGCCAGATTTACGGCAGTTCAGGATGTCTTTGGTGTAAACGTCAAACACGCCCTGGTTGTGAGTCTTACGGTATTCGGTGAAGATCTTCTTCAGCATTGGGTCGAGTTCACGACCGTATACTTTACAAGAACCTTCAACCATTTTGATGCCGCCGAACGGAATGATGGCACGTTTCAGAGGGGCATCGGTCTGCAGACCCACGATGGTTTCGAGGGACTTGTTGATGTAACCAGCATCGTGAGAAGTGATGGTTGAAGCGAGGTCGGTATCGAAGTCAACAGGCGCGTGAGTGCGGTTTTCCTGTTTAACGCCTTCCATAACGTTGTCCCACAGCTTGGTAGTTGCATCAGTAGCACCTGCCAGGAAGGACTCGTCACCCTCGTAAGGGGTGTAGTTTTTCTGAATGAAGTCACGTACGTTAACTTCATTCTGCCAGTCGCCTTTGGCAAAACCTTCCCAGGCTGTGGCTAACTTTTCATTAAGCTCGGACATGTAACACCTACCTTCTAATGTGGAATATATTTCCTGCGTGATGACGGGACTTAGTGCTTGTCGCCACCGCGTAGATAAATTACCCAGTATGTCAACCCGACCAACAAACCCCCGCCGATGATGTTTCCGATAGTAACCGGAATCAGGTTATCAGTGATGAAGTTCAGTATGGTCAGATGCGAGAAACTATCCGGAGTCGACCCAACAGCGGTCCAGAATTCCGGGCTTGCGAAATTGCGCACAACGATGCCCATAGGGATCATGAACATGTTCGCAATACTGTGCTCGAAACCGCAGGCGACAAACATGGCAACCGGCAGAATCATAGCGAACATTTTATCCATCAGGCTGCGGCCGGAATAGCTCATCCAGACGGCCAGGCAAACCATTAAGTTCGCAAGGATACCGAGGCACACGGCTTCGATGAATGTGTGATGCATTTTATGGTCGGCGGTCTGCAGGACGTTTAAGCCCCAGGCACCATTCGCTGTCATATACATGCCTGACAGCCAAATCAGCAGCACAAAAAGAAGTGCGCCAATCAGGTTACCAACATAGACGTTAATCCAGTTACGCGCTAACTGCCCCCAGGTAATGCGCCCGCTCGCTTTTGCGACAACGATAAGCACGGTGGAGGTGAAGAGGTCAGCACCGCAGACAACGCAGAGTATCAAACCCAGAGAGAAGCATGTCCCGCCAATGAGCTTCGCGATACCAAACGGAATGGTGGAGGTACCGGTCGTGGCGGTGATGTAAAAGACAAAGGCAATCGAGATGAACATGCCCGCGGTGATCGCTAAATAAAACGTAGTCAGCGGGTGTTTCGTTGCTTTATAGACGCCAGCGTCTTCGGCAACTTTTGCCATGGCTGGTGGAAGTAATAGATCAAAAGGGTTGTCAGCTTTCACACTAACTCTCTCTTATTTATTCGGCGAGGAGATACTAACAAAGCATTATAGAGTAAAAATTGATATGGATCATATCTCGCCAAGCTTATAGGCCTGAAAAAAGCAGGTGATTACCTGTTTTTCAACTTAAGTTACTGATTATCCCAATAAAAATAAATTTTAAATGTTATAAATTAATTTGAATTATAAGTGCTGCGCTCCTTTATTAGGTTAATTAAAACGGAGTATTTCTAAACGATCGCAACAATATTTGTAGATTAATCTTTAAATATTTCACCTGTATTTAACTGATTGGCTACATATGCAATTGTTTTGACCACAATAAAAATAAGGGGCAATTAAATTGCCCCTTAATATAGCCTAAACCGCGTTATTCGCGCATCTGTAAGTTTATGTCAGCGGACTAAACGTTCCAGAAGCGAGCTTTCGCACGTTGTAATTTTTCGTAAGCGGCTAACAGGGCCTGATGCGCCGGGAAGGCTTTAAGATCGCTATCCACGGCCTGTAGACCGTAGAACGCAGCCTCACCGCTCAGGGCTGCACTGGCGGCTTCAACCGCGTCCGCGCCGTACATGCGCACGAAGGCATTCAGGTACTGGAGCGGCTCGCGTTCTTCTTCCATTGCCAGCAGCAACAGAGTTTGCAGGCAGCGATAATAGTTGGCGCGCTCGGCGCTGAAAATGGAGGCGTTGAATTCCATGGTCCATTCGGTCCAGATTAACGCCTGCTCAAGATCGCCACCGGCCAGCGCCAGCATCGCCTTCAGTTCGCCAATACGCAGCGTGTACCAGCCGTTGTCTTTCCCGGTTGCCAGGCCAAGCAGTTCGCGCACGCGGGTAAAATCGTCATGGCCTTCTTCATCCAGCTGAGAGATGAGGTCCAGGTAATCCTGCTTCTCCCACTCGCTGTCCGGCAGCGCCAGAAGCGTTTCGCGCAGGTGATAGCCCATGTTGTTATTGGCCAGCAACAGGTCTTCCGCAGGATAAATATCTGACATGCCTGGTACGATGATGCGGCAGGCGTAGACGTCCAGATGCTGATAATCCGCGATATACACTTCCTGGTCTTCCGCTTTGAAGATAGCCATCAGGGTGGCGAACTCTTCTTCCGTGGTGCCTGAGAAGCTCCAGTCCACGAACGGGTAATCCGCGTCCTGTTTGAACATATCCCAGGAGATCAGGCCGCTTGAATCAATGAAGTGTGTTTCAAGGTTGGCGTGCTCGGCCACTTCTTCATCGTCGAAGGTTGGCGGCGTGAAGACATCAAGGTCCTTCAGGCCGCGGCCTTGCAGCAGCTCGGTAACGGTACGTTCCAGCGCCACGCCGAAATCAGGGTGCGCGCCGAATGAAGCGAAGCAGGTGCCGTTCGCCGGGTTAAACAGCACCACGCAGATAACCGGGTACTTGCCGCCGAGCGAGCCATCGTATGCGAAGATTGGGAAGCCTTCCGCTTCAAGCTTAGCAATGGACTCCACTACGCCAGGATAACGCGCCAGCACTTCCTGCGGGATTTCCGGCAGGCTGATGGATTCCGCGATAATCCGATTCTTAATATGACGCTCGAAGACTTCCGATAACCCCTGTACACGCGCTTCGTTGGCGGTGTTACCGGCGGACATACCGTTAGAAACGTACAGGTTGCCAATAATGTTCATTGGAATATATACGGTGCGATCGTCGGACTGACGGGTAAACGGCAGGGCGCAGATGCCGCGCTCTTCGTTTCCGGACTGGAGATCGATCAGCATCCCGGCGGTCAGTTCGTTTTCCGGATCGTAAAACGCGCGCAGGCGATCGTCGAGAATGCCTTCGGGCAGCTGTTCATTTTCCGGGATCGGGAACCATTTCTCATTCGGGTAATGCACGAACGGGCCGTTGGCGATGGTTTCGCCGAGCCAGAAGTCAGCGAAGAAATAGTTGGTGGACAGACGCTCAAAGTATTCGCCGAGCGCCGAAGCCAGCGCGGCTTTTTTGGTGGCGCCTTTACCGTTGGTAAAGCACAGCGCGCTGTCTTTATCGCGAATATGGACCGACCAAACGTGAGGAACCGGGTTCAGCCAGGAAGCTTCTTCAATATTAAAGCCGAGATCGGTGAGCTGCTTCTGGAAGCGGGCGATGGAATCTTCCAGGGCGGCATCTTTGCCGGGAATAAAGGTTTGAGTCATGAGGGTTCACTTTTGTCGTACGCAAAGCGCGCAATGATACGGGTTTTAACTGGCTGACGCTATCGTCAGCTCAACGCAGGCGAAGCTAGCATAACAGGCTATGCTTAGGGTCAGTAACTGTCTGTTATGGCGAGAAAAATGAAGACCTTCGATCTACAGCGTATGGCGTTTGATAAAATGCCGCCGGACTTCCTGCTGGAAGTGGCCGCCCGCAGCCTTTACACCTTTATCCTGGTGTTTTTATTTTTGAAGATTACCGGACGACGCGGCGTGCGCCAGATGTCGCTGTTTGAAGTGCTGATCATTCTGACTTTGGGTTCAGCCGCCGGGGACGTGGCGTTTTACCACGACGTGCCGATGCTGCCGGTGTTCGTGGTGTTTATTACCCTGGCCTGTTTGTATCGCCTGGTGATGTGGCTGATGAGCCACAGCGAAAAGCTGGAGAACCTGCTCGAAGGTAAACCGGCGGTAATAATAGAAGAAGGGGAATTTGCCTGGGAGAAAATGCAAAGCCAGAACATGACGGAGTTTGAGTTCTTTATGGAACTGCGGCTGCACGGCGTGGAGCATTTGGGCCAGGTTCGCCTGGCAATTCTGGAAACTAACGGGCAAATCAGCGTTTACTTTTTCCCTGATAAGATGGTGCGTCCCGGCCTGTCTATTTTGCCAGAACCCTGCAATGAGCGTTTCGAAACGATGCCTGAAGACGGCGATTATGCCTGTATCCGCTGTAGTGAAGTTATCACTTTCAACGCCGGTGAAAAGTCATCCTGCCCGCGCTGCAAACATCATTTATGGGTAAAGGCCTGTACCGCCACCCGGGTAACGTAACGGGAAGAAATAGGGCTTTTTGTCTGAGGGCTGGTGAATTGTTTTGTGTGATTTTGCGCACATTACCGTCCCACGCCGGATTAACCGTTGCAGGCTCTGCGGCTGAGTGATAAAACCGATGGCGTGTTAAAACTTATTGCTCTAAGCGTGGTGAGGGGAAATGACTCAGGTATACAATTTTAGTTCCGGCCCGGCAATGCTACCGGCTGAAGTGCTTCGTATAGCGCAGCGCGATCTTTGCGACTGGAATGGCTTAGGCACCTCCGTGATGGAGATCAGCCACCGCAGTAAAGAGTTTATTCAGGTGGCCGAAGAGGCCGAACAAGATTTTCGCGATCTTCTGCAAATCCCCTCCAACTATAAAGTTTTATTCTGCCACGGCGGCGGGCGCGGTCAGTTTGCTGGCATTCCGTTAAACCTGCTTGGTGATAAAAAAACGGCGGATTACGTTGACGGCGGCTACTGGGCGTACAGCGCGGTAAAAGAAGCCAATAAATACTGCACCCCAAACGTGTTTGACGCCAAAGTGACCGTCGACGGCCTGCGCGCGATCAAGCCGATGAGTGAGTGGCAGGTTTCTGACAACAGCGCCTACCTGCACTACTGCCCGAATGAGACTATCGACGGCATCGCTATTCACGAAACGCCTGATTTCGGCGATACCGTGGTGGCAGCTGATTTCTCTTCAACCATTCTCTCGCAGCCGCTGGACATTAGCCGTTTCGGGCTGATTTATGCTGGCGCGCAGAAGAACATCGGCCCGGCCGGTCTGACGCTGGTTATCGTGCGTGAAGATTTGCTCGGCAAAGCGCACAAAGATTGCCCTTCTATTATTGATTACACCGTTCTCAACGAGAATGATTCCATGTTCAACACGCCGCCAACCTTTGCCTGGTACCTTTCCGGGCTGGTGTTCAAGTGGCTGAAAGAGCAGGGCGGCGTTACGGCGATGGATAAAATAAACCAGGCCAAAGCCGATCTTCTGTACGGCGTGATTGATAGCAGCGATTTCTACCGCAACGAGGTGGCCCCGGCTAACCGTTCCCGCATGAACGTGCCTTTCCAGCTGGCTGATAGCGGCCTGGACAAACTCTTCCTCGAAGAGTCCTTCGCCGCCGGTTTACACGCTCTGAAAGGCCATCGCGTGGTCGGTGGAATGCGTGCTTCTATATATAATGCGATGCCGTTTGAGGGCGTTAAGGCGCTCACCGACTTTATGGTGAGCTTCGAACGCCGCCACGGTTAATCCGGCGCGCGTTGTTATTCTCCCCGCGGGAAAGCCCGTGGGGTTTTTATTCTGTTGATTTTGAGAGTCCTTTCCCATGCTGGAATCCCTGACGTTACAACCCATCGCGCTCGTTGACGGCACCATTAATCTTCCCGGTTCAAAAAGCGTCTCCAACCGTGCTTTGCTGCTGGCCGCGCTGGCAAATGGCACCACTGAGCTGACTAACCTGCTCGACAGCGATGATGTTCGTCATATGCTCAACGCGCTTAAAGCGCTGGGCGTCAGCTTCACGCTTTCGGCGGATCGTACTCGTTGTGAAGTCGTGGGCGCAGGCGGCGAGCTGAAAGCGGCGGGTGAGCTGGAGCTTTTCCTCGGGAATGCTGGCACGGCGATGCGTCCTTTGGCGGCGGCTTTATGTCTCGGCGATAACAATATCGTCCTGACCGGCGAGCCGCGTATGAAGGAGCGCCCAATCGGCCACCTGGTGGATGCGTTACGCCAGGGCGGTGCGAAAATCGATTATCTGGAGCAGGAAAACTATCCTCCGCTGCGTTTGCGCGGTGGTTTTAGCGGCGGGCAGGTTGCCGTGGACGGCAGCGTGTCAAGCCAGTTCCTCACCGCGCTGCTGATGGCCGCTCCGCTGGCGGAGAACGACACGGAAATCACCATCAAAGGCGAACTGGTGTCAAAACCTTACATCGACATCACCCTGCATCTGATGAAAACCTTCGGTGTTGAAGTTGAAAACCGCGACTATCGCAGCTTCGTCATTCGCGGCGGGCAGCAGTATCAGTCGCCGGGTGCGTATTTAGTGGAAGGCGACGCTTCTTCGGCATCCTACTTCCTGGCCGCCGGGGCAATAAAAGGTGGCACGGTAAAAGTTACCGGCATCGGGCGCAACAGCGTGCAGGGCGATATTCGCTTCGCTGACGTGCTGGAAAAAATGGGGGCGAAAGTCACCTGGGGCGACGACTTCATTTCCTGCGAGCGCGGCGAGCTTAACGCCATCGATATGGATATGAACCATATTCCCGATGCGGCCATGACTATCGCTACCGCGGCGCTGTTCGCCAAAGGCACCACCACGCTGCGCAACATTTACAACTGGCGCGTAAAAGAAACGGACCGCCTGTCGGCAATGGCGACCGAGCTGCGGAAAGTGGGTGCAGAAGTGGAAGAGGGGGAGGATTACATTACCGTCACTCCGCCTGCGAAACTCCAGTTTGCGGAAATCGGGACTTATAACGACCACCGTATGGCTATGTGCTTCTCGCTGGTGGCGTTATCGGATACGCCGGTGACCATTCTTGACCCTAAATGTACGGCAAAAACCTTCCCGGATTATTTCGAGCAGTTAGCCCGTATCAGCACGCTGGCCTAAGTCTTTATTCCTCTAACCGCATCATTTGATGCGGTATTCTCTTGTCCGTACGTTTCCTTACAACGCAAGTTGCGCAATTCTTCTACACTCAGCCTCATTCGTAACGATATTTACCTGGAAAGATAACGGTCTGGCGGGTTGCGGCGTATAATGCGCGGCGTTCACGTTTTAGGCCCGCATTCCTGCGAGAAGGAAAGGAGAAGAAGATGACGGCACCCGCCCCGGTAATAACAATTGATGGCCCAAGCGGTGCAGGTAAAGGCACGCTTTGTAAGGCTATGGCGGAAGCGTTGCAGTGGCATCTGCTGGACTCCGGCGCAATCTACCGCGTGCTTGCTTTGGCCGCCTTACATCATCAGGTTGATGTGGCTTCTGAAGAGGCGCTCGTTCCTTTAGCCGCCCATCTGGATGTGCGTTTTGTGTCAACCAACGGCAATCTGGAAGTGATTCTGGAAGGCGAAGATGTGAGCGGAGAAATCCGCACTCAGGAAGTGGCGAATGCCGCATCGCAAGTGGCTGCTTTCCCTCGCGTGCGTGAAGCGTTGCTGCGCCGCCAGCGAGCATTCCGCGAAGCCCCTGGGCTTATTGCTGACGGCCGCGATATGGGCACCGTTGTTTTCCCTGATGCACCGGTAAAAATATTCCTCGACGCCTCCTCTGAGGAGCGCGCCCACAGGCGCATGCTACAGTTGCAGGAAAAAGGCTTTAGTGTTAACTTTGAACGTCTTTTGGCCGAAATAAAAGAACGCGACGATCGCGATCGTAATCGGTCAGTTGCGCCGTTAGTCCCTGCGGCGGATGCTTTAGTGCTGGATTCAACCAGTATGTCGATCGACGAAGTCATCGAAAAAGCATTGGCTTATGCTCGTGAAGTCCTCGCGCAGTAACCGCACCTCTCCAGGTGCCGCTGCGCTTTTGTCAATATTCTCATGATATTGCCATGGCGATATCACTACAGATCGGGTAAAATTTACCCCCTGTAACCTAAACCCTGTCGGCATGGAGCCAATGGCGGGGTATGTGAAACAACCCCATTCGGCGGGATGCTAAATGGACGTTAAACTAAAGAACCTTGAAGATTAACAACATGACTGAATCTTTCGCTCAACTTTTTGAAGAATCCCTGTTAACAATCGAAACCCGTCCGGGTTCCATCGTTCGTGGCGTTGTCGTTGCTATCGACAAAGACGTAGTACTGGTTGACGCCGGTCTGAAATCTGAGTCTGCAATCCCTGCTGAGCAATTCAAAAACGCTGCTGGCGAGCTGGAAATCCAGGTTGGCGACGAAGTTGATGTTGCTCTGGACGCAGTTGAAGATGGCTTCGGCGAAACTCTGCTGTCCCGTGAGAAAGCTAAGCGTCACGAAGCTTGGATCACGCTGGAAAAAGCTTACGAAGAAGCTGAGACTGTGGTCGGCGTTATCAACGGTAAAGTTAAAGGTGGCTTCACTGTTGAGCTGAACGGTATTCGCGCGTTCCTGCCAGGTTCCCTGGTTGACGTTCGTCCGGTTCGCGACACTCTGCACCTCGAAGGCAAAGAGCTTGAGTTCAAAGTTATCAAGCTTGACCAGAAACGTAACAACGTTGTTGTTTCTCGCCGTGCTGTTATCGAGTCTGAAAACAGCGCAGAACGCGATCAGCTGCTGGAAAACCTGCAGGAAGGCATGGAAGTTAAAGGTATCGTTAAGAACCTTACTGACTACGGTGCATTCGTTGATCTGGGCGGCGTTGATGGCCTGCTGCACATCACTGACATGGCATGGAAACGCGTTAAGCATCCAAGCGAAATCGTGAACGTTGGCGACGAAATCACTGTTAAAGTGCTGAAATTCGACCGCGAACGTACTCGTGTTTCCCTGGGCCTGAAACAGCTGGGCGAAGATCCATGGGTCGCTATCGCTAAGCGTTACCCGGAAGGTACTCGTCTGACTGGCCGCGTGACCAACCTGACCGATTACGGCTGCTTCGTTGAAATCGAAGAAGGCGTTGAAGGCCTGGTGCACGTTTCCGAAATGGACTGGACCAACAAAAACATCCACCCATCCAAAGTTGTTAACGTTGGTGACGTAGTGGAAGTTATGGTTCTGGATATCGACGAAGAACGTCGTCGTATCTCCCTGGGCCTGAAACAGTGCAAAAACAACCCATGGCAGCAGTTCGCTGAGACCCACAACAAAGGCGATCGCGTTGAAGGTAAAATCAAGTCTATCACTGACTTCGGTATCTTCATCGGCCTGGACGGCGGCATCGACGGCCTGGTTCACCTGTCTGACATCTCCTGGAACGTTGCAGGCGAAGAAGCCGTTCGTGAATACAAAAAAGGCGACGAAATCGCAGCTGTGGTTCTGCAGGTTGACGCAGAGCGCGAGCGTATCTCCTTGGGTGTTAAACAACTCGCAGAAGATCCGTTCAACAACTACGTTGCACTGAACAAGAAAGGTACTATCGTTACTGGTAAAGTAACGGCAGTTGACGCGAAAGGTGCTACAGTTGAATTAGCAGACGGCGTAGAAGGCTACCTGCGTGCTTCTGAAGCTTCCCGTGACCGCGTTGAAGATGCAACTCTGGTTCTGAACGTAGGCGACGACGTTGAAGCTAAATTCACCGGCGTTGATCGTAAAAACCGTGTTGTAAGCCTGTCTGTTCGTGCGAAAGACGAAGCTGACGAGAAAGATGCAATTGCGACTGTTAACAACAAACAGGAAGAAGGCAACTTCTCTAACGCAATGGCTGAAGCATTCAAAGCAGCTAAAGGCGAGTAATCGTCCGAGCGCTAAATCAGGGCGGCCTCGGCCGCCCTTGTTCGATTGATAGCTGTAAGCTAATTTTCCTGAAAGGAAACCGGAGGAATCATGACCAAGTCAGAGTTGATTGAAAGACTTGCAACCCAGCAATCTCACATTCCCGCTAAAGCCGTGGAAGATGCAGTGAAAGAGATGTTGGAACATATGGCCTCTACTCTTGCCCTGGGCGAGCGTATTGAAATCCGGGGTTTCGGCAGTTTCTCCTTACACTATCGCGCTCCACGCACCGGGCGTAACCCTAAAACTGGCGACAAAGTGGATCTGGAAGGTAAATACGTTCCGCACTTCAAACCGGGCAAAGAGCTACGCGACCGCGCCAATATTTACGGCAATTGAGTCTACGGATTTAACTGTTAAAAACGGTACCTCAGGGTGCCGTTTTTTTATGCCTGAAACTCGTGTTCTGACACTCCTCGAATATTGCTGTGCAAATTTGTCATCCCACGGAATAACCCTGGAAACAAGCCCCTAAACCGAAGCTTCATTGGCTGACGTTCCTACCCGAAACTATCACACTGCCTCATAACAAGGAGGTTACTGTGATTTCGTTACCCGGTTTCTGCCTGAGCGCCATTGCAGGGATTTTGCCTTTGCTATGGTTATCAAACCTGCCTGATGTTGCCACGATCGTGCTGTTGTTGGGCGCCGGGCTGAGTTTTGCGGTTTTTCGAGCCTCCGTTTGGCGCTACCTTGCCATTGCGATGCTGTGCTGCTGCTGGGGATTGCTTACGGCAAAAGAAAGTCTGCTGCCGTTTGAGCGCTGGATACAAAAGCCGTTGACGGTGGAAGTGGCGATCGCCCGAACGGATGGGGTGGAAAACCATGAGCTGGAAATTATAAAGAGCGGCAATAAATATCTCTTCCCGCCGATCGGCGTGGCCATACGTGGAGCAAGGCTAGCCGGGTTTGTTTGCCCCGGACAAAAATGGCAGATGACCCTGCGCTTGCAGCCGGTTCACGGCTCGTTAAATGAGGGGGGTTTTGACAGCCAGCGTTACGCCCTGGCCCAGCACCTTATCCTTCGTGGCCGGGTCGTTAAAGCCGTTCGTCTGAACGAGCGCTGTTCTTTGCGAGGCCAGTGGCTTAGTGCGGTTAATGCCTCAACTCAGGTTTTGCCCTGGCAGGGGATTATTCTGGCCCTGGGTTTTGGTGAGCGTGCAGTCATGACCGCCGAAGCTAAAGATATTCTGCGGCAGACAGGTACGGCGCATCTGATGGCGATATCCGGACTGCATATTTCTCTGGCCGCAGGCGTTGGCTGGATATTTGCGAGACTGATACAGCTATTTCTGCCGGCGCATCGTATAGGCTATCGGCTGCCGTTGCTTGCCGGCGTGTTTACCGCAGGTATTTGTACCTGGCTTGCGGGAGTAAACCCTCCAGCGGAAAGAACATTTTTGGGCCTGATAATTTGGATGTCGCTGCGCCTGAGCGGGCGACAATGGACAAGCTGGGAAGTGTGGATTGCCTGTATGGCAGGCATTTTGCTCTACGACCCGCTGACTGTCCTTTCAGACAGTTTCTGGCTTTCGGTGCTTGCGGTGGCGGCCCTGATTTTCTGGTATCAATGGATGCCCCTGCCGCCCGGCGTCGGCCGCTGGCGGGCGAGCTATCGACATCTTCTGAGCCTTATATATTTGCAGACGGGTATAACATTACTGCTGGTGCCGCTACAGGTATTTATTTTTCATGGACTTAGCCTGAATGCGCTATTGGCTAACCTTTTCGCCGTACCGTACGTCTCTTTTATTGTTACGCCGTTACTTTTTGCCGGTCTGATGCTGACCGCCGTTCCATGGCTTGGGGAAAATATTTGGCGGTGGATCGATTGGCTGCTGGAGCAGCTGTTTGCCTTTCTTAAGTATTTGCCCGGTGGCTGGCTGGAACTGGATGAGCGTTTTCTGACATTAAGTTTTGCCGGGTGGGGGCTTATCGTCATATATCGCCTGTCGCTGTGGCGAATGTCTGCGATTTCAATCAGCGTGCTGATCGTTGCCGCGATTGTTTACAGCGCACGGGTGTTTGAGAGAAAAGATGACAGCCTGTGGGAAATAACGATGCTTGACATAGGGCACGGGCTTGCCGTCGCGCTTGTGCGGAATGGCAAAGTGCTGCTTTACGATACCGGTAACGCATGGCCGGGTGGAGATGCTGCGCAGAAGGTCATCATCCCCTGGCTACGCTGGAAGCACCTAAAGCCTGAAGCCATCATCATTAGCCATGAACATCTCGATCATCGTGGTGGGCTTAGTAGCCTGCTAAAAGCCTGGCCAGAAGTGACCGTGCGAAGCCCGCTGGGCTGGGTCAACCATCAACCCTGCTTTAAAGGCGAAAAGTGGCACTGGCAGGGGCTACATTTCACGGCATATTGGCCGCCCGCAGATAATCGGGTTCAGGGCAATAATGGTTCATGTGTGGTGCTGATCACCGATGGCCGCTTTCGGCTGTTGCTCACAGGTGATGTCGAGTCCCCGGCAGAATTGTCTATGCTCAGAAAGCAATGGGACCATTTGCAGGCCGATATTATCCAGGTTCCGCATCATGGCAGCCGTACTTCGTCGGGTGCACCTTTGCTTAGATCCGTTGCGGGCCGAGCCGCACTGGCCTCTGTTTCCCGCTATAACGCCTGGCGATTGCCCTCAGCCAAAGTCGTTGAACGCTACCGTAAACAAGGCTACACCTGGTACGACACGTCACATTCCGGCCAGATCACTATTCGAATAAACAGTGATAAATGGCAAATCAATGGCTTTAGAGAGCAATTATTACCCCGTTGGTACCATCAGTGGTTTGGCGTAGACAAGGATAATGGGTAGAATATGCGGCTATTTCATCACATGCTGGTTTATTGAATGCATAACGATAAAGATCTCTCCACGATGCAGACCTTCCGTCGCCTCTGGCCGATGATTGCTCCTTTCAAAGCGGGTCTGATCGTGGCTGGGGTTGCGTTAATCCTCAACGCAGCCAGCGATACCTTTATGCTATCGCTGCTCAAACCGTTACTGGATGATGGTTTTGGTAAAACGGATAAGTCCGTTTTGTTATGGATGCCGCTGGTTGTCATCGGGCTTATGGTGATGCGCGGTATCACTAGCTACGTCTCAAGCTACTGTATTTCGTGGGTCTCCGGGCAGGTGGTCATGAACATGCGCCGCCGTCTGTTCAGCCATATGATGGGGATGCCGGTTGCCTTCTTCGACCAACAGTCGACCGGGACTTTACTGTCGCGAATCACCTATGATTCTGAACAGGTAGCATCTTCTTCCTCAAGCGCTCTGATCACCGTTGTTCGTGAAGGGGCCTCAATCATTGGCCTGTTTGTGCTGATGTTCTGGTACAGCTGGCAGCTGTCGCTGATCCTGATTGTGCTTGCGCCGATTGTCTCTTTTGCTATTCGTCTGGTCTCTAAGCGCTTCCGCAATATCAGTAAGAATATGCAAAACACCATGGGACAGGTGACCACCAGCGCGGAACAAATGCTGAAAGGGCACAAAGAAGTGCTGATTTTTGGCGGTCAGGAGGTGGAAACCGAGCGTTTTAACAAAGTCAGCAATCGCATGCGTCACCAGGGGATGAAGCTGGTTTCCGCTTCCTCTATTTCAGACCCTATTATTCAGCTGATTGCCTCTTTGGCGCTGGCCTTTGTTCTTTACGCCGCGAGCTTCCCTAGCGTCATGGAAACGCTGACCGCAGGGACCATTACCGTCGTCTTCTCTTCTATGATTGCCCTGATGCGCCCGCTGAAATCGTTGACCAACGTTAACGCCCAGTTCCAGCGCGGTATGGCAGCCTGCCAGACGTTATTCTCAATCCTTGATTCTGAGCAGGAGAAGGACGAAGGCAAGCGTACCGTTGAGCGTGCTAAAGGCGATCTCGAATTTAAAGATGTCACCTTTACCTATCCAGGCCGTGATACGCCTGCGCTGCGTAACGTTAGTCTGAATATTCCGGCTGGCAAGATGGTGGCATTGGTTGGCCGGTCTGGCTCAGGTAAGTCAACGATTGCCAGCCTGATCACGCGTTTCTATGATATCCAGGAAGGGAATATCCTGATTGATGGCGTCGACGTCCGTGAGTACACGCTCTCATCGCTGCGTAATCAGGTTGCGCTGGTTTCACAGAATGTTCACCTGTTTAACGACACCATTGCCAACAACATTGCCTACGCTCGCACCGAGAAGTACAGCCGTGAAGATATTGAAAAGGCTGCTCGCATGGCCTACGCGATGGACTTCATCAATAAGATGGATAACGGTCTGGATACGGTGATTGGTGAAAACGGCGTTCTGCTTTCCGGTGGCCAGCGTCAGCGTATCGCGATTGCCCGTGCGTTACTGCGCGATAGCCCGATTCTGATTCTGGATGAAGCCACGTCGGCTCTGGATACGGAATCCGAGCGAGCCATTCAGGCCGCGCTGGATGAACTGCAAAAAAACCGTACTTCGCTGGTTATCGCCCACCGCCTGTCGACCATTGAGCAGGCTGACGAAATCGTCGTGGTGGAAGATGGCCGTATCGTTGAACGTGGCCCGCACGCCGAGCTTATCGCCCACCGCGGCGTGTACGCGCAGCTGCATAAGATGCAGTTCGGCGAATGATAGAACGCATCTGGTCAGGGAAATCCCCCCTTTACCTGCTGCTATTACCGCTTGCCTGTCTGTATGGTCTGGTCAGCGGTATGATTCGTCTGGCCTATCGCCTGGGCTTGCGTAAAAGCTGGCGTGCACCTGTCCCCGTCGTAGTCGTGGGCAATCTTACGGCCGGCGGCAACGGAAAAACGCCGGTTGTTATCTGGCTTGTTGAGCAATTGCAGCAGCGAGGCATCCGCGTCGGCGTCGTTTCTCGCGGCTACGGCGGTAAAGCTGACCATTACCCTTTGCTTCTGAGTCCAGAAACGGGAACTTCGCAGGCCGGGGATGAGCCGGTGCTGATTTATCAACGCACCGGAGCCCCGGTTGCCGTGGCGCCTGAACGAAGCGCGGCGGTGAAAACGCTTATCGAACATGCTCAGCCTCAGCTCATCATTACCGACGATGGCCTCCAGCACTATGCCCTGGCTCGCGACAAAGAAATTGTCGTAGTCGACGGCGTCCGCCGCTTTGGGAACGGCTGGTGGCTACCCGCCGGGCCAATGCGTGAGCGTGCCGCCAGGCTAAAATCTGTTGATGCGGTGATTACCAACGGTGGGGAAGCGCAGAGGGGAGAAATCGCCATGTATCTTCATCCCGGGGAAGCCGTTAATTTGCTTACCGGTGAACGTCGCCCTGTGCACGCATTGCAGAATGTCGTCGCCATGGCCGGTATTGGCCATCCACCGCGCTTCTTCGCCACTTTGCGTCAGTGCGGTGTATCCCCGCTGCAAACGTTTAGCCTCGCGGATCACCAGGCGCTGACCGAAGCGGACGTTAGCAAGCTGGCGCAACAACAGCAGACTCTGCTGATGACCGAAAAAGACGCGGTGAAGTGCCGCGCGTTTGCTGCTGGCCACAAAAACTGGTGGTATTTGCCCGTCGATGCCCATCTTGCAGAACCGCAGGCCGAACAGCTGCTGCAGGCGCTGATTGCGCTGGTGAAAGCATAGCGGCTTCGCCAGGTCCTGATAACAGGAAAACGCTATGTCCTTACCCTATTTGACTATTCGTTCCGCCCGAAATCTCCATCTCGCCGCTCAGGGCCTGCTGCAAAAACCTCGTCGTCGCGCCCGTCCTGCGGACATTCCCGCGCTTATCGCCCAAATGTCTCTTCTGCAAATCGATACCATCAATATCGTTGCCCGCAGTCCTTATCTGGTGCTCTTCAGCCGTCTGGGGCATTACGCGCCAGCCTGGCTCGATGAGGCGCTGGCGAATGGGGAACTTATAGAATACTGGGCGCACGAAGCCTGTTTCCTGCCGAAAGACGATTTTGCTCTGGTGCGCCATCGAATGCTGCAGCCGGAAAATATGGGCTGGAAATACAAACCGGAATGGATGGCGGAGAATGCGGCAGAGATCGAAAAATTACTCGCCTTTATTGAAAGCAACGGCCCTGTGCGTTCGGCCGATTTTGAGCATCCGCGCAAGGGCGCTGGCGGCTGGTGGGAATGGAAGCCGCATAAGAAACACCTTGAGGGGCTTTTTACCTCCGGCCAGGTCATGGTGGTTGAGCGACGTAATTTCCAGCGCGTTTACGATCTTACCGCACGCGCAATGCCGGAATGGAACGACGAGCTGCATCTTATCCACCGGGACGAAGCCGAAAGGCAGATGCTGGAAAATAGCGCCCGCAGCCTGGGGATTTTTCGCCCCGAATGGCTGGCGGACTATTATCGCCTGCGCAAAATATCCGTTAAGCCGCTCATTGCGAAATGGGAAGAACAGGGCATCGCCATCCCGGTTGAGGTCGAAGGTTTGGGCGAGATGTGGATGCACAGCTCGCTGTTATCTCTGCTTCCGGCCGCGGAAAAAAACACGCTCAAAGCCACTCACAGCGCCGTACTTTCGCCTTTCGACCCGTTAGTCTGGGACCGCAAACGTGCGGAAGTTTTTTTTGATTTCTCATATCGGCTCGAATGCTATACGCCAGCGGAAAAAAGAAAACACGGCTATTTCGTTCTGCCTTTGTTACACCGTGGTGCGCTGGTCGGAAGGATGGATGCCAAAATGCACCGTAAACAGGGCGAGCTGGAAATTATCAGTCTTTACCTGGAAGAGGGCGTTAAGCCTGGAAAATCTTTGGCTGAAGGGCTGCACGGGGCGCTAACGGAGTTTGCCGCATGGCAAAATGCGGTGCGTATTACGCTAGGTAACATTCCCGCTTCGCTTGCAGTCACATGGGGCAGCGGCTGGGAAATTACCCCGGCGAGCTAATCAGTTATGCTATCCTGACGTCCTTGATGGCGCCCATTCTGGAGTAACTATGGAAAGTCGTTTACTTGAAATCATTGCCTGCCCGGTTTGCAACGGCAAACTCTATTATAATCAGGAAAAGCAGGAGCTTATCTGCAAGCCCGATGGCCTGGCTTTCCCGTTCCGCGAGGGTATTCCCGTCCTGCTGGAAACCGAAGCCCGTACGCTGACCTTAGACGAGACTAACCCATGAGTTTTGTGGCAATTATTCCCGCTCGCTATGCTTCCACGCGCTTGCCGGGCAAACCCTTAAAAGACATCAACGGTAAGCCGATGGTGGTGCACGTTCTTGAGCGCGCTCGTGAATCGGGTGCCGAACGCATTATCGTTGCTACGGACAGTGAAGAGGTGGCCCGGGCTGTAGTCGCCGCAGGTGGTGAAGTTTGTATGACCCGCGCGGATCATCAGTCCGGCACTGAGCGCCTGGCTGAAGTCATTGAGAAATGTGGCTTTAGCGATGACACGGTGATTGTGAACGTGCAGGGCGACGAGCCGATGATCCCGCCGGTCATTATTCGCCAGGTGGCGGAAAATCTGGCTAACAGCAAGGCCGGTATGGCCACGCTGGCGGTGCCAATCGACTCAGCTGAAGAGGCATTTAACCCGAACGCGGTTAAAGTCGTCATGGATGCTCAGGGCTACGCGCTGTATTTCTCACGCGCGACCATTCCGTGGGATCGCGATCGTTTCGCGCAGTCTCGCGAAGAGATTGGCGATACCTTCCTGCGCCACATCGGCATCTATGGCTATCGTGCGGGCTTCATCCGCCGCTATATCAGCTGGGAGCCAAGCCAGCTTGAGCAGATTGAGATGCTGGAGCAGCTTCGCGTACTGTGGAACGGCGAAAAAATCCACGTCGCGGTTGCTAAAGAAATCCCGAGCATTGGTGTCGATACCCCGGAAGATTTAGAGCGTGTCCGTCTCGCGATGCGTTAAGCGAATCTTCGAACGACAAAACCGGCCATCGCGCCGGTTTTTTGTTATCTGAATACATATTGATCTAAGGGGATGACATCTTTAAGCAGCGCGCTCATTATGAATGGCACCAGTGTTCATAGGGGTAACGGGTTATGGAATTGCTGCGTAAGGAATTAAGCCATCTGCTGGGTGAGAAGCTAAGCCGGATTGAATGCGTTAGCGAGCAAACGGATACCACCGTCTGGTCTCTGTACGATAGTGAAGGTCACGCCATGCCGCTGCTGGCCAAGAGCTTTAGTTCACCGGGGGTCGCTGCGCAGCAGGCCTGGAAAATGTCGATGCTGGCGCGATCGGGTGCCGTCCGTCTGCCGGTGGTCTACGGTATTGTGACGCACGATGACACGCCCGGCCCGGATGTGCTGCTTATGGAGCGTTTACGCGGCGTGCCCGTGGAGGCGCCGACCCGCACGCCGGACCGCTGGGAGCAGCTAAAAGATCAGATAGTGGAAGGTTTGCTCTCCTGGCACCGGGTGGACAGCGCAGGCTGCGTGGGCTGCGTGGACAGCACGCAGGAAAACATCTGGCCATCCTGGTATCGCCAGCGGGTAGAGGTGCTGTGGAATACGCTCAATCAGTACCAGAATACCGGGTTGACCATGCAGGACCGGCGCATTCTGTTTCGTTCGCGGGAGTGCCTGCCGCGGATGTTTGACGGCTTCAACGATAACTGCGTGCTGATACACGGCAATTTTACCCTGCGCAGCATGCTCAAAGACGGGAAGAGCGATCAGCTGCTGGCGATGGTTAATCCCGGCGCGATGCTGTGGGCTCCAAGGGAGTATGAGCTCTTTCGGCTGTATGAAGAGGGGCAGGCGGAAAGTCTGTTCTGGCACTATTTGCAGCGAGCGCCCGTGTCCGAATCCTTCCTGTGGCGGCGCTGGCTGTACGTGCTGTGGGATGCGGTCGAGCAGCTGGTACAGACCGGTCGCGTTAACCGGCCTGCCTTCGACGCCGCGAACAAAGGTCTACTCCCCTGGATTTCCTGACGAGCCCTTAAGCCACTGCCAGACTCGCCCCAGCGTTTCGTATCCCACTCTGTCGCTGTGCATCAGCCAGATCGGTGAGGGAATGGCGCGTTCCCACGGGTTGAGCGGGGATTCAATAGCCAGCTGGTTTGCGGGCGCAGGCAATGGATTCAGCCCGGCATGCCGGAAAAATATCATCGCTCGCGGCAGATGCGAGGCGGATGTCACCAGCAGGAAGGGCTGCTGCCCGATAGCTTTTGCAACCGCGGCGGCTTCTTCTTCCGTATCTTTAGGGCTGTCCAACGTAATGATGTCGGACCGGGACACGCCAAGGCTTTCGGCCACTCGCGCTCCGGCTTCGGCGGTACTGACCGGATTCGTCATCGCCCGCGCGCCAGTAAAGATAAGCTTAGCGTCGGGGTTTAACTGTTTCAGACGAATCCCTTCCGTCACGCGTGGGAGACTATTACTGATAAGGTTCGAGCTCGGTGCCCATTCCGGATTCCACGTATAGCCCCCGCCCAGCACCACGATGTACTTCACCTGCTCGCCGCCATGCCAGGTTGGATAAGTTTGCTCGATAGGCTTGAGCATCCTGTCCGCTACCGGCTGGAGGCTTAACAACAGTAAAACTAACCAACCGGCGGTAAGCAGCGCTTTACCCGTCTTTTGCCAGCGGGTAAACCACAGCAGCAAAATGGCCAGGCCAATCACCAGCAGTAAAAAAGGCAGGGGAAGCAGCAGGCCCCCAATAATTTTTTTCAGGATAAAAAGCATGAATTCTGGGTCCTTTTTTAACCATACGGCAGGTAAACGCTGGTGATATTACACCAGCCAGGTTCATTCTCCTGCAAGCTGTGCCAAAATAGCGGTTTTGAAAGACTGAGCCCCAAAAGCCGTGGAGTAGTACCCGTGCGTGACCGCAATTTTGATGACATTGCCGAGAAGTTCTCACGCAACATCTATGGTACGACCAAAGGCCTGCTGCGGCAGGCCATTCTGTGGCAAGATCTCGATATGCTGCTCAGCAACATGCCGCCAAAGCTGCGCGTGCTGGATGCTGGCGGCGGCGAAGGCCAAACCGGCTGCCGTATGGCCGAGCTGGGTCACGATGTTGTGCTCTGCGATGTTTCCGCTGAAATGATTGCCCGCTCCCGGTCAACGGCCGCTGAGAAAGGTGTGAGCGATAACATGCATTTTGTACATTCCTCCGCCCAGGACATCGGACAACATTTGGAAAGCCCGGTTGATCTGATATTGTTTCACGCGGTGCTGGAATGGGTCGTTGACCCGCAGGCGGTACTTCAATCTCTGTGGGAATGTCTGGCTCCGGGCGGCGCATTGTCGCTGATGTTCTACAATGCTAACGGCCTGCTGATGCGCAACATGTTCGTGGGCAACTTCGAATACGTGCTGCAGGGCATGAAAAAGAATAAGAAGAAAACCCTTTCGCCTGACAATCCGCTGCAGCCAGAACAGGTGTACCACTGGCTGGAGCAAATTGGCTGGCAAATTACCGGGAAAACCGGCGTGCGGGTGTTCCACGATTACCTGCGCGACAAGCAAAAACAACGCGATGGTTTTGACAATTTGCTTGAACTTGAGACGCGCTATTGCCGCCAGGAGCCGTTTGTCAGCCTTGGCCGCTATATCCACGTAACAGCCGTCAAGCCGCTTGAGCCAAGGAAAAATTATGAGTGATGTTTCCCAGACAGTGCCTGAACTGGTTGCCTGGGCCAGGAAAAATGATTTCTCGATCTCGCTGCCAACCGAGCGCCTGACGTTCCTGTTAGCGATCGCCACCCTGAACGGGGAAAGGCTGGACGGCGAACTGAGTGAAGGGGAGCTGGTGGATGCCTTCCGCCACGTGAGCGATGGTTTCGAACAAACGACCGAAACCATTAGCGTTCGCGCCAACAACGCCATTAACGATATGGTGCGCCAGCGTCTGCTCAACCGCTTTACCAGCGAAATCCACGAAGGGAATTCAATCTACCGCCTCACGCCGCTGGGGATCGGTATTACCGACTATTACATTCGTCAGCGCGAGTTCTCGACGCTACGTTTATCCATGCAGCTTTCTATCGTGGCAGGCGAACTCAAACGCGCCGCTGATGCTGCCGATGAAAACGGCGATGAGTTCCACTGGCATCGTAACGTGTTTGCGCCGCTGAAATACTCCGTCGCGGAGATTTTCGACAGCATCGATCTCACTCAGCGCATCATGGATGAGCAGCAGCAGCAGGTAAAAGACGATATCGCGCAGCTGTTAAACAAAGACTGGCGTGCGGCCATCTCCAGCTGCGAACTGCTCTTGTCGGAAACGTCCGGCACGCTGCGAGAATTGCAGGATACGCTGGAAGCCGCAGGGGACAAGCTCCAGGCGAATCTGCTGCGCATCCAGGACTCAACGATGGGCCGCGACGACCTGCATTTTGTTGACCGGCTGGTTTTCGACCTGCAAAGCAAGCTCGACCGCATCATTAGCTGGGGCCAGCAGGCAATCGACCTGTGGATCGGCTACGACCGCCACGTGCACAAATTCATTCGTACCGCCATCGACATGGACAAAAACCGCGTCTTTGCGCAGCGCCTTCGCGTCTCGGTACAAAACTATTTCGATGCCCCGTGGGCTCTGACCTACGCCAGCGCCGACCGCCTGCTGGATATGCGCGACGAAGAGATGACGCTGCGTGACGAAGAAGTGACCGGCGAGCTGCCAACGGATCTGGAATTCGAAGAATTTAATGAAATTCGAGAACAGCTGGCGGCGCTGATTGAAGCCGCGCTGCAAAGCTACAAAACCAGACAGGTGCCCCTGGATTTAGGTGTGGTTATGAGGGACTATCTCACCCAATATCCGCGCGCGCGTCACTTCGATGTGGCAAGAATCGTGGTCGACCAGGCGGTACGCCTCGGTGTGGCTGAAGCAGACTTTACCGGCTTGCCGCCGCAGTGGCAGGCAATTAACGATTACGGGGCCAAGGTACAGGCGCATGTCATCAATAAATATTGAAAAAGTGATGCCGGTTAAGCTGGCACAAGCACTGGTTAATCCTTTATTCCCGGCGCTCGACAGCCAGCTGCGTGCCGGACGGCACATTGGGCTGGATGAACTGGACAATCACGCCTTCCTGATGGATTTTCAGGATGAGCTGGAAGAGTTTTACACCCGCTACAACGTCGAGCTGATCCGCGCGCCGGAAGGTTTCTTCTATTTGCGCCCGCGCTCCACGACGCTGATTCCGCGCTCGGTGCTTTCCGAGCTGGATATGATGGTCGGGAAAATTCTTTGCTATCTCTACCTCAGCCCGGAACGCCTGGCGAACGAAGGTATCTTCACCCAGCAGGAGCTTTACGACGAGCTGCTGAGCCTGGCAGACGAAAGCAAACTGCTGAAGCTGGTGAACAACCGCTCTACCGGGTCGGACGTCGACAGACAAAAGCTGCAGGAAAAAATGCGTTCTTCTCTGACGCGCCTGCGCCGTCTCGGCATGATCTGGTTTATGGGGCACGACAGCAGCAAATTCCGCATTACTGAATCGGTGTTCCGCTTCGGGGCCGATGTCCGTACCGGCGACGACCCGCGCGAGGCGCAGCTGCGCATGATCCGCGACGGCGAGGCGATGCCCGTTGAGGCCCGCCTACAGCTCAATGATGAGAGCGATGAACAAACCAATGACCGGGATAACGCGGAGGATGAACAGGAATGATTGAACGCGGAAAGTTTCGCTCGCTCACGCTGATTAACTGGAACGGTTTCTTCGCGCGTACTTTTGATTTGGATGAGCTGGTCACCACGCTTTCAGGCGGTAACGGGGCCGGTAAATCCACCACCATGGCGGCGTTTGTTACCGCTCTGATTCCCGACCTGACGCTGCTGCACTTTCGCAACACCACGGAAGCTGGCGCGACGTCCGGTTCACGCGATAAAGGCCTGCACGGCAAGCTTAAAGCCGGGGTGTGTTACTCGACGCTCGACGTCATCAACTCCCGCAACCAGCGCGTTGTCGTGGGCGTGCGTTTGCAGCAGGTTGCAGGCCGCGATCGCAAGGTAGACATCAAACCTTTCGCCATTCAGGGGCTGCCAACGTCTATTCAGCCCACCCAGCTGCTGACCGAAACGCTGAACGAGCGCCAGGCCCGCGTGCTGAGCCTGCAGGAGCTGAAGGATAAGGTTGAGGCCATCGAAGGCGTTCAGTTTAAGCAGTTCAACTCGATTACCGACTATCACTCGCTGATGTTCGATCTGGGGATTGTTGCCCGCCGCCTGCGCAGCGCCTCGGACCGTAGCAAATACTATCGTCTGATTGAAGCCTCGCTTTACGGCGGGATTTCCAGCGCCATCACCCGTTCTCTGCGCGATTACCTGCTGCCGGAAAACGGCGGCGTGCGCAAAGCCTTCCAGGATATGGAAGCCGCGCTGCGCGAAAACCGCATGACGCTGGAAGCTATTCGCGTCACGCAGTCCGACCGCGATCTGTTTAAGCATCTGATTTCCGAAGCCACCAACTACGTGGCCGCGGACTATATGCGTCACGCTAACGAGCGCCGAATCCATCTCGATAAGGCTCTGGAATTCCGCCGCGAGCTGCACACCAGCCGTAAACAGCTTGCCGCCGAACAGTTCAAGCACGTCGAAATGGCGCGTGAACTGGCGGAGCACAGCGGGGCGGAAGGCGACCTGGAAACAGATTACCAGGCGGCCAGCGATCACCTGAACCTGGTGCAAACCGCGATTCGCCAGCAGGAAAAAATAGAGCGCTATGAGTCCGACCTCGACGAGCTGCAAATGCGCCTCGAAGAGCAGAGTGAAATCGTCGCCGAAGCCAGCGAACAGCAGGAAGAAAACGAAGCGCGAGCCGAAGCCGCAGAGCTGGAAGTGGATGAACTGAAAAGCCAGCTCGCCGACTACCAGCAGGCGTTGGACGTGCAGCAAACTCGCGCCATCCAGTATCAGCAGGCCTTACAGGCTCTGGAACGCGCGCGCGCAGTTTGTCATCTGCCGGATCTCACCGCCGACAGCGCGGACGAGTGGCTGGAAACCTTCCAGGCCAAAGAGCAGGAGGCGACGGAAAAACTGCTGACGCTGGAACAGAAAATGAGCGTGGCGCAAACCGCGCACAGCCAGTTTGAACATGCTTACCAGTTAGTCACCGCCATCAGCGGACCGGTGAGCCGCAGCGAAGCCTGGGAAGCCGCGCGCGAATTACTGCGCGACAGCAATAACCAGCGTCATCTCACCGAGCAGGTTCAGCCGCTGCGCATGCGCCTCAACGAGCTTGAGCAGCGTCTGCGCGAGCAGCAGGAGGCCGAGCGTTTGCTGGCCGAATTCTGCAAGCGTCAGGGCAAGCAGTTCGATCCGGAAGATCTCGAAGCGCAGCAGGAAGAGCTGGAAGAACGCATTGCGACGCTGCAACAGAGCGTTGCCGAGGCGAGCGAAGAGCGCGTTTCTCTGCGTCAGGAGCAGGAGCAAATTCAGGCGCGTACTAAACGCCTGACCCTGCGTGCGCCAATCTGGCTGGCGGCACAAACCAGCCTCAACCAGCTTTGCGAGCAGAGTAACGAAGAGTTCGAAAGCGGCCAGCACGTGACCGAATACATGCAGCAGCTGCTGGAGCGCGAGCGTGAAACCACCGTTGAGCGCGATGAAGTCGGCGCTCGCAAACGTGCGGTTGACGAAGAAATTGAACGCCTCAGCCAGCCGGGCGGCGCAGAGGATCCGCGTCTGAACGCCCTTGCCGAACGCTTTGGCGGCGTGCTGTTGTCTGAGATTTATGACGACATCAGCCTCGACGACGCGCCTTACTTCTCGGCGCTGTACGGCCCTTCCCGCCATGCGATCGTCGTCCCGGATTTATCGTTGGTTCGCGAGCAGCTCGAAAGCCTCGAAGACTGCCCGGAAGATCTGTACCTGATTGAAGGGGACCCGTCCTCATTTGATGACAGCGTCTTTACCGTGGAGGAGATGGACGCGGCGGTGCTGGTTAAAACCGCAGAACGCCAGTGGCGCTATTCTCGTCTGCCGGAGCTGCCTTTATTCGGCCGTGCGGCACGTGAAAATCGCCTTGAAGGCCTGCATGCCGAACGTGAAACGCTGGCCGAACGCTTCGCCACGCTTTCCTTTGACGTGCAGAAATCTCAGCGTTTGCATCAGGCGTTCAGCCGCTTTATCGGCCAGCACCTTGGCGTGGCGTTTGACGCAGACCCGGAAGAAGAAATTCGCCAGCTCAACGCTCGCCGCGGTGAGATTGAGCGAGCCATCAGCAATCATGAAAATGATAACCAGCAGCAGCGCCAGCAGTTTGAGCTGGCGAAAGAGGGCGTTGCTCAACTCAACCGCCTGCTGCCGCGCGTTAGCCTGCTGAACGATGAAACGCTGGCAGACCGCTGTGACGAAATTCGCGAACGGTTAATGGAGGCTGAAGAAGCGGCCCGCTTTATCCATCAGCACGGCAGTCAGCTGGCAAAACTTGAGGCCGTGGCCTCGGTGCTGCAAAGCGATCCGGAGCAGTTTGAGCAGCTAAAAGAAGACTATCAGTACGCGCAGCAAATACAGCGCGATGCGCGCCAGCAGGCGTTTGCGCTAACCGAAGTCGTGCAGCGCAGAACCCACTTTAGCTATTCCGATTCGGCAGCGATGCTCGACGGCAACAGCGATCTGAACGAGAAGCTGCGCCGTCGGCTGGAGCAGGCCGAAGGCGAGCGTACGCGCTCCCGCGAAGCGTTACGCTCACACGCCCAGCAGCTCAGCCAGTTCAGCCAGCTTATGGCGTCGCTGAAAAGCTCCTTCGATACCAAGAAAGAGCTGCTTAACGATCTGCATAAAGAGCTGCATGATATTGGCGTTCGCGCTGATATCGGCGCGGAAGAACGCGCCCGTATCCGTCGCGATGAACTGCACACCGCGCTGAGCAACAACCGTTCCCGCCGCAACCAGCTTGAGAAGGCGCTGACCTATTGCGAAGCGGAGATGAACAACCTGACCCGCAAGCTGAAACAGCTGGAGCGCAGCTACTTAGAAATGCGCGAACAGGTAGTCACGGCGAAAGCGGGCTGGTGTGCAGTGATGCGTATGGTGAAGGAAAACGGCGTTGAGCGTCGCCTGCACCGCCGCGAGCTGGCCTACCAGTCCGGTGACGAGCTCCGTTCTATGTCGGATAAGGCGCTCGGTGCGCTACGTCTGGCGGTAGCGGATAACGAGCACCTGCGTGACGTGCTGCGCCTGTCTGAGGACCCAAAACGTCCGGAGCGTAAGATTCAGTTCTTCGTGGCGGTTTATCAGCATCTGCGTGAACGTATCCGCCAGGATATTATCCGTACCGACGACCCGGTTGAAGCCATCGAACAGATGGAAATTGAGCTGGGCCGCCTGACGGAAGAGCTGACCTCCCGCGAGCAGAAGCTGGCTATCAGCTCCCGTAGCGTGGCGAACATCATTCGCAAAACGATCCAGCGCGAACAGAACCGTATCCGCATGCTGAACCAGGGCCTGCAAAGCGTTTCCTTTGGCCAGGTCAACAGCGTGCGGCTGAACGTCAACGTGCGTGAAACGCACTCCACCCTGCTGAACGTGCTTTCCGAACAGCACGAACAGCATCAGGATCTGTTCAACAGCAACCGCCTGAGCTTCTCTGAAGCGCTGGCGAAGCTGTATCAGCGCCTGAATCCGCAAATCGATATGGGTCAGCGCACGCCGCAGACCATCGGTGAAGAGCTGCTGGACTACCGCAACTATCTTGAGATGGAAGTGGAAGTTAACCGCGGCACGGACGGCTGGCTGCGTGCGGAGAGCGGGGCGCTGTCAACGGGTGAAGCGATCGGCACCGGGATGTCTATTCTGGTGATGGTTGTGCAAAGCTGGGAAGAAGAGTCTCGCCGCCTGCGCGGTAAAGATATCTCGCCGTGCCGCCTGCTGTTCCTCGATGAGGCTGCCCGCCTGGATGCCAAGTCAATCGCTACGCTGTTTGAACTGTGCGAACGACTTGAAATGCAGCTGATTATTGCCGCCCCAGAGAACATCAGCCCGGAAAAAGGCACGACCTATAAGCTGGTCCGTAAGGTGTTCAATAATCACGAGCACGTTCACGTCGTGGGCCTGCGAGGTTTTGCGGCCCCGCTGCCGGAGGCTTTGTCGGGTACGGCCGAAGCGTCCTGATTTTTCAGAGGAACGACGAAAACACAAGCGGACTAAGGTCCGCTTTTTTCATGCTGGAACATCTTAATCTTTAATTTTCTTTACATTTATACGGGCAATTGATTTTTACTGTTTATATACTGAGTAAAGAGCCGAGCGAAACGCCGGTGATGGCAAACAGTAAAACAGGGGGCAAGGGATGTTGCTTACGAAAATGCATAGTTTTAGGGTGTCGGCGGTTGTTTATTGCCTGGCGCTCAGTATGGCTCCGCTGTTTACGGTGCAGGCGCAGGATCAAGAACCTGCCGTGGTGCCTTCCGATAGCTCTGCCGTGACGGCCGAGCAGCCAACGGCGCTTGAACAACCTTTAGCGCAATCCTCAGCGACGGCAATCATGGCCGGCACTATGCCGCTTGGCTCGGCAACTATGTCCGCCGCGCAAAGTCGCTCGCAGCTGCTGGCTCAGTTGCCCAGCGGTTATGCGCCCGTCTACCTTAACGCTCTGTCCGCATTTTATGCCGCCCGCGACATGAAACCGATGTGGGAGAACCGCGATGCGGTGCAGGCTTTTCAGCAGCAGCTGGCCGAGCTGGCCATTGCCGGCATCCAGCCTCAGTTTACCACCTGGGTAGAGCTGCTAACCGATCCTTCAGTTAACGGCATGGCGCGTGACGTTGTGCTTTCCGATGCCATGATGGGCTATTTGCAGTTTGTGGCCGGTATTCCCACCGAAGGCAACCGCTGGCTTTACAGTGCGACGCCTTACAAAATGCAGACCGCGCCTTTGTCGGTCATCAACCAGTGGCAGGTGGCCGTCGATCAAGGCACGCTGCTGAGCTTTGTTGCCACTCTTGCCCCGCAGCATCCGCAATACGCGCGCATGCACCAGTCGCTGGTCCATTTGCTGGCGGATACCCGCCCGTGGCCGCAGCTGGCGGGCAAAGAGACGCTTCGTCCGGGGCAGTGGAGCAACGATGTGCCGGCGCTGCGCGAAATCCTTGCCAGAAGCGGCATGCTGCAGGTTGAACCGCCGATCCCCTTACCCGGAGACGATCGCGGTGCGACACAAACCGCCGCCGCGGTAAGCCCTCCGGCAATCTCTGTAGAGGGTGAAGGAAAGGCGCAGGCTGTGCCGGTCAGCTCCACTGGAGCAAAGAAAAAGTCGACGCCTGCCGTACGTAGCGCTTACAGCCGTGAGCTGGTTGAAGGTGTCAAACGCTTCCAGAAATGGCAGGGGCTGGGTTCCGACGGGGCCATTGGCCAGCTGACGCGCGACTGGCTGAACGTCACGCCGCAGCAGCGCGCCTCGCTGGTAGCACTTAATATTCAGCGCCTGCGCCTGCTACCGAACAAGCTCGATACCGGCATCATGGTGAATATTCCTAACTATTCGCTGGTCTACTATCTCAACGGCAGCGAGGTACTGGCCTCTCGGGTCATTGTCGGGCGCCCCGACCGTAAAACGCCGATGATGAGCAGCGCTTTGAATAACGTGGTGGTGAATCCGCCGTGGAACGTGCCGAATACGCTGGCGCGCAATGACATTCTGCCAAAAGTTCGCCAGGACCCAGGGTATCTGGATCGTCATGGTTACAGCGTGCTGCGCGGCTGGAGCAATAATGCCGAAGCCATCGATCCGTATCGCGTTGACTGGCAGACCATCACGCCCAACAATTTACCCTTCCGCTTCCAGCAGAAACCGGGCACGCAGAACTCATTAGGCCGTTACAAATTTAATATGCCGAGTTCCGACGCCATTTATCTGCACGATACGCCGAATCACAATCTGTTCCAGAAAGATGCCCGGGCGTTAAGCTCCGGCTGCGTTCGCGTTAATAAAGCTTCTGAGCTGGCCAATATGCTGCTGCAGGATGCGGGCTGGAACGACACGCGTATTTCCAGCCAGCTCAAAGAGGGCAGCACCCGATATGTGAACATTCGCCAGCGAATCCCGGTGAACCTCTATTATCTGACCGCTTTCGTCGGGGAAGACGGGCGTACTCAGTATCGTACAGATATTTACAATTATGATCTCACCGCGCGATCTGGCGCACAAATCCTCACAAAAGCCGGGTTATTGATTCGGTAAATGCAGTAATACTAATGAATTAGTGGTCGTAATAGGTGTAATACTCAGTCGGGCCCCTTGCAGGGCCCGGTTTATCTGGGTTTTGCAGCGCCTTGACTCAGCCTTCTTAGGCGGTTAAGGTTCGGGCAGTGCGCCAGAAGTGCATATTATTCGATCATTTTTTTACCCGTAGACCTGGACATCATGAATAATTTTGACGCTAATCGCCGCAAGCTACTGGCGTTGGGCAGCGTGGCTTTGGGTGCCGCATTGTTACCAACGCAGGCGTTTGCCACCCTCTCGACACCGCGCCCGCGCATTTTAACGCTTAACAATCTCCACACCGGTGAGACGTTAAAAGCCGAGTTCTTCGATGGCAGAGGCTATATTCAGGATGAATTAGCAAGACTTAACCATTTCTTCCGCGATTATCGCGCGAATAAAATTAAGTCCATCGATCCTAAGTTGTTCGATCAGCTTTACCGTTTGCAGGGACTGTTAGGCACCAATAAGCCGGTGCAGCTCATCTCAGGCTATCGTTCTTTAGATACCAACAATGAGCTGCGGGCCCACAGCCGTGGCGTAGCTAAAAAAAGCTATCACACGAAAGGGCAGGCGATGGACTTCCATATTGAAGGGATTTCGTTGGGCAATGTTCGCAAAGCTGCATTATCTATGCGCGCAGGTGGTGTAGGATATTACCCGCGTAGTAACTTTGTGCATATTGATACCGGGCCTTTAAGGAACTGGTAAAACAACGGAATCCGGCGATGGTGGCCGGTAATGGAGCAGCATGAATTATCACATTATTCCGGTCACGGCCTTCGCCCAGAACTGTTCATTGATTTGGTGCGCGGAAACCCGGCAGGCGGCCGTGGTCGATCCCGGCGGTGACGCCCAGAAAATCATTGCGGAAGTGGCGGCTAAGGACGTCACCGTGACCCAAATCCTGCTCACGCATGGTCATCTGGATCATGTCGGTGCCGCTGCGGAACTGGCAGCGCATTACGGCGTGCCCATTATCGGGCCGCAAAAAGCAGATGACTTTTGGCTACAGGGACTGCCTGCCCAAAGTAAAATGTTTGGTCTTGATGAGTGCCTGCCTTTGACGCCGGATCGCTGGCTGGAAGAGGGGGAGCGCGTTACGGTAGGCAATATTAGCCTGCAGGTTCTGCACTGCCCGGGGCATACGCCGGGGCACGTCGTGTTCTTTGACGACAAAGCCAGACTGCTGGTATCCGGAGATGTGATTTTCAAAGGCGGCGTTGGGCGCAGCGATTTCCCGCAGGGCGATCACGGCGCGCTGATTGATTCAATTAAGCGCAAGCTGCTGCCGCTGGGTGACGATGTGACCTTTATTCCTGGCCATGGCCCGCTTTCCACGCTGGGCTACGAGCGGTTGTACAATCCTTTCCTGCAGGACGAGCTTCCCGTCTGGTAAATCACTTCCGTTTGATAAAGAAAAAGAGCCGCTTAAGCGGCTCTTTTTACATCCGGACTCACGCTTACAGCACGGCGACAATCGCTTCGCACAGCGGCGCCATGTTGTCAGGAGTCATCCCGGCTACGTTGACGCGGCCAGAGGCCACAGCGTAAACGCCGAACTCTTCGCGCAGGCGCAGAACCTGCTCTTTGGTCAGGCCGCTGAAAGAGAACATGCCGTTCTGATTGATGATGAAGCTAAAGTCGCGGTTCGCGCCTTTCTCCTGCAGGGTATTCACAAACAGCTGACGCATCCGATGAATACGCTGGCGCATATCCGTTAGCTCCTGCTCCCAGATGGTACGCAGCGCTTCGTTGCTCAGAATGGTGGCGACAACGGATGCGCCGTGTGCAGGCGGGTTGGAATAGTTGGCGCGAATAACAGATTTCATCTGGCTGAACGCGCGGTCAACGGTGTCAGCATCCGCAGCAACCAGAGTACAGGCACCTACACGCTCGTTATATAAACCAAAATTCTTGGAATAGGAGCTGGCAACAATCAGCTCTTTGTGGCTGGCGGCAAAGACGCGCAGGCCTTCAGCATCTTCTTCCAGGCCACGGGCAAAGCCCTGATAGGCGAAGTCGAACAGCGGCAGCCAGCCTTTTTCCTGCGACATTTTCGCAAGAGCTTGCCACTGCTCTAAAGTTGGATCGATTCCGGTTGGGTTATGGCAGCAGCCGTGGAACAGCACTACATCGCCCGCTTGCGCTGCCTGCAGGCTATTCATCAGCCCTTCGAAATCCAGCGCGTGTTTTTCTGCGTCGTAATAAGCGTATTCGCATACTTCCAGACCCGCGGAGTTAAACACGCTTTTATGGTTTGGCCAGCTTGGGTTGCTTACCCATACACGTTTTGCAGAAGTGTTCTTTGCCAGGAAATCAGCTGCTACACGAAGTGCGCCGGTACCACCTGGGGTTTGCGCGGTACGCGCGCGTTTGGCTTCGCTGATTGCATTACCTTTGCCAAACAGCAATTCCTGGGTGCAGTGACCAAATTCAGGAATACCGTCTATGCCCAGATAGTTTTTGGTATTTTCATTTTCCAGCAGCCAGGCTTCAGCTTTTTTAACGCTGGTCAGCACGGGCGTTTTACCGGTTTCATCCTTGTAAACGCCAATACCGAGGTTAATTTTAGTTGGGCGGTCATCGGCACGAAACAGATCGGCCAGGCCAAGAATTGGATCGGCAGGGGCAGCGGTAATGTTCTCAAACATGACGAGGTTCCATTGTGATATCGAAGGGACAAACGTACTCAGGTTAACCGCTGTTTTCACAAATGCCAACCGTTTGCGACAAAAAGAAACAACCGGCTTCACAACCTGAGTTTTTTCATTTTTCAGGCATAAAAAAACAGGGCCGAAGCCCTGCTTTTCTCTATTCAGACAACTAAGTTGTCGAATAATTAGAACTGGTAAACGATACCCACTGCGGCGGTGTTGTCGGAACCCACGCCCAGTTTGTTGTCGCTGTCGATCTGGTTGATGATGTAATCAACGTAGGTAGACATGTTTTTGTTGAAGTAGTAGGTTGCGCCAACTTCGATGTAGTTGATGAAATCTTCATCACCAACACCAGCTACATCTTTCGCTTTGGATTTGTAGTAAGCGATGGATGGACGCAGGCCGAAGTCGAACTGGTACTGAGCGACAACAGAGAAGTCCTGAGTTTTATTAGCAAAACCAACGCTGTTGCTGATGTAAGTTGAGTTACGAGTTTCACCGTACAGCGCTGCCAGATAGATGTTGTTCGCATCATATTTCAGGCCTGTTGCCCACTGCTCAATTCTCTCACCTTTACCGTCAGCTTCCTGAAGGTTGGTGCGGTCTGCTGCGCCGTAACCACCTACGATACCGAAGCCGTCAACGTCATAGCTCAGAGAAGTCGCCCAGCCGTCGCCGTTAGCTTTGGAGATATCAGAACGCTCGTTTTTACCCAGGTACTGAACACCGAAGTTCAGGCCGTCAACCAGACCGAAGAAGTCGCTGTTACGGTAAGTTGCAAGACCGGTAGAACGACCCACGAAGAAGTTGTCGCTTGAGCCAGTGTCGCCACCGAATTCTGGCAGCATATCGGTGATACCGATTGCATCATAAACCAGACCGTAGTTACGACCGTAGTCGAAAGAACCGGCGTCGCCGAATTTCAGACCCGCGAAGGCCAGACGCGTTTTGGTTTTGCTGCCTGCTGTCCCTTCAGACTCTGCAGTGCTACCAGAGAACTGGTATTCCCACTGGCCGTAACCGGTCAGTTGGTCATTAATTTGAGTTTCCCCTTTGAAACCAAGACGGGCATAAGTCTGATCGCCGTTACCTGCGTAAGCGTTGTCGCCGTTGTTTTTAGAGAAATAATGCAGACCTACAGCTTTACCGTATAAGTCAACTTTGTTGCCGTCTTTGTTATAGATTTCTGCAGCGTTAGCTGCACCGGCTACCAGCAGAGCAGGGATAACCACTGCCAGAATATTGCGCTTCATCATTATTTATTACCCTCATTGGTTTTTATGGACACCTGCCACTGCCGTCAATAATTCTTTACGGAACCATTGATGAGAGTTTGGTGTCTTTCTGTATCTGTCAGGCATCTTTCCATCCATGAAACCGTTTCGCTAGCCTGAAAGTGCTACAAATGTCTAAACAGGGTAACAATTGGAAAGCATGTGTAACTAAATGTTTATTTTTGGGAACTTTGTGAACCAATTCAAATTTCTGTACTCCTTGGTCAAATAGTTAACGATTCCTAACTTATATATATGAATTACTTATGTTTAATCCGCATAATGAAAATCTTTCATTACGATTCATTTACATTTGTTTATTTTATGTTGCTTATTTGGATGTCCAGACATCTGTGTGCTTTTTATCCAAATGTGCTAAGCCAACGATCGTCCATATTCCCACAGTAAAAGAACTGACAAATTTGTGAATGTTTATGTCGATGACATACTTCGTAACGGGGAAGTTAGGAGACGGGGTTGAAATTGACGTTTGTTTAACTTTCGTTGAAGAAAAACGACACAGGGTGCGTGAATAAAAGAAAGGCCAGCAAAGCTGGCCTTTAATCAAAGCAGGTAGTTAGAAGCTTGCGTTACGCGGCGTGCGTGGGAATGGAATCACGTCGCGTACGTTTTGTACGCCGGTCACGTAGGCAATCAGGCGTTCGAACCCAAGGCCAAAGCCTGAGTGCGGCACGGTGCCGTAGCGACGCAGATCGCGATACCACCAATAATCTTCTTTATTCAGGCCCATCTCGGCCATACGCGCATCCAGCACGTCTAAACGTTCTTCACGCTGGGAGCCACCGATGATTTCGCCGATGCCCGGAGCCAGAACGTCCATTGCCGCGACGGTCTTACCGTCTTCGTTAAGGCGCATATAGAAGGCCTTAATGTCTTTCGGGTAATTTTTCACGACTACCGGCGCCTTGAAGTGCTGCTCGGCCAGATAGCGCTCGTGCTCGGAAGAAAGATCGACGCCCCAGTAAACCGGGTTTTCAAATTTCTGACCGCATTGTTCAAGAATGGTTACCGCATCGGTGTAATCAACCTGGGCGAAGTCCGCTTCGATGAAACGTTGCAGGCGGCTAACGGCATCTTTATCTACGCGCTCGGCGAAGAACTCCATGTCGTCCATACGCTCTTCAAGCACGGCCTTGAAGACGTATTTCAGCATGGCTTCAGCCAGGCCCGCTACGTCATCGAGGTTTGCAAAGGCAACTTCTGGCTCCAGCATCCAGAATTCCGCCAGGTGGCGGCTGGTGTTGGAGTTTTCTGCGCGGAAGGTTGGGCCAAAGGTATAAACTTTGGACAACGCGCAGGCGTAGGTTTCGCCGTTCAGCTGGCCGGATACGGTCAGGAACGCTTCTTTACCAAAGAAGTCTTTATCGAAATCGATTTTACCCGCATCGGTGCGAGGCAGGTTTTCGAGATCCAACGTGGAAACGCGGAACATCTCGCCGGCACCTTCGGTATCGGAAGCGGTGATCAGCGGAGTGGAAACCCAGAAATAACCGTTTTCATGGAAGAAGCGATGCAGCGCCTGGGCCAGCGTATGGCGAACACGCGCCACTGCGCCAATCATGTTGGTGCGCGGACGCAGGTGAGCGACTTCACGCAGGTATTCAATGCTGTGGCGTTTGGCCGCCATCGGATAGGTATCCGGATCGTCAACCCAGCCGGTCACTTCTACCTGACTGGCCTGAATTTCAAAGCTCTGGCCCTGACCAAGAGATTCCACCACTTTACCCGTGACGACGACCGAACAGCCGGTAGTCAGGCGCAGCACGTCCTCATTGTAATTGGGCAGAGAATTATTGATGACGGCCTGTACAGGAGAGAAGCAGGAACCGTCATAGACGGCGAGGAAGGAAATACCAGCTTTTGAATCTCTTCGGGTACGCACCCACCCGCGCACGGTGACTTCACTGTCAACGGCTACGCGGCCCTGGAGTACGTCGGCTACAGGCACAACGCTCATAATTTGCTCTCTATTAAATGGTCAATGACAAAAATAAGTGACCCACAATTGGGGGATATCTATGTTACCTGTCACGCGCCATCAGACAAGCAGAAATCGCATGGGAAATGAAGAAATAAGGAAGAAAAGAGGGAAAGAGTGAAAACCCGTGAATGGCATTGCCGCCGTTCACGGGAATGGATTAACTCAGCTGGCTTTTTTGACCAATGGCAGATCGAAAGCCTTGCGCAGGGCGCGCACAAAAGCTTTATCGTGGCAGATTGTTTTGCCCGGGCTGTCGGAAAGCTTAGCGACCGGTTTGCCGTTACATTCCACCAGTTTAATAACAATATTCAGCGGTTTCACCTGTGGGATATCGCACGTCAGACGGGTGCCGATACCGAAGCTCAGATTCACCCGCGAGGCGAAATGCTTATACAGCTCCACGGCCTTCTGTAAATCGAGATTATCGGAAAACACCAGTACTTTGGTCATTGGGTCGATGCCCAGCTTCAGATAATGCGCGATAGCCTTTTCACCCCATTCAACCGGATCCCCGGAATCATGGCGCAGGCCCTGATAAATATTGGCGAACTCGGGGCCGAAATCGCGCAGGAACGCATCCATGGTGATGCAGTCGGTGAGGGCGATACCTAACTGGTCAGGGTATTCATCGAGCCAGGCCTGCAGCGCTGCCCGCTGGCTGTTTGCTAACACCGGACTGATCTGCTGATGCGCCTGGAACCATTCGTGCGCCTGAGTGCCCATCGGCGTCAGGTTCAAACGGCGGGCCAGATCGTAATTGCTGGTGCCAACAAACCACGGTTCCCGCTGGAGGCGACCAACGATAGCGGCCTGCACCTCGCGCGAGAAACGACGGCGCGTGCCGAAGTCCATCAGGCGAAAAGCGGAAAGATCGATATCCGCCGTAAGCTGTTTGAACTCGAGCAGTTTGCTTTCGAGATGCTCAAGCGCCATTTGCGGAGTTACGCCGGGAGAACGGTGCTGGTGCACCACTTCGCTGATCACGGCCAGCAGCGGCACTTCCCACATGATCACTTCGCGCCACGGGCCGGTCAGACGAATGTCGAGGTGGCCTTTATTGTTGGTGATTTGAACCTGAGTGGGGTCGTAGCGGAAGGTACGCAGCCAGGCGAGGTAATCTGCTTCAAAGAAAGGCAGCTCCTCAAGCCAGCCAAACTCCTCGTCGCTGAGCGCGAGGTGCTGCATATTGTCGACCTGTTGACGGATTGCATCTGCGTAAATGCCCAGCAGATCGTCACCGCGGCAGCGAAACTCGGCCGCGACGCTCACGTCGTGATAACGGTGGAATACCGCCTGCTGCATATGAAGCTTATAGGCGTCAGTATCCAGTAGCGTTTGCAAAATCGGGGAAGCGTGTCGTGTCATGGCGCGTTGCAGCATCCTCTCACTGGAGCGTTTCCATCAAGGGCTAAGATCAGATAAAGACGCAGGAGTATACCCTGATTATCTGTTTATTAAACCCAGATCACAACACAAGGGGGGTTTCGGGTCGAGGGCAATTTGTGCCGCATGTTAAACAGATGTAGCAATCTGCGAGATTTGCCCTGAAAAGATGAAGATTCTGCGTGGCAACATTAACGCAACAGGAATAGACTGAACCCCGATAACTTACGGACGATGTAAAAGGTTTTTTATGACACAACAGCCACAAGCCAAATACCGCCACGACTACCGCGCGCCGGATTATACGATTAGCGATATCGATTTGACCTTTGACCTGGATGCCACAAAAACCCTGGTCACCGCGGTCAGCAACGTCAGCCGTCAGGGTGCCGCAGATGCCGCGCTGCGTCTTGACGGGGGCGACCTTAAGCTGATCGGCGTTCATGTTAACGACAAAGCCTGGACGAACTACCGCCTCGAAGAGAACACGCTAGTCCTCGAGCAGCTCCCGGATGCCTTCACATTGACCATCGTGAATGAAATCAATCCTTCTGCTAATACCGCGCTTGAAGGCCTTTATCAGTCTGGCGAAGCGCTTTGCACCCAGTGCGAGGCCGAAGGCTTCCGCCACATTACCTGGTATCTCGACCGCCCGGACGTGCTCGCTCGCTTCACCACCAAAATCATTGCCGATAAAACGAAATACCCTTATTTACTCTCCAACGGCAACCGTGTTGCCGAGGGGGCGCTGGAAAATGGCCGCCACTGGGTGCAGTGGCAGGATCCGTTCCCCAAACCTTGCTACCTGTTTGCGCTGGTGGCGGGCGATTTTGACGTGCTGCGCGACAGCTTTAAAACCCGCTCGGGGCGCGACGTTGCGCTGGAGCTGTTTGTCGATCGCGGTAATCTGGACCGCGCCAGCTGGGCAATGACCTCGCTGAAAGCGTCCATGAAGTGGGACGAAACCCGCTTTGGCCTCGAATACGACCTCGACATCTATATGATTGTCGCCGTGGACTTCTTCAACATGGGCGCGATGGAGAATAAAGGCCTCAACGTCTTTAACTCCAAATACGTTCTGGCGCGCACCGATACCGCGACCGACAAAGACTATCTGGATATTGAACGCGTTATCGGCCACGAATATTTCCACAACTGGACCGGTAACCGCGTAACCTGCCGCGACTGGTTCCAGCTGAGTCTGAAGGAGGGCCTGACGGTCTTCCGCGACCAGGAATTTAGCTCGGATCTTGGCTCACGTGCGGTAAACCGTATTCATAATGTGCGCACCATGCGTGCGATGCAGTTTGCCGAAGATGCAAGTCCGATGGCCCATCCGATTCGCCCGGACAAAGTCATCGAAATGAATAACTTCTACACCCTGACCGTGTATGAGAAAGGGGCGGAAGTGATTCGCATGCTGCACACGCTGCTGGGCGAAGAGAATTTCCAGAAAGGCATGCAGCTGTACTTTGAACGTCACGACGGCAGCGCGGCGACCTGCGATGACTTCGTGCAGGCGATGGAAGACGCCTCTAACGTTGATCTGTCACATTTCCGCCGCTGGTACAGCCAGGCGGGTACGCCAACGGTCAGCGTGCGTGACGACTACAACCCTGAAACCGAGCAGTATCGGCTGACCATCAGCCAGATGACGCCGCCTACCGCTGAACAGCAGGAAAAGCAGCCGCTGCACATCCCGTTCGATATTGAACTTTATGATAACGATGGAAAAGTTATCCCGCTGCAAAAAGACGGTCACCCGATCCACCACGTGCTGAACGTGACTCAGGCCGAACAGACTTTCGTGTTCGATAACGTCTACTTCCAGCCGGTGCCATCGCTGCTGCGCGAGTTCTCTGCGCCGGTGAAGCTTGAATACAACTGGAGCGATCAGCAACTGACCTTCCTGATGCGCCATGCCCGCAACGATTTCTCCCGCTGGGACGCGGCGCAAAGTCTGCTGGCAACCTATGTGAAGCTCAACGTCAACCGCAGCCAGCAGAAGCAGCCGCTGTCTTTGCCTCTGCACGTGGCGGATGCCTTCCGCGCCGTGCTGCTGGATGAGAAAATCGATCCGGCGCTGGCCGCAGAAATCCTCACGCTGCCTTCGCAGAATGAAATTGCCGAGCTGTTTGCCAAAATCGATCCGATCGCCATTGCGGAAGTTCACGAAGCGCTGACCCGGACGCTGGCAACCGAGCTGGCCGACGAGTTCCTCGCGGTGTACAACGCCAACCGGCTGGATGCTTATCGCGTGGAGCATGAGGATATTGGCAAGCGCGCGCTGCGCAATGTCTGCCTGCGTTACCTGGCCTTTGGTGAGCAGGAGCTGGCGGAAACGCTGGTGCGCGGCCAGTATGAAGCGGCCGATAACATGACCGACAGCATTGCGGCCCTGTCTGCGGCGGTCGCGGCGCAGCTTCCTTGCCGCGACGAGCTGATGGCTCACTACGATGAGAAGTGGCACAAAGACGGTCTGGTCATGGATAAATGGTTCATCCTGCAGGCGACAAGCCCGGCGGTCGATACGCTGGCGAAGGTGCGTGAGCTGCTCAACCACCGTTCGTTCAGCCTCGGCAACCCGAACCGTATCCGCTCCCTGATTGGCGCGTTTGCGGCGAGCAACCCGGCGGCATTCCACGCGGAAGACGGCAGCGGCTATCGGTTTATGGTGGAAATGCTCAGCGAGCTGAACCGCCGTAACCCGCAGGTCGCTTCCCGCCTGATTGAGCCGTTGATTCGTCTGAAACGCTATGATGCCAAACGCCAGGCGATGATGCGCGCCGCGCTTGAGCAGCTGAAAGGGCTGGAGAATCTTTCCGGCGATCTGTTCGAGAAAATCAGCAAGGCATTAGCTTAAACATTGGCCTCACCCCAGCGGGGTGAGGCCAGGCATTTAGCCGGTTCGCACCGCGCGGACCGGTTCTTCCCCCTGACGTTTCATCACCCGTTCCAGCACCTGCGACTCCAGCTCAGCCAGCCTGACCGATCCCAGCCTGCGCGGACGCGGTAAATCCACCGTCAAATCCAGCCCAATCTTGCCGTCTTCAATCAGCAGCACGCGATCCGCCATGGCCACGGCCTCGCTGACGTCGTGCGTGACCAACAGCACGGTAAAGCCGTGTTCCTGCCAGAGTGAGACGATTAAATCCTGCATCTCAATGCGCGTCAGCGCGTCCAGCGCGCCGAGCGGTTCATCAAGCAGCAGCAGCCCCGGACGATGAATGAGCGCCCGAGCCAGCGCCACACGCTGTTTCTGCCCGCCGGACAGCGCCGCGGGCCACTCCCTGGCGCGGGATTCCAGCCCAACGGCGGCCAGAGCCTGTCTGGCCGCATCCCGCCAGTTACCTTTCAGGCCCAGGCCGACGTTATCAATCACCGACTTCCAGGGCAGCAGGCGCGCGTCCTGGAACATCAGCCGCGTGTCGTCCTGGCTCTCACGCAGCGGAGCGTTACCGGCCAGTAGCGTTCCGCCCGTAGGCTGCTCCAGCCCGGCTAGCAGGCGCAGCAGCGTGCTTTTTCCGCCTCCGCTTCGCCCAACCACGGCCACAAACTGTCCGGCGGGAATATGCAGCGCCAGCTCGTTGAGAATCGTTTTATCGCCGTAGCGTTTAGTCACGCTTTCAAGCAGCAGCGGCGTCCCCTGATTTAAACGAGCGGTATTCATACGGTTTCCTCCTTTAACTGCCAGGCCGGATGCCAGCGCAGCCAGATTCGCTCCAGCAGCTGCGCGCTGACGTCGGCCAGCTTGCCGAGCAGGGCATAAAGAATAATGGCGACCACGACGACGTCGGTTTGCAGGAATTCGCGGGCGTTCATCGCCAGATAGCCGATGCCTGAATTGGCGGAAATGGTTTCGGCGACGATAAGCGTCAGCCACATCAGGCCGAGGGCAAAGCGCACGCCAACCATTATCGACGGCAGAGCGCCGGGTAAAATCACCTGGCTGAACAGGCTAAAGCCAGACAAACCGTAGCTGCGCGCCATCTCCAGCAGGCCACGATCAATGTTACGAATGCCGTGCCAGGTGTTGATATAGATGGGGAACAGCGTGCCGAGTGCCACGAGGAAAATCTTGGCGGTTTCGTCAATGCCGAACCACAGGATCACCAGCGGGATCAGTGCCAGATGCGGCACGTTGCGCAGCATCTGAATCGACGTATCCAGCAGGCGCTCCCCCCAGCGCGAAAGGCCGCTGATTAGCCCGAGAATCAAACCCAGCGACCCTCCGATGCTGAAGCCGATCGCCGCGCGCCAGGAGCTGATCGCCAGGTGTTGCCATAGCTCGCCGCTGGCGGAAAGCCGCCAGAAAGTGACCACCACGCCTTCTGGTGAGGGAAGAATGCGGGTTGAAAGCCAGCCGACGGAAGACGCCAGCTGCCAGACGGCGATAGTGGCCACCGGAAGCGCCCATGGGGCCAGGCGCAGTAAAAGTTTGCGAGTGCCGTGGGTCATCGCTGCTCCTTAGCTCTGCGCGACTTTGCGTGGAATAAAGTCGTTGGCTACCACTTCGCCCCTTTCCTGCTGCTGTCGAGGCTGCGGGATTTCAGGTATGGCAACGTCCAGGTGAGGGAACAGCAGTTCGCCAACGCGGTACGCCTCTTCCAGATGCGGGTAGCCGGAGAAGATAAAACTGTCGATGCCGAGCGCCGCGTATTCATTAATACGGGCGGCGACGGTTGGACCATCGCCAACCAGCGCCGTGCCCGCACCGCCGCGTACCAGACCTACGCCAGCCCACAGGTTAGGGCTGATTTCCAGCCTGTCGCGTTTGCCGCCGTGCAGGGCCGCCATGCGGTGCTGCCCTACGGAATCAGTGCGGGCGAAAGCGGCCTGGGCTTTAGCGATGGTGTCCTCATCGAGCTGGGAAATCAGGCGATTAGCGGCCTGCCAGGCTTCTTCATTTGTTTCGCGCACGATGACGTGCAGACGGATGCCAAATCTTACCGTGCGGCCCTGTGCGGCGGCTTTGGCCCGCACCTGTTCAATCTTCTCTTTCACCAGATGCGGTGGCTCTCCCCACGTCAGATAAAGATCGACCTGCTCGGCGGCAAGATCCTGAGCGACGTCAGACGAGCCGCCAAAGTAGAGCGGAGGGCGAGGCTGCTGCACGGGCCTGAACAGCAGCTTCGCGCCTTTCACCCTGATGTGCTTGCCTTCGTAGTCCACCGTTTCGCCTTCCAGCACGCGCCGCCAGACGCGGGTAAATTCTGCGGAGGCTTCGTAGCGCTCCGTGTGATCGAGAAACACGCCGTCTCCGGCCAGCTCTTCCGGATCGCTGCCGGTCACGAGATTAAACAGCGCGCGTCCGTTGGAAAGTCTGTCCAGCGTGGCGGCCTGACGAGCGGCAACGGTTGGGGAAACTACGCTCGGGCGCAGGGCGACCAGAAACTTCAGCCGCTGCGTCACCGGAATCATGGAAGCGGCGACGAGCCAGGCGTCCTCGCATGAGCGCCCGGTGGGGATCAGCACGCCGGTAAATCCAAACCTGTCTGCCGCCTGGGCGATTTGCTGCAAATAGCCATAGTCGGTTGGGCGGGCCGCATCGTTGCTGCCTAAGTAGTGGCCGTCGCCGTGGGTGGGCAGAAACCAGAACAGATTGAGGCTCATGATTTATCTCCTTTTACAGCACCGGCGGGCTGCCAGATGCGGGTGCGAATGTCGACTTTGACGGGAACTAAATGGTTGTCGTAAAACAGGTCGGCGGTGTGCTGCTGCTTATCAGCCGTGGCCGCGCTGACCGGAGTTATTTCTGTAGGAGGCCGATGGTCAAAATAGGTCGCGATGACCGGCTCCGGCAGGCCCATCATCTTCGCCAGCAGGGCTACGCTTTCCGCGCGTTTGCTGCGGGTCAGAGCATCGGCCTCGCTGAAGGCTTTCAGGACGTTTTGTAAAAACTCACCGTTTTGCTCGGTGTACGGGCGCGAGGCAAGGTAGAACGAGCCCGTTTGGTTGAGCCCGGTGCCGTCGGCCAGCACTCTGACCCCGCCGTTAAGCAGGGCAGCAGAATAGTAGGGGTCCCAGATTGCCCAGGCATCAACGTTACCCTGCTGGAACGCGGCGCGAGCATCCGCCGGAGTTAAATAAGCCGGCTGAATATCGGTAAAGTTAAGCCCGGCTTTTTGCAGCGCCCGCAGGACGAGATTGTGCGAGCTTGAGCCTTTCTGGAAGGCCACCTTATGGCCTTTCAAATCGGCCACGGTTTTTAGCGGGCTGTTCTCGGGCACGAGGATCACTTCCGCTTTAGGCTTGGCGGGTTCGGAGCCGACGTAAACGAGATCGGCCCCGGCAGCCTGGGCAAAAATAGGCGGAATATCGCCGGTGCTGCCCAAATCAATGCTGCCTACATTCAGCGCCTCTAGCATCTGCGGGCCTGCGGGAAACTCAATCCAGGATATTTTGGTTTCCGGGTAACGTTGTTCAAGGAACCGGTGGCTCTTGGCCAGCACCATGCTGACGGATCCTTTTTGATAGCCGATGCGCAGCTGTTCGGGGGCCGAAGCCGCGGCATTCGCTGCGAGGCTCAGGCCGAACGCGCCGGTTAAAACGAGCCATGGGGCCGTGCGTTTGAGGAAATTAAACATGGGCGACTCCCTGCGGGCTAAAAGGAGAGGCAACAGAGAAATCACGGCGGTGTAATGCCTGCCAGAAGGTTTCCAGCGCCACATCCAGCCGTTGTTGCAGGTTGGCGGTGAAGACGGGTTTGTGCTGGTAGTCCGCGACCTGCGAATCATCGGCAAAGACGCCGTGCAGAATCTCCTGCGCTTTCAGAGCGTTCAGCACGGGCTTGAGGGCATAATCTACGGCAAGCATATGCGCCACGGTGCCGCCGGTGGCCAGCGGCAGGACGACTTTCTTTTCCAGCGCGCGCTCAGGCAGCAGGTCCAGCAGCGTTTTCAACGCCCCGGCGAAAGAAGCTTTATAAACGGGCGTGGCGATAATCAGCCCGTCTGCGTCTGCGAGCTGTTCAACAAGCGCTTTCAGGGCCGGACTTTCAAAGCGTGCATAGAGCAAATCTTCCGGCGCAAAGTTTTGCAGATGCCAGTGGCACACCTCGACATCCAGGGCGCTTAATTTTTCTCGGGCGTACTCCAGCAGGGCGCTGGAACGGGACGGGAAGCGAGGGCTTCCGGCAAGGGTAATCACGCGCATCTCTACTCCTTATAACTAATTGTTTGCTTATCGTTAACTTTGATAACAATTAAAGGGGATAGTGGCAGAGCGGCGTTATTCCACTAAATGATTTATTTGATAAACAAATGCCAAAAATTGAATAAGAAGCGAGCAGGGAGAGAAAACGATTGCGCCCAAACGGACTTTTTTGTTGCAGGTCAATTCCATTCACCCGCGCGATCGATAATAATACGGCCCCGGTCTGCCCACCGGAATCCAGGAGAGTTCATGTACTACCCCTTCGTTCGTAAAGCCCTTTTCCAGCTCGATCCCGAGCGCGCTCATGAAGCCACATTCCAGCTATTACGTCGCGTGACAGGTACGCCGCTTGAGTGGTTCATACGCCAGAACGTGCCGTCTAAACCGGTTAACTGCATGGGGCTGACTTTTAAGAACCCTCTTGGCCTGGCCGCGGGCCTGGATAAAAACGGCGAATGTATTGACGCGTTTGGCGCGATGGGCTTTGGCTCAATCGAAATCGGCACCGTAACGCCGCGTCCTCAGCCGGGCAACGACAAGCCGCGCATCTTCCGTCTGGTTGAGGCGGAAGGGCTAATTAACCGCATGGGATTTAATAATCTCGGCGTAGATAACCTGGTCGAGAACGTTAAAAAGGCTCATTTTGACGGCGTGCTGGGCATTAATATTGGTAAGAATAAAGACACGCCGGTTGAACAGGGCAAAGACGACTATTTGATCTGTATGGATAAAATTTATCCATATGCTGGCTATATTGCGATCAATATATCGTCACCGAATACGCCAGGATTACGCTCGCTGCAATACGGCGAAGCGCTGGACGATCTTTTAAGTGCGATAAAAAATAAGCAGCAGGCGTTGCAGGAATTGCATCATAAATATGTTCCGGTGGCCGTCAAGATCGCTCCGGATCTTTCCGAAGAAGAATTGATCCAGGTGGCAGATAGCTTAGTTCGCCATAATATTGATGGGGTCATCGCAACGAATACTACGCTGGATCGCAACGTCGTGCAGGGCATGAAATATTGTGATGAAACGGGTGGCTTAAGCGGTCGCCCGGTTCAGCTTAAAAGCACAGAAATTATTCGCCGGCTGGCGCAGGAATTAAAAGGTCAGCTGCCCATCATTGGCGTTGGCGGAATTGATTCGGTGATTGCGGCCCGTGAGAAAATGGCTGCGGGTGCATCGCTGGTGCAGATTTATTCTGGCTTCATATTTAAAGGCCCACCGCTGATAAAAGATATCGTCACCCATCTCTAAGCTTTATCATTTCCAGACAACCAGGGCTTTATTTTCGGCCCTGGTTGTTTTATATTCCGTTGCTGTTGCTAAATTAATCATATTGGTCTTTTATTAATATGGCATTTAACCAGACGGCGACATGGATGTTTTAAGTTTGCGGAATAAACGAAAGGGTCAATAAATATGCGGATTAAACCGGACGATAGTTGGCGTTGGTATTACGATGAAGAGCACGATCGAATGATGCTCGATTTGGCCAATGGAATGATTTTTCGGTCCCGTTTTCCGCGCAAAATGCTTACGCCGGATGCGTTTGAAAACTCAGGGTTTTGTGTTGATGATGCGGCGTTATTTTTCTCCTTTGACGAGAAATGCCGCGAGCTTCCGTTAAGCAATGAGCACCGTGCAGAGCTGGTACTGAACGCGCTGGTCGCCATTCGTTATCTCAAACCGCAAATGCCAAAAAGCTGGCATTTTGTCTCCCACGGCGAAGAGTGGCAGCCGCTTGCGGGCGATGCGGCCTGCGTGTGGCTGAGTGAAGATATGCAGCAGGTGAACCTGCTGGTGGTAGAAAGCGGCGACAACGCCGCGCTGTGCCTGCTGGCCCAGCCCGGACTGATGCTCGCCGGCCGCACGATGCAGCTGGGCGATGCGATTAAAGTGATGAATGACAGACTGAAACCTCAGCCCGCACGCAACAGCCTCAGTCTCGACCAGGCGGTTTAAAGCGTTTCCAGCTTTACGTCACCGGCTGGCACGCAGCTACAGCACAATATTGTGCCATCGGCACCCACGGCGCTCTTCTTCAACGCTTTCACTTCTCCTTCCAGCAACTGGACCCGGCAGCTGCCGCAAATTCCTGCCCGACAGGAGTAGGGGACGCGAATGCCCTGTTGCTCCAGCTGCTCGAGCAGAATTTGCTGATTGTTGCCCTTGAACGACTGGCCCGCCCAGTCAATTGCCACGACGCTTTCGTGCTGCTCGAAAGGTTCGATCTCTTCTTCGGCTGCGCCCGCGCCGTAAACTCTGGCGGGTTTGGTGGCCAGCACCTCCAGTTCGTCGCCAACGCGAATCACGCCGCTGTTGCGGGCAATCAGGTTTTGCCCAAAGTCTACGTCGCCGTTGTCCTGCGCGGTGCGGAAGCTTTGTAGCGTGGCAAGCGGCTCGCCGGAAGGATGCTTACGACCTTTTTCCGGGCTGACGGTGGTGAAAATGCAGCGGCTGCACGGTTTTGCCACGTCAAAAGTAATGCCGCCAATGCGCACCACCTGCCAGGTATCTTCCGCCCAGGCCTGCGCGCCGGAGACCACCAGATTCGGGCGGAACTGAATCATTTTCACGCTGGCCGGGCAGCGATTTTGTAAATCGCGCAGCGAGGCTTCGTTGGTCAGCAGGAACGGGAAGCCGTCGGCAAAGGACAGCGGCACTTCTTCAAAGCGTTTAACCCGGCGTGTCAGCGTTTCGCCGACCCAGCGCAGCTGCACGGGACGAGAAAATAAACCGCTCAGCCAGCTGTTTATCTCTTCCGGCGCGATAAGCGCGGTGAAATGGTTGCCCCAAACTTCAGTTGCGGCAGGCTGTTGTTCGAAATCGGCAAATCGCACGCTGGCGCTGCTGCCGTCAGCGGCGCTGAGATATAAACCATCCTGCAGGAGCGCCGGAGTAAACAACACCATCTGCGGAAACTGACGCGCGGTAATAAAGGTGCCATCCGGCTCGGTGATCATAAATATACGGTCAAACGCCAGCCCGCTGGTGGCGACCTGTGCATGCGAAAGGGCGAGGCCGCGCATGGATTTAACCGGATGAATATAAAGTTGGGATAAGCTGATCATGCGCCCTCCGTGCGTGTCCCCGGCGTGACTTAGGGCTGCAAGGAAGTCGGCGGCAGCCTGAATGCCGGAGGAGAGTTAAAATATAAGATGGGCAACTTTATGACATGCGTGGCGGATTAGCTATAATGCGCCACTATTTTTCTTTTTTTACCGATAAGTGACGATATGAATTCTCTGTTTGCCAGTACGGCGCGTGGGCTCGAAGAGCTGTTAAAAACTGAACTGGAAGGACTGGGTGCACAAAACTGCCAGGTAGTTCAGGGCGGCGTACATTACCAGGGGGATTCTCGTCTGGTCTATCAAAGCCTGATGTGGAGCCGCCTGGCGTCACGCATCCTGCTGCCGCTGAGCGAATGTAAGGTCTACAGCGACCTGGATTTGTATCTGGGCGTGCAGGTTATCGACTGGCCGGCAATCTTTGGCCCGGACGCCACTTTCGCGGTGCATTTCAGCGGCCTGAACGAAACTATTCGCAACAGCCAGTACGGCGCGCTTAAGGTAAAAGATGCGATTGTCGACTCATTCACGCGCAAAAACCTGCCGCGTCCAAACGTCGATCGCGAGCAGCCGGATTTGCGTATTAACGTCTGGCTGAATAAAGACACCGCCAGCATCGCGCTGGATTTAAGCGGTGAAGGCCTGCATCAGCGCGGCTATCGTGACGCTACCGGCGCCGCGCCGATTAAAGAAACGCTGGCTTCGGCTATTGTGATGCGTTCCGGCTGGCAGCCGGGCACGCCGCTGCTCGATCCGATGTGCGGTTCCGGTACGCTGCTGATTGAAGCGGCAATGATCGCCACCGACCGCGCTCCTGGCCTGCATCGCAAACGCTGGGGCTTCCTCGGCTGGGCGAAACATGACGTTGAGCTGTGGAAAGAAGTGACCACCGAGGCGCAGGTTCGCGCCCGAAAAGGCCTTGGCGACTACACCTCTCGTTTCTTTGGCTCCGATAATGATTCCCGCGTGATTGAACGCGCGCGCGCCAATACCCGTCGCGCCGGGCTGGCCGATCTTATTACCTATGAAGTGAAAGACGTTGCCAAATTGACTAATCCGCTGCCGGAAGGCCCGACGGGCACGGTTGTCAGCAACCCGCCTTACGGCGAACGTCTGGACAGCGAACCGGCGCTGATTGCTCTGCACAGCCTGCTGGGCCGCAATATGAAGTCGCAGTTTGGCGGCTGGAATCTGTCGCTGTTCAGCGCCTCACCTGATTTGCTGAGCTGCTTACAGCTGCGTGCGGATCGCCAGTTCAAAGCCAAAAACGGCCCGCTGGACTGCGTGCAGAAAAACTACCAGCTGGCGGAAAATGCTTCCGGCACGGCGGGTGGCCAGCTGGCGGAAGATTATGCCAACCGCCTGCGCAAGAATATTAAGAAGCTCGACAAATGGGCGCGCCAGGAAGGCATTGAATGCTACCGCGTTTATGATGCCGACCTGCCTGACTATAACGTTGCGGTTGACCGCTACGGCGACTGGGTCGTGGTGCAGGAATATGCCCCGCCGAAGACCGTCGACGCCAACAAAGCGCGCCAGCGCCTGTTTGACGTGATCGCCGCTACGCTTTCCGTGCTGAAGCTGCCGTCCAATCGCCTGATTCTGAAAACCCGCGAGCGCCAGAAGGGGAAAAGCCAGTATCAGAAGATGGATGAGAAGGGCGACTTCATGGAAGTCAGCGAGTACAACGCGCGCCTGTGGGTCAACCTGACCGACTATCTCGATACCGGCCTGTTCCTCGATCACCGTATCGCCCGCTACATGCTGGGCAAAATGAGCAAAGGTAAAGACTTCCTCAACCTGTTTGCCTACACCGGCAGCGCGACGGTTCACGCCGGTCTGGGCGGGGCGAAAACCACCACCACCGTTGATATGTCCCGCACCTATCTGGAGTGGGCGGAGCGCAACCTGCGCCTCAACGGCCTGACCGGCCGCGATCATCGCCTGATTCAGGCCGACTGCCTGGGCTGGCTGCGTGAAACCGACGAACAGTTCGACCTGATCTTTATCGATCCGCCAACGTTCTCGAACTCAAAGCGTATGGAAGAGTCTTTTGACGTGCAGCGCGATCACATCGATTTGATGACGGATCTGAAGCGCCTGCTGCGCCGCGGCGGCACTATCATGTTCTCCAACAACAAACGCGGTTTCAAAATGGATTTTGACGGGCTGGCTAAGCTTGGCCTTGAAGCGCAAGAAATTACCCAAAAAACCCTGTCGCAGGACTTCGCCCGCAACCGCCAAATTCATAACTGCTGGCTTGTTACCCACAAAGCCAAGGATTAATTGTCATGTCATTGATTAGTATGCACGGTGCCTGGCTGTCGTTTAGCGACGCGCCTTTGTTAGACAATACCGAACTTCATATCGAAGAGAACGAGCGCGTCTGCCTCGTAGGCCGTAACGGCGCGGGTAAGTCCACGCTGATGAAAATCCTCAACCGTGAAGTGCCGCTGGACGACGGGCGCATGGTTTACGAGCAGGATTTGATTGTCGCTCGTCTGCAACAGGATCCACCGCGCAACGTGGCGGGCACCGTTTACGACTTTGTGGCTGAAGGCGTTGAGGAGCAGGCGGAATACCTGAAGGCCTATCACGATATTTCCCACAAAGTGATGACCGATCCGAGCGATAAAAATCTCAACGAGATGGCGCGTATTCAGGAAATTCTCGATCATCAGAATCTCTGGCAGCTTGATAGCCGCATTAATGAAGTTCTCGAACAGCTCGGGCTGGATGCGGATACCGAGCTGTCCGCGCTGTCCGGCGGCTGGCTGCGTAAGGCAGCCCTTGGTCGGGCGCTGGTCAGCTCACCGCGCGTGCTGCTGCTCGATGAGCCAACGAACCACCTGGATATCGAAACTATCGACTGGCTGGAAGGTTTCTTAAAAGAGTTCCAGGGCAGCATTATTTTCATTTCGCACGACCGTTCGTTTATCCGCAATATGGCGACCCGTATTGTCGATCTCGACCGTGGTAAACTGGTTTCCTATCCGGGTGATTACGATCAGTATCTGCTGGCGAAAGAAGAAGCGCTGCGCGTGGAAGAACTGCAAAACGCCGAGTTCGATCGCAAGCTGGCGCAGGAAGAAGTATGGATTCGCCAGGGCATTAAAGCGCGACGCACGCGTAACGAAGGCCGCGTTCGCGCGCTGAAAGCCATGCGCCGCGAGCGCGGTGAACGTCGTGAAGTGCTGGGCAGCGCCAAAATGCAGGTTGAAGAGGCTTCACGCTCCGGCAAAATCGTCTTCGAGATGGAAGACGTCTGCTATCAGATTGCGCAGAAAGTCCTGGTTAAAGATTTCTCAGCCCAGGTGCAGCGCAGCGATAAAATTGCGCTGGTGGGGCCAAACGGCTGCGGTAAAACCACGCTGCTGAAAATTATGCTCGGTCAACTCCAGGCCGACAGTGGCCGCGTTCACTGCGGCACCAAGCTGGAAGTCGCTTACTTTGACCAGCACCGCGCGGAGCTCGATCCCGATCGCACGGTGATGGACAACCTGGCCGAAGGCAAGCAGGAAGTGATGGTCAACGGCAAGCCACGCCACGTACTTGGCTACCTGCAGGACTTCCTGTTCCACCCTAAACGCGCCATGACGCCGGTGCGCGCGCTGTCCGGCGGGGAACGTAACCGTCTGCTGCTGGCGCGTTTATTCCTAAAGCCCAGCAACCTGCTGATCCTCGATGAACCGACCAACGACCTGGATGTCGAAACGCTGGAACTGCTTGAAGAGCTGATTGACGGCTATCAGGGCACCGTGATGCTGGTCAGTCACGATCGTCAGTTTGTAGACAACACGGTGACCGAATGTTGGATCTTCGAAGGCGAAGGCAAAGTTGGCCGCTATGTTGGCGGCTATCATGACGCTAAAGGCCAGCAGGGGTCGGCTCGTTCGCTGCGTGATTCAGTGCCAGCGGCCTCCAAAAATGCCGCCGAAACGGCGAAAGCAGAAACTGTTAAACGCGGCAATAGCAAACTAAGCTATAACCTGCAGCGCGAACTTGAGCAGCTACCTCAACGCCTTGAGCAGCTTGAGGCCGAACTGGGCGAACTTCAGGCGAAAGTAGGCGATGCTGAATTCTTTAACCAACCGCACGACGCTACGCAAAAAGTATTGAGCGAACTGGCCACGGCCGAGAAAGCGCTGGAAGATGCTTTCGAACGCTGGGAGTACCTCGAGTCTCTGAAAAACGGCGCGTAATGTAAGGAGACCCGATATGTGTGCCACGCATCAATCTCGTTCGCACATATTGTGTCCACAATGTGACCTGCTGGTGGCATTACCAGCATTGCAGGACGGCCAAAAGGCCGCCTGCCCACGTTGCGGCACAACACTGAGTACGCAATGGGCTTCACCGCGTCAGCGGCCAACGGCTTATGCGCTGGCGGCACTTTTTATGCTGCTGCTGGCCAATCTCTTCCCTTTTATCAATATGAAGGTTGCCGGTATCAGCAGCGAGGTTACGCTGCTTGAAATCCCCGGAGTGATGTTCTCTGAGGATTACGCCAGCCTCGGCACGTTCTTCATGCTGTTTGTGCAGGCCGTACCGACTTTCTGTCTGATAACCATCCTGCTGTTGGTGAACAGAATCAGTTTGCCGCTCGGCCTGCAACGGCACATGGCGAGAATTTTATTCCAGCTTAAATCCTGGGGCATGGCCGAGATCTTTCTTGCCGGCGTGCTGGTCAGCTTCGTCAAGCTGATGGCCTATGGCGATATCGGCGTCGGCAGCAGTTTTATTCCGTGGTGCCTGTTTTGCATTTTGCAGCTGCTGGCGTTTCAGTGCGTCGATCGCCGCTGGCTGTGGGATGACATTGCGCCGATGCCGGCTATAGAACTGCCGCTAAAAGTGGGCGTGGCCGGCATCCGGCAGGGCTTGCGTTCATGCCGCTGCTGCACGGCCATTTTGCCGCAGGAGCAGCTGGTTTGCCCGCGCTGCGAATCGAAAGGCCACGTCAGGCGCAAACACAGCCTGCAATGGACGCTGGCGCTTCTGTTTACCTCCATCATGTTATATCTGCCGGCGAATATTTTGCCGATTATGATTACCGAAATGCTGGGCAGTAAATATCCGTCAACGATTCTCGCCGGGGTGATTTTGCTGTGGGGAGAAGGGGCTTATCCGGTCGCGATGGTTATTTTTATCGCCAGTATTATGGTGCCGACGCTGAAAATGTTGGCCATTGCTTGGCTGTGCTGGGATGCCAACGGACACGGCAAACGCGACAGCGAGCGTATGCATTTGATTTACGAAGTGGTCGAATTTGTCGGCCGCTGGTCAATGATTGACGTTTTTGTCATCGCGGTCCTTTCTGCGCTGGTAAGAATGGGGGGATTGATGAACATTTACCCGGCTATCGGCGCCTTAATGTTTGCATTCGTAGTAATTTTGACAATGTTTGCAGCGATGACCTTCGACCCTCGCTTGTCATGGGATCGCGCACCAGATTCAACTCATGAGGAGTCGTCTGAGCATGGAAAATAAAAGCGGGGAAGCAAAAGTACAGAAAGTGAAAAACTGGTCGCCGGTGTGGATTTTCCCCATTGTGACCGCGCTTATCGGTGCGTGGATTTTGTTTTATCACTACAGCCATCAGGGACCAGAAGTCACCCTGATAACCACCAACGCGGAAGGCATTGAGGGCGGGAAAACCACCATCAAAAGCCGCAGCGTTGACGTGGGCGTAGTGGAAAGTGCGGTGCTCTCAGATGACCTGCTGCACGTAGAAATTAAGGCCCGTCTAAATGCCGGTATGGAAAAGCTGCTGCATAAAGATTCCGTCTTCTGGGTGGTGAAGCCGCAGATCGATAGGGCTGGCGTCAGCGGGCTGAGCACTTTACTTTCCGGGGCATACATTGAGCTTCAGCCCGGTACTAAAGGGCCAAGTCCGGATGACTATCAGCTGCTGGATTCTCCCCCGCTGGCCTCACCGGATGCTAAAGGCATTCGAATCACGCTGGACAGTAATAAAGCAGGGCAGCTCAACCCGGGCGACCCCGTCCTGTTCCGCGGCTATCGGGTTGGCTCTGTAGAAACCAGTACCTTTGATACGGCCAAGCGAAAAATTAGCTATCAGCTTTTTATCAGCGCGCCTAACGACCGCCTGGTGACCAGCAACGTGCGTTTCTGGAAGGACAGCGGGATTGCCGTGGATATGTCCTCGCAGGGGATGCGTGTGGAAATGGGATCGCTGGCGACGCTGTTTAGCGGCGGAGTCAGCTTTGATATTCCAGACGGCTGGGATTTAGGCCAGCCGGTTCCTGCCGGGACCGATTTCAGACTGTTTGACGATCAGAAGAGTATTCAGGATTCCCTGTACACCAAACATATTGATTACCTGATGTTCTTCAAAGATTCGATTCGCGGCCTGCAACCGGGCGCACCTGTTGAATTCCGCGGTATACGTCTGGGGACGGTGGCTCAGGTTCCGTTCTTCACACAGGGCATGCAGCAGGCGATTAACGATGATTTCCGCATTCCTATTTTGATCCGTATCGAACCTGAACGTATTCAGAAGATGATAGGTGAAGAATCCGATATTCAGGACAACATGACCGTCCTGCTCAACCGCGGTTTGAGAGCGTCCATGAAGACGGGCAATATCGTTACCGGAGCGCTGTATATCGATCTGGACTTCTATCCGAAGGCCGAACCGATGAAGGGCATGAAGAGCTTTAGCGGCTATCAAATCATTCCGACCGTAAGCGGCGGGCTGGCGCAAATCCAGCAGAAACTGCTGGATACGTTGGATAAGATCAACAATTTGCCGCTGAACCCGATGATCGAGCAGACAACGAAATCACTTGCTGAGAGCCAGCGCACCATGCAGCGCCTGCAGCAGACGATCGATAGTCTGAACAAGCTTATGTCTAACGAGTCCACGCAGTCGCTGCCGGAAAACATGCAGTCGACGCTGCGCGAGCTTAATCGCAGCATGCAGGGCTTCCAGCCGGGCTCTGCGGCCTACAATAAGATGGTGGCCGATATGCAGCGCCTCGATCAGGTTCTTCGCGAGCTGCAGCCGGTATTGCGCACCCTGAACGACAAGAGTAATTCGCTGGTCTTTGAGGCGAAGGATAAAAAGGATCCCCAGCCGAAGAGGGCAAAAGAATGAAAAAGTGGCTTCCGTTAGTTGCGGCTCTGGCTCTGAGCGCCTGTAGCAGCAGCGATGATGGCAAAACGTATTATCAGCTGCCGCAAAGCTCCGGGCCTGCTATGCAGGCCGTGAGCCAGCCAGGCACGCATTTGCTGTGGGTTGAGCAAGTCGCCGTGCCTGATTACCTCGCCGGAAACGGGGTGGTCTATCAGACCAGCGACGTGCAGTACGTTATTGCTACCAGTAATCTGTGGGCGAGCCCGCTGGACCAGCAGCTGCGCAATACGCTGGTCAGCAATCTGAGCAGCGCTTTACCGGGCTGGGTCGTGGCTTCCCAGCCGTTAGGCAACGATCAGGATACGCTGAATGTGAACGTCACCGGCTTCCACGGTCGTTATGACGGGAAGGTTATCGTCAGCGGAGAATGGCTGCTCAAACATCAGGGCCAGCTCATCAAGCGTCCTTTCCATCTTGAGCTAAAACAGCAGGAAGATGGTTATGATGCAATGGTGAAAACCCTGGCGCAGGCCTGGCAGCAGGAGGCTCAGAGCATTTCCAGCGAGCTTACCCGCCTGAATTAATTTCGCCTGACCGCACAAAAAAGCTGCGTTCTTCGTCTTAAAAACGAAGCGCAGCTTTTCTTTTGGCATGAGTTCGTTACCTGTGCGACTTCACAGTTTTTGTACAAATGATATCCCGTGTAGCTCACAAATATGACATTGGCGTGAATTTTGCGCATTGACGATGGGGGCGTTTACAGGTATCCCTTAACTGTGGTTGCACGTTTTGTAATCACTGTTTTCTTTCCACCAGATCAAAAAATGAGGGAAACGAGGCATGAAGAGACAAAAACGAGATCGCCTGGAACGGGCGCACCAACGTGGTTATCAAGCAGGTATCGCAGGACGCTCCAAAGAGATATGTCCTTATCAGGCTCTGAATCAGAGGTCATACTGGATGGGAGGCTGGCGAGAAGCCATGGAAGACAGGGCGGTTACCGCGTAATCACTGTCTCTTTAAGTTGAAAGAAACCTCCGCCGCGCGGAGGTTTCACGTTTCCGGGGATTAGAAAGCGGTAGTGTCTTTGAACAGACCGACTTTCATGTCGGTGGCGGTGTAAATCACGCGGCCATCGACCAGCACTTCACCATCGGCCATGCCCATAATCAGACGACGATTAATCACGCGTTTGAAGTGAATGCGATAGGTTACTTTTTTCGCCGTTGGCAGGATTTGACCCGACAGCTTGACTTCACCCACGCCCAGCGCACGGCCTTTACCTTCACCGCCTAACCAGCCGAGGTAGAACCCAACCAGCTGCCACATGGCATCCAGACCCAAACAGCCTGGCATCACCGGATCGCCAATGAAGTGGCAGGCAAAGAACCACAGGTCAGGAGTAATATCTAATTCTGCTTCAACGTAACCTTTATCGAAGTTACCGCCGTCTTCGGTCATTTTGACCACGCGGTCCATCATCAGCATGGGAGGCGCAGGTAACCGTGGGCCTTCCGCGCCAAACAGTTCGCCACGACCAGAGGCAAGAAGATCTTCTTTTGTATAGGATTCGCGTTTATCTACCATGTCTACAGTAAGCCTTTTTATAATGAAGCACGCAGGTTAGCTAACACGTGTACGCTCAACAAGTCCGATCAGTTGTGGTTGAACCAGTTGAGCCAACGCAGCGGCCACGGATATCGGTGTCGAATGTCCTGCGCGGATGCCTGTGCGATTCGCTCCAGAACCGCGCGCATCAGAGTATTTTGCCCTTCGCCATCCCATGGCAGATTCGTTAATAAGGGTAGTGCATCGGTGACTTCGTCGATGGCCCAGATAGAGAATTTTCCCTGCTCAACCGCTTCCAGCACATCCTGATGCAGACAAAGATGGCGAACGTTAGCCACCGGGATGATAACGCCCTGGATGCCCGTCAGCTCACGCTGCTGGCAAATGCGGAAGAAGCCTTCAATTTTCTCATTGAGGCCGCCGACCGGCTGAACTCGCCCGAACTGATCGACCGAGCCGGTAATCGCAATATGCTGATAAATAGGCACGTTGGCCAGAGCGCTAATCAGCGCGCAAAGCTCGGCCATTGAGGCGCTGTCGCCGTCCACTTCGCTGTATGACTGTTCAAAGGTGATGGAGGCAGAGAACGGGATTTGCTGTTCAAGCTGCAGCTCGGACATCAAAAACGCCTGCATGATCATCATGCCCTTGGCGTGTATATTTCCGCCCAATTCCGCCTTGCGTTCCACGTCGGTGAACTCGCCGTCGCCGACGTGGACAACGCAGCTGATTCTTGAAGGTTCGCCAAAGGCGCGCGGATGGCCCGGGAACTCAATCACGGACAACGCATTGATTTGCCCGACCATTTCGCCTTCGGTTTCGATCAGAATCTGCTCGAGCAGGATTTCATCCTGCATACGTTCGGCGAGGAAGCCTTCGCGCCATTCACGCTGTACCAACATCTGGGAAAGCTGCTCGGCGCTAAACGTTCCGTCTTCGGTAAAGGAGGCGACTTCTCTGAGCTGGCGAGTTAACCACAGCGGATTCAGCGGTAGCGTTTCCTGATCGCCCGTGTAGCGCACGGCTTCACGAATCAGAGCGGGCCAGGCATCCTGAGCAGGAGAAGGTAAATGCTTTGCCAGGGCGACGGCACGAACCCACTGGCACCATAAGACCATTTCTTCGGGGGAGGCAATTTGCAGGTTTTCTTCAAACTCGCTGTAGATGGCTACGGAAGCCATCTCCGGTTCCATATCCTGGAAATCAGCCAGCGACTCGCGCTCACCGACCAGAATCAATTTAAGATTCAGAGGCAGAGAAGGGATATGAACGGGCAGCGGACGAGATTCATCAGGCGAAATCCAGTCAAAGCGGCCCTGGGTCACCATTTGTTTCAGGCGCAGCCACAGCAAAGGCTGGGCCAGCACGCTGCGCAGGGAGAGAATTAATACGCCGCCGTTAGCGCGATGGATGACCCCAGGCGTCAGGCTAATTTCACCGGCAAACTGGCGCACGCAGCCAAACAGCTGCTCTGCCTCTACCCAGTCGGCGATAACAACTTCACCTTTGCCCGTAAAGTCGCCTTCGGTTTCCGCCGCAGGGCTTAGTGTGATACGGCTGCCTTCAATCTGATAGTGTCCGCCGGTCAGCGCGTCGGCAGGCTGCCAGACTTCGCTGGCTGCGGCAGCAATAAGGTTGAGGTACTCGGACTCTTCAGCCGCTTTTACCAGCATCAGATCAGCCGAGGCTACCGGTTGGCTCAGCTGCTCAAGCCCGTAGAACAGGCGTGACTGGACAGCGGAGAAAGGAGCAGAGTCGGTGTCATAAGGCTGCGCAAAAATGTCCTGAAAACTCTCGGTATCAGGAACAAGGGCACGCCATTCAAGTCGATTAGTCGTCAAAGTCGCTATTTATTAAGTAGATTTCAAAGGCGCGATTATACAAGAATAGACCGGACAGCACACGGTTAATACTGGGATTCAGGTTCACCCGGCTCACAGCTTTCATTTTTCAGGTGAGCGAAAACGGCAAAAACTGTTATCCTGAAGTAAGTTACACGGTCACACTGAGATAACGATGAAATATCAACAGTTAGAAAATCTCGAGAGCGGCTGGAAGTGGAAATATCTGGTGAAAAAACACCGTGAAGGTGAGTTGATCACAAGATATATCGAAGCCAGTGCGGCAAAAGAGGCCGTGGATGCTCTGCTAAGCCTGGAAAACGAACCTGTTTTAGTGCTGGGCTGGATTGAACAGCATATGAACCCAACGCTTCATAACCGTATGAAGCAAACTATACGTGCCCGTCGTAAGCGTCATTTTAATGCCGAACATCAACATACGCGCAAGAAGTCTATCGATCTTGAGTATCTTGTCTGGCAACGGCTGGCTGGGCTGGCTCAACGGCGCGGCTGTACGCTCTCTGAGACCATTGTGCAGTTGATAGAAGATGCTGAACGCAAAGAAAAATATGCCAGCCAGATGTCAAATCTCAAGCAGGATCTTCAGGCGTTGCTGGGTAAAGAGTAGCCACTTTGTTTGCCTGGCGGCTTCATTAAGATATTTAGTCGATTTCAGAAAACAAAAAACCCCGCCGAAGCGGGGTTTTTTTATAACGGTAACTTATGCCGCAGGCTGAGTTACAACGTCTTTGATACCTTTAACTTCGATCTCAACGCGACGATCTGGAGCCAGGCAATCAATCAGTTTAGCTTTAGGAGCTACGTTATCACAGGTGTTGCCAGTAACCGGGTTAGATTCGCCCATACCGCGTGGGGAGATCTTGTTAGCTGGGATACCTTTAGAGATCAGGTAATCAACAACAGACTGTGCACGTTTGTCGGACAGTTTCTGGTTGTACTGGTCAGAACCGATACGGTCGGTGAAGCCCAGAACAACAACGGAACCATCTTTAGGATCCAGGTTGCTCAGCTGGGTGTACAGCTGATCCAGAGCCTGCTGACCTTCTGGTTTCAGAGTGGATTTGTTGAAGTTGAACAGAACATCAGACTTCAGAGTGAAGTGCTTGGTCTGTACTTCTGGAGCTGGGGCCGGAGCCGGAGCAACAACTGGAGCCACTTCGGACTGGCCGAAACGGTAAGAAACACCCAGGCTCAGCATGCCGTTGTCTGGACGAGTACCAACAGTCTGCGCGTCACCGATGTTGTTAACCCACTGGTATTCCAGACGGGTAGCGATGTCACGGGTCACTGCCCACTCAACGCCGCCAGCGAATACTGGGGAAACGCCGGTGTCGTGGTCTTTCAGACGGTCACCAGCAGCGTTAAGCGCGGTGGAGTCTGCACGCCATACCATACCACCCAGACGGGTATACACGTCCAGATCGTCAGTAACTGGGTAGCCCAGTTTAGCAGTCAGCTGAACGCCCTGTGCTTTAAAAGCACCGTTCTCTTCGCTGCCTTTGTATGGCATACGACCTAACCAGTCGTAACCCATTTCAAAACCAACGTACGGGTTAACCTGGTAGCCGCCGAATGCGCCCGCGCCCAGTTGACTTTCGTGGGTAGGGCCATTGCCGATACCACGGTCATAACCGTTACCGTAGAAACCGGTGTCGTGGAACTGAGACCAGCCCAGTTTACCACCAGCATACCAGGTGTTATCTTTCGGTGCGGCCTGCGCTACGGTAGCGAAGCCAGCCAGTGCCACTGCAATCGCGATAGCTGTCTTTTTCATTTTTTGCGCCTCATTATCATCCAAATAGGCCATGAGCTCTAAACTCACTCTAAAGCCCAGGGTTAAATCCTTCGCCCGGGTTAACGCTCAATTGTTACTCTACCGATCAATCGGTGTTATGAAGAGCAACCCTGGCGAGCTAAAGTCTACAACGTAGTTGAAAACTTACAAGTGTGAACTCTGTCAGGCATATGAAAAAAAACGACTTGCATACATATCTGGTAACAAGTTTGTCTGAAATTTCACCGCGCCGTTTCGTTCAGAATCGCGTGACAAGCGGCTTGCGCCGGGGATTCGCGATAAATGACAAGGTGTTGTCAATTCCGAAGAAAATTTGCCAGGATTTATCTTAAATTTACTTAATGATACAAACTAGAATGAATTTTTAGACCCGTTCGTGGTCTGCAACCGGATCCAGCCGTACGGGTTGGCCGCATAATGAACCCAATCGCGTTACCTTTTTCAGCTGCATTTAAGAGCCGAAAATGTTCTTCATCCGTTAGTTCGGCTGGTAACCAACCGATAACAACGCTGTAATTTCCCGTCTGTAATGCTTTTACCATAGCATCCACGGTAAAAAGTGGATCCACCTGGTTTGCCTGCATTACTTTTGTGAGGGGTAAGCCTGCTTCCTGCACCCACTGTCGACTTAATTTCTGCTGCGGAGTTAACCACAGCTGCCAGCGAGACTGTTGCCCAAGCTGTTTGAGAAGCGGCAGCAATAGCATGTGGGTCATCCATGGCTGATCTTCGCTGTAGACCACTTCACTGATCAGTCCTCTAACGTCGTTTCCTGCAAATGATTCTGCTGAGGTCAACGCAACCGATGGGCTGCTAGTTATAGGGTTACGATAGTTCTGTGTGTGCATAGTGAATCCCGCCTGATGGGTTACTGTATGTTTATACAGTAATGCCTGTTAGAGCAAAGATCAATCTAAATTTCTGAAAGCATCTCGCAAATTCTGGATGTAATTCCCCTAAATTTAAAATTGTGATTGCAGCAAGCTATCAGGTTAATTATTGTCCTGTTAGCGGAACCGGTAAATTATAAAACCGGTATTAATTCATGATAATAAAGGAATTATTCATGAAAATTAAATCTTATCATCGGATTCATCAGTCTCAGGAATACCTCGCGCCTTTGGGCCATGTTGACTATCGCTCGCAGTTTGGTGGTTACAGCCTGGCCATAGAAGACGTTGTGTTTGGAATAGTGTCAGAGGGTGAACTTTATCTGCGGGCCTGTGAAGAAACAGAAGGGTATTTTGTCAACAAATCGTCCCCGTCGCTTATCTACAGTAAACGCGGCAAGCCTGTCATCCTTAATTACTTCAGGGTTGGGGATGAGCTTTGGCGGGATCCCGACAGGCTGCTTCAGCTGACCTCCGAAACGCTCACTCACGCTCGCCGTGAGAAGTTAATCACTAAAAACCAGCAGCGGCTGAAGGACCTCCCAAACATTTCGGTCAACATTGAAATCTGGCTCTGGCAGGCAGGAATCTCTGATTTCCGTACCTTACAGGCCTATGGCACTAAAAGATCGTGGATTAAGCTCAGAAGCATAAAAAAAAGCGTGGGGGTAAAAATACTGCTTGCGCTGGACGGAGCCATTTCAGGTATTCACGAAGCCGCGCTCCCGGCAGTAAGACGCCAGGAGCTGGTTGACTGGTACCAGCGTTATGAACAACATACAAAACGCTAGTCGGAGATTTGGCTAATCTGCTGCTGGAGACGTGAAATCTCCGGCAGCAGCGACACCATCAGGCCGATTTGCTGAAGTACCAAAGGTTCTTTTGTCTCCGGGCCGGGGTCGATACAGGCAATTCTTTCTGATAATCCCTCTAACGCTTGCCGAACGCGCTGTTCATCGGCTGGCAAATGATGCAGGGCATCGTCTACATAGCAGACAGCATCGTCCAGCAGCAGCAGAATCTCTTCGTTATTGAGTTTCTCACGGTGTGCGCCAAGCGCTGAGACATAGCTGTTAAACGTATGATTCAGACAGAGTAAGCGGAAAGCCGTCTCCCTGGTTTGTGGTTTAACCCGCGGTTCGGTCGACATATTCGATACCACGGACGCAAGTTCAGCGTCTTTGTTATGCGCATCACGACGCGCGATACGGTATTCGAGACGGTCATCTCGCCCCTGGTGATACTGCTCAAGAATGGCATCCAGATAGCGGCAATTGGCATTAAATGCCCGCTCCACCACTAAAGACAGCCGACGGAAGCGCCAGTCAGGCCAGATAAAGCTGACCGCGGCCCATGCAATCGCGCAGCCGAGCAGGGTGTCGATAATGCGTGGCAATGCGACTTCAAAACCTTCGCCCAGCAAATTGAAGCACAGCAGAACAAGCAGGGTGATAAACATCGTGGCATGAGCGTACTGAACGTTGCGAAATGCAAAAAACAGAACCCCGGTAATCACGATTAGAATCAGCTGTCCTTCGAGAGAAGGAACAAACCAAAGGATAGGCAGCCCTATCGCGACGCCAACCAGCGTGCCGATGATGCGTAGCGCTAGTCTTCTACGGGTCGCGCTATAGTTTGGCTGACAAACAAAGAGGCTGGTCAGTAAAATCCAGTAGCCGTGCTGTAATCCGGTGAACTGAATAAACGCGTAGCCGACGCAAAGCACCGCCGACATACGAACTGCATGGCGGAACAGAGCCGATTCAGGCGTTAGATTGCGCGCCAGCCGCTGCCACATATCACCCAGGCCGGTTAATTTATCATCGGCCAGACTGTTTTCGTTCTCGCTTCGCGGTGCAGCCTGGGCCTGCTCGGATTCTATAGTCGCAAGCTGCGCGTCTATAGCTCTCAGGTTGTTGAGCAAATAGCCAAGCGCTTTCATTTCACTACCGGGAGCAGAGCCGGAACCAAGGCGTTCAATCGCGGCTTCCAGATGGGTGAATGCTCGCTCGAAACGAGGATCGTGCTGGTAAGGCACGCGCAATAGAATGGAGCGAGAAAGCTGCTGACAGGCCTGGGATTGCAGGCTCATCAGCCGCTGGAAGCGAAACATGATGTCGCTGTGGCGAAATTTTTCCCGCAGGGACTGATATTGAATGTGAGAGGAGCTGGCTCGCTCGTGAATATCCTGCGCCACAAAGTAATAGTGCAGGGTTCTTCGCGTGCCACGTTGCCCTCTGTCACCACGCAGGCGGGTTAACAGCGAAGCTTTCGTCTGGTTTAAAGTGGTGACCAGCTGGCTGTTTGCCATCGCAAGTTCGAGTACCGGGGCCTGGCTCTCTTCTTCTATATCGGGATCAAACAGTGTGGCTTTAATTTCCAGATAGTGTGCCAGGTGGTCATAACAGCGGGCCAGATTATCCTGCAGCGGGCGTATCGGGAAAATGAGATGTCCTGCGAGCGTCAGCAGGTTGTACCACACGGCTCCTGCCAGCAGGAACAGCGGCTGCTGATACCAGTGCTCGTAGAGCGAAATGCCCAGCATCGTATAAATAGCGATGAGCAACGCGCCAAAAGCGATGGTGGCATAACGTTGGCCAAGGCCGCCCAGGAGGATAAAACCGCTGGTGGAGAGCATTAGCCCAAGGGCAAAGAGCCATGGCCAAGGGAACAAGAGCTCAACGGAAGCGGAGGCTATAAAGAAGCTGACAAGCGTGATAAGCAGATTACGCAGACGCCCGGTCAGTCTGTCATCCAGATCGGCCAGTGCGGCGGCCACCACGCCGAGCGTCAGCGGAATTGTTAGTTTAACTTCGCCCAGCCACCATGGCAGGGCGGCGGTGCCGGTGAGAGCAATAAAAATGCGCAGGTTGTAGAGCCATGCGCTGTTCCAGGTGTAACGGCGCAGTAAAGGACTAAGCATTAGCACGCAATATCCTCTGCGTTACTGAAAACGGCGTTGTGCATTGGCATTTCGTGCCGCCTGGGCAGTTTCAACTGAAACCACGCGACGGCCAACCGGCCACAGCGCAATGGCGGCAATTTTGAAATTTGCAATGCCAACGGGAATGCCGATGATCGTCACGCACTGCGCAATACCGGCCACGATATGCATGACGCACAGCCACCAGCCAAAAAAGACCAGCCAGAAGATGTTTAGCAGCGTGCCGCCGGTGTTCATGATCGCGTTTTTATCCTGCGGGTTCAGCTCGTCGACGTGAACGGCTTCGTTGCCGAAGGGCACAAAAGAAAGTTTGGTGATTTCCCAGCAGGAACGAGTCAGCGGCAGCGTGAAGATAAGGACGATGCTGACAAGAGTGGCCAGTAGCCAGGACAGGGTTGTCAGGAAGCCACCCAGCACAAAGTTCAACACATTAAGGACTGTACGCATAATCACTCTTCGTTGGTAAATGTCATAGAATAAATAACCACAGCAATTGTAACGCGTTTTTACTCTGGAGCCTCATTCCATCGGCGGGTAAACTTAGCGGCAACTTCTTCAACCTGAGCAGACAACGCGCAATGGAACTCAAAGCGACCTCCCTTGGCAGGCATTTAGCACAGCATCCTTACAACCGCGTGAAGCTACTCAGCGCGGGCGTTGAGGTCAAAGGCGACCGCCACGAGTACCTTATCCCATTTAACCAACTGGTGGCGATTAACATCAAGCGCGGCCTGGTGTGGGGCGAGCTCGAATTTATTCTGCCGGACGATAAAGTCGTGCGCCTGCACGGCACGGAATGGGGTGAAACCCAGCGTTTTTATCATCATCTGGATACGCTCTGGCAAGAGTGGAGCAGGGAGATGAGTGGCATTGCCGCTGAGGTGCTTAGCGAACAGTTCAACGAAATCGTCCGTCAAACCCAGCAGGAAAAATGGTTTAGGCGCAGCGATATGGAAGCTCTGCAGCAAAATGTCCGCGCTGCTTTTGCGGCGCTTCCGCTGCCGCAGGCCAGGCTTGAGGAGTTTGATAACTGCCGTGAGGCCTGGCTAAGTTGCAAAGCGTGGCTGGAGCAGGGCGACAGCCTGCGGCATGAAAGAAATACGGCCTACACGAACCGCATGCTTGAAAAGTACGCAGAATTTTTCCGGGAGGTCGAAAGCTCACCGTTGAATCCTTCCCAGGCCCGGGCTGTCGTAAATGGAGAAGATGCTCTGCTGGTGTTGGCCGGAGCCGGAAGCGGCAAAACCTCTGTGCTGGTGGCTCGCGCAGGCTGGCTGTTACAGCGCGGGGAAGCTTCAGAAGATCAAATTCTGCTGCTGGCCTTTGGTCGTCAGGCTGCCCAGGAAATGGACGAGCGCATCGCCGAGCGTCTGCATACGGATGCCATTACCGCCCGCACGTTTCACGCGCTGGCACTGCACATTATTCAACAGGGCAGCAAAAAAGCGCCGCGGGTTAGCGAGCTGGAATCAGAAACCGCGGCTCGTCATCAGCTGCTTATCGACAGCTGGCGGCAGCAGTGCCGCGAGAAAAAGGCACAGGCGAAAGGCTGGCGCGAATGGCTAAGCGACGAGCTGGCCTGGGAGGTGCCCGAAGGTGAATACTGGCAGGACGAGCGTTTAGCAAAACGTCTGGCCAGCCGCCTCGATCGCTGGCTGGGGTTAATTCGCATGCACGGCGGCTCACAGGCGGAAATGATTGCTGGCTGCCCGGATGAAGTGCGCGATCTGTTCTCTAAACGAGTGAAGCTAATGGCCCCCCTGCTGAAAAGCTGGAAGAGTGCGCTGAAAGCGGAAGAGGCGGTTGATTTCTCTGGCCTCATCCACCAGGCCATTAACGTGCTTGAAAAAGGTCGTTTCATCAGCCCGTGGAAGCACATCCTCGTGGATGAATTTCAGGATATCTCCCCGCAGCGTGCGGCGCTGCTGGCCGCGCTTCGTCGGCAGAATTCTCATACTTCGCTTTACGCGGTCGGCGACGACTGGCAGGCAATTTATCGTTTTAGCGGGGCGGATATGGCGCTCACTACGGCCTTTACCCACCATTTTGGGGAAGGCGATCGCTGCGCGCTGGACATTACCTATCGATTTAACGATCGCATTGGTGAAATTGCCAACGGCTTTATTCAGCAGAACCCGAATCAGCTGGCCAAGCCGCTGAACAGTCTGACAAAAGGTGACAAGAAGTCGGTCACTTTATTGGCCGACGATCGGCTGGAGACCCTGCTCGACAAGCTCAGCGGCTACGCAAAGCCTGAACAAAGGATTCTGGTGCTGGCGCGTTATCATCACCTCCGTCCGGCCATTCTGGAAAAGGCGGCAACGCGCTGGCCGAAGCTCAATATTGATTTTATGACCATTCATGCCAGTAAAGGCCAGCAGGCGGACTACGTTATCGTACTGGGCCTGCAGGCAGGCAAAGACGGTTTCCCGGCTCCGGCGCGGGAATCGGTAATGGAGCAGGCGCTTTTGCCGCAGCCGGAAAATTATCTGGATGCGGAAGAACGCCGATTACTCTACGTCGCGATGACGCGGGCGCGGCATCGTGTTTGGCTGCTCTTTAATAAGAAAGAGCCGTCGGATTTTGTCGACGTATTAATACGTCTTGGCGTGCCGACGGCCAGCCGCCCGTAACTATTTCAGCCGTTCTGAAAGATAGCGCTGATAGTCCGGGATGAGGATTTCCACGTCCTGGCTAAAGCCCGGCGACTGAATAATGAAATCAGCGGTCGACAGATTGGTTGCGACAGGAATATTCCACACGGTAGCAAGGCGCAGCAGGGCTTTTACATCCGGGTCGTGAGGAACGGCGTTCAGCGGATCCCAGAAAAAAATCAGTACGTCAATTTTCCCTTCTGAAATCAGGGCACCTACCTGCTGATCGCCGCCCATCGGGCCGCTGAGCATGGCATTCACCTCAAGGCCGCTAGCCCGCTGGACCAGATTACCGGTTGTGCCGGTGGCGTACAAAACGTGATTTGCCAGAGAGGCCTGGTGGCGCTCCACCCATTTTAGCAGGGCTTCTTTGCAGTGATCGTGCGCTACCAGCGCAATGTGCTTTTTGGCAGCAAGCGTGCGGGTCGTTAATTCCATGGGGAAATCCTGATTGATAAGCGAAGGCTACAGCTTACTGGAAGTCACTGATGCTGCAAGAGAAGTGAATCAAAAAAGCGTGCGTTCAGGCGAAGTTATTAGGGTGAAGGATGCTCTTTCACCCACTGCAGGAAACGTTCACGAGTCGGTTTATCTGCCTGCACAAACCAGTATTTAAGCCGCTGCTCGGTCAGGGTTTCCGACGGGCGAGCAGGCGGGTCGAGCTCGGAGGTTCTGGACAAAAGGGTGCTGTCATCCGCCATCATAATGGCGAACCGTGGCATTGAGGCGGCCTTCTGCGCTTTGTTGTAGCGCTGAGTATCATTTTCGTAATCGATGCCCTGCGGCGTCGTTTTAACTTCCATCACATCAATTTTAATGGGCAGAGCCACCGCGCTTCCATCGAGCAGCTGCAAATGGGGGGCGTTATCAAAAATCTCACTGTCTTTTTCATTCTCGATTCGCGGTAGATTGAATTTTACCTGGCTGATTTCCTTCGTATCAAAGCTCACCACCAAAGGCGCGGAGATATACAGTCTCTGCTCGCGCGCGTTCGCGCGCACGTTTTTTTCGACGCGAAACACCAGCTGGTGCGGTCCGTTGTCCAGTTCTATGCTATCCGCTCCTTTTAACAGAAAACTGGAAACTTTTTTGCCGTCCAGCACCAGTAAATCAACATCCGTGGAAAGGTGTAAGGTGGTTGCCCACCCGGAACAAGGTAAGAGCAGGGCGCACCATAGGGTGAGACAAAGCCCGATTTTCATTCTTTCCTCCTGTACGAATACAATCAGCCCATGTCGTTCCCGAATGTTTCAAAATTTTTCACATTATCGGTTCATTAACATATAGACATATTCTGAACTTTTGCTCTCATACATCCGTGTGGGAAAGATGGTGAGTCAGTAACGTTTGTCATACACTTCTGAAGAGTTCATCAAGGCGGAGAGCGTCATGAAACAGACGGATATTGAAAGTATTCTAAAAAATACGCGGACCATCGCCCTGGTGGGCGCCAGCGATAAACCCGACCGGCCAAGCTATCGGGTGATGGCATATCTGCTGGATCAGGGCTATGAGGTGATTCCCGTGTCGCCAAAGGTCGCGGGCAAAACGCTGCTCGGCCAGCAGGGATATGGCACGCTGGCAGATATCCCGAAAAAAGTCGATATGGTTGACGTATTCCGCAATTCCGAAGCCGCGTGGGATGTGGCAAAAGAGGCGATAGCGATCGGTGCGAAAACGCTGTGGATGCAGCTTGGCGTGATCAACGAGCAGGCGGCAGTGCTGGCTCAGGATGCGGGTCTGGCGGTGGTGATGGATCGCTGCCCGGCGATTGAAATTCCGCGTCTGGGGCTGGCGAAATAAGAAAACTACATTTTTTCCTGCTTTGTCAGCCATTAAAAACCCCGCAAAAGCGGGGTTTTTTGTCAGTTACGCAGGCGAGGTGCCAGAAGCTGTTGCCGTATCGATTCGGCCAGTTCGTCCATGGAAGGCTGCTCGGGGTGCTCATCCTGCGCTTCCCAGCTGAGCTGAGCTTCGGCCAGATAGGTATGCACGGCCTGGCCATCATCATCTTCCATCACGACATGATACCAGGGAGCGGTACGCAGGCTGTCGTTATCAGCCAGTTCGTCTTCCGCTGGTTCATCAAGGGAATACTCGGGATCGATATCCACCACCACCCCTAAATATCCCAACAGCGAATGGCGCACCTGCTGACCAATTCCGAATTTGCTGGCAATCATAGTCACCTCCCGGGAAACATTACTCTGCATAGTGATATGCGGGTAATTTTCCGTTTTTCAACCTACATGACGCGACAGGCAAACCCTTTGAGATACAGACCTTCCGGATAGGTTGCGATCACCGGATGATCGGCCGCCTGACGGAACTGCTCTATAAATTGTACATCACGCCCGGCGTCTACGGCGGCGTCGGCAATGATTTTCTGGAATAAATCTGTGGTCATCAGGCCCGAGCAGGAGAAGGTCATTAGAATGCCGCCCGGATTCAACAGCTGGATAGCCAACATGTTGATGTCTTTATAGCCGCGACACGCGCCCATCAGCTGGTTCTTGTTCTCGACGAACTTTGGCGGATCCATCACGATAACGTCAAACTTTTCGCCCAGGTCGCGATACTTGCGCAGCAGCTTAAAGACGTCGTCGCGCCGAAATTCAGCTTTGCTGAGATCGAGCTTGTTCAGCTCGACGTTTTGCTTCGCCACGTCCAGCGCGTCCTGTGAGGTGTCGACGCTCACCACCTGGCTACAGCCGCCCATCAGAGCGGAAACGGCAAAGCCGCCGGTGTAGGAAAAGCAATTCAGCACGCGTTTATCTTTCACGTACTGACGCGTGGCAAAACGGCTATCGCGCTGGTCGAGGTAATAACCCGTTTTATGACCACCTTTAATATCAACCAGCAGCTTCATGCCGTGCTCTTCAATCGGCAGCAGATCCGGCGGCAGCTCGCCGCTTACCGGGCCCTGGGTTAATTCCATGCCTTCTTTCTTGCGCACGGCCACGTCGGAACGATCGTAAATGGCGCATTGCGGATACAGATTTTGTAGTGCGGCCACCAGGGCAGGGCGCTGGTATTCAGCGCCGGCGGAAAGCAGCTGCAATACCAGGAAGTTGCCAAAACGATCGATGGTCACGCCCGGCATACCGTCGGACTCTCCGGCAATCAGGCGGTAGCTGTCCAGGCCATCACGGCTGGCCAGCCATTCGCGCCAAACCTGCGCCTGCTTTAAACGGCGGGTGAAAAAGGCGATATCAATACTTTCATTGGCGTCGAACGTCCAAACGCGAGCACGGATTTGTGAAGAGGGAGAGTAGGCTCCGCGGGCTAACCACTTGCCCTGGCTGTCTACAATATCAATGGTTTCGCCGAGGTTGGCCTTTCCTTCCATGCGGGCCACTGCACCTGAAAACACCCACGGATGACGGCGCAATAAAGATTTTTCACGCCCTTTGGTTAACACTAAACGTACGGTCATATTTTGCTATGCTGTTTTGCTAAGAATTGGGCGTCATTTTCCGGGTTAGCACGGGGAAATGCAACGCAAGAACCCTAAACGGAGGAAGTTATGGCATCAGTATGCACGCTTGCCTGGGTCCACGGCATGGTTCAGGGCGTCGGTTTTCGCTATAGCACCCAGCGGGAAGCGCAGAAGCTGGGCTTAACCGGCTACGCGCGTAATAGGGATGATGGCAGCGTTGAAGTGCTGGCCTGCGGCGAGTCTGAACAGGTTGAAAAGCTGGTGGACTGGTTAAAAGCCGGGGGGCCACGCAGCGCCAGGGTGGAAAAAGTTCTCACCGAGCCTCATCACCCCGACCGCGAGTGGACCAACTTCGGCATTCGCTATTAAATGCACTTCACCGGTTTAGGCAGGCCTGCAATTTTGGTTGCCTGCTTAGCCGGGCCTTTTGGAAACAGGCGATACAGATAGCGGCTGCTGCCTTTTTCTTCCCCGAACTTGTTTGCCATTGCTTTGACCAGCATGCGAATGGCGGGGGAGGTGTTAAATTCCAGATAGAATTCGCGCACGAAACGCACCACTTCCCAGTGCTCAACGGCGAGCGTAATGCCTTCTTTGTCGGCAATGATTTCAGCCAAAGGCTCGCTCCACTCGGCGCTATTTTTCAGATACCCGTCGGCATCCGTCTCAATTTCTCTTCCTTCAAACGTCAACATAGTTTTCCGCGTTCTTAATCAAACCGGCCGCAGTGTAACAAATTTGCGGCGACAGAAAAAACAAAGCCCCGCACGGGCGAGGCTTGAAGTTGAAACGATCGTGCTGGCGTTAATCGCGGCTGGCAAAGCCCAGAATGCTCAGCAGGCTGATGAAGATGTTGTACAGCGAAACGTACAGGCTCACCGTGGCGCGAATGTAGTTAGTTTCGCCGCCGCGAATGATGTTGCTGGTTTCAAATAAAATCGCGCCTGAAGAAATCAGGATAAACACCGCGCTGATGGCCAGGTGCAGAGCCGGCAGCTGCAGGAAGATGTTCGCTACCATACCTACCAGCACAACCACGACGCCCGCCATCAGCATGCCACCCAGGAAAGACATGTCTTTGCGGGTGGTTAGCACATAGGCTGAACAGCAGAAGAACACCAGCGCCGTACCGCCTAGCGCCATACCAATCACATCGCCCATTCCGGCAGAAAGGTAGGCGTTCAGGATAGGACCAAGGATATAGCCCAGGAAGCCGGTAAAGGCGAAAGCAGCAATAATGCCGGTTGGCTTATTGGCCAGCCTATAGGTCAGGAACATCAGGCCATACATGCCGACCAGGGTCAGAATCAGGCCCGGTGAAGGCAGCATTAACACGGTGCTTGCCGTGGCGACCAGGGCAGAAAATACCAGCGTCAGGCTGAGCAGGAAATAGGTATTCCGGAGCACCTTATGGGTACTTAGCAGTGACGAACGGTCACGCGGGGAGGTAATTATGCGATCCATTTCGAAACTCTCTCTTATAAACAGGTGTATATGATGGCCGAGAATAATCGGCACCTTTATTGCGCGAAAGGCTTTTTACCCATCTTTACCTGGTATTGTCAAAAAAGTCGTTCAGATTTCGTTCCATAGGACTCACTTATAGGCTGCTGAAAAATATTGCGTTATGCCGTTTTGATGGCTAAGAGTGATATCCGTACCGTCATCAATAACTCCTATAAGGCGTGTGTCATGAAAGCAACCAACAATAAGACATTTATCAAATCGTTTGTCGCCCTCAGTTTAATCAGTGCCGTATCCGGCGCGTGGGCCGCTAATGTTCCGGCAGGGACTGAGCTTGCAGTAAAACAGGAGCTGGTTCGCAATAACGGCAGCGAGCCGGCTTCCCTCGACCCGCATAAGGTAGAAAGCGACGTTGAATTCAACCTTATTAGCGATTTCTTCGACGGGTTGGTCTCCGTGCGCAGCGACGGTTCCATCGAGCCGCGCCTGGCGGAAAAATGGGAGGAGAAAGACAGTACAATCTGGACTTTCCATTTACGCCCAGGCATCAAATGGTCAAACGGGCAGCCTATCACCGCTCAGGACGTTGTCTGGAGCTGGCAGCGCCTGGCCGAGCCTAAAACCGCTTCTCCTTATGCGAGCTACCTCGGAAATATGCATATAAAGAACGCCGCCGAGATAGCGCAGGGCAGCAAAGCGGCAGAAACGTTGGGCGTTAAAGCAGTGGATGACCATACGCTGCAAATTACCCTTACTCAGCCGACGGCGGCTTTCCTCTCAATGCTTGCGCACCCGTCGCTGGTGCCGCTGGATAAAGCCCTAATTGAGAAGTTTGGTGAGAAATGGACCCAGCCCGATAATTTCGTCAGCAGCGGTGCGTACTCACCTAAGCAGTGGGTAGTGAATGAGAAGATAGTTGCCGAACGCAACCCGCAATACTGGGATAACAGCCATACCGTCATCAACAAAGTGACTTACCTGCCTGTCAGTTCCGAAACCGCAGACATCAACCGCTATAAAGCGGGTGAGATTGATATCGTTTATAGCCTGCCGCAAACGTTATTTGCGTCGCTGAAAAAATCCATTCCTGACCAGGTGCACGTCACGCCTAAACTCGCCACGTACTACTTTGAGTTCAACACGACGAAAGCTCCCTTTAACGATGCGCGAGTGCGCAGAGCGTTAAATATGGCGCTGGATAAAGACATTATCGCCGATAAAGTTCTCGGCCAGGGCCAAATCCCGGCCTGGGTTGTCAGCCAGAAGAAAATCGGTGGCGTCGAGCTAAAGTCGCCTGACTATGCGAGCTGGAGCCATGAAAAACGCGTTGCAGAAGCGAAGAAGCTACTGACAGAGGCCGGGTATAACGCGTCCCATCCGCTGGTTTTCAATCTGCTCTACAACACCTCGGAAAACCACAAGCGTATTGCTATCGCCGTCAGCTCCATGTGGAGTAAAAATCTGGGCGTGGAAGCGAAGCTGCAAAACCAGGAATGGAAGACCATGCTTGATACCATGCACAGCGGTAATTTTGACGCGGTGCGCTATGCGTGGATTGCCGACTATGACGACGCCTCAACCTTCCTGAACAACTTCCGCACCGGGGACAGCGAAAACACCTCGCAGTACACCAACGCCAACTTTGATAAGGCGCTGAAGAACGCGGCAAAAGCCGATAATGTGGTGGAGCGGGGCCAGTTCTACCAGCAGGCGGAAAATCAGCTGGCCGAAGACGTGCCAGCGATCCCGGTTTATCACTATGTTCTCGCTCAGCTGGTTAAACCTTATGTAGGAGGCTATGCGCCGAGCAACCTTGGCTTCTACTACACGAAAGATATGTACATCAAAAAGCACTGAAACCTTTCCGAAAGGACAGACAAAAGTGTTGTTAAACTAATCAAATTGTTGATGTTTCGGTCAATTGATGCCGGATTGGCTGTTTTTCAGGCGAACGATCAAAATCGTGCTTTACATGAAGTACGGGTATGTTTATAGTTCGCCTCGTTGGAAGCGTGGCCGAGTGGTTGAAGGCACCGGTCTTGAAAACCGGCGACCCGAAAGGGTTCTAGAGTTCGAATCTCTACGCTTCCGCCAACATTTACAAGGGGTTGCCGAAAGGCAGCCCCTTTTTGTTTTGGGGTGTTGGTTACCGGCCTTATACCAGCTTCAATACAGCAACTTGCCGCAATTTTTATCTAAAAGCTCATTGCCAACCCAATGCCATATCCGCGCGTATCATTGCCAAACATGTAGCGGGCGACTAAACGCGTTCGGGTGACAAAAACCTTGTATTCACTGCTATCCAGCTCAATGCCAAGCCCAACGGAGCTCAGGCTGTTGAAGCCTAGCTTACCTCGCTGATCGCCAAGGTATTCTGTATGAGCACCTTCAAGAACATAGCGCACGGGGCTTTTCAGCAGGGTCCAGTCCCGTATTGGTGCTCTCCGGCGCAAATATAGCCCAAGGTTTTGAGCATTCGCATGGCCTTCTACAGCGCTGGAGGTATTGCCGAAAGTCTGCAGCTGCATCCCTGAATAGCGTAATTCAACATCGATATCCTGAGGTTTAGAAATCAGCTCGTAATCAAGCATCAGAGAGCCGCCCAGACCGTATGCGTTAAGCCTGCCGCCGTCTAAAAAATCATAATCAGCATTTCGGTGTCTCTCTAACGCCCAGGCACCAATTCGCACGTCACTTGCCATCGTTCCGAGCATGACATTCGCTACAGGACGTAAAACCAGATTGCCTCCTTCTTTATCCTGGAAAAGGGGGAAATCCCAGCCAATACCTCCTGTGGCGGTAAGGCTATTCCATTTGGTGGGTATGCGTCGGGTTTCACTGCCGTTGCTAATAACAAACTGCGGATCGTAGCGGCTGTATCCCATCGAGCCTTCAAGGTAAAGGGGAACGGATTTACCCAATGTCGCACCGCCACCAAACTGGGTGATGGAAAGGGAGTTTTTGTCATCCGAACCCGTTCCAATATTGAGGTCGCTGGCGGTAATGTCGGGTACGACCATATAGCTCATCAGCGTAAGGACACCGTCGGCGCGTTGTTTAATCTGCTGACCGTTAGCCGCAAAGCTCCCTGAACTGAGGGGCAAAATGGCTAAAAATAATAAGTGTAAACAGCGGATGGCCATCGTCATAACGGGCTACAGCCTCTGCACAGATACCTTCGATCAATAAAATATAGGACAGGATTGATATTTAGCCTATGTATTTCACTTTTTGGAGTATGGTTATCTCGCTAAAAGAATATTTAGTAAATGTTAAATTATTTTCAAAATAAATCTTACTGGTTTTATCTGAAGTATTTTTTGCCAGATAGCGTGTAAATCAATGATACCAGCCATGGCAAGCAGAACAAGCACGATAAGTATTGTGGAAACTGTAATAATAAACATAAGCCTGACCAGATTTTTCTGCATTTTGTTCTGCTGTATAAAGCGTCGTTCTTCTTTTTCATACTCGACAAGGGTAGTTATTGCCTGCCCTTGAATGAAATAGGTTTCACCCTCTTCTCTGAGATCTCCAGTAATGACCAGCGAGCCGAGAAGTAATTTTATTTTTCGTCGAAATTGCTCATTGCGAATATGCCTGTACCACAGCCTGCCGTAAAGTAAGGCGATGATTTCATCCGCCGTAAAGCCAACCGAATCACGCGAGGGTCTTTGGTTCACATATTCTGTAGCCATTAGCCGTAATAAAAAGTAGCGGTCCCGACTGATAGTCTCCTTATCTGAACGTAACCCAGAAACGAGCCGTCCTTTCGTTCGCGCTATAAGATTCTTAACAGTATATATTTTCAAATAATAGTCGAGAGCAAAGCTATATATATTTTTATATATCAGCTGATGGTTTTTTTTAAAGTGAATTATTTCACATTCCATATCAGTAATTAAATGTAAGTCCTGTTTAAACGCTGTCTCCTGATGAAATGGAACTAAAATCACAATGCTTTTTTCATTATCTAAAGTAGGGACGTAGTCTTTAAAAAGAAACCGAACGTTTTGGTTGTTCTTAAAATATACGGAGTAGTAATCATACGGATTAGTAATGGAAATGTTCTGCTGCTTGAATACGGGAAAGAATTTTTGCCAGAGCGAAAGTTGAGTGTTCTTCAGGCTGAATCCGAACATATGATACTCCCCACTTAGCTGGTGAGTAGTCAATATAGTTCAGGTTTGTTCTTTTTGTAAAAAACAATTCGAGATGTTTGCAGGGTGTCAGGGCGGCTTCAACAATACAGGAAGAGCAAGGGAAGGGGTTGCTGGATAGCAACCCTTTTTGTATTCAACGACAGAATGAATTGAAGATAATGAAGACGAATTTTTTCAAGCGTCGTAAAATAATTTATTGAATACCATGCCTGGTGCTCAAAAAGAATTGAGGCACGGGCAGGCTAGAATGATTTTTTTTACTAATAAAACTCAGAAGGAATAACGAGCCCCTACTCGAATCTGTGTCTGCTCTTTATGGTATGGCTCTGAGTTACGGTCTAACCAGCGCAGATCTAAGTAAGGCAGCCAATTTTTATTTAGCTGATATTTAAAGGTGTTGGTTATCTCCCAGTTATATCGTTTGCCGTTGCTGCTGTGGAAGTCATTTAGATGGGTGATGTAATGAGGCTCAAAAGTATAAGAAAGCTTATCGGTTACGGCAAAGTTCCAGTAATTACCAATGTCATAGGTATCATTACTATCGCACTCATTATTAAAATCTACGCTGCTATAATTATTGTAATTATATCTGTTGCGCACGGTTAAATTAAACCAGGGCGTGAATCTATAGTTGACATCCATATAGAAAGCGCCGCTGGATCCAATACTTTTATCATTCACCAACCCACCGGGTTGAAAGGTGAGGTTATCGGTTACCTTCAACGGATACCAGCCTTCTATTTCGTTATAATTATGCTTCAGTTCTTCTTTGCGCTGCATGTTGTAGGTATTACTTAGCATCACGCCGGCGCCGACATCAAAATTATAACCGACGCGTAATAATATTTCCTGTTGGTCTGTGGCCAGATTATAACCTTCGCGGCCTTCCAGAAAAGGCCCGGCTAATGCCTGGGTAGAAATCAAAATTAAGAATATAAAAATGCCCTTAACATGTTTCATGTTAACTCCTGTAAAATATTGGTTATTAGTAATGCATATCAATGGGTAATTATTTTTTAATAATGTCTTGCTGTGGGGTGCTTTTTATAATGCCCGCTGCAAATAAATTATTTTGGATAAACATTATTCTTTTAGTGCACGCCTGGTTAATCTGTTTACCGATTGCATTTCCTCTTCGCTATAGGGAATACCTTCAGCCGTTAGCACGTCATGAAACCATAACGACCGGTCTTTTATCTCGGACGGAAGATCGGGCCAGGGTAGCCAGGTCTGGGTTTTACCTTGTACCAACCCCCACTGATAGCAGCCGATCTCCAGTCCTTTAAATAAGGGAAGCTGTTCCTGTATCACCGACCCCACGTGACGGGCCAGCCACTCGCTGCATAAAATCGGCCGGTTAAACGCTGCCAGCCGTTTGATAATTTCCAACTGCCCGGGGGTATCTACGTAAGCGTGATAGCTAACGATGTCCGAAAGGTGGAGGGCCGCAACATCAATGGGATGGCTGAAGGCCTCTTCGCCATTGAGGCGATCGGGGATATGCCATGCGGCAACGGTCAGCGGCTGTGAAGGCAACGCCTGCCGGGCCCAGCTAAATACACGAGTCATCAGCGACAGCGCGTAAATATCCAGGCGGGAATCATACTGCATGTCCCTTGGTTCACCACCGAAGACACCGCTGTTGCCCGGTTCGTTATAGAGATCCCAGATTAGGATGCGCGGGTCCTCGCGAAAATGGCCAACGACATCTTTTACATAGGCTTCAATTTGCGGCCAGCACTCGGGATCGAGCACTTTTGCACGCCCTGGACTCCCCGCACCCTGGCTGTTGTGGATCCCTGGTACGGGAGGTTTTTGCCTGCCGGGGGCTGGCTCATCACCGGAGAAAGCGCAGTCATCCAGCAGCGTGAGCATCACCGCCAGGCCGCAATCGTGAGCGATGCCCAGAAAGCGGTCAATGCGTTCTATCAGGCCGTTGCGATCGTGCTCCCAGACGGTAAACGGCAGGTTGGTACGCAGGCTGTTATAGCCATATTGGCTGGCCCATTGCAGCTCCTGATAAATGACTACGGGATCGAAAGTCTCTTCCTGCCACATTTCCAGCCAGTTCACCGCCGTTCGCGGCAGGTAATTAAACCCGCAGCCCCAGGGTTGCAACGCATACCAGGCCCGCGCCCGCTCGGATTGCCATTGTTGGTACATTATCTCTCGCTCCTTATTTGGTGCCGGACAGGCTCAGGATGCCGACCGTACGGCGGGTGGCCTCGCCTCCCCACACTTCATCGTATTCATATCCGGTCAGCTGTTTAATCACTATGCGGGTATGCTCATCGCAATCGCGATAATCACCGCCGAGCTTGCGCCGGGCTATCTCTTTGAGCAGCAGCCTGTGCGTATCTCGGGTGAGTTTGAATTTGTATGTGGCAAAGAAGCTCACCGCCAGCAGCGCCGCCGTGGCAAAAATCATCAGGCCGATGATGGCGTGAAGGGCATTTTCAGGCTGCACGCCGCTGCCTTTGACAAAGCCAGACTCTTCGAGAACCAGGCCAATAAGCATAATCGCGATGGCCACGGTACTTTTCCGCGTCAGCACCATAACGCCCGCAAAAATACCTTCCCGGCGCTGCTGGGTGACCATTTCATCTATATCAGGAATAAAGCTATAGATATTCCAGGGGATGTAATACAGACCCGAGCGAGAAGCCCCCAGCAGAATAAAGACGGCGGAAAAGAGCAGGGTGGGGACCTGAATCTGCGTAATATAAATCGTCAATAGAAAAGCGAGCACCGAAAATATACAGCCGTAGGACAGACGAAGCGCTGCGGACGGGGAAATATTTAGTCGGTTCAACAGCAGCATGAATCCATAGGTGCCGGGTACCGAGGCGAAGGCCGCAATGCTCAGCCAGCCGGAAACAGCGGCCGCATCCTGGTGTAAACAATAGACGACGTAATAAGTAAAAATTGAGCCGAAAACGTCCATCGCAGTAAATGAAAAAATATAGATAATAATATGCAAACGAAAAGCTCGAATGCGGAATGACGACAGAAGATCGAGCACCAGATATTTAATGTGATTGAGTATTCCGCTGCTGCGTTGATTATTTATCTTGAATTCTGATTCAGGATGGACATCTTTGGCCTCCCAGGTGCAACGCCACGTAATGAAAACGGCAAGGCAAAAGACACAGGAAAATATTAACCCGGTCAGGGTATAGGTAAATGGGTTATCTTTACCGGTGAACTGCATGATTATTCCCGGAACGGAAACGGCAAGAAACCCCCCGAGCTGCGAGCAAATCATACGCACGCCGGAAAGGCGGCTGCGCTCTTCGTAGCGGTTGGTCATCTCCGCGGCTAGCGTCTCCCAGGGGACCAGCACCATAGCTGACAGCAGCTCTATGGAAAGATAGGTTCCCAGGTAGTACCAGTAACCCATGTCGGTGAGCCACAGTAAGGCGTAGAGAAACATCAACGGTGAGCTGAGAAGTAAAAAGAAGCGTCGGCGGCCAAATCTTCGCCCAAGCCAGGTATGACCAAAGTTGTCGGTAATATAGCCCATCACCGGGCTTAATATTGCATCTATTACCCGGGCAATAGCAAATATAGAGCCAGCTTCCAGTACGCTGAGCCCGCAGTAAGTGGTATAGAAAAATAAAAGCCAAGTGCCAATGATGGCAAAGGCACCGCCGCCAAATAGATCGGTTATGCCGTAGCCGAGCGCCACGCCATAACCAACTCTACGTTCAGTTGGTTTAACCATGATAAATTTCCAGGTGTAGGGTAATAAGTAGCCAGGCTATTCTGGCCGTTTTTATTTTCTTTCTATATGGACAGGATCCTAATTAATCATATTTATCCATTGTCTGGTTTGAGATGAGCGGTATATAGCCTCCACAATATGCAGTGAATTCTGCGCCTCGCGTATATTGATATAATCCGCATGTCCCGGATGAATCACCGCGTTATAAAACTGGCTTATTGCCTGCTGATGGCCCAGCCCCCAATAGCTTTTCGCTGCCTCATGGGCGCCGGTGTCGCTGACAAGCTTTACCTTTTCGCCGTTGCTGATTCGCCAAAGCGTGTTTTCACAGAGATGCAGCGTCGCTTCTTCACAGTGAATTTCCAGCAGCACAGGTGAATCGGCCGTGTGGCAATTGCTGGCATAAAAAAGGCCGCGTGCGCCGTTTGCGAAGTGCAGCGTAGCCATTGCGCTGTCCTCTGCTTCGGTCAACCCGGAAAGCTCGCCGCTATCGACTACGCCTTTCACCTGCGTTGCCCCCCCGGCAAACCACTGCATCAAATCAAGCGTATGAATAGCCTGGTTGATCAGCAGGCTTCCTCCTTCGGTGGAAAATCGACCGCGCCACGGGCTGTCGGTGTAATACGCCCCTGAGCGCGACCAGGTGAGTACGGCTTTGATGCTCAGCATCTTGCCCAGAGAGCCGCCCGCCAGTTCCTGCCGGATGCGTAAGCTGGTGGGGTTCAGCCGGTTCTGGTAGCAAACGCCCAGTAAGCCTGCCGCTTTATCGGCGACGCGGGCAATCTCCGCAGCTTCTCCGTCGTTCATCGCGACGGGTTTTTCGCAAAACACATGCTTTCCCGCCGACAGCGCGGCGACAATCATGCTCTTGTGCTCGAAGTGGGGCGTGCAGATATGGACCACGTCGATGCTGTCATCCAGCAACAGCTCCCGGTAATCCTGATAAAAGCGACAGCCGTAGAGCTTCGCCAGCTTCAACCCGTTTTCGCTATCGATATCGGCCAGCGCGCGTAGCGCAACCCCGGGGAGCTGATTAATCGCGTTAGCATGGCAAAAATGAACGCTGCCGCAGCCTATAATCGCTGCATTTAAAGTCTTCATCGGTGCCTCCCTTTCGTTAGCCTGCGGCGTTCGCCAGCATCTGCGCTTTGATGCACAATTCAGCCGCCTTAAAGGCATGTGCCTGCGTCATCGCGTTTTCGCTGCGGTGCAGGCAGTCGAGAATGAGCTCGCCGAAGAAAGGAAATCCTACCTGGCCCGCGACCGGGAAGCGGAACTCGCCTTCGTTATTGACCAGATACACCACGTCCTGCTCGCCCCGGGTTAAGTCCACATATTTGCGGATTTCGATAAAGCCCCGGGTACCCAACAGCGTCAGGCGGCCATCTCCCCAGCTGGTCAGCCCGTCAGGCGTAAACCAGTCGCAGCGGAAATAGCCGCTGGCACCGTTGCTTCCCCTGAGCATGGCATCACCAAAATCCTCAAACGCGGGATGGTCGGGATGGCTGACATTACGAACCTGGCTGGCTAACACCGTGGCGTCATCGTTGTGGGTATAAAACAGAAACTGCTCAATCTGATGGCTGCCGATATCGCACAGGATGCCGCCAAAATAGCGGCGATCGTAGAACCAGTCCGGGCGACCCTGTCCTTCGCGATGTGGCCCGGTGCCGAGAGTTTGTATCACCTCCCCGATAGCGCCCTGTTTCACCAGCTGCCCGGCATAAACGGCGCTCTCCACGTGCAGACGTTCGCTGTAGTAGACCGCGTATTTTCGCCCGGTTTGCTCGACCATGGCTTTAGCGTCGGCTAGCTGCTCCAGCGTGGTGAGCGGGGCCTTGTCGGTGAAATAGTCCTTGCCTGCCGCCATGGCCTTGAGACCCAGCGCGCAGCGTTCGGATGGAATAGCAGCCCCCGCCACAAGCTGTACGTCGGCGTCGGCCAACAGCGCCTCCAGCGAATCGGCAACGCGTACCTGCGGGTAAAGCTGGGTGAATTTATCGATCTTTTGCGGATCGGGATCGTAGACCCATTTTAGCGTGGCGCCGGCTTCGATCAGCCCGTTGCACATGCCGTAAATATGCCCGTGGTCTAGCGCAGCCGCGGCGAAAATAAACTCTCCCGGCGCGACAACAGGTTTTGGTTTGCCGACAGGCGCGTAGTTCATACCGTCATTTCGGTTCATGGTCAGATATCCTGGTCCAGGTTTTTGCCTAATGGGATCGCGCCAGCCTCATGGAAGTTAGCAACGCTTGAAGATTTTTCGTAAAAGCGTGGGGCGAGGGCGCTAATCCCACCGGTACGATAAAACGGATCGTCGCTGCGGATAGGGAGCGAAACGAAGGTTTGTGTGATGGCCGATTTGTAGATTGCCGTAACGATCTCCAGAGAACGCTTGCCCTGCATTCCGTCAACCAGCGGCGGCGTTTGGCGTTCAATGGCATGGAGAAAATCGTCGATCTGCCCGGTGTGTAAAGTCCAGGTCAGTCCCGGCGTTTGCTGGAAAATAGCGTTCAGGCCTGCTTCAAGTTCGTTATTGCGGGTGGCTTGCGGAAAACCGTTCTCGGCACCGACGCTGGCGACTGCCTGCCACGGTGCGGAAATACACGCCTTTTCGCCCTGAATGATGATTTTTTGGTCTTCCCCATGATGAACGACGGAAGCCGTTAGCTGAGTTAGCGCGCCGTTGGGGTATTTAAAGATGGCGGCGCTTAAGTCTTCCACTTCGGCGTTGTCATGCGCCACGTTGGTCATCATGGCGACCACCTCAGACGGAAAGCCAAGCAGCCACTGAATAGCGTCGATATGGTGTACCGCGTGGTTTAACGTACAGCCGCCGCCCTCTTTTTCCCAGGCGCCTCGCCACCACAGATCGTAATAGCTATGGCCGCGCCACCAGAGTGAATCCACCAGGGCATGGCAAACGCGACCGGCCAGCCCGGAATCCAGCACGGCTTTCAGACGCCAGAAAGCATCGGTAAAGCGATTTTGCGCGATAACTGACAGCGTTTTTCCACTTGCCCGCTGGGCAGCAATCATGGCATCGCACTCTTCCAGAGAGGTTGCCATTGGTTTTTCACAAAGCACGTTGCGGCCAGCGCTTAGCGCGTCGATGCTGATTTCCGCATGGACATAAGGTGGCGTGCAGACGTCGACGATATCGAGAGACGGTTCTGAGGCCAGCATTTGTCGGTGGCTATCGTAAATACGCGCTTCGCTAAGGTGATAAAGATCCCTTTTCTCCGCGGCCTTCTCCGGATAGATATCGACCAGCGCGACGATACGGCAGCGCTCACCTAGCGCTAAGTAGCCCTGAATATGGCTATGCGAGATATTCCCTGTCCCGACAATGGCGATCGTTAGCATCGTTATTCTCCGGTTTACCAGCTGCCCGAGGCATCCAGCGTGCGGCTGAGAGGATCTTTATCAACGGAGGTATTAATTCGCTGCTGCAAAAGGCTTTGAAAGAGTTTCTCGTCCAGCGGCAGCGTCACCCAGTCATCGGTCCAGGTAGAAAGGTGCATGGCGTTAGATAGCGTCAGGCCGCGGATACCTTCCTGGCCTGGTGCAATCAGCGTTTCTCCTCTTAGCACCGCGGCGCAAAAATTAGCGGTAATAACGTGGTGATCGCTGCATTCGGGGGCGACAGGGACCGTCACTTCCCAACATTCCGGCTCACCAAAACCATCCTGCCAGCGGGCGTTGAAGTCAGTTTCGGACTCGCGTAGCCGCCAGTAACGGAGCCTGCCTTCTTCCACCACCACTTTGCCGCGATCGCCTGCAATCTCCAGACGATTTGTCCCCGGCGTTTCTGCCACGCTGGTAATAAATACCCCCGTTGCGCCGTTGGCGTATTCGGCATAGGCAGTGACCTGATCCTCCACTTCAATCTGACGACGTTGACCAAACTGACAAAATGCTCGCAGGCGCACAGGCATACCAACCAGCCACTGCCAGAGATCGAGCTGATGCGGGTCCTGATTTAGCAGCACGCCGCCGCCTTCACCTTTCCATGTGGCCCGCCAGCCTCCGGAGTTGTAATAGCTTTGCGAACGATACCAGTTGGTGATTATCCAGTTTGAGCGTCTGATCTCCCCCAGGTCACCGCTGTCGATTAACTCTTTTACTTTTTGGTACAGTGGGTTAGGGCGCTGGTTATACATGAGACCGAAAACAACGTCGCATTCGCGCGCGCAGCTGTTCATCTCCTCAACCTGCGCGGTATAAACGCCGGCGGGCTTTTCGCACAAAGTGTGGATCCCGTGGCACATTGCCATGATTGACAGATGAGGGTGGTCGTAATGAGGGGTTGCCACGATGACCGCATCGATGAGCCCGCTCTCGAGCATCTTTTGCGCATCGCTGAACAGCGGCACTGATTCGCCTACCAGCTGGCGAATGGACGCGTGTTTCTCCGGTGCGTTATCACAAACGGCGGCCAGGCAGGCGTCTTTAACCGTGCCGGCTAACAAATAGCGGGCGTGAACCGTGCCGATATTACCTATTCCAATAATGCCAAAACGGACCTTTTCCATCTCGTACCTTAATTCCAGTCAATGGGGTTGACTGGAAAATAAGAAAGTCACCGTCTTGCCACAATGTTATTTTGTGAGAATCCTCGCAGGATATTAAAGAAAAACTTACGTGGTGATATTTAGTTTTTAAAATCAACACCCTGCGTCTGCAATTTTTTGCAAAAACTGAATGTGAGCGAGGTCACGCTATGGCAGGCAGGTTAAAAATGGAGGAGATTTCAGCCCTGACGGGCTATTCCGTCAGCACGGTATCCAGGGTGCTGAGCGGTAAATCTTATACCAGCGAGAAAGCCCGCACCGCGATCGTTCAACGCGCGCGCGAGCTGGGGGTCATCGAGTCAATGGCGAGCGGCAGGCTGCTCATTAACGGCATTGCCGTTTTTGCACCGGAGCGAACCTTTCAGGGGCGCGGCGATATATTTTACCTCGAGGTGACGAAGGGTATTTCTGAAGCATGTGCCCCGCATAACGTCTGGGTTAGCTACTGCGGGCTTGAAGAACAGCGGGCGGATGTGAAATTTTTCCTGGAGAAAGCCAGCCATAAAAATATCAACGCGATAGTTATTATTGGCTCCGATGATTCAACGATATTTAAACTTGCCGCCACGCTCAACAAACCCTGCGTACTGATTAATTCTGTCGATCGAGAAAGGGTCCTCGATTCTGTTTCACCTGACCACCACGCGATAGGCTTTACCGCCATGCGTCATTTATTTGAACGGGGCCATCGTCGTATCCTCACCCTCACCTGTCTACGCAGACAAACGCTTTATGCGCGTCTGGACGGCATAAAAGAAGCCTACCGCTGCTTTCATGTTCCTTTTGATCCCCTGAGTGATTTGCTGATAACGGAATGGTTTACGGCGGAAGAAGCTGAACGTTTGTTGGATGAGTGGCTTTCAGCCCATGACAGAAAGTCCTGGCCTGACGCTATTTTTCCTAACAGCGCCAGCATGGCCCAGGGCGTGATGAAAGCGTTGCAGCGCCACGGGCTTCGGGTCCCGGAAGATATCTCCATCATGACCACGGACGTGGTCTGGAATCTACAAAACCAGTTGGCTATCCCCCTTACCGGGATTACGGTGCCGTGTCGGGATTTGGGCATCGAAGCTGTTCACCTGCTGCAAACACGTCTGAACCGGCCGCAGGCACCGGTATATAACCTTCTGCTCCAGGGAAAAGTAATGGATAACGGCACGGTAAACACCGCCACTCGCCACGCTGCCCGTCTGGGGCAGGATAGCCCGTGGCCTGATTAAAAGCCCCGGCCCATTATTTTATCTCTCAACCGACGGCAAAGCGGCCCCAAAAGGAGCCGCGCCGGAACATTCAAATCAGGACTTCAGCTGCTCGCCGTGGCTGGCAATAACCCCCTGATACCAGTAGAAACTCTCTTTGCGGCTGCGGTTCAGCGTGCCGGAGCCGTCCTGTTGCAGATCAACGTAAATAAAGCCGTAGCGCTTGCCCACCTCAGCTTTTGAGGCGCTAATCAAATCTATTGGCCCCCAGGACGTGTAGCCCATCAGCTCTACGCCGTCCTTGATGGCCTCGCGGGCCTGCACCAGATGGTCATTGATATAGCTGATGCGATAGTCATCGCGAATACGGCCATCGGCGTCGGGCTTGTCCTGCGCGCCCAGGCCGTTCTCGACGATAAACAATGGCTTTTGATAGCGATCCCACAGCACGTTCAGCAGCGTGCGCAGACCCAGAGGATCTATCTGCCAGCCCCATTCGGAACTTTCCAGATGTGGGTTTGGCACCATATCCAGAATATTGCCGCGCAGCTTCTCAACCAGTTCAGGATCGGCGGTCACGCAGCCGGTCATGTAGTAGCTGAACGAAATAAAATCGACGGTGTGGCCGAGTGCGTCAGAGTCCGCCGGCTCAATCTCCAGCGTGATGTTATTTTCCCGGAAATAGCGCTGCATATAGCCCGGATAGCTTCCCCGACACTGCACGTCGCCAAAGAACTGCCAGCTGTGGTTTTCCTGCAAGGTGGCAAACACGTCGGCGGGCTTGCAGGACAGGGGATAGGTCAGGCCGCCAAGCAGCATATTGCCGATCTTCGCATCGGGAATAATCTCGTGGCAGGCCTTCACCGCCAGGCCGCTGGCAACCAGCTGGTGGTGAATCGCCTGATACACCTGCGCCGTGGAGCAGCCATCTTTGAGACCGACGCCGGTCAGCGGGGCGTGCAGCGACATATTGATTTCATTAAAGGTCAGCCACAGCTTCACCTTGTCACGGTAGCGGGTAAACACGGTGCGGGCGTAGCGCTCGAAGAAAGCAATCAGCCTGCGGCTGCCCCAGCCGCCATAGTTCTCCACCAGCCCCCACGGCATCTCATAGTGCGATAGCGTCACCATCGGCTGAATATGATGACGGGCCAGCTCGTCAAACAGGGCATCGTACCAGGCCAGCCCCTCTTCGTTTGGCTCCAGCTCATCGCCCTGCGGGAAGATGCGGGTCCAGGCGATGGACACGCGCAGGCAGGTGAAGCCCATCTCGGCGAAGAGGGCGATATCTTCCGGGTAGCGATGGTAAAAATCTATGGCGACGTCCTTAATGCTGTAGTCGCCGGGCTTTCTCTCTACGACGTCGCCAAAAATGCCGTTCGGCAGCATATCCGAGGTTGAAACGCCTTTTCCGCCCTCAAGCCACGCGCCTTCAACCTGGTTGGCCGCTAACGCGCCGCCCCATAAAAATCCGTCAGGAAATCTTTTGCTCATGATGTGCTCCTTTAATGTTCATTTTTAACGTGCAGGAAGGGGTCACCAGCCTGCACGTAGGGTGAAGGATTTTTCTGTTCCAGCCCCGCGTAGTTTTCGCTGTTGCTGATGATAATCGGCGTGCACAGGTCGTAACCTGCCTTGAGAATGGCGTCGCGGTCGAAGGTCACCAGCAGATCGCCAGGCTGGACTTTATCACCCTCTTTAACGTGGGCGGTGAAGTGCTCGCCGTTGAGTTTTACCGTGTCGATGCCCACGTGAATCAGCACTTCGATGCCGCTGTCGCTCAGCAGGCCAACGGCGTGTCGGGTGCTAAAAATCGAGGCCACCTCGCCGCGAAACGGTGCCACCACTCGCCCTTCGGCAGGAATAATGGCCGCACCTGCGCCCATCAGCCCGCTGGCAAAGGTGGGATCCGGCACTTCTGCCAACGGCAGGGTCACGCCGCTCAGCGGAGCCAGAATATCCGCATCGTCAGACGCCAAAGGCACCGCGGCTTGCGTTTCGGGAGCCGTTTTCGGCAGCCCGGCGACAATCGTCAGCAGACAGGCGAGGGCCAAGGAAGTCGCCGCGCCGATAATCGCACCCCAGACCGTGGCATCAACGCCGCTGGAGGGGATTATCTGCGCAAAGGTAAAGATGCTCGCCAGTCCGAAGGAGTAACCCTGGCTCTGGCTGAAGCCAACGATAGCGCCGCCGATAGCCCCGCCGACGCAGCCGAAGATAAACGGGCGGCGGTGAGGTAGCGTGACGCCGTAAACCGCCGGTTCGGTGATGCCAAAGATGCCGGTTATCGTGCCTGAACCAGCTAAAGCCTTGAGGCGTACATCGCGGGTTTTCAGGAATACGCCGAGCGTCGCGCCGACCTGGCCGAATACCGCAGGCAGCAGTATCACCAGCATCGGGTCGTGGCCCAGCACCGCCATATTGTTCATCATCAGTGGGATAAGGCCCCAGTGCAGGCCAAAAATCACACAGACCTGCCACAGCCCGCCAAGGATGCTACCTGCCAGCCATGGGGCAAATTTATAGACGACCTGGAAACCGGCGGCCAGCAGCTCGCCGAGGCCGGTGGCCAGCGGCCCAATGGCGAGGAAGGTCAGCGGAACGGTTACCGCAATACACACCAGCGGCGTAAAGAAGTTCTTCACCGCCGACGGCATCACCTTATTGCTCTGTCGCTCAAGCCAGCAGCAGAACCAGGCGGCGCAGATAATCGGGATCACCGAGGAGGTGTAGTTGATAAACACGACGGGAAGGCCGAGGAAGGTCGCCGTTACCCCCTGGCCGCTCGCCTGGAAGGCCTCGATCATCAGGGGATGCACCAGCGCGCCGCCGATAACCATCGTCAGGAAAGGGCTGCCGCCGAATTTTTTCCCGGCGGTATAGCCGAGCACGATCGGCAGGAAGTAAAACAGCGCGTCGCTAGCCGCGAACAGGATGCGCCAGGTGCCGCTGCTTTCATCCAGCCAGCCGCCGACCACGCTCAGCGCCAGGAAGCCTTTTAAAATCCCGCAGGCTGCCAGCACGCCGAGAAAAGGCGTAAAAATGCCGGAAACCATGTCGATAAATTTCGCCAACAGCCCGCTTTCCTCTGCGTTTTTACCCGGCTGTGCGGGCGCGTCATCGCTCAGGCCTGCGGCCTGACATACCGCCAGCCAGACATCGTGTACGTGATTGCCTACGACGACCTGAAACTGGCCGCCGCTTTCCACCACCATAATCACGCCGGGATTAGCTTTCAGCCCTTCGGCGTCCGCCTTGCGGCTGTCATTAAGTTTAAAACGCAGCCGCGTGGCGCAATGTACAAGGCTGCTGATATTTTCCCTGCCGCCGACGTGGCGAAGAATATCGCAGGCCAATTCCTCGTATTTCATATTCATTTCCGTTATCCGTCTGAGGCACAAAAAAACCTGAGGGCCGGACCTGGCCGGCAGGTTCGACAACTCAGGTTTTGCCTGCAAATGCAGTGACAATCCTTAATCCATACGGCGCTCGATAAGAGAGCCACGGCAGGCCTACTTACCTAACAGCGCTTCATACTGAGCCAGGAACTGTGGGGCGTTCCACTGGCCGTCGAAGAGGGTGTAAGTGATATAGCCCTTGTTCAGCCAGCCGCTATCGGTATCGTCGAGCTGTGGCTTGAGCGACTCGGGATTCATGGTCTGCTTCGCTTTGCCGTCGGCCATTAGCTCGTAGCCAATCTGTGGGGTTGGGAAACGTTCATTTTCAACGTAGCGCACGCCTTTAATCTCCGCTTTTGCCACTGCCGGATAGTTGATGCTCAGCCCGGAGCCTTTCGGCAGCACCGGCGTGCCCGACGTACGTTTGGCATTAAGCGTATCGACTACGCTGACCACGTAGTCAACTGAATCCGGCCAGTATTTGTGGGTGCTCGGCCACTTATTCTTCATCTCTTCTTCGGTGAAGACATAGCCGATGCTGGCGGCAATAGCCGGGACGCCGTAGCGCACGGCGCGGGCTGCGGCGCTGACCGTGCCGGAGTTAACCTGCGCCATGCCGGTATTCGGGCCGTCGTTCACCCCGGAAATCACCAGGTCAGGGGCTGCGTTTTTCAGCACGCCCTGCAGGCCGAAATCAACCGAGTCTGCCGGAGTGCCGGGGAAGCAATAACGTTTATCCGCCACTTTTTTGACGTCAAATAGCCTGCCGGTTTTGAAGGTAATTGCCGAGCCGATGCCGCTTTGGTTGGTGGCCGGGGCGACCATCCACACGTCGTAGCCTTTGGCGGCCAGTTTATCCTGCAATGAGGTGCTGCCCGGAGATTCGCAGCCGTCATCATTGACGATCAGAATTTTTAGCGGGGCAGCCTGCGCGCTGAGGGCGAAGGTGGCAAGCAGGGCAGCGGCGAGGATTTTCTTTTTCATTGTTGCTCCTTGTGACGAGTACGATGGCCTGAATTCGGCGCAAAAAAAAACCTAAGACACCTGCTCACAGCGCTGCTGCGACAAGTATCTTAGGTTTTGCCTGCGTTCAGTAACAATCCCAGAATGTCGACAAAATACGCCGCGATGACCGAAGAGTCCAGAGGGAAAGGCTATATTCTGTGACGCAGTTCAATAAATAAAACTGAAAATGATATCGTGCATGTTATCTGGATAAATAATGAGATTTTTCTCGCTGATTAATATTAATGGCGATAACTCACCGTGCGCAACGAAATATCTCTGCTTTAGTGTTTGTATTGTACGGGTCTTGATATGAAGGCGATCACAATTATCGGTTATTCATTTTAAAAATATGTGTCATTCCCATTTAGCGGTGCTATCTTCGCCGCAATTGGATTGTTACTGTAAATACAGGCAAAACCTACGTCAGAGCTCGCAAGCGTGAATCTCGCTTCCGAAGATGGCGTGGGTTTTTTTGTTTTTGTTATCTGGTGAAAAAAGCAATACGGGAAGGGTATAAAATGAAAAAATGGCTGGTAGTTTTAATGGTTGTCGCAAGTGCCGCAGCCGGTGCCGCAGAAAATAAAGCAGCAGCGCCTGCTGATGACTCGGTAACTATTTATTTTGCACGTCACGGAAAGACCTTATTTAATACCTTTGACCGCGTGCAGGGCTGGGCGGATTCGCCGCTCACCGAGGACGGCGTTCGCGTTGCCCGCTATTTAGGTGAAGGGCTGAAAGGGATTAAATTTGACCGATTTTACTCCAGCGACGCCGGACGCCAGCGCGAAACCATGGCGGTAATATTAAAGCAGGCGGGCGTGAATAAATATCAGCTCACCGAGCTGACGGGGCTGCGTGAGGCGTTCTTCGGCGGCTTTGAAGGGGGCTTTAATCAGGATATGGCGAATGCGGCGGCCCATCAGCTGGGGCTGGCCGATGGTAAAGCCCTGTTCAGCGCGATGAAGGCCGGAACCCTATCAACGCGCGATAGCCAAAACGCGCTGGCGAAGGCCGACCCGAAAGGGCTGGCGGAAAACTACGACCGGGTGAAAGTTCGCACCCAGGCCGCGCTGGCGAGCATAGTCAAAACCGCCAAAGCCGAAGGCGATAAAAACGTGCTGGCCATTTCCTCGGGAACCTCGATGCAAATAATGATTTCAGATCTCACCGAGGACCCGGCAAGGAATAAACCGCTGGCTAACGCTGCGGTAGTGAAGATTATTTATAAAAATGGGCAATATTCGGTGCCTGAAATCGGCACGCTGAAATATGTTGAGGCAGGTAAAAAATCGCTTGACGGTAATTAAAACAGCATCAGCTAACTTCTCGCGGGCCGTAGAAATTCATTGCCGTTAACGGGCAAGGGTGAGCTTCGGCCCCGCTCTGGGGAATAATATGACTCTGAATAACCTTGCCGTAGCCTTCGCGCTGCTCGGCTTTTCGGCTGCCGTTTGGGCCGGTGATAATAAAATTAATACTCAGCAAAGTACGAAAACGGATAATATTCTTAGCGATCCTTTTTTCAGCGATGCGCAGATGACGCTGTCACTGAAAAACTACTGGAAATACTTAAAGGAAGAAAATGCCAACCCGAAGCATGTGCATAACGCGTGGGGGCAGGGCGTTGCCGTTGATTATCAATCGGGATATTTTGCCGACGTCATCGGCGTCGATGCCGTCTATTATGGGGCCGTTAAGCTCGGTGCCAGCGATTATTTTAACTCTCGCGGGGTGCTCTACAATAACGGCACCGGCAATAAGAAAAGCAACGCCGAAGGTTTCTCCAAGTTTGGCCAGCGCAATATCAAGCTGAAATACGACGTAGCGGACGTGCAGCTCAACGCCCGCTGGGGCTGGCAGGTACTGAAAAACTTCGGCGTGATCTCCACCTCTACTCGCCTGTCGCCAACCACTTATTCCGGCTGGAGCGGAGGCGTGAGCTATGAAGGGTTCACCCTGGCGGGCGCGTACGTGGAAAACTCTATGGACCGAAACTCCCCGGACAAAAAGCACTTCCAGACCAATACCGGACGTGAAATTAATCATCTCGCCAGCGGCGAACTGCTGTGGAAAAGTAAACTGCTTGACGTGAGATATGGCTACGGCGAAAGCGATAACTATCTTCGCCGCCACCTGCTGTTCGCTAATCTGCGACCCGTTGAGCGGCTGAATATCGGCACGCAAATTTATGCCACGCACGCGCTGGAGGAATACACCGTCATGCCGGCGAACAAGCGTGATTTTGACGACGATGCCTGGCACTTCGCCGTTGACGCTAAATGGCAGGCAGACCGCTGGAGCAGCAAATGGGGGATGGGCTATACGGAGGCGAAAAAGGCCAACGAAGTAGGCTTCTATCCACGGCATATGAGCAAAAACTCGCGCGGAACCTTTATCTCCATGGCCTACGCCGGGGATGATTATATGCGCGACGGCGAGCTGGTGCTGGCGAACATGTCGGACTACATGCTGACGCCGGAGCTGGCGGTTGGTCTCGCGGGCAACATCGCCCAGTTTAACTACAGGGGCAACCACGTGCGCAGCGGAGAAATCAACGCTTTTACCCGCTGGGTGCCGACAGATCCGCAGTTTAAAAACCTGACCGTCTGGGCGATGTTTGGCCCCGGCTGGTCATATAAAAGCAGCGGCAAAACGCCGGTGCTCACCGACGGGCGCTACACGCGAACCCACACGCTCTCATCGGAAGTGATTATTGAATACCGTTTCCGCATGTTCTGAGTCGCGTAAAAGCGTTTGAGATCGCAGTCACGTTTCCCCGCTGGCTATTTCATTCGAAAGGGTGAAGATGATAAATTGCGGGCACGGATTGTGACTGCGCAGGCAGGCAAAACCTGATTTCTGGCGGCTGCCGGAGGTCAGGTTTTTTGTTTTTGGGGTTCGGATGAATATCGCCAAAATACTGAATAATAATGTCGTGGTGGTTCTGGATGAGCAGCAGCGCGAGCAGGTGGTGATGGGCCGCGGACTGGCATTCCAGAAGCGGGTGGGCGACGCCCTCGACGAAAGCCGCATCGAAAAAGTCTTTGCGCTGCAAAGCAGCGAGCTGGCAAACCGGCTGGGTGAGCTGCTTAGCCAGATCCCACTCGAAGTGATGGCCGCCAGCGATCGCATTATCGATCTCGCGCGTGGCCGCCTGGGCAAGCTGCAGGAAAGCCTCTACATCACCCTGACGGATCACTGCCACTACGCGATAGAGCGGCAGAAAAAAGGCCTCGCCATCAAAAACGCTCTACTGTGGGAGACCCAGCGGCTGTATCCCCGTGAGTATGAGCTGGGTCAGGAGGCGCGCGCGATCATCGCCGCGCGGCTCGGCGTTGAGCTGCCGGAGGACGAGGCCGGGTTTATTGCCCTGCACCTGGTCACCGCCCAGCTCAACAGCGAAATGCCGGAGGTCATGCACATCACCCGCGTGATGCAGGAGATCCTGAACCTGGTGAAATACCAGCTAAGGATTGAGTACGACGAAAGCACCCTCAGCTACCAGCGTTTCGTGACGCACCTGAAGTTCTTCGCCCAGCGAATGCTGACGCGCACGGTGGTGCCGGACGACGATGAAACCCTGCACAACGCGGTGAAAGACAACTACGCCAAAGCCTGGGCCTGCGCGGAGAAAATAGCCCTGCATTTGCGGCGCAGCTACCAGCGCGAGCTGACCACCGAGGAAATTATGTTTCTCACTATCCACATCGAACGGGTGCGCAAAGAAGAGCGCCGCCTGCCGTGAGATAACCAGCGCGTGAAAAACCAGTCGAAGGGCTGGTTTTTCATGATTTGACGGCGAGGTTAAGCGCCCTGGCGAGTCGCCGCCAGCACGATTTCACGGATGCAAACGTACTGCGGCTGGGAATAGGCATACTCAATCGCATGGGCAATATCTTCCGGGCTAAGCACTTTGCCGCCCATGTCTTTCTTCCATTCCTGGTAGCCCGCTTTGATTTCGTCGCTGGTGGTGTGGCCCAGCAGTTCGGTTTCCACCGCGCCCGGCGCAATCACCACCACGCGCACGTTGTGCGGAGAAAGCTCTTCGCGCAGGTTCTCAGACATGCCGTGTACAGCAAATTTTGTGCCGACGTAAACCGTGTGGCTCGGGAAGGTCTTACGACCCGCCACGGAGCTGATGTTGATGATGGTGCCAGCTTTGCGTTTGATCATTCCGCCGGTGACCGCATGCACGCCGTTCAGCAGGCCCTTCACGTTCACATTCAGCATGGTTTCCCACTCGTCGGGATTCTGCTCTTCAATATTGCCCAGCAGCATCACCCCGGCGTTGTTCACCAGCGCATCCACCGGGCCAAACTTCTCCTCGGCTTCCTGCACCGCCGCCGCAAAAGCTTTGCGGTCGGTCACGTCTACCGAACGGCACAGCGCGTTGGGCAGATTCAGCTCAGTCATGCGATCAACACGGCGCGCCAGCAGCAGCAGGGCGTGGCCGCTGGCGGACAGCAGTCGCGCGGTAGCGAGGCCAATGCCGGAACTTGCGCCCGTAATCACAATTAAAGGTTTAGATGCAGTGCTCATGGGTCTACCTCATAAAAAAAATTGATAACAAAATGATGGGCACACTTTAATTCGCCGTTCTAATGGTGAAAAATGGTTTATTCTTTTCACCGCTATAAGAAAATTTTATGGATAAGCGACAGCTCAGCGCTTTTATCAGCGTCTTTGAAGAACGTAACATCACCCGCGCGGCGGAACAGTTAAGTCTGACACAGCCTGCGCTATCCGCCACCGTCAAAGCCCTGGAAGAAGAGCTGGGTACCCGGCTGTTCGTGCGTAAAACTCGCGGCGTGGAAGTTACCGAAGATGCCCGCGTGCTGTACCCCTACGCCCGGCGCATCGTGGGGGATATGGCGGCCTTAACCTCGCGGTTCCGCAAGCGTCAGGATAAAACGCCGCTAACGCTCGGTATCGAAGGGGATATTGCCAGCGCCCACGTCACCGGGCTGCTGGAAATAATCCGCCAGAACATGCCGAGCGTGCTGGTGACGCTCGATCCTGGCTGCACGGGCGATCTTCGCCTGGGCTGTGAAAGCCTGCGCTGTGAGGACGAACTCTTTATTCCGCTGTGCGATGAGCGTTACGTGCTGGCGTATCCGGCAGGCCATCCGCTTGGCGAGATAGAGGTTCTGATGCCGGAACAGCTGCATAGCCAGGCCTGGGTCATGTCGCCCGATCATGAATCGCATCAGCGGTTTCTGCCGTTTTACGGGGCTTCTGCCGGTGCGCCCAGCGCCAATGCAGGCAGTTTTTCACTGGCGCTGGATCTGGTTGAGGCGGGTTTTGGACTGACGATTGCTCCGGCTATTATGGTGGAAGCGCATTGCACGCTGGCCTGTCGTTCGCTGCCGGGCTATCCGCTCATGCGCAGGGTGGGAATTTGCTACGCTATTCAGTCACTGACTAATCCGGCGGTGGAACGGCTGTTGACGCTGCTGACCCAAAATGCGGCATAGCCAGGCGAACGGTTAAAAGATAAGTTAGCGCAGATTGCTTAAATAACGAGCATTACTGCGTTAATACCCGCAGAGCGTCACGCACGGAAAGCACTTTTTCCTATATCTTTATGCCAAGCTTAATTTAACCTTAATATATTCTTCGCATGAACTTTAAATATTCTTGCAAGATTCATACGATTGAAAGATCAAGCTATTTTGTCAATTGTGTGCTTTTGATTACAAATTTGCGCTTTCTGTCACTATTTTCCCTTCGAGCTAAATTTTTTACCTTGTCTTTACTACTCTTAATATTGAGCTAAGAAATCTCTGCTAAGTTGCTCCTGATTTAATAGCGGTTTAAGTCGGCGCGCTGTGAATCATTCGTGTTGCGCTTTTATTTAATATATTTGCCTCATGATGATTTGATTCGTCAGCCTGCTGAAAGGTGATTCACCTTGCGGATAAAAAACATGCTGTGCCTGCCAATTAAGGGATTGTTCAATGAGTGACTTTCTGCCTTTTTCCCGTCCGGCTATGGGACCGGAAGAACTTGCCGCCGTCAGTGAAGTTTTGCAGTCCGGGTGGATAACGACCGGCCCGAAAAATCAACGGCTGGAACAGGCGTTTTGCGAACTTACCGGTAATAAACACGCTATCGCGGTTAGCTCTGCCACCGCCGGAATGCACGTTGCGCTGATGGCGCTGGGCATCCAGGCGGGGGACGAAGTCATCACGCCTTCGCTAACCTGGGTTTCAACGCTGAACATGATTGTTTTGCTGGGCGCAGAGCCGGTGATGATTGACGTCGACCGCGATACTCTGATGGTCACCGCGCAGGCTATTGAGGCCGCGATAACCCCGCGCACGCGCGCCATTATCCCCGTTCACTATGCCGGTGCTCCGGTGGATATTGACGCTATTCGCGCAGTGGGTGAACGCCACGGTATTCCCGTCATCGAAGATGCCGCGCACGCCGCGGGTACGGGCTACAAAGGCAAGCATGTTGGCGATCGCGGCACGGCAATTTTCTCCTTCCACGCCATCAAAAATATGACCTGTGCCGAAGGCGGGCTTATCGTCACCGACGACGAAGAGTTTGCCAACCGCATGCGCTGCCTGAAGTTCCATGGCCTCGGCGTGGACGCTTTCGATCGACAAACTCTTGGCCGCGCGCCGCAGGCGGAAGTTATCACGCCAGGATATAAATACAACCTGGCGGATATTAATGCCGCCATTGCGCTGGTGCAGCTAAAAAAGCTGGAACAGCACAACGCCCGCCGCAAAGAAATAGCCGAACGCTACCTGGAAGAGCTGGTGAATACGCCTTATCTGCCGCTCATTCACCCGGCCTGGCAGCATAAACATGCGTGGCACCTGTTTATTATTCGCGTAGATGAAGCAACCTGCGGTATTTCCCGTAATCAGCTCATGGATGAACTGAAGTCCAAAGGTATTGGTAGCGGCCTGCACTTCAAGGCGGCCCACACGCAAAAGTATTATCGCGAACGCTATCCTTCGCTTTCATTACCCGAGACGGAATGGAACAGCGAACGTATTTGTTCCATCCCGCTATTCCCAACGATGTCCGACGACGAAGTTACCCGTGTAATAACCGCCTTACGCGAGGCGGCAGGAAAATAACATGACCGCACCTTTACCCATTCATAAAGTCTCCGTGGTGATCCCGGTTTACAACGAGCAGGAAAGTTTGCCCGAGCTTATCCGGCGAACCAGCGCCGCGTGCGATCTGCTGCACAAGGATTATGAAATTCTGCTGGTGGACGACGGCAGCAGCGATGAATCGGCCAGCATGCTAAGCGATGCCGCCGAAGCGCCGGGCAGCCACATCGTGGCCGTCCTGCTGAACCGTAACTACGGCCAGCACAACGCCATTATGGCCGGCTTTAGCCACGTGACCGGCGACCTCATCGTTACGCTGGATGCGGATCTGCAAAACCCGCCGGAAGAGATCCCGCGCCTGGTGGCGAAGGCGGAAGAAGGTTTTGACGTGGTGGGCACCGTGCGCCAGAACCGCCAGGACACCTGGTTTCGCAAGCGCGCCTCTAAGCTCATCAATCGCCTGATCCAAAGCACCACCGGCAAAGCGATGGGCGACTATGGCTGCATGCTGCGCGCCTATCGCCGCCATATCATCGACGCGATGCTCAACTGCCACGAACGCAGCACGTTTATCCCGATCCTCGCCAACACCTTTGCCCGTAAGGCGACGGAAATTCCGGTTCACCACGCCGAACGCGAATTTGGCGACTCGAAATACAGCTTTATGCGCCTCATCAACCTGATGTACGACCTTGTCACCTGCCTGACGACCACGCCGCTGCGCATGCTCAGCGTCTTCGGCAGCATTATCGCGGTGATGGGCTTTACGCTTTCGGTCCTGCTGGTGGCGCTGCGTATTGCCTTCGGGCCGCAGTGGGCGGCGGAAGGGGTGTTTATGCTCTTTGCCGTCCTGTTTATGTTTATCGGCGCGCAGTTCGTCGGCATGGGCCTGCTGGGTGAATACATCGGGCGCATTTATACCGACGTCCGCGCTCGTCCCCGCTACTTTATTCAGCGCGTAGTCAGCCGCGAATCAGCTTCCACTTCAGAGGAAAAGAATCAATGAAAGCCGTTGTTTTTGCTTATCACGATATTGGGTGTGCGGGCGTTAATGCCCTGGTAGCCGCAGGCTATGAGATTTCGGCGATTTATACCCACCCGGATTCGCCTTCTGAGAATCACTTCTTTGGTTCCGTGGCCCGCACGGCGGCAGAGCACGGTATTCCGGTCTACGCCCCGGAAGACGTCAATCACCCGCTGTGGGTCGATCGCATCAGGTCGGCCCAGCCGGAGGTTATCTTCTCGTTCTACTATCGTAACCTGCTGTGCGATGACATTTTAAACAGCGCCACGGTGGGGGCTTTTAACCTGCACGGTTCGCTGCTGCCGGAATATCGTGGCCGGGCGCCGCTAAACTGGGTGCTGGTGAAAGGCGAACGCGAAACGGGCGTCACGCTTCACCGCATGGTTAACCGTGCCGACGCGGGCGCTATCGTGTCGCAGCATCGCGTGGCGATTTCTGCGGATGATACGGCTTTAACGCTGCATCACAAACAGCGCGACGCGGCAGCCGACCTGCTAAAAGATATTCTGCCGGTCATTAAAACCGGTCATTTCCCGCAGCGCGAGCAGGATCAAAGCAAAGCCAGCTATTTTGGCCGCCGTACCCCGCAGGATGGCTGCATTAACTGGCAGTCTTCCGCCGAGGAAATTAATAATCTGATTCGTGCCGTGACCGATCCGTGGCCGGGCGCTTTTGGCTACGTGGGCGGCAGCAAATTCATCGTCTGGAAAGGCCGCGTGCTTGAGAATAGCGCCGCAGCGAAGCCCGGCACCATCCTGTCCGTCAGCCCGCTGGTCATTGCCACCGGCAGCGGCGCGCTGGAAGTTGTCACCGGGCAGACTGAAAACGGCGTTTACATGCAGGGCTCACAGCTGGCGCAAAGCCTGGGCCTGGTGGCGGGCGCGATTATCAGCAGCCAGCCGGTCTCGGCGATTAAGCGCCGCACCCGCGTGCTGATTCTCGGCGTGAACGGTTTTATCGGCAACCACCTGACAGAGCGCCTGTTGCAGGACGATAATTTCGAGGTTTACGGGCTGGATATCGGTTCCGATGCGATTAGCCGCTTCCTCGGCAATTCGCGCTTCCACTTCGTTGAAGGGGATATCAGCATTCACTCCGAGTGGATTGAATACCACATTAAAAAATGCGACGTGGTGCTGCCGCTGGTGGCGATTGCCACGCCGATTGAATACACCCGCAACCCGCTGCGCGTCTTCGAACTGGATTTTGAAGAGAACCTGAAAATCATCCGTGACTGCGTGAAGTACCAGAAGCGTATTATTTTCCCTTCCACCTCGGAAGTTTATGGCATGTGTACCGATAAGGTTTTCGATGAAGATACCTCGAACCTGATCGTCGGGCCCATCAACAAACAGCGCTGGATCTATTCCGTTTCGAAACAGCTGCTCGACCGGGTCATCTGGGCGTACGGCGAAAAAGAAGGTCTGCGCTTCACGCTGTTCCGTCCGTTCAACTGGATGGGGCCGCGTCTGGACAACCTGAACGCCGCGCGTATCGGCAGCTCCCGCGCCATCACCCAGCTGATTCTTAACCTGGTCGAAGGCTCGCCGATTAAGCTGATTGACGGCGGCAGGCAGAAACGCTGCTTCACCGACATCAGCGACGGCATCGAGGCGCTGTTCCGCATCATTGAAAATAAAAACGCCGGCTGCGACGGGCAAATCGTCAACATCGGCAACCCGGAAAACGAGGCGAGCATCAAGGAGCTGGCAGAAATGCTGCTGGCGAGCTTTGAAAAGCACCCGCTGCGCGGCCATTTCCCGCCGTTTGCCGGCTTCCGTGAAGTCGAGAGCAGCACCTACTACGGCAAGGGCTATCAGGACGTTGAACACCGTAAGCCGAGCATCCGCAACGCCCAGCGTTTGCTAAACTGGACGCCAACTATTGAGATGCAAAGCACCATCGACGAAACGCTGGATTATTTCCTCAAAACGGTTGAGCTGACGGAACCTGAAGCATGAGAAAAGTTGGTCTGCGCATTGATGTAGATACGTGGCGCGGCACCCGACAGGGCGTGCCGCATCTGCTGGAAATATTAAGTTTGCACGGTATTCAGGCCACTTTTTTCTTTAGCGTCGGCCCCGACAACATGGGCCGCCATTTATGGCGGCTGATGAAACCACGGTTCCTGTGGAAAATGCTGCGCTCTAAGGCCGCGTCGCTGTACGGCTGGGATATTTTACTGGCGGGCACGGCGTGGCCGGGGCGGAAAATCGGCGCGGGCAATGCGGAGGCTATCGCTGCGGCGGCGGATCATCACGAAGTGGGCCTGCACGCGTGGGACCACTTCGCCTGGCAAACCTGGGCGGGCGTGTGGGACGGGGCGCATCTTGAGAAACATATTCGCCTCGGGCTCGAGGCGTTAAGTCAGATTGTCGACCAGCCGGTAACCTGCTCAGCGGTGGCGGGCTGGCGCGCCGACCAGCGCGTCGTTCGGGCGAAAGAAAATTTCGGCTTCACCTACAACAGCGACTGCCGGGGAACCGCGCCGTTCCTGCCGCAGCTGGCCGACGGCAGCGTAGGCACGGTGCAAATTCCGGTGACGCTTCCCACCTGGGATGAGGTTATCGGCAATGGCGTAAGCCGCGAAGGCTACAACCGCTTTATCCTCGACCGCATTAAACAGGACGCAGGCACCCCGGTGTACACCATCCACGCCGAGGTGGAGGGCATGGTGATGCGCGAGGATTTTAGCCAACTGCTCACTATGGCCGCGCAGGAAGGCATCCGCTTTTGCCCGCTGGGCGAACTGCTGCCGGACGATTTAACCACTCTGCCAGTGGGCAAAGTGGTGCGCGGGACGATTGCAGGCCGCGAAGGCTGGCTAGGCTGCCAACAAAATATCGGGTATTAAACGGATGAAAACAGCAAAGTATTCGCTTGTTCTGCTCTTGGGATTTGCCTTGTTTTACCTGCTCCCCATTGAATTTCGCGCGCTCTGGCAGCCGGACGAAACTCGCTATGCGGAAATCAGCCGCGAGATGCTGGCCGCGGGCAACTGGATTGTTCCGCACCTGCTGGACGTGCGCTATTTCGAAAAGCCGGTGGCCGGGTACTGGATCAACAATCTCAGCCAGCTGATTTTCGGTCATAACAACTTCGCCGTGCGCTTTGGTTCGGTATGCTCCATCAGCTTAAGCGCGCTGATGGTGGTCTGGCTGGCCTTCCGCCTGTGGCGTGACAGGCTGGTTGCCGTGCTTTCCGGCGTGATTTTCCTGAGCTGCCTGCTGGTTTACGGTATCGGCACCTACGCCGTGCTCGATCCGATGATTACCCTGTGGTTAACGGCGGCGATGTGCAGCTTCTGGCTGGGTACCAACGCCAAAACCAACGCCGGCAGGGCGGGCGGCTATCTTCTGCTCGGGCTCGCCTGCGGCATGGGCGTGATGACCAAAGGTTTTCTTGCCCTGGCCGTGCCGGTGCTGAGCGTGCTGCCGTGGGTGATGGCGCAAAAACGCTGGAAAGAGGTGCTGTTGTTCGGCCCGCTGGCCGTGCTGAGCGCCGCCGCCATTACGCTGCCCTGGGCGCTGGCAATAGCCAAAGCCGAGCCGTCGTTCTGGCACTACTTCTTCTGGGTGGAGCATATTCAGCGCTTTGCCGAGCAGGACGCGCAGCACAAAGCGCCTTTCTGGTACTACATTCCATTCCTGATTGCCGGCAGCCTGCCGTGGCTGGCGCTGCTGCCCGGCGCGCTCAAACGCGGCTGGCAGGAACGTAAAGTCGAAAGCGGGGCCTTTTATCTGCTGGGCTGGGTGATTATGCCGCTGCTGTTTTTCAGCGTGGCGAAAGGAAAGCTGCCGACCTACATTCTGCCGTGTTTCGCACCGCTGGCCATCCTTCTGGCTCGCCATGCCACTAGCCTGCTGGCCGCGTCACGTACCCTGAAAATCAACGGCTGGATAAACCTGGTTTTCGGCGGCGTTTGCGCGCTGGTGGTGCTGGTTGGGCTGGCGCCGTGGGGCGTGGCAAAGCATCCGGTGTATGCCAGCCACGAATCGCTGAAGGTGATTCAGGCGAGCGTTGCGTTCCTGGTCTGGGCGCTGGTGGGTTATCTCACCCTGCGCAATAACGCCCGTCTCTGGCAGTGGGCGGCCGTGTGTCCGCTTGGCCTTGCGCTGCTGGTGGGCGGCGTTATACCTGAAAAGGTTATCGACTCCAAGCATCCGCAGGTCTTTGTCGACGTGGTGCGCCCGGAGCTCGAAGACAGCCGCTATATTCTGGCTAATAGCGTCGGCGTCGGCGCGGGCATCGCCTGGGAACTTAAGCGCGATGATATCACGCTGTACGCTCAGCCCGGCGAACTGAACTACGGCCTGTCCAACTTCGACGACGCAAAAGATAAGCTGGTTTCCAGGGAAGATTTTGCCCGCTGGCTGGCGGTGCATCGCAAAGAGGGAAATGTGTCCCTGGTGATGCTGCTGGCGAAGGACAAAGTGCCTGAGGATAGCGATGTGCCCGCGCCGGATCATCTCTATCGCAAAGGGCGCTTCGTTCTCTTCTTCTACGAAAAAGCGCCATGAGCTACCTGCTGATCGTGCTGGCCAGCCTGCTTAGCTGCGGGGGCCAGCTGTGTCAGAAGCAGGCCGCTCGCGGGAGCCGGGCGCGGCACATGCTGCGCTGGCTTGTGCTAAGCGTGGCGCTGCTCGGCTGCGCCATGCTGCTCTGGCTGCTGGTCCTGCAGCGCGTGCCCGTCAGCGTGGCGTATCCAATGCTCAGCCTGAACTTTATCTTTATTACGCTTGCCGCACGCTTTATCTGGCACGAGCCGGTGTCGCTGCGGCACTGGCTGGGCGTGGGGCTGATTATCGGCGGGATTGTGATGATGGGAGGTTCGGCCTGATGGGATATTTTTGGGCGCTAATGAGCGTGCTGCTGGTCAGCGGCGCGCAGCTCGTCATGAAATGGGCGATGACCATGCTGCCTCCCGTCGCTCAGCATCAGGCGCTGCTGGAGGCCTTCTATCGCTTCACGCCCGCCGCCGCGGCGCTGGTTATTGGCCTGCTGGCCTACGCTATCTCCATGGCGTGCTGGTTTCTGGCGCTGCGACGTATCGCACTGAGCAAAGCCTACCCGCTGCTGAGCTTAAGCTACGTGCTGGTCTGGGGCGCGGCAATCTGGCTGCCGTGGCTGAATGAGCGTTTTAGCGCGGGGAAACTGATTGGCGTCAGCGCTATTTTTATCGGCCTGCTGCTGGTCTGCCTGCCGCAAAAAAGCGGCGTTTCGCGTTCGTCAGCGGCGAACAAACCCGGCTCCGTTGATTAGAGGGCGTCTTCTAAGGCGTCGAATAAATCAGCAAGGTGAGCGGTAATATCAAACAGGTTAAACATTAGCGAAGCCCAGATGCCAAGCATCAGCACTAATAGCACAGACAGAAGCCAAAAATTCATGCGGTCATCACTTTGCGGAAACGTGTTTCCGTTATAGCAAAATATTGGCCGTTTGTTAGGTTATGTTTTGTAAAGGAAATTTCACTTCCACCGGAAGAAAAGAGAGCGGCGCAATGCCGCTCGGTAGGCTTATCCGGCCTTCGGGAAAACCCAGACGTGTTTCTCGGGCAGCGCCAGGCGGCAGCGTTGCGAATCGCGCAGCTCGGTGCCGTAGGCGCGAAGCACAAAATCATCGCCCGAAGTGCGGAACAGATATTCCCAGCGGTCGCCGAGGTACATGCTGGTCAGCAGCGGCAGCTCGAACTGATTTTCGCCCGGACCTTCGGCTAAGCCAACTCGTTCCACGCGAATGACCGCCGTGCCTTCCTGCCCGCTTTGTACGCCTTCTCCCGCGTGGCCCCACAGCGCCCAGTCCTGGCCCTCAATCCGCGCTTTCCCGTCGCGAACCTCGGTGACTTTGCCGTGCAGGCGGTTGTTGCTGCCCATAAACTCCGCCGTGAACAGCGTTTGTGGCGAGCCGTACATCTCCTCCGGCGTGCCCTGCTGTTCAATTTTGCCGTTGTTAAGCAGCAGGATACGGTCGGAAATTGCCATCGCCTCGTTCTGATCGTGCGTCACCATCAGCGCCGACAGGCCGAGTTTGATAATCAGCTCGCGCAGGAAGACGCGTGCCTCTTCGCGCAGCTTGGCGTCGAGGTTTGACAGCGGCTCATCAAGCAGGATAACCGGCGGGTTATAGACCAGCGCCCGGCCAATCGCCACGCGCTGCTGCTGGCCGCCGGAAAGCTGGTACGGATGGCGCTTGCCCAGATGCCCGAGGCCGAGCTGATCCAGCACGCTCTGCACGCGCCGGGTGATTTCTGCCGCCGCCACTTTGCGCAGCTTCAGCGGATAAGCCACGTTTTCAAACACGGTTTTGTGCGGCCACAGCGCGTAGGACTGGAACACCAGCCCCAGATTGCGCTCTTCCGCCGGGACTTCGCTGCGCGGCGTGCCGTCATAGACTTTGTTATTGCCGATGACGATCGTGCCCCGCGTCGGTTTTTCCAGCCCGGCGATGGCGCGCAGCAGGGTGGTTTTGCCGCTGCCGGAAGGGCCGAGCAGGGACACGACTTCGCCACGCTTCAGGTCCATAGAAACGCCTTTGAGCACCGGATTGTCACCGTAGGTTAAATGCAGATTCTCAACCGATAATTCAATCATGTAATTTGACTCCAAAACGAAGGGCGATGCCCAGGCCGACCACGACCAGCAGGATGTTGATAAAGGAGAGGGCGGCGACAATATCAATCGCGCCTGCCGCCCACAGGGATACCAGCATCGAACCGATGGTTTCGGTACCCGGAGAAAGCAGGTACACGCCGGTGGAGTATTCGCGTTCGAAAATCAGGAACATCAGCAGCCAGGAGCCAATCAGCCCGTAGCGCGACAGCGGAATGGTCACGTGGCGGGTGATCTGCCCGCGGGTGGCGCCCGTACTGCGCGCGGCTTCCTCCAGCTCCGGCCCGACCTGCAACAGCGTTGAAGAAATCAGCCGCAGGCCGTAGGCCATCCACACCACGGTGTACGCCAGCCAGACGCTGAAAATGGTGCTGCGCAGCGATCGCAGCCAGACCACAAAGTGATCGCGCATAAACTGCGACCACGACATGCCCGACAGCCAGCCGGATTTCAGCGCGTTATCCAGCCACATCGGCAGGAACAGGAATACCCACAGGAAAGCCAGACCGGCGAGCAGGCCCGGCACCGCGCGCGGCACCAGCACGCTGTAGTCGAGGAAGCGGGTGACGTTGTCCGGCTTGCGGTGCATGGCGATGCCGATAAACAGGTAGCAGGCCACCGCCAGCGCGCCGCCGATGACGCCTATCGCCATCGAGTTAACAATCGCCCGCAGCAGGTTCGGCTGCTCCCAGATATTGCGGAAGGTGGCAAGCGACAGCTCGTCCCAGATCGACACGCCGACGCCCCAGTTGGAGATAAACGCCCGCAGCATGACGCCGACCAGCGGCACGCCGATGGTCACGGTCAGCCAGAAGGCCACCACGGCTCCGGCCACCCAGCGCCATTTGCCGAGCGGCAGCGCCCGGGCCTGAGAAGCTTTACCTTTCACCGTGACAAAGCGGTTCGCCGTGCGCATCAGCCTGCGTTGCAGCATGACCAGCGGAATGGTGATGCAAATCAGCACGACCGCCACGGCGGCCATCAGATGATAGGAAGGCGTGCCGAGCTTGTTGGTCAGCTGGTACAGATAGGTCGCCAGCACCAGGTTGCCTTCCGGATCGCCCAGCACCAGCATCAGGCCGAACACCTCCAGCCCGAGGAAGAACAGCAGCACGCTGGCGTAGAGAATCGACGGGCGCACCATCGGCAGGCTTACCGCCGTCATCACCTGGAGCGGCGTGGCACCGGCGGTGCGCGCCGCTTCCTCAACGTCAGACCCGACGCTGCGCAGCGCCGAGGAGATATACAGATAGGCGTGCGGCACGTGGGTCAGGCCCGCAATAACCACGATGCTCGACATGTCGTAGATATTCCACGGAATGAAGCCCAGCAGCGACTGCGCCCATAGGGAAAAGAAGCCGACCGGCCCGGCCGCCACGACGTAGCCAAAGCCCAGCACCATCGGCGAGACAAAAATAGGCACCAGAATCAGCGGTTCGATGATGCGGCGGCCCGGCAAATCGGTACGTACCATCAGGAACGCCAGAATACCGCCGAGCGGGATGGCAATCGCCACCAGCCCGAAGGCGAGGATAAAGCCGCTTTTTAGCGCGGTATAAAAATCAGGATCGGTAAAAATAAACTCGAAAGATTCGAGGCTCCACTCCTTCGACGGCGAAAAGAACGGCGCGGAGAGAAAGCTCTGGATAACGATAAACGACAGCGGAACGTAGATAACCAGCGTCGTCAGCAGCACCACAACGCTGCGCGGCAGGCTTTGCCACTTTCTGAGCAATGCACGCATATAACTTCCCTACGGTTAGCAACCCTGACGGCGGGATCGGGCAGGAGAAAGGGAAGCGCGGCTAAAGGCGGCGCGCTTCCGTCATACCATTATTTGGCCGCGGCGGTACGCCACTGTTTGATGTAGTCGAGGCGTTTTTTCTGCTGGAGATAGTCGAGCAGGGTTTCGTCCACCGGGATCGGCTTCAGCGCTTTGCCGAGCATTTTGGTCATGCCGTCGATATCGTTTTTACCTTCGATATCGTTGCGGATGGACGGAATATCAGCCTGATTAGCCAGAATGCTCTGTCCCTTCTCTGACAGCACGTAGTCCAGCCACAGCTTCGCGGCGTTGGCGTTCTGCGCCTGCTGGCTGATAAACGAGACGCGGGACAGCACCAGGGTGTAATCCTTCGGATAAGCAATGCCCAGCGACGGGTCTGTTTTGGCGCGGGCTTCGGCGTAGGAACCCAGAATGTTAAAGCCAATCAGGTTTTCGCCGGAGGACACTCGCTCCATCATCGTGCCGGTTGACGACTGCACGGCCAGGCCGCCTTTAGCGACGTCGGCCAGCGTTTTGAAGTAGTTCGGATCGGCCTTAAAGTCCTGCACGGAAAGCATGAAGCCGAGGCCGGATTTTTCAATATCGTAGGTGGTGACTTTTTTGCTGAACTTATCGGGCTGGCCGGCAATAAGCTTCGCCAGCGCCGCGTGGGAATCCGGAACCTCGGCGGCCGTGATCAGACGTTTGTTATAGATAAATACTACCGGCTCGTAGGTGGTGCCGTAGGCCTTGCTTTGCCAGACCGCCCACTTCGGCAGCTGGGCCTGCTCGGGAGACGGGTACGCCTGCGCGTAGTCGGTGGCCAGCTTCAGGGCGGTGTCCATTGACGAGCTCCACACCACGTCGCCGCTGCTGCCGCCGGAAGCCTGTTCGCTGATAAAACGATTGTACAGCTCGGTGCTGTTCATATCATTGTATTCAACTTTGATGCCCGGATAGGCGGCCTCGAAGCCCTGAATCAGCGGGCCTGCGGCCTTGGTGTCGGTCGTGGAGTACACCACGACTTTGCCTTCTTTGGTGGCGGCATCCACCACTTTTTGATAGTCCGCCGGGTAGCCCTGAGGCAGCGCGGCGAGGGTCGAAGCAGAGGCCAGAACGGCGACGGTCAGCAGCGAGAATCTTAATTTATTCGACATTATTGTTAACCTTCCAGTCACATTTGATGAACTAAAAGTCAACATAACCTAACGATTCAGGCAGACAATAGCGTGCGGCCGGTCAGCTGTCCGAAGTGTGATTGCCGGCATTTTTTAGGCAATTAACACCATAAAAACCGCGAAGATGAAGTTCAAACCGGGCCGCTCGGGCGAGATGTATTCTCACGGATTCTCAGCGGCTTTTCGGTAAAGGCGGCGCGGATGGCCGATGTTGCCATATTGCATTTCCACCCCGATAAAGCCCGTTTCCACGCAGTATTCCAGGTAGCGACGGCCCGTTGTTTTACTGATGCCTGTCTCGGCGACAACCTGTTCCACCGACCAGCTGCTCTCCGGGCTGGCGGTAAAAACGCGCTGCACCAGCTCGAGCGTATTAGGCTCAATTCCTTTGGCGGAGGGGGCCGGGCCCGTTTCACCGGCGGGCAAATTAAACAGCCGATCCAGCGCACTTTGATCCACCACCTTCACGCTGCGCAGCCCCTGCACCAGCCGCATAAAGCGTTCCAGCGAGGCGTGCAGGCGGTTAAAAAATACCGGCTTGATGATGTAGTCGAACGCGCCGCTGCGCATCGCGTGGCTGCAGGTTTGCATATCGCTGGCGGCGGTAATGAAAATGACCGAGCACTCGAAGCTCCTCAGCAGCGGGCTGTCCAGCAAATCCACGCCCTGGCCGTCGGGCAGGAAGTTATCGAGCAGCACCAGCCTTGGCCGATGGCATTCCAGAAGGGGACGGGCCTGTTCGAGCGTGGCGGCGATGCCGACGACGCGCAGGTGAAAGTTTTGCTCAATATAGTCGCGATGCAGGCCGGCCAGATGCGGCTCGTCTTCCACAATAACGACTTCGAGCGGTCGGTTATTTGGCATATGCTACTCCTGTTGCCGTCGCGGCCTGAAGCGGAATGAAAACGGAAAATATCGTCCCCTGCGGCGCGTTATCCGTGACTTCGATACTTCCCCCGGCGCGGTTCACGTAGCCCGCGACCAGGTAAAGCCCAATGCCGTGATCCGAACCGGCCAGTTCATGGCCGTGTGAGGGTTTGCTGGTGGTACCCTGTTCAAAAATATGCGGCTTCAGGGCATCGTCAACGCCCGCGCCCCGGTCGGCCACCTCAATCAGCAGCTCCTGGTTTCTATCGGAAATGTACAGCTCTACCGGCGTGGCGACGCCGGTTTTCAGCGTGGCGTCCACGGCGTTATCCAGCAGATTGCCGACCACCGACATCAGCTCGGTTTCGCTGATAGCCAGCGGAATACGCGTGAGCTGGCAGGCCGGGTCAAACGCCAGCTCAATGCCTTTCTCGCGGGCCAGAACGTATTTCCCCAGCAGCAGGCCGCACAGCGCGGGCGAGGTAAAGCGAACGGAAACAAAATCCAGCGCGGCCTGCGCGCCCTCGGACTGCGCCTGAATGTAGCGCATCGCGTCGTCATAGCGCTGCATTTGCAGCAGGCCAGCCAGCGTCGCGGTCCAGTTCAGCTGCTCGTGGCGCATGACGCGCAGGCTGTCCGCGTAGCGCTTCACCTGACTGAGCTGGCTGCTCAGCGTGTTGATGTCGTTTTTGTCGCGAAAGCTAAACACCCAGCCGCTCTCCCCGCCTGGCTCAAGCTCAATCGGCACGCGGTTGACGATCACCTGGCGCTGATTAAGCACGGTGATTAAATCGTGCTGGCTGCTGTTTTCCGCCGCGCCGCTCAGGGTAAAAAAGCCCGGCGGCGTGTGCATGACTTCCGGCAGCGGCCTGCCGAGGAGTTCTGTTTCGGGCAGGGGAATATCCAGCATCTCCCTGGCCGCGCGGTTGATTAAAATCAGCTGCCGCTCGGCGTTCACGGCGAAGACGCCTTCGTACATCGCCTCCAGCAGCGCCTTCTGCTGGCGCACCAGCTGCGCAATATCCTTCGGCTCCAGGCGAAACATCTGCTTTTTAAGATTGCGGGTAAACAGCCAGGAAAAGATAAACAGCAGCAGCAACAGCAGCAGGCCGTAGAGGCCCGCCTGCCAAAGAAGCCGGGCGTTAATATTGGCGATATAAGAGGTGAGATAGCCGACGGAAACGATGCCGATGACCCGATGCCGGGCATCAAAAATGGGTGCCTTGCTGCGTAAGGAAACGCCGATGCCGCCCTGGCGCATGGAGATAATGGTTCTCCCCTTAAGCACCTCGGCATTATCGCCGCCGATCATCGGTAAATTGAGGCGTTCCGGGGATTCGGAGTGGTAAAGATGCTGTTCGCGCACGTCGCCGACAACGATGTAGCTGGCGTCGCTCTGGTCGCGCAGCGGCTGAATCAAACGGGCGATTCCCGCGATGTCACGGCCCGCGACTTTCTCCGCCAGCCCCGGCATCAGCGCGATTTCGCTGGCCTGCACGCGGGCGCGCTGCCCAAGATCGTGATGCAGCTGGCGGTCGATAAAGTGAAACAGAATCGCGCCCAGCAGCGCCAGCAGCAGGCAGGAAAACGCCACCAGAGACAAAAATAGCTTCACCTGAAAAGGCAACTTGCGGGTCATTGGGCCTGCCGATGCAACAAATGAGTAACATTCGGCCAGCCTGCCACGCGCCGATTCCGGCGGCAATCGACCGCGCTCAGAGTTGTGAGCCAGCTGGGATTTACTGAGATGGTTGATAGGCTTTAAGGCGATTACAACCTCATTATGGGAATATTAGGTTCAAAGCAGCTAGTAAAATTTAAAAAGTGGGCTGAAATACTTTTACTCTTTAAATACGAATATACGTGTATTGATGAAAGGCAGCATCACGACCTTAGCTTCAATAATAGATCAATAAGCTCTGTGTCAAAAATGACAGGGATATATAGAGTGAATTCATACGGGATATCAAGAGGTGTAGACCCGAAGTTATAATACTCGATATCATATCCATCTCTGCGTTTTATATTGTTAATTGAAATAAATCCCCAGTAGGCAATGGAACTCATTTCGAATGGATGTAAAACATTCGTGTGGAAATGGAATTTAAGATAATCTCCGCTGACTGATGGCAAAGGAGAGAAAGAAGCCGGAATCGGTGCAAAGTCATTGGGATAACCAATATGATATTCAAAATTTATCATAGAAGAATTCTTTTTGACCGGTTTGCAAAGAGTCACTAATTGAGGAGCAGGGCGTTGTGTTTCTATCTGGAACTCATTTTCCAAAGCTGCTCGGTGAGGGATATGTGAATGACCTGCCTGTTCATAGGGGAATGAGTAATTCCCTGATAAACCAATGAACTTATGATCGTCCAAATGAATGAAATCCACCTGACAATCTGAAAGTTCAAGGGCGTTTTTATGTTTCCACGAAAATAGCTGCTGAAATTCTAGATCTGCATTTTGCCGGTAGTCTACAGGCGTGACGCCATAGAACGACCTGAAGTAACGAGAAAATGCCTGCGGGTTAGCGTAATGATAACGTTCGGAAAGTGCCTTAATTGAGATATTGGTATATTTAAGAGCATAGGCACATTTTTGCATACGCTTATTCATCACATACTCGTTTATTGAACAACCTACCTGTGATTTAAAAATTCTGTGTAGCTGGGCATTGCTGTATCCTGAGCGCTTCACGATGTCGCTAACACCTATGTTCTGGCCGATATTATCGTCAATCCAACGTAATATATCGAGAGTAAATAGCTGGTGCAAATCGGCATCTCCTGTTTTATTGTGTCCGCAGTCTCTGCAGAAACAAGGTCAGTCAATAATTAAGTAAAATATTACTTAATTGTAGTCAATGGATTAAATAAAGCATAGGGAAAATATTGTTAATAAAATGTTTATTATAACCATTTAATCTCATGCATCCTGCGTGACCTTGAAAGCAGTTATCAACCCAAGGATAATTCGTTCCAACAGGTTGCTGCTCAAATTGGTTTTAAAAGTCCTCAAATCTTTAAACGAGAGCAGCTTGTTCGCTATTTTATTATTACTCAGGAAATGAAAATGAAATTCAACAAGACTATTTTAGCTATGGCAATGGGCTTTTCTATGGTTGCTGGTGCGGCAAATGCTGCTGGCACAACGACAGATCAGGGCCATGGTAAAGTAACCTTCACCGGTTCTATTATTGATGCTCCGTGCTCTATTGCAGCGAAAGACGTTGATCAAATCGTCCCGCTTGGTGAGATTGCGAACAAATCACTGGAGAGCGGTGGCAAATCTGAGCCGCACCCGTTCGATATTGAACTGGTAAACTGCGACCTGGGTACTGTTCAAACGGTAACGACGACTTTCACCGGTGCTGCAGATACTAACGCTCCAGCAATGCTTGGTATTGCCGGCAGCGCATCAGGCGCGGGTATCGTATTGACTGACGGTTCCAGCAAACCTATCACTCTGGGCCAGCCAACTGACGGCCAAATTCTGCAAAATGGGACTAACACCCTGCTGTTCTCCGCTTATTTGCAGGGTGACGGTGCTTCAGAAATTGTCCCAGGTGCATTCACCAGCGTGACCAACTTTACCCTGGCTTATAACTAAGTCTGTAAATTATATCTCACCTACATTGAGTGAATAACTTCCAATGAATTTTATTTCAAGAAGGACAGTTTATTCTTTCTGTGCTTGTATATTCAGCGTGCTTTCATTCTGCACTTTTGCTGCGAATAATACGGGTTCATTTAATGTAGGTGAATATAAAAGTGCCGGGCATGGGGTTGTGCGCATGCCCGGTGCTATTATCGATGCAGCCTGCGCGATTTCTATTGAAAGTAGAGATCAGACTCTCAATCTGCATCTGGCAAGTATTAGCAGTCTTCTTGCCTATGGATATGGCAGTGCAGAATATTTTGTTATTAAACTTGTTCATTGTACAAGAGTACGCAGTGATGGTGTCACTGAGTGGAAAAATATTACCGCCACATTCTCTGGGGATACGGATAGATATAATAATACGCTATTTTCACTGGCGGGTGATGTCCGTGGTGTGGGTGTACAACTTCGCGATGACAACAGCAATATAATCATACCGGGTGAAGTTGTGAGTCGAAATCAAATTCCTTTAAATATCGCGGAGATGCGGTACAGCGTTAGGTTGGTTGCAGACTCGAATAAAATTGAGAGTGGGGTGGGTCATTCAACGATCCGACTTCGACTCGATTATGACTGAATTTAACCGCTGCAGGAATAATATGTCTTTGTCTCTTTTTCGCCTCAATTCGCTCTATGCGTCAATTATATTGGGGTTGACTTTAAGTATCGCAAGGGTCGAATTCTCAATCGCCGATGATATACAGTTTAATACCGATGTATTGGATGTAAAAGACAGGGGTAACATTGATCTGTCACATTTTGCGCGTGCCGGCTATATCATGCCTGGCACTTATCCAATGACTATACATATTAATCGAGATAGTCTTCCCGTAGCGCAAGTCAGTTTTTATTCGTTAGATAATGATCCTAAAAGCAGTGTTGCATGCCTTACTCCCGAAATGATTAAAACATTGGGCATGAAAGAACGCAGTATGGATAAAATAACCTGGTGGCATAACGGCCAGTGTGCGGCTTTAGAGTCTATACCGGGCATGACGGCCACCGGCGATTTGGGGCAGTCGACATTATTTATCAACGTGCCACAAGCGTATATGGAATTCAGCTCGGATACCTGGGATCCGCCTTCGCGCTGGGACAATGGCGTCCCCGGATTGCTGTTCGATTATAATATAAATGCAGATCGTTCCACCGCTAACGGTGGGGATACCACTCAGGAACTCAATGGAACAGGCACCGCTGGTGCAAACCTTGGTCCCTGGCGGGCAAGGGCTGACTGGCAATATCAGCATGAAGATGACAGCTCTGAAAGCGGTAGCGCATTGAAGTGGACACGCTATTACCTGTACCGGGCTTTGCCCTCCTTGCAGTCAAATTTGACCATTGGACAAAATACAATGGATTCTCAGGTATTTGATAACTTCCAGTTTTTGGGAGCAAATCTTGCCTCTGATGACAGCATGCTGCCGCCGAATACGCGCGGCTACGCGCCAGAAATTATCGGCATCGCAAATTCGAATGCCAAAGTTACCGTTAGCCAGCAGGGACGAGTGCTTTACGAAACTCAAGTACCCGCGGGGCCTTTTAATATTCAGGAATTAAGTGACTCCGTCAGTGGGAAATTGGATGTAAAAGTAGAAGAGCAAAATGGAGCGGTGCGTACCTGGCAGGTTGATACGGCAACGATTCCCTATCTGACTCGTCCGGGCAGTATACGTTACTCATTGACGGCCGGTCGTCCAACGGACTGGGATCGTAACCTGGAAGGCCCAGTTTTTGCTTCGGGAGAACTTTCCTGGGGGATAAACAACGGCTGGTCGGCCTATGGCGGCATGCTTGGCAGCGATGGTTATCAATCTTTGAGCCTGGGTGTTGGTCGCGATCTCCTGGTATGGGGGGCATTATCATTTGATATTACCCAAGCCAATGCCAGCCTTGATAATGGCGAACAGCGTAACGGACGTTCATATCGCCTTAGCTATTCCAAAAGATTTGATGACTACGACAGTCAGATAACATTTGCAGGCTATCGTTTTGCTGAAAAAAATTATATGTCGATGAGCCAGTATCTGGATACGCTTAATCAGAACCAAAGTGATGATTATGAGGACGGCTCAGATAAAGAAATGTACACCATTACGGTAAATAAACAGTTCCGTGATGCGGGTGTGAGTCTTAATCTTTCATATAATCATCAGACATACTGGGATAAAAATCCTAATGATAACTGGAATTTATCTGTTGCCCGTTACTTTGACGTAGGCAACTGGAAAGATATCAGCATAAGTTTCAATGGTTATAGCAACACCAGTAATGACAATAAAGATAAGGGAATGTATTTAAGCCTGAGCGTTCCGTTCGGTCAGAATAATACGCTCAGCTATAACGGTTCATCCGGCAGTGATTCATCGCAAACGCTGGGCTGGTATAGCCTTCTTGGGCGAAATGATTCGGTACAGCTTAATGCAGGCGTGCAGCAGGGCGCTAAAAGTTCAATTAGCGGCTATTACACGCATGAAGGTGATATCGCTAAAACAACCCTTAGCGGAAGTCATCAGGAAGGGACATACACATCATTTGATTTTTCCGCAAGCGGCGGAGTGACGGTGACACCATACGGTGCAGCATTGCATAGAATGGTCGTACCTGGTGGAACACGAATGATGGTTGATACGGGCGGTGTTTCCGGCGTCCCTGTATCCGGGAACGGTTCCCCGGTAAAAAGTAATATTTTTGGAAAGGCCGTAATTACGGATGTTAATAGCTACTACCGCAACACCGCCGAAGTCAATGTAGCGGATTTGGGTGACGATGTTGAGGCGATAACATCAGTTGTGGAAGACACCCTCACTGAAGGTGCTATCGGTTACAGAAAATTTGAGGTTATTGCGGGCCAAAAGCTCATGGCCGTAATTAAATTGCCGGATGGCAGTTCACCCCCCTTTGGTGCAACCGTAACAAAAGACGGACATCAGACTGGATTAGTCGGTGATAACGGTGAGGTTTGGCTATCTGGTGTGGAACCAGAGGGACGGATGGCAGTCAGCTGGGATGACACCGAAAAATGTAATATTGCTTTCCCGGCAATACTTCCAACCGCGGCTGCGAATGAAGCTACTTTGCTTCTTCCATGCTCAGTAAAAAACTAAACACAAATAGTGTTATCGATTATTTAGATACTAATTAGAGAATTTTTATGAAATATAGTGCAGCTATAAATTTGGGTATGGCTTTATTCCTCTCCGTCATTTCAATCCACGCCAATGCTTCTATTGCCCTGGATCGCACGCGGGTTGTTTTTCCGGGTGGCGAAAAATCAGTCAGCATGACGGTTGCAAATGAAAATAAGCAATTACCTTATCTCGCTCAGGGATGGGTTGAGAATGAGAAAGGTGAAAAGATCAGCTCTCCTTTTATTGTTCTTCCCCCCGTACAACGTGTGGAACCTGGTGCGAAAACCCAGGTTAAGATCCAGGCAACGGCAGGTTTGAGTGCGCTGCCACGGGATCGAGAGTCAATTTATTATTTTAATCTGCGTGAAATTCCACCGCGCAGCAATAAGCCTAACGTTTTACAACTGGCGTTACAGACTAAAATTAAACTTTTCTATCGCCCAGAAGCTTTATTACAGCCGGAGAATGCTACTCCGTGGCAGGAGTCTTTAACTCTGGAACGCAAAGGGGACCGTTTCATTGTCCATAATCCGACAGGATACTATGCGACAATTATTGATGCGCATGCGAAAGGAACCAAAGCTGCGTCAAAATTCCATGCGCTAATGGTTTCCCCAAAAAGCGATGCCGATCTGGGGGTTGCTGCCGCATCTTTAGGAAGCTCACCGCAGATAGTCTATATCAATGATTTTGGCGGACGTCCGGTTCTGACGTTTGGCTGCGCAGGCAGCAGCTGTAAAGTTGTTTCCACAAAAACAAGCGAGTAATTCAATGAGCCTGCTCAGGAATAAAGGGATATCGGCTTGTCTGCTGTCACTGGTAGCCTGGGGAGCTTTGGCTGAGAAGTCACCTGACGTACAGGGCGAAACCGCGTTAATCCACATCAATGCCGCGGTAGTAGAATCGTCATGCGGTATTGCCTTATCTTCGCAAGACCAGTCTATCGCCATACAGCCTGTCCCACGAAATAAACTGGTGAGGGTTGGTGCACTCTCAGCCATTACCTGGTTCAGGATTGAATTGCGACACTGTCTTCCGGAAAAAGGAATGCAGTTAACGATGTCGACGTTGACTCGCGGCTGGTCAAATTTAGGACCCGTTGTCTCTGTTTCATTCGGTGGCCCTCAGAGTGAGGCAAACCCGGGCGTGTTTTCTACAACGGGAACGGCCAGCGGTATTGGGTTACAGCTCGTAGATGCAAAACAAAAAAAGATAATCCCTGGTCATGCAGAGGGTGTGAATTTTCTGACTCCGGGTAAGAATGAGCTTATATACGGTGTCGCTATAGCACGCTTGCCTACAGAAATTAAAGATGGGTATTACCGGAGCGTCATTGATTTTCAGGTGAACTATGATTAGCAGAATATCTAGAAAAGCTGATGCCTTTATTATCTGGGTTGGCACACTGGCCTTGATTTTATGTTTCACGATGCCATGCATGGCAGCAGACATTCATCATCAATCTAAAAAGTCAAATAATCTTAAAGGAACGGAAGGTGGAGCGCAGGTTCAAATTACCGGAACCGTTGTGCTTCCTCCTCCCTGTATTGTCAACAATGATAAGCTGTTTATTGTGGAATTTGGCGATGTACGTATCGATTTAATTGATGGGGTCAGTTACCACGAACGTGATATCCCGGTGAGCATATATTGCGATGGCGCAGTCAGCGGGCAATTACAACTCTCTTTACAGGGAGATAGTTTGTCCGGGGATGCATCATTATTGACCACCTCTGATCCCGGTTTGGGAATAAAAATAAAAAGAAGCGGAATCGATTTTCCCTTAAATAACTGGGTGGATGTTAATAATCTGGATGATTTCAAACTATCTGCCATTCCTGTAAAGCTGCCTGCAAACAAACTGGAAGCCGGGGAGTTTACGGCAACCGCAACATTTATTGTTAAGCAGGATTAACATCATGAATGCGAGAATTATTTTTTTTGCAATCTTGAGTGCTAATTTTTACTCTCAGACTGTTTCTGCCAAGAGTGATGTTAAATTTCATGGTTCGCTTTATGAAATAAGCTGCGTGGTGAATAACGACAACCCAATCGATGTCGCTTTTGGAAATGTCGGCGTTAATAAAATAGATGGTATTCAGTATACGCAGCCTGTCCCTGTCGATATCACCTGCGACGGATCGTACAGCGGGGAATTTTCACTCTATGTCAAAGGCACCGCTGCCGATTTTGACGACTCAGCTGTACAAACAGATGTGCCGGATTTGAGTATCCGTATTATGCAGGACGGATCGAGGATACAAATAAATAAGCCTATAATAGTCTCCTCAGCTCATCCTCCAGCATTAACGGCAGTGCCAATAAATCGGCCAGGTAGCTCGCTGAGTGAAGGAGTTTTTAAGGCAACTGCGACACTTGTGGTGGAGATTGTTTAATGAAAATGTTACTCGCCTTTGCTTTTCTGCTGCATGTAGGGGGAGCAAAGGCTCAATCGGATGTGAATTTTTCGGGCACGCTTGTTCAGGAACCCTGTACCTTATCACCTGATAGCAGCGATATAACCGTAGATTTTCGCAGCGTTGTGATTCCTTACCTGTACACCAATGAACATTCACCCCCCGAGTTATTTCGCATCCGTCTGACCGATTGCGATACTTCGTTGGGGGCAAGAGCATCAGTGCAGTTTACAGGTACAGAAGATGCGGATCAGCCAGGGCTTCTGGCAATGGGGGCGGGAAGTTTGGCTCAGGGAGTGGCTATTGGTATTCATACTTTAAAAGGAGAGGCCGTCCCCATTAATAAACCATCAAGGCAGTTTACTCTTTCTGATGGTAATACCACTATTTATCTGGCGGCATATGTTCAGGCCTCTCCGCTCGCCAAGCAAAACAAAAGCATTGTTGCAGGAGCATTTAATGCCACCGCAACCTTTGAAATGATTTATGATTAAATCTGGTATTAAAGTTTTCATCTTTTATATTGAGAAAGACTTGGGATTCTGGCAAACGGACGGCAAATTAATATTAACCGTAAATACCCTGGTGGGGATCATGTTAAAGTTATTTCAAGTTATTGCTTTGTTCTTTGTTACAATGAATTGCTACGCCTTTCACTGTATTGTGGGTTCTACCGGGCAAACTATCGCGCCTTATGGTGGTAGTGCGGATGTTTCCGTTATGGTTTCGCCCGCTATTCTCGGCTCGAAAACAAAAATATATGATATGAATGATATTACCTGTTATTCAGATAGTATTGGGTATACTGACTACTTATATCTACAGTCAATCACCACCGCATTGGATCCAACGTCTGATCTATCGACTGTTGATATCACGCCGGTGAGTGGGGCTAAAATAACATCAGGTATACCTTACTCGGGAAATGCTGAGGTTATTTATCTGCCTAAGCCCAAAAAAGCTAATGGAAAAATTAATGTCCAGTTGTATATGAATGTTGTTGATAATCCTAGTAATCCTGTAATTATTCAGCAGGGGCAATTATTATATAAACTTACCTTTAACCAGACTAACCAGGATGATGAAAGTAACATCTATACGTGGAATTTAATTGCTGCCAACACTATTCATTTTATTACAACGACCTGTACCATTAATAACGGTGAAGTGCTGTCGGTTGACTTTGGCACGGTAAATTCGACGGAGATTGGAACGTCGTTGGCGTCAACAAAAACCATTACTAAAAATTTCCCGATACACTGCGATGATGGGCAAAGCGAGCCGATGGGTATTGCACTGGCTGGCACAAGTACAACTGGGTTTGACGATCAGAATAGCTTAGTAACCTCCGATCCCAACTTGGGTGTAGTAGTCAGTAAATCAGGCCAGGAAATTGGTAATCATGAACACTATGTTGATTATTTAGATAATGGCGATGGCAATTCCTCGTTGGATTTTAGCCTTGTGAAAAAATCGTCCGCCTCGCAGTTAGCGGGCGGCGCCTTTTCAGCGAGTGCAGTATTAGTCGTTGTTGAGCCATAAAATAAAATAGCCAAAAATTAAGTTGGTCTCCATTTTTCAATATAATACAAATATGATTATTTTAACTTTAGTTTTTATAATGTCTTTTGCTTTTTACCTTCCAGGTTCTGGAGGGCAAGGGATTGCTTTACCATTTAATTTGATTTTTTTATGCTGGGCAGGAATCTTTTTATTGCTGATGGCTATTAAAAACATAAATAACGGATTCAAACAAGAATCAAACCTGTTCATTGTTATAGGTACTGTATGCCTTATCTTACCCTGGCTTTTTTATATTCAGATAAGCCCCGGTGTAATTATGCTGGTTATTGCACTGTGGTTTTGGTTGGAATTAAGAAAAATACATTTTACTGCTAAATTAAAACGGCAAATATTGCAGATTGTTTTTTATGCTGCGCTAGTTCAGTGTGCATTATGCCTGGTTCAAACGTTCCTCCCTGCGGTAGCCTTGCGCTACTATGAATATGACTGGCTGCGTAATCATGGTCGGCCTTTTGGTATTTTTCAGCAGGCTAATCTATTGGCAAGTTTTGTCGCGACAGGCTTTGCCTGCGGGTTTTTTTTACTGTTCCTTGATAACCGTAGAGGCTTTTGCGCATTGTATCACTCAGGTTTGTGGGTGATGTCCTTTGTGCTGGTCATCAACCAGTCGCGCACCGGTGAACTGGGGGCGTTTTTAACATTAACGCTATTGTCACTTCTCTTCGCTAAAACAGCAGTGAAGCGCTGTTTTAGCGGATGGATTATTACCTTAGCGGGCGGGGCATGCGGAATATGGATCCTGCAACATATGTTTGCCAGCGTGGATTCTCATACCCATATCCATGGCTATGTTCAGGCAATTACGCGCGACTATGCTGATTCAAGCAGCGCCCGCTGGTCGATCATTAAGGTCACCTGGCATATGGTGATGGAGAAACCTTGGCTGGGGTGGGGATACGGGGCGTTTGAAGCCCAGTTTGCGAATTACCTTCTGCTGCATCCGGAACTAAATTTTTCTCATGCCGGTGCTATTCCCCATCCACACAGCGAGCTTTTATATGCATGGTTCCAGGGAGGTGTCACTGCCCTGGCTGGGATGCTGATATTAGCAACGGGCTGGTTGTTGATTTTGCGTAACGCGTTGCGGCGAGACGCGGCTGACTGCGGCTATGCTTTGTTGCTTATTCCACTGCTGATACATCTGAATCTGGAATATCCTTTTTATCAGTCTTTTATTCACCTGGGGCTTTTTGTCCTACTTTTACGCCTTAGCGTTACGGAGCATAAGCCCACAAAAAATGAGTGGTCATCATGGAAGGACAATTTTGCCAGTCGAATTCTGAATGGCGCTTTTGGCCTTGTGCTCATAGCTTTAAGTTGCATAAGCCTTGTGGCAAATGCACAGCTTACCCAACTTGAAAGACAACACTTAGCTAACTTTCCACTCATCATGCCGTGGTACTTTTACGCGCAGCCGGATCGGGCCAATTTCGATAGCATGGTGGCGCTTCTGCTTAGCTATAACCGTGACCATGACAGCGAACATCTGAGAGCTTTTTTAAATAAGGGAAGCTATTGGTTGCAAACACATGCTGACAAAAATGTTATGGGCAATATGGTGTCAATTGAGACTTACTTTGGCATGAATGACGAAGCGGCTGTCTGGCGAAAACGCTTTGAAGCGATGCATTAGACAAACCAGGGCAATAGCCTGCTTGCCATAATAAGCAAACGGACCATTTTACACGAATTGCCTGTTAGTTGTAAGTCAGGGTAAAAGTCGCTGTTGCATTTGCCGTTCCGGCCGTAACTGTATCATTAGTTTGGTAATAACGGGCTTCAAGAGGAATATTTCTAATCCCCAGACCAATTGGTTCACTGATGAATGTAGATGTGTCAAGTGCTAAACCTGAACATTTATATAGAATTTGCACGGCAATTCCCTGAGCATCAGTTCCTGAAGTTGTATCAAGGTTGATAATTCCGCGCGAGCTGTCAAATGCGCCATTGGCGCCCGCAGAAATGGATAAATTGACTCGTACATTAGACTGGCAGTCCAGGGGAATAGTAAAATCTGTATTCCCAATGGTGTTTCCGATACCGGGTAAAACACTCCGGTTAAATGTCCACATTGGAACATCAGTTGCTGTGTTGACTACGGTACAGGCTATATTTTTGATGGCCGAACTTCCCGATATCGAAATTCTGGTGTCATAGTAAATAATATTTTACTCACCAATGCAAACTTGACCAAGGTATATTTTCATCCCCTGCTTATAATCTAAATAAAGGCGGGGTAGCGATGAGGCTTGCTTTCCCATTCCTGTCATTTGGGCCGGGTTCAATTCACGACTGAATAAGATAGTGGGTTGACTTGTCTAGTTTTTTTACGGATACCTCAGCCTCGTTGTTTGAAACGTTAAATACGACATGTGTTGCGCCAACTATCACGCAGGCGTAAGTGTTATTAATTAAAAAATACATTAGAAAATACTGGGCAAGCTTCATTTTTCCCTCGATTAAGTATTTTAATTATATTTTTAATGTTTAATTATAAGTAATGGTGAAATCGGTGACACTGTTTGCACTCCCGGCAGTTACCGATCCCTGTTTTTGTATTGGGATACGAGTGCAAATAGACGTTCTGTTGATAGCTGGAAGGACTGCTCTGGTGAAAGATTATTTTTAATGGTAAAAGTTGCAAGGGTACAAGATACATATTTTGGAGTGCACGATTAATGTCGTGTTTTGTATGGGTTTGCGATGATTTTTGGTCTGTATCGAAAACTGGCTTAACTTTGCTGGATATTAATTAATAAAATTTTTATTTTCCATTTTTGATAAGAAAATACAAGTTAAAATGAAGCGTGTTATTACCATTTGGTTGTAAGTGGTGTGGGGGTTAATAATGATTTAACTGTTCTTAAAAATGCATGAAGTATTTTCTTTCAATTGTGTTAATTGCCATGGTTCAAAAATTTTTAGCATGATAACCACCCAGTGAAAGTGGTTATCAGCTTTAATTATCTTGCAAGCTTATTGGCTGGAATAGATATTAGAGTGAAAACAACTGCCGCAAGTTAAGTTAGCCCGTATGCGCCGCGGTCTTCGCTTCCGAGTCCGCCGCCTGGCTCAGCAGGCGCAGGCTGGAGGAATAATAGTCTTCCTCGCTGTAGCGCTGGTTCCACACGTCGCCGTTCGGGCTGCCGACGGTCAGATTTCTGATGGACTGCATGCCCGGCGAAAGCGGGTAGTCGGCCACCGAATCGGTATAAACGTTGACCCAGGCAGGCGTTTTCCATTCGGGCTGCTTCTCCCAGAACGCGGTGAAAATTCGGTTCTGCGGCAGGCCTTTCTGATACCAGTTCAGGTACAGCGGAATGCGCACCGCGTCATAGCCAAAGCGAGCGGGCCAGTCCACGGCGGGTTCAAGCGATCCGTCCTGCCCCACTGTCACCCAGTCGGTTGGCAGGCGATGCTTGCCGAAGCGCATGCCGTCGAGCAGCGCCAGCCCGTCGTCGATAAGCTTCTTCCAGTCTGCGCGGTGAGAATAGGTATAAAAATCCTGCCACGCCGGGAAGATAAAATAGGACGGATTAATGTTGATGAAGCCGGGATGCTGAAAGCCTTCTACGCCGGGCAGCATCACGGTTTTACCTGCCCAGCTTATTACCCCGTGCGAGAGCAACGCGCGCTGAATACCTTCGGAGGCTTTAATATAGCCGGTTTCCTTCCAGCGTTTCCCGGCGCGCAGCAGCGCCCAGCCGATCAGCACGTCGCCGTCGGTGGCGTCATTACGGTCGCTGACTTCGTGCTTAGCGGGATCGTAGCGCCATGAGAAGAGGCCATTATCCTCGCGATAGAGATTTTTGTGCGTCCACTTCCAGAGCTGGTCAAAGGTATCGCGATCGCCGTTGATCTCCGCCAGCAGCATGCCGTAGCCCTGGCCTTCGGAATGGCTGATTTGCTGATTGCCGCTGTCGACAACCCGTCCCTCGGTCACGAAACGCTGCTTGTAGCGCAGCCAGCTATCCGCATTGACCGACGCGAAGCTCTGCGCGCTGAGCGCCAGCAGTAAAAGCGAGCCGATCCCCGACCAAAGCCGTTTGATATTCATTTAGTTCCTCTCCGTCTGGTAGCGAAAATTCAGGGCCTCAACGCTTTGCCCCGTTAAATAGAAGGTCATCTCCTGCGTGCCGCCGAGCGCCTGAAGCCATTCGCTCCAGCAGCCTTCCATCAGCGATGAAAAGCCGGTGGCCCACGTCGATAAACTGTCTGCCTGTCCGGCGTGCGGCCAGGCCAGATGGGTGACTGCCAGCCCGCGATCGTCGGCGGTCATCTGCACCGCGCCCCAGTCGAAGTGCGCCAGCAGGTGATTCACCTCGTCTTCCAGCTCGCCTAGCGTTTCGGTCGCCGGCAAAGGAAACTGGCGCGCCAGCTGGGTTCCCGCACGGTGCAGGAAGGCGTGTCCCTCGTCGCGGCTGGCCGCCGCGAGAATGCTGGTGCAAAGCAGGGCGCTAAGATCCTGCCAGCCAGGCTTGTACTGCTGCCGACGACGATAGCCGGCAAGTGTGTCAGGTATGCTCATGGTCGTCGCTATTGGTTATCAAGTAAGTATTTGAAATAAATCAGGGCGTTAGCCTCTGAGTATTCGCCCACGGTGTCGTAGCCCAACTGGCCGCCAACCGACGTCTCCGGGTTCAGCCTGTAGCTGCCCTGAAGCTTGACGTTGTAGCTCACGCCGGTGGAGGTTTTGGCGGCGTAATGGGATTCACGCCCGTAGCCTGCGTCCACCAGCCAGTCGAGGTTGTGCTGCCATTCGGACTCGGTCGGGAAGTAATCGCTCTGCTTCTGGGAGTAGGACTGGTAGCCCACCGCGCCGGACAGTTTGTAGTTCCAGTTTCCCGCTTTGCGGCTGTATTCCACCGGCAGAGCGACGCTGACGTAGTTCTGCGGGCTGAAGTAGCCGCCCTGGCCGAAGCTGAAGTTGCTGAGGTTTTTATCGAAGTTCATGTAATCGGTATTCACGCCGATTTTGACCTCGCGATCTTCGCCGTGCAGCGGACGGTAATAGAACCCGGCGTTGCCGGTCACCGCTTTGTTTGCCGCCACGTTCTGGCCCTGGTACTGGTAGTACGAAACGCCGCCGTAGGCTCCCGCGTCGCCGTTGTCGTAGCTCAGGCTGACGCCGCCGCCGTTTTTCACCACCGCGCCCCAGGTCTTACCGCTGTACCTGTCTTTGGTGCCGACGTAGGAAAGCAGGCTATCGGTCACCGCGCGGCGCTCGGCGTTCAGCGTCAGCCGCGTATTACCGGCTATCGTCGGCGACGAGCGCAGCCCGCCCACCAGATTATGCGAACCCTGGCCGAGCGGCGTGGTGCCCACGTCGGCCTGATAGTCGCCGCCGCTCAGCGAGAGCGCCAGCTCCGCACCCGTCCTGCGCTGTTCCCCGCTAGCGTTGGCGGCGTAGTCGTCCGGGCCGAAAGTGTGCGGCTGAACAACCTGCTGCTGGGCAAGGTTAAAGGCGTCCTGCGCGTCGGTTTCTTCACGCATGGCGATTTCGCAGGCGGCCGAAGTGGGATCCTGACAGGCGCGGATCCGCGCGTTGGACTTGTCCAACAGCGCCTTACGCGCCGCGTCGGCAGCGGCCGTGGAATCGTTGGCCGATTTCAGCGAATCCTGGGTCGCCTGCCAGGCGGCTTTGGCCTGCTGCAATGCGCCGCTGCCGAAGCGGTTGCTGGCCTGGCCGGAGGTGCTGCCCGCGCTGAGCATGACGGGGGTGATGGAAAACTTCAGGCGTGATTCGCTAAACGGCACGGTGGAAAACGCCAGCGCCGTTTTGGTTTCGCTCAGGCCGCCCAGCCCGTCCTCGCCGTCGCGCTCGCGCAGGCTGAGGGAGGTTTCAACCCACGAGGCGAGCCTGTCACGCGTTTCGTCGAGCAGTTTGCTGACCTGGGCCACGAGCCGTGGTTTTTGGGCGGTCGCCGCCGTTACGGCTGGCGCAGCGGACTGCCACGGCAAGCCTTCCGGCTCGCGGGATTGATCCACAAACGGGTTGTCGGCAATTTCCATGCCGTCGACCGTGGCGGTGCTGCCTGCCTGCGCGATGCCGAGCAGCTGCTGTTTGGCTTCGCGCAGCAACGTCAGCGCCTGATGCGCCTCGCCGTTGCTGCGGGCCACGCGGGCGGCAAGATACAGGTTCTCCGGCGAGGTTTTGTCGCCTATGCCGCTCAGCAGTTTGCTGGCCTGTTCTTTATCCCCGGAAACCAGCGCCAGGTTGATTGCGCCGGTGCGGGCGTCCTGATTCTGCGGATCCTGTGAAAGCACGTATTGATAGATGCGGCGAGATTCGTCGTACATCTTCCCGGACTGATAAACCCGCGCCATGGCGAGCATCAGCCCCTGATTGTGCGGATCGTCGTGGAGCTTAACGATCAGCGTGTCATAGGCGCGGGCGTACTGGCCTGCATCACGGAGCCTGTCGGCCTCGTTAATCACGCCGCCCATTTTGATCTCGGCAATTTCATGCTGCGAGCTGCGGGCCAGCAGGGCAGGGTTGCTGAGCAGGGCATCGGCCTCCTGGCCCAGCCCGGCTTTATTCAGCACGCTGACCTGCTGGGCGTAATCACCGATCGATCCTTTCAGGCCGCGGGCCTGGCTGCGGTGGATGACGCTCAGCGCCCGGTCGGTTTGCCCGGCCTTGTACAGGCTGGTGGCCAGGTGCCCGGCGTCCGCAGGCGAGTCGATTTCAGCCCCGCTCAGCGGCAGCAGCAGGGCGGCGGCACCTGAAGTGTCTCCTCCGGCAATCAGCCTGTCGGCGTTGGCGAGATCGAGATTAAAGGCGGCGCGACGGCGCAGGCTGCCGATATCTTTGCCCCACCGGGCGCGAGGAATGCGGTCAACAACCGCGATGGCTTCGCGCCACTGCTTGTTCTCGCCGTAGTACAGAGCGGTGACGTAAAGGTCGTCTGTGCGCGAGCTTTGTTCCATGGCGGCAATCAGCCCGCTGGCCTGGCCTTCATTGCCCTGCTTTAACAGCACGCGGGCCAGATCGAGGCGAACCCAGGCGTTGGTCGGCTGCTTTTGCAGCGCCCCGCGCAGCAGGCGTTCGGCGCGCAGCGTATCGCCCGCGTCCAGCGCCTGAGCGGCCTGGCGGCGGATGGGATCGACGCTTGCCGGCTGCCCGCTGGCCACCTTCGCCCGGAAGGCAGGTGGCAGCGCCTGAAGCAGCTCCGCCGCCTCATCGGCTTTATGTTCCGCTTTCAGCACGTAGAACAAAGCCTGCTGCACTTCGACGGACGGCGTCTGCGCGGCCAGGGTGCGGTAAGCCTGCTCGGCCCCCCGCAGATCTCCCTGACGGCGCAGCACGTCCGCACGGAAAAGGCTCACCGCAAGATGTTCATCCCCGGTGCTGCGGAGCAAAGGTTCGCTGGCTGCCAGCGCCTCGTCCCACTTTCCACGGCTGGCGAGCGTTTTAGCTTCGCCCAGCGCGGCGTAAAAGCCGGCTTTTTCCGCGAGGCTTGCCCATTTGGCCTGGTCGGCGCCCGGCTGGGCAGCCGCGCGCTTCAGGTAGTCGCTGGCCTGTGCGAACTGCTCTTTGCGCAGGGCGATAATCCCCAGCCCGCCGAGGGCGCTGCCGTTATCCGGGTCGGCGGCCAGCGCCTGCTGGAATGCTTTGCTGGCACCGCTCAGATTGCCTTTTTCCACCGTCCGGTAGCCGCTGGAGATCATGCCGCCGGTCACGTTGCTCGAGTAGTGCTCTGCGACCTGGCGGTCGTCGGGATGCTTTTGCTGCCAGGCGTCAAACAGCGGGCGGTCTTCGGCGCGGGGATGTAGCCACATCAGCGCCTGGCGCAGGCTTTTATCCGCTTCGGGTCCGGCGTGGTTAAGGCCTGCCAGCAGCTCGATGCCAGCGCGGCGGCTCTCTTCCTGATAGGTTAAAGTTTTGCCGAGGGCAAGCGTGGTGGCGACATCGTTTGGCTGCTGCCGGTGGCGCTGCTCCAGCGCCGTCAGCGCGGCTTCCCGGTGCTCGGGAATCGCAGCCAGCGTCTGATAATACTCGTTGGCGAGCGAGGCGACCGGCTCGCCTTTCACAAACAGCTCTTCATAGACCTTGACCGCGGCGGCAGGGTTACCGCGGCTCGCCAGACGGCGGGCTTCCGCCAGGCGACCCGGCGCGATTTTTGTCGCCGCGATTTCACCGTCGAGCTGCTGAATTTTCGCCCCGTCCGGGGTGGCCTTTTGCAGCTTTTCTTTCCACGCCTGGGCTTCGGCTTTCTTCCCCTGTTGCAGGGCGTAAAGCGACAGCAGATACAGCGCGTCCGGGTTATTTGGCTCGACGCTGAGGATTTTTTTCAGCGCGCTTTGCGCATCGTCCGGGTGGTTGCGTTCATGCCAGAACTGCGCCTGGGCGAACAGCTGTTCCAGCACGCCCTGGGCGGCCGGAGCCCCCTGGGCGCAGAACGGCAGCGACAGCAGAAAAAGGCTGCTTAATCCCAGTCCCTGGGAAGGTTTATTCAGTTTGTTATTTTTCATTGTTATTTTTTGCCGTTTTTGCGGCGCTGGCCGACATAGTTTGCAAGACGTTTTTCCGACTGGTTGCCCAGGTAGACGTACAGCGACAGGCCGAGCAGGGTGGCCAGCAGGGCGCACATCAGTCCCAGCACGAGGAAGTGCTGGCTGGCATACCAGAAAATTTGCAGATACCAGGGCATTTGCCCGGAGACGTAGCGGCTGCCTACGTGCCAGCTGTGAACGCCGTCGCTTTGGCCAATCACCGCGATATCGCCGCGAATTGCCGCGTTGACCGCAGGCTTGCGCAGGTCGTCCGGGAGCCGGGCAAGCTGGCCGTCCTGGGTGGCGGTCGCCAGAATCACGCTGCGCTTAGCGGCCCACGGAGAGCGAAAGCTGACGAAGCCGCGCCAGTCGTTGGCGGACGCCAGGTAGCGGGCGGCCACTTTGCTCTGCTGATGCCAGTCGCCCAGCAGGAAAGCCTTCGCCTGGCGCAGGTAGTCGAGCGGGCGCACGTCGAGCTGCCCCTCCTGTAAATCAAACGGGCTGTTGGCGAGCAGCGACCGCATCAGCGCCCGCTGTTGCAGCGTGGCAATCACCAGCACGTCTTTATCCTGCAAAGCCGGTTTACCGTGCTGGAGCACGTCGTCGCCGAGCAGCACTCGCGCACCGTGAGATGTCACGCCGGTGGCGTTGCCCTGACGGGCCATCAGCGTCAGCAGCGTGCTGATTTCGGTGGCGGTCGGATGGGCGGCCATCAGCACCAGGGTCTGGGAAAGATCGGCCTGACGAGAAAACGGGAAGCCCGCGCCGACGAAATAGGCGAGGTTAGGCAGCTCGCTGAAGTGCCAGGTATGGCTCAGGTCGAGGGTTGAATTCGGATCAATCGAGCTTTTAATGCTGTTGTCGTTCAGCGCCTGGCAGGGCGCGTCCTGCTTGGCTTTCACCGCGAAATAGAATTCGAACTGGTTATCGCCGTAAATTTGCCACGGCTGAACGTGCAGGTTTTTTTGCTCCTGGCGGGTGTCGCCGCCTGCTTTGTGCCACAGGCGTTCAATAGCCCCGGTTTTGTTGACCGGCAGATTGCGCAGGAAGCGGCCGTTTAGAGAGACGCCGAGCGCCGAGGCGTCATCGTCCACCCAGCCGTTGGACGGAAAGCGATAGCCGAGATGAACGGGAATCGTATCGCCGTCCCACAGGAAAAGGTCCGGCGCGGCGCGGAAGGCTACGCGGATGGTTTCGTGGCTCAGGCCGTGAACGCTGAGCCGGGCGTCGTCGGCCACCAGCGTGCTGAGGGCCACGGGCCTGTGCGTATCGACCCAGCGCGGCGCATCGTAGGGCTGGCGGGCGGGAATACGCTGTGCGGGGATCGCGGCGAGCTTGCCGCCGGTCGGGAGCTTAGCGTGGGTCAGGGCGTAGGCGGCGCGTTTGAGCTCGTCCAGATTCTGCCCGCTAACCACCAGCAGTTTATACACCGGGTTCAGCGGGTTGTCGGTGATCCACAGCGATCCGCCTTTCTCCTGCGGAATTTGCAGCCCGCCGATGGCGTCGCCCGGGTGGGCGAAAACGATAGCGTTGCTCTGGGGCAGCTCGCCGAGGCTGACCGGCAGGTTAATGTCTTTGTAGTCGGCGTGATAGCCGAGGAAGGAGCTAACCAGCGAGGCCGCGCTCAGAATGTCCTGCGAAGGCGCGCGGGTGAAGGCGATAGCCACCTGCTGACGGCCCATTTCCAGCGGATCGATAAACGGCCACGGGAAGCGGGAAAGATCCGGCGCGGTGTCCAGGCGCAGTCCCTGGTACTCAATGCGGCTGTCGGGCTGGATGGTCAGGCGGTAGCGCCTGTCGCTGTCCGCTTCGCACTGGAGCGTTTTGCCGTTTTCAAGCGAGACGCTCAGACTATTGGTGGAGACCAGCATCGGAGCCGGAATATCGAGGCTAAAGGAGGTGACGTCGTCGCTGGCCTGGCTCAGCGGCAGCTGCGCCAGCGGCTGGCCGTTCAGCATCACGTTGAGGTAATGCTGCCCGTCGACCAGCGCCGAAGAGACGTGAATTTTGAGTAAAAGCTGCGCCTTCACCACCACGCGGTCGCCCGGCAGGGTAAAGGTAAAGCCGCTCTGCGGCTGGTGGCCGTCAAGCCGCAGTCCGTCCAATATTCCCGCGTCTTTCAGGCTCAGGCTGCCGCTCACCTCCGGCTGGGATTCAACCTGGTTTAGCGGCTCGTCGGTGGAGAAAATCTCCGTTGGCGGCGGCGGAACTTCTATAGCGGCTACGGCGGGTGCTTTAGCCGGAGCGGTTTGCGCCGGGCGCGGCATGCGCAGCTCCTGCGGCAAATCAAATGCTGAGGCGCTGAAGTGAGACAGCGCGAGCAGCAGCAAAGCTTTGCCGCGTAGTGAAGTCAGGGTCATCATGCTGCCGCCTCCGCTTTGGCATTTTTTGCTGCCGTTCTGGCAAGCTTTTTATTGCGGCGCGCGCGCCAGAAAATGCCCCACAGACGCCCGGCGCTGCGCAGTACGCCGCCCATAGAGCGGTGCAGGCTGTCCTGCACGTGCGGGGTTTCAAGCCAGGCGTCGGCCCTTGCCAGCACCACGCGCACCAGCTCGCGGCGTTTGTGCAGCGGCATGTCATCGAACTGCATGCGCAGGCTTTCATCGCTGGCAAAAACCTGCCTGGCGGGAATACAGACCGCTGCGGTATTGAGGAGAAGCTCAACGGCCTCAACCTCTTCGTTTTTCAGCGCCGGGTCGGGGTTGACCACCTGCATGCCGCCCATCGACAGATCGCGGCTGACGGTGCGCAGGCTGGCGCCGTTGGCATAGTGGAGGATGGTCGGAATAGCGATGTCGATACGAATGCTTTTGCGAATCTGTTTGGACTCGTTGGCGACGGCAATCGAGGCCAGCAGAATAATCAGGCTGTAGGTCGCCCAGCCGATGTTAAGCATCAGCACCCAGGGTTCGATGCCCGTATGGCCCTGGGTAAAGAATCGTGCGACGCCGGCCAGTACGCCCGCGCCCAGCAGCGCGGCGACAATCATGTGCGGCATCACGATGTGCGAGTCGAAATATTCCTTCTCCAGCGTGTCGCCCTTATCGGTCACGTTGAATTTGCCTTTGCGCGGCGAAAGGAAGGTGACGAGCGTGGGAATGACCAGGTGGAAGCACATTACCGTTTCGTAAACTTCGCCCCAGAAGGAGAAGCGGTAGCGGCCGTTCAGCCGCGAGTTCAGCACCGTTGCCATCACCAGGTGCGGCAGCGAATAGGCAAAAATCATGCTGGCCGACGAGGCGATAATGTTCTGGTTAAACAGCAGGTAGGCCAGCGGCGCGGTCAGGAAGGCGATGCGCGGCAGGCCGTACTGGAAGTGCAGGATGGCGTTGAGGTAGCACAGGCGCTGCTGCCACTTCAGGCCGCGGCCAAAGAGCGGGTTGTCCAGCAGCAGGATCTGCGTCATGCCGCGCGCCCAGCGGGTGCGCTGGATGACGTGCAGAGTGAGACGTTCGGTCGCCAGCCCGGCGGAAAGGCGCAGGCCGAGGAACGCGGAGTTCCAGCCCAGACGCTGCATTTTCAGCGCGGTATGGGCGTCTTCGGTGACGGTTTCCACCGCGAAGCCGCCGATTTCCTCCAGCGCACAGCGGCGAATCACCGCGCAGGAGCCGCAGAAGAAGGTGGCGTTCCAGTTATCGTTGCCTTTCTGCACCGGGCCATAAAACAGCATCCCTTCGTTCGGCGCGTCGCCCGCGGCGGGCAGGTTGCGCTCAAACGGATCTTTGGAATAGAAGTAGTGCGGAGTCTGGATCAGCGCCAGCCTGTCGTCGCGCAGGAAGCTGCCGACGGTGGCCTGAAGGAAGCCGCGGGTGGCGACGTGATCGCAGTCGAAGATGCAGATCAGCTCGCCGTGGGTTTTCTTCATCGCCTTATTGAGATTGCCCGCCTTGGCGTGGGCGTTGTCGTCGCGGGTGATGTAGCCGACGTTAGCCTCGGCGGCGAAAACGGCGAACTCGCTGCGCTTCCCGTCGTCGAGGATGTAAATTTTGATTTTGTCGCTCGGGTAGTCCATGCACTGGGCGGCCAGCACGGTATCGCGCACGATGTCGAGGCTTTCGTTGTAGGTCGGCACATAGACGTCCACCGTCGGCCACAGCGCAACGTCGTCCGGCAGCGGTTCAATTTCGCGCTCCAGCGGCCAGATGGTCTGCATATAGCCGAGCAGCATGATGGTCCAGGCGTAAATCTCGGCGGCGAACAGCCCCCAGCCGAGCGCGGCCTCCACCCACGAGTTAAACGACAGCGTGGAAGTGGCCCGCCAGTAGATATAGCGGGTCGCCATCAGCAGCGACAGGGCCACCAGGGTGGTCGACACCTTTTTGTTTTTGCTGCGTCCTGCAACCAGAAGCACGCCGATCATCAACAGGCCAAACATAAACTGTTTATGCGCGGTCATCGGCGTGAGTACGATTAATGCCGCCGCGGGGAGTGCCACGCACAGCATCAGCAGCGTTGAAAGCAGGCTTTTCATCATCGAGTCGTCGTCAAAGAGTGGGGAGGGCGTCGTTGTTGCCGACGGTAATGTTCAGCAGGCCGGAGAGCTGCTGTTCCAGGGTGTCGATATCAAACAGCGCGGCGCTGGCCGGGCGGTACCGACGCAGCGGCTTCTGGCTGGCTAACGCGGCGGGCACCGAGCTGTCATGATGAATGTCGCCCAGCAGCCGGTCGCCCATACGCTGCTTAAGGTAAACCCCGATGTCGTGGTTCATCTCGTAGCGCGGGTCGGTTTGGTTGACCACGAAGCAGTGCTGGCCGTTTTTATTCAGCGGTATGCCGAGGAACGTTTGCTTCTCGATTTTTTCCAGCAGCACCGGGGCAATGCCGTCGGCCAGCAGCGTGACGATGTGCAGGTCAATAAGCTCGTGCAGGGCGCGGAGCGCGGGATGCGGCCCGGCGGGCATATCCACGACGATCACCAGCCCCTGATGTTTCGTGATCCCGGCCAGGCTGCGGCGCACGGCTTCCGGTTTCTCGCTCAGCAGGCGTTCGAACGCGGCGTGTTGTTCCCACGTCGCTTCCCCATACGGCAGCAGATAGAGGTTGGTGTCGACCTTGAGGATGAACTGGCTCCAGTCCGGCGCGGTAAGCGCGTGGGGCACGAACCCGTGGCCGTCGGCCAGCGACAGGTTAAAATGCAGGCGCAGCGCGTTCTGCACGCAGAGGTCAATCAGCAGCACCTTATTGCCGCGATGGGCGTAAGCGCTGGCGAGGTTGGCGGCGAGCATGGTTCGGCCGCTGCCTCCCTGGGGAGAGCAGATGCAAATCATCGGCATGAGGCAATCCTGTTGAACAAGGTTGAAAGCGGAAGCTCGCGCTGGGGCTGAGCCTGCGGGTTATTCACCGGGGACGGAATTTCGCGTTTGAAAAGCGTGCCGAAGCGTTTTTTTTCACGCTCGGAAAAGGCGGTTCCCGTTGTCGGCGCTGCGGCTCTGGCGGCGGGCTGGCTGCGTGGGGCAGGGGGTAATTTTTCGGCGGAAGGTTCAATGACCGCGTGGCGTTCCGGCGGCGAAGCGACGAGCGGCGGCTGGACGTCCATCGGTTCGGGAATGTGCGGACTGAGGGCAGGAATATTATTGAACTCTTCTGCGCCTGTTATTAGCGGCGTAATGGCATCTGCCACGACCAGCCCATTTATATTTTCTATAACACTCCATTTGCTCAGCGCGTTATCTGCATTGTACGCGGATAATATTTTGTAGTTGTGCATTCCGGTCTGGCTGGTGAAGCCATTAATATCGTCATAACCGTGCATAAATATACCTTTAAATAATTATACTTCGTCATGGCGAGAATTAAGGAAGCATGACCAAGCTGCATCAATGAGGAGTCAGTGCGCACCGCGCGAACTTAACTTAAGGGCTGTGCTCAGGGACCTTCTTGCGTGCTAAGCAGTATATTTTGCATGGCGCTTTAAAAGAATATATACCTTAAAATTGTCGACATTTATGGATTTAAAGCTGATTTATACTTAATATATAGATATTAATATTTGTTTTTGTCTTTCTTTTGGTGTTTTTATCTTATCGATTTGTGGCGATAATGAGGCTGCTTTAAGCAGGTGTAACCCAGAACCGCAACATCTCATTGCTAATAAAAACAATCCAATAACAATACTGTTGCCTTGCCTTCACAATAAGGCTTAACGGTACGCTATCGGGAATTTGGGTGATGGCGGCTTTGTTAATTTATGATGGCCAACAAGGAATGATCCTATTGCTACATTAAGACACTGCTGTTATTACGAATATATTAATTTAATTCATTGTGCACTTATCTATCCGTATTTAATATTTAATTAATTGTTTTAGTATTATATAAGCTTGATCATTATCTTCTTACCCCCTTATACTCACTGCTAAAATACATATAAAGGTGAGTTTATGCGTTATCGTATCAATCAATCGATAATCTATACCCCTGATGATGGTACGGTTAAACTTATCACCGACGGCGAGAATGAAGTTTCTTCCGGTGAAATCTCCCTTGCCCCCACGGCCAACCGCCTTTTAACCATGCTTATCAGCCATCACGGCAGCATTCTTCAGCGTGACGAACTGCTGGATAACGTCTGGGACGCGCACGGTCTGCGGGCTTCAAATAACAGTCTCAATCAGTACATCAGCGTATTAAGAAGAAATTTTGCCGATCTCGGGCTGGAAGAAACGGTGATTGTGACGATTCCTACCGTGGGCTTTATGTTCAGCAAGGATATTCCGGTTAGCGTGGAGGATGTGCCTCCTGCCGGGAGCGCAGGGCGGGGGAAAATCAACTCTTCGGCACCGGTTTCCGCTGGCCTGAGCGAGGGGGAATCCGCTGTTGCGACGACCGGTACGGCATCGACCGGGAAGGCAAAAAAAGGAGCGATAGCCGCGGTGCTGGCAGTGGTCACGGCGCTCAACGGCTGGTATTTCGTGCATACGCGGCCCGTTCCGCCCGCTTTCGAAGAAAGATATCAGCTTGGTACGGTCGATACCTGCCCGGTTTACACTTTCTACCATACGAGCAAATCCAATCGGGAAAAGTATATGGAGCTGGTGCAAAAGAGTATGGCGAAGGCTAATTTCCACTGCATGCCGGATACCGACATCTTTTTCAAAATTGAAGACCTGGCGCTTTATCAGCAGAAAGCCACGATGTTTATCGCGTTATGCAGCCGGCTTAAAGAGAATAAATTTTCTACCTGCCGCAGCTACTTCACTAACTAAGCGACTGTTTCAATGAAAAAAATAATTGCAGCCGTCCTGCTCTTCAATTTGGCTTTTGCGGTTTGGGCCTATGTACTGCGTTCGCCGGTGGACAGCCGGGGGCTGGACGTGTTTTGTGAGTCGACGGTCAAGCTCAATAACGCCCGCGACGGCGTGGAGTTTAACTTTGACGGCACGATAGTGGCTCGTTTTAAGCCCGACCTGACGGGCTATATTGCCGAATTAGGGGTAATCGATCGCGGAGGAAAAACCTATAACGTTTCCCGCGAAGTGGCGTTCACCTATGAGCCAAAGGATGAGGACGGCATCTACGACATTCGCCTGAACACCGTTTCCATCGCGCAGGCGGACACCGCGCCTAACGAAATGGTGGAGCGCAATATCACCGGGCGGCCAGGGGGGGTTAACAGCTATATCGTGCGCCACGCCAATAACAACTCCTGGAGCATCGGCAATATCTACACGCCGATTGTGATGTGCGTGGATAAAAAAAGCTAACCAGGCGGGAGCAGGGCGCTCCCGCACAGATCCCCCTCACGTATTACTCTTCCCTCGCCAGCATTTTCAGCCATTCACGGAAAGCCTGCCCCATCGCAGGGTGGTGCAGCGCGTGCTCCACAAACGCCTGCGCGTAGCCCAGCTTGTTGCCGCAGTCGTGGCTTTTTCCTTCCAGCGCAAAGGCGGCCACCGGCTGCTGCGCCATCAGCGCGGCAATGGCGTCGGTGAGCTGGATTTCATCACCCGCGCCCGGTTGGGTGTTGCCCAGCAGCGGCCAGATATCCGGGGAAAGGACGTAGCGCCCGACGATGGCCTGGTTAGACGGCGCCTCTTCGCGCGCGGGCTTTTCAACCACGCGCCACGCTACCTGGCTGGTGCCCGGCTCAAGCTTCGCGCCGTGACAGTCGGCCACCCCGTAGCTGCTGACGTCTTCCCACGGCACCGGGGCCACCATAATCTGGCTCATGCCGGTTTCTTCGTAGCGAGTGAGCATCGTTTTCAGGTTGCTGCGGCTCAGGTCGCTGCGCGCCGCGTCAATGATAACGTCCGGCAGGATCACCGCAAACGGGCTGTTGCCGATCAGCGGGTAGGCGCACATGATCGCGTGGCCGAGGCCTTTGGCTGCGCCCTGGCGAATCGCCATGATTGAGACGTCCGGCGGGCAAATTGACTTCACCTCTTCGAGCAGCTGACGCTTAACGCGCTGTTCCAGCATGGCTTCCAGCTCGAAGCTGGTGTCGAAATGGTTTTCGATGGCGTTTTTGGAAGAGTGGGTGACCAGCACGATTTCTTTGATGCCCGCCGCGATGCACTCCTCGACGATGTACTGAATCAGCGGCTTATCAACCAGCGGCAGCATCTCTTTAGGAATCGCTTTGGTCGCGGGCAACATGCGGGTGCCAAGGCCCGCAACGGGGATGATGGCTTTTGTAACAGAATTCATGACAACCTCAGTAAGGCTCTGTTTGTGGAGCGTAATTAGTCTGCGCGGCGGGACAGCTCCTGCCGCGACGGCATATAAAAAGGGATGACGGACGAGAGACACGGAGCCGGGCAGGCCGCGCGTGAGGGGAACTCTCGCCCGTCAAAGGGGGTCAGGCGCTGGCTTCTCTGCCCAGCCAGCTTTTGCTGGTATCGAGCATGTCCTCAGGCCATTCGTCAAATTTCACCGGGCGACAAAAATGATAGCCCTGCGCTTTTTCGCAGCCCATCGAGGCCAGCTTCTCGGCAACCTCCGCCGTTTCCACGCCTTCGGCGATCAGCGGCACGTTAAAGCCTTTGGCGAGCAGAATGACCGCCGAAATAATGGATTCGTTTTTCTTGTCCTTGAGCACGTCCATCACGAAGTTTCTGTCGATTTTCAGGGCGTCAAACTCCAGCTTGTGCAGATAGGAGAGGCTGGAGAAGCCGGAGCCGAAGTCGTCGATGGACAGGGTGACGCCGCTATTGCGCAGAATGGAAATGGTTTCTTTTAGCTCGCCGTCGCCTTTGATCATGCTGGTTTCGGTGATTTCGATGCAGATATTGCGGTTTTCCAGCCCCGCCTGCGCAATGGTGCTCAGCAGGTAGTCGCTGAAATCCGGCTGCGTCAGCTCGATAATCGACACGTTGACGTGCAGCTTGAAGTCGGTCGGGCAGAAGCCGCGCTTAATCTGCGAGGCCAGTTCGCCGCAGGCCTGGGCGATAATCCAGCGGCCCAGCTGAATGATAAATCCGGACTCTTCGGCAATTTCAATCAGCTTGTCCGGGCGAACCATGCCCAGCTCGGGGTTGTTCCAGCGCAGCAGGCATTCGGCCTCTTTCACGGTGGTGGAGCCCAGCTGAACGATCGGCTGGTAAACCAGATACAGCTCCTGATTAGGGATCGCACCGTACAGGTGGTTGAGCATGTTGATGTTGTTCAGCGCCTGCTCGCGCAGCGTATCGTCATAGGTGCGGGTATGCACATTTTCCGACTGGCGGGCCGACTGCAGCGCGATGTTCGCATGAGTAATGGCGGTGCTTAACGGTACGGTGTCGTCAGGGCAGGCGGCAAGGCCGACGTGGCCCATAAACACGAAGCCGCTGCTTTCATACTCGCTTTCCGCTTCCTGCATCAGGCTCATCAGGCTGGCGGTGCGGGCGGCCAGGCGACCCGGCGTTTTCACCGGGCAGCAGATAATAAATCTGTCTACGGCGTCGCGGGCCAGCACCACGTCTTCAGGGAAGTGGCGGTTGATGAAGTCGATAAAGGCCTGCAGATAGCGGGTGGCGTAGGTGCTGCCGAGGTTGTTAATCATCGTCTGCACGTTGCTCAGGCTGACGATGCCAATCACGCCCTGGAAGGTGGGTTTGGCCTGGGTCAGCGCCGCCAGCAGGCCCTTGCGGGTCAGCAGGCCGGTTTCGCTGTCGATATTGATCTGGTCTTCAAGGCGGGCAAAGGCGGTGTCCAGATCGTTGGACATCTGGTGCAGGGCGCTGTCCAGCGAGTTGACCTCGTGGAAAGACCAGCCCTGATGGCGTTCAATTTTCCGACGCTGGGCGATATCCGGCGCCTGTTCGGCGATTTTCTTCAGCGGATTCACCACCACTGACAGAATGCGGTGGGCGATAAAACAGCTTACCAGGAAGACCATCACCGCGATAAGAATGGTGATGCTGCGGTAGCCGGAAAGCTTGCCGATCAGCTCGTTTTCCGAGACCAGCACCACCATGTGCCAGCCTTTCAGATTCTGTGTATCACCGACCTTAATGACTTTACAGAAGTAGCGCGTGCCGTCGACTTCAATCTTGTTGATGATGCCGTCGTCTTTCTTCAGGAACGCGGCGGTGGCTTTGACCACCGGCTCTTCGCTCTGGGACACCAGCGGTAAATCCGCGCCGCTTTGTTCGGCCAGGCCGTGAACCTTCTGGTTCTGGATCAGCTCGGGGGCCGAGGTGGCGATGATTTGCTGTTTGTCGTTGACGAGGTAAATCAGGCTGTGTTCGGCGGTAGTCAGGCTGGTGAGGTAGCGGCTCAGGCGGCTTAAGCGCAGATCGCTTGAGATCACGCCAATGTACTGGCCCTTGCGGTCGACGACCGGGGAGCTAAAAGAGATGCTGACGCCGGACTCCGAGTTAACGTCGCGGTAGGCGTTGCTCCACGTCGAGGTGTGGGACTGGTTTACCGCGCTAAACCACGGGCGCTCAAAGAGGTTGTAATCGCTGACGCTGTACATCACCGGGCTGGTGTCGGTGCCGTCGCGGTAGAACACCAGCTTGTTGTCGGTTTCGCCGTTCTTTTTAATCTGGAAGATCCAGTTCGACTCCAAATCGCGGCTGAAGCCGACATAGTTGCCCTCTACGCTGCCAAAGGCGATGGAGCTGAGCAGGGAGTCGCGGGTAAACATCTGCGTCATCACCTTGTACAGGTAATTACCGATGTCGGTGAAAGCTCTGCTCCGGTCGCTCGCGTCCACCGTTTTGATAAACAGCGTGGCGATGGAGTTGGCCTGCTGCGGAATATTAATGTAGTAGTTCAGCGCGTTGCCTACCGCTTCGCCGCGCGTGTTGATGATGCGCTCGCTCATCACGTTGAGCGTGTCGTTTTCGCGGTAGAACTGAATGTAAACCACGCTGACGATAGTCAGCGAGGCGAAGATAAAGAACACGATAAATATGGCGGTGCGCAGCGACAGCTGAAGGGGCCTGGCCATCATTTGTCTCCATCAAAAGTGAATGAATTCTTGCCGTCCTTTTTGGATGCGTACAAATTCTGGTCGGCTTGAATCATCGCTTTTTCAACGTTTCCGTCGCAGCGGGCTACGCCGATGGACAGTGAGGGCGTGAAGTGGCCGCCTTCCGGCAGAGGAATTTTTAGTGAGTTAATCGTATCGATAACGCGGCTGGCGGCGATTTTTGCCCCCATCTGGTCGGTTTTAAAAAGGAAGATCGAGAATTCATCGCCGCCCATGCGCACCACGATGTCGTGATCGCGAATGTGCAGCTTCATGCTGTGCGCGCACTCCTGAAGTACCCGGTCGCCAAAGGCGTGACCGTAGCTGTCGTTCACCGACTTGAAGTCGTCCACGTCGATGGCAAGGATGTAGCAGATACCTTCACTTTCGCGGATTTTCGTCATGTATCGACGGTTATAGACGCCGGTTAGCGGGTCAATCATGTAGTTGCCGCGCAGGCTGCGCAGGGAATAGAAGTAGTAAACCGCCTGCACGCAGCGGATCAGCGCCATAATGGTCGGGATAAGGATCAGAATCAGCAGCTGACGTTTATAGACGCTTTTGGTGTCGTCGAGCAGGCTTTTGGCGAGGATGGAGAAGCGGTTATCGTTGACCGCTATCTCGTGATAAACCTGACGGGTATCGAGGTCGCGGGTTTTCAGATAGATGTTTTCCGCGAAATGTTCTTCTTCGTACTTCACCGCATCGCTGATCGGCGATTTGAAAACGTTCTTCACGTAGTCGCTATACAGCCCGGCAACCTCCTGCTGATAATTTTCCTTTTCGCCCGCGTGCAGGAAAATAATGTCATTAATTTTGGTCAGATAGTCCGACTTCATAATGGAAATATTGAGAACGCTTTCGATCTCATTGTTCATCTTCTCAATTTTGGTATAGAACAGCGCAAAGCAGATCAGGCTCACGACCAGCGAAGTGATGGTAATGAAATAGTGCCAGCTGGCGGAATTGCTGTAGGCGTCGGTGCGGCGCGTCATGGATTCACCCAATCTCATAATTAAGGGACATTACGCTTTTGCAGGCTGCTTTCTGCGAAACGTTCAAGGGACCCACAACTCGCTAACTCAGGTTTTGCCCGCGTTTTACTGGGGCTAACAAAGCCTGTTCTGGGTAGGTGGCTACCCTACCACTGCACGCCTGAATTGGTTATTTATAGAGTAAAAACCAATACATTCATTTTTTATGTCTACTTATAAGTATATATATAGATTTTAAATCTGTATTTTGCGATTGATGGCTTAATCACCCATCAGCCGATTCCTGTTGGCAGGTGGTGGCCTGGCCGCTTAGAAAAACAGCGCTTTAGCCTGCCTTCCTTCCGCCAAACCCCCTGACTTGAATAAGCTTAAGCTTGCTCTATGCTCAAATCAGATGTCTGAAACGGGCGCGCCGGTACGAGCGGCCAATGAATAAAAAGATCTCAACATCCTCTGGGTAATTCATATGAAAAGGTGGCCGATCGTTTTTCTGGCATGGATGTCCGTGTGCCTGTCGTTTGCCTCAATGGCCGCCGAGCCGCGTCAGCTTCCGACCGAGCAGGATAAAGCCCGGACGGTGGCAATTTTTCACCAGCCCATCGTGATGCTGCAGGCGAAGTTCGGGCAGACCACCCCCGAAGAGCGCGTGCTGCGCATTCGCAATACCCTGCGTTCCTTGACCGAGGAAGATATTCGCCAGCCGGTCAAAATTATTCCGGTAAATCGCTATGGCCAGCAGGGGCGGCTATTTGTCATCCACGACAAACCGCTGATGCTGCTGATGCAGGGCGATTTGGACGAGGGTGACGATCTGACTCTTGACCAGGCCGCGCAGCGGGTGCTGACCAGATTCAACGCGCAGCGCACCTCATTAATGGATCAGTATTCCCCCACTTATTTAGGCTGGGCGGCGGTGAAGACGCTGGGCGGCACCATCGTGCTGCTGCTCCTGTTTTACGGCGCGTTCAAAGGCTGGCAAAAAGTTAAACGCTATTTTCAAAGCGAGCGGGCGCAAAGACGCAGGATAATCTCTCCGCGCTGGCGGGAGCTGCTCGGCGCGTTTGAAATTTATCTCTTTGGCCTGCTGATGGTTTTGTTTGGCATCGCGGCGTTTTACGTCTGGCTGAGCTGGCTGTTTCGGCTTTATCCGTGGACGCGGGTCTGGGGCGAGTCGCTCGGCGACTGGTCGATTAACGTGGTGCAAAAAATTGCGCTGTCTATTGTCTCCGCGCTGCCCGGTTTGCTTATCGTGCTGATCATCTGTTTGCTCACCGCTTTTATCCTCAAGCTGCTGAAAATTTTGCTCAAGCGTGTCGAAACCGGCCGGTTGCAGGTGCCCGGCCTGCACCCGGAAACCGTGGGCGCCACGCGCAAGCTGATTTCGGTGATGGTGTGGCTGTTTGCTTTATCCGCCGCCTATCCGTTTTTGCCGGGGGCCAATTCGCTGGCCTTTAAGGGCGTCAGCGTGTTCTTTGGCCTGATGCTTACCCTCGGCTCGGCGGGGGTCATGAACCATGCGATGAGCGGGCTGGTGCTGATTTATTCCCGCGCGCTGCGCAAAGGCGACGTTATCCGCATCGGTGATAACGAAGGGTTGGTCAGCGAGGTGGGGATGCTCGCCACCAAAATTCTCACCCGCGAAAGCTATGTGGTGACCGTGCCAAACGCCGTGGTGGTCAGCGGGAAAATCACCAACCTCAGCGCGGAAAATCCCGGCGGCGGCGTCAACCTGACCACCAGCGTGACCATCGGCTACGACACGCCGTGGCGGCAGGTGCATGCCATGCTCGAGCTGGCGGCCAGCCGCACGAAAGGCATCGAGCTGGGGACTTCTCCGCTGGTTCGCCAGCTCAACCTGATGGACTGGTATATCGCCTACGAGCTTCAGGTGAAGCTGCGCGCGGGCGAATCGCTCGCGGGCGTTAAGAGCGAGCTGCACAGCCATATTCAGGATGTGTTCAACGAGTTTAACGTGCAGATTATGTCGCCAAACTTTGTGAACCAGCCGGAAAACGCGGTGATGGTGACGCGCGACAACTGGTTTACCGCCCCGGCCGCTCAGCCTGACAAGCTGCCATGAAGCGGCCAGCCCGCACGCTGGCTGCGCTGTTTGCCCTGGGGATGCCTACTTTTGCCTGTGCTGCGGGGCTGATTGATGAAACTGACGGCTGGCTGGATATGAGTGAATACCTGAGCGATAACAGCTACGGATTCCTGCCGGTTCCCGTGGTGATAACCGAACCGGCTATCGGCTATGGCGGAGGAATGTTCGGCCTGTTTTTGCAGGATTCGCCGGACAGCATTGCCGCTAAGGCTCGGCCAGACGGAAAAAGCGTGCCTCCTTCGGTTACCGCTTTCGGCGGCGGCGGAACGCAGAACGGCACCTGGTTTGTCGGCGGCGGACATCGTCATACCTGGCGCAACGACGGCGTTCGCTATCTGGTCGCGCTGGGCTATGCGGACATTAATCTTGATATTTATTCCGGGGATATTCCCGCGCTGGACAAGGGGAAGGGCGTTAGCACGCAAACCAAAGGCTATGGCGGCATGCAGAAGCTGCTGTTCCGCATCGCCGATACGCCCTTTTTTATCGGCGGCTCGCAGTTCTACGCCAACATGGCCGTTTCGGCGGATAACGCTCTGATTGACCGGGCGGTGAAGAGAACGCTGGGGGAAAACAGCGCCAGCTCGGGCCTTGGGCTGCTGGCGGAATACGACACGACGGATAATTTCTTTTATCCGCATAGCGGGCTTACGGCGAGTGCGGAATATCAGTTCTTCAGCGGCTTTCTCGGCGGCGATTACCGCTACGATTTGCTGACCCTGGACGGCAAGTATTTTTATCCGCTAAGCCGTGACTTCACGCTGGCCACGGCGGGGAATTATCAGGCGCTCTCCGGCCACAGCCAGCATTTACCGCCCCTGGCGCGGCCCTATATTCAGCTGCGCGGGATCTCGCGCTATCGCTACCAGGCTGATTTTGTCAGCACTGTTCAGACGCAGCTGGAATGGCAGATGACGCCGCGCTGGACGTTACAGGGCTTCGTCGGCGCGGGCAGCGCCAGCAAAGAGCGGGAAGAGCTGTATCAGCAGGTGGAAGTGGCGTATGGCGGCGGGTTTCGCTACCTGATTGCGCGGCAGTTTGGCCTGCATACCGGGATCGATGTCGCCTTCAGCGATAGCGAGCAGGCGCTCTATTTTAACGTCGGGGCCGGGCTGTAAAGCCGCCGCGCGCCGACAGATAACGCAGACCTATAAAGGGAAGCCGATGAAGAAAACCGTGAAATGGGGGCAAACCTGCCGGGTGATGGTTATGCCGCTGCTGTTTTTGTCCGGCGCAGCCTTTGGCGCCGCTGCGGATTCCCCACCGGAAAGCCGCACTTTTCCTATCTGGGGCGATGAGGCGCGCGAGCGCGGATACGCTATTCCGCTGCCTTTCGGCGCTAACCTCAGCTACATGAATATTCGTCAGAACGTCGACGTGGAAAGTATCACCTTTTCCGGCCTTAAGCTTGGCGATCATCCCATTCCCAGCGACATGTTCGCCATCGACGTCAGCCATACCCGCGAGCGCAGCAAAACGGAGAATCTGCGCCTCGATATGTGGGTCTTTCCCTTTCTGAATATCTACGGGCTGGTGGGCTATACCAAAGGCTCGTCGGTTTCCAACGTGTCCGTCGATGCCGACCCTTCAAACTACACCGGCGTGAACAGGGTTATCGCCTCGGCGGTTCACTCCCTTAATCAAAGCGGCGATCTGCGCGACATTGATTTTACCCTCGACTTTGAAGGGCGGACCTGGGGCACGGGCTTCACGCTTGCCGGGGGATACAAGAACTGGTTCACGCTGGTGGATACCAATTACACCCGCACCGATTTTGACATTCTGGACGGCAGTATTTCAGCGATCACCGTTTCGCCCCGGCTGGGCTATCGCTTTGCCATGCCGGGCATTGCCGGGCCGTCGCATTTAAGCCTGTGGGTCGGGGCGATGTATCAGGACGTCGAGCAGGAGTTTAAGGGCAAGCTTTCCGACCTGCATATGCCCGCCGAGCTCCAGCCGCTGATTAATACCGTGAACCAGGATGACCAGGGGCGCTTTGACGTGAAGCAGCACCTGACTTCGCCATGGAATACGCTGCTCGGGGCCCAGTATGAAATCACGCAGAATTTCAACGTGCTGACCGAAGTGGGCTTTAACGAGCGCAACAGTTTCTTCCTCGCGGGTGAATATCGATTCTGATGAACCTGACCGCACGCCTGGCCCTCGTCTTTGCGAGCCTGCTGCTGGCTCCCCTCAGCGCCCAGGGTATCACCCGCGACGAGGTGGACCAGTTTCTCGGGAAAATGGGCGCGGACGATAGTTTTGACGCCGGCAAGGGCATCAGCTGGAGCGTGCTGCCGGGGCCATTTTATACGCCCGAACTAAAGCTGGGGCTCGGGACGGCCATTGCCGGTATTTACCGCGTGGACCCGTTTGACAAAGTCACACAGAATTCATCGATTTCCCTGACCGGCTTCGTCAGCAGCAGCGGGGCGCTGGGCGTCGGCATGAAAAACTATACGTTTTTTAGCGACGATCTCTGGCGGCTGTTTGTGGACGGTTCGCTGGCGAGAATTCCCACCGGCTTTTGGGGCATTGGCTACGACGCGGCCCAGGGCGATAAACAGAAATACACCGAAGAGTCTTTCCAGCTGCATCCGCAGATAATGCGCCAGCTGGTCGACAATCTTTACGCTGGCGTCGGCTGGGATTTTTCCACGCTGCATGCCAGCGTGGAGGATGCCCATCCCGGCGACTTGTTTACCCGGTATCACGCTGGCACCTCGCCGGTGAGCTCGGGCGCGACGGTGACGCTCAATTACGACACGCGGGACGTGATTACCCGGCCGCAGAAAGGCCAGTTCTTCAGCGCTGAATACAGCGTATTTGACCCGGATTTTGGCTCCGATACGCATTTTACCGTGCTGCAATTGCAATATAACTATTACTACGCGCTGAATGAAAACGACGTGCTGGCGTGGGATCTCTGGGGCCGCTTCGCCAGAGGTGAGGTGCCCTGGGACAGGCTTTCCGAAGCCGGGGATGACAACCGTATGCGCGGTTATTATCAGGGGCGCTATCGCGATAAAGACGTGGTCAGCACGCAGCTGGAATATCGCAAAAAGCTTAGCTGGCGGCACGGCTACGTTCTTTGGCTCGGGGCCGGTTCACTGGGGGCAAATCCGCAGGATTTATCGCATCATCCCGTGCTGCCGACTGTGGGGGCTGGCTACCGCTTCGAGGTTAAACCGGACATGAATATTCGTCTCGATTTAGGATTTGGCAAAGAGAGCGCCGGTTTCTATTTCCAGGTAGCGGAGGCATTTTAATGCGGCTATGGCTGTTGGTTTTGCTGCTGAGCCTGGCGCCGCTGGGCCATGCCGCGTACGGGGGAAAAGATATTCTGCCGGTCGAACAGGCGCGCCGCGTCTGGCCCGTTATCCAGGGGCTGTCACCGCCGGAATCGCTGCGCCCATGCTGCGCGTTTGGCTATGACCTCCAGGTGCGGGCCGTCGGGGTGCCGATTCCCGTCTACCAGATAGGCAATGTTTTGACCCTGAGCACGCTGGGCAGACATCGCTATAACGACAGTGCCCTGGCGGCGGTGAAGGATATTGTGGGGCTAAACGATGAGAAGAGCGGCCTGATTTATACCCATCGGGGCGGCTTTATTGATATTGCCCACGTGCGCGATACCGCCGATAACACGCTGTATCTTTTCTCGCGCATTGCGCCGCAGCTTGGTCAGGAAGGGCGTTTTTTCTATAGCGAAGAGCTGGGCGTCAGGCGGATTCAGCTCAACGACTTTACGCCTCCCGCGTCGATGGCGGAGCGTTATTCGCTGGCTGCCTGGCTGGCGGGTCACCTGGCTTTCCAGCTGGCGCAGTGGCACGAGGTTGCCCAGTGGTACGGTTTCCAGTCCGTGCCCGGTTTTTCCGAGGAGATCTCGGCGTTTTCGCCGGAGGATCTTTACTCGAACCTGCTGGGCGCGCGGCTGGCAATCAACGTGATTCTTCGCGGCGAGGCCGATACCCTCGAGCATTACAACGTGGCGATGGAAAAAGCGCTGCACAAAGCTCTGTATCAGCTGGGGGCGGTCAGCAAAGCTGAAACGGAGAGAAAATTCCGCGAGGTGGACGGCGACTGGTGGAACAGCAAACGGCGCGTGCCCGATAAGTTTCTGGTCTTAAACCGCAATTACGATCTCAGTGAAAACCGGCTGCCCACCGAGGTGCCGTTTGAAAAAGCCAGGCGCTATCGCTTAACGATGCCCGATGAGCTGTTTGGCCTGCAGCTTAGCCAGTCCGGCGAGCTACAAATCTATCCCGGCAGCGATATGCGGGGGCTTAAACCCCCCGCGCAGTTCTACTCGCCTGAGCAATTCCCTGCGCTCGCTGAACAGGCGAAATATGCCGACCAGATTCAGCTTCAGCAGATGAAAAAATAAACCCCGCGGTGCAACGTAAGGCTGCCCGATGACAGGTTGCGCATTGCCGGGGGGAACCTATAGTTAAGTCATCTTCCACAGCGCAACGCGGCTTAAGGAATTCCAGATGACAGCTCCAAAAGTATTTATTTTGCTTCTTTGCCTGACGGCTTCCGCCGGGGCCGCCGCCGAATCTGCGCTGAAGTCATTGCAGTTTGACCAGCAGAAGCGGCAGGTGATGACCGAACTGAAAAAGGTTTGCCACCAGCCGAAAGGCGTTTCTGATACGGAGTGGGCCAACCGGATTCTCGCCTCGGAAGATAATCAGCGCCACGTCCGGGAAGCCAGCCTCGCCATCGAACGCAATAACACGCAAAATTACTGGGATGCCATCGGCAAAGTGGAATGCCCGGAGATGTAGCCGCCTGCTTTACCCGGCAGTCGCCGAGGTTATCGCAACTGAATGAAACGGTGCCCTTATTTTAAAGGGCACTTTAATTTTGGTTATTATCACTGCATAAATTATTTCCTGACGAAAATATCGATATTTGGGCAAGAAAATTCTCACGGCAATTCATCTCCTCATCATCTAAAAATATTCATATATAATATATTCTTTATGCATTCATATGGTGAATGATTTATCTAATATCTTGCTTTCATTTCAATGATTGTAGCGATGTTTAATTTTTAATGAAGTTTAAAAACGCAGGGTGGAAGATTTGATATCGCGCTAATTAATGAGATTTTTCCCGAGGTATTTTTATGACTCATTCGAGGTTATTTTTATAAGATATTGTTTTTTATTGGTAATAAAATTGATTTTATCTCAGAATTATTCTGTTTTTGGTGCTCGAAAATTCCTAAAAAGGACTTTTTTTTACAGGGGCATTTAATAACGCCTCCTTCAATGGTAATTTGTCTTAAAAATGCATCTCAATTTCATAATATTGACGGCAAATAAAATCTCTTTATTTGCCGCCATTCCATGCACGTTTAAAAGGAGTTGCTTGTGTCAAATTCGTTCCAGAATGAGATCCCTAAGGCCCGCGTCAATATTAAACTGGATTTGCATACCGGCGGTGCGCAAAAGAAAGTTGAGCTGCCTCTGAAGCTGGTGGTCATGGGTGATTACAGTAACGGTCAGGAACAGCGCCCGCTGTCCGAGCGTGAGAAAGTTAATATCAACAAGAATAACTTTAACAGCGTGCTGGCCGATTTCTCCCCGTCCGTAAACCTGACCGTCGAAAACACCCTCGCAGGCGATGGCTCCGAAGAGAGCGTCAAGCTGTCCTTCAGCGAAATGAAAGACTTCGAACCTGAGCAGGTCGCTCGCCAGATCCCACAGCTGCGCGCCATGCTGGCAATGCGCAACCTGCTGCGCGACCTGAAATCCAACCTGCTCGACAACGTGACTTTCCGTAAAGAGCTCGAAAGCATTCTGAAAGACCCGTCGCTGAGCGAAGAGCTGCGTGACGAACTGAATGCCCTGGCGCCGAAGGCGTAATTCCTCCCCCTAACGGATTCATGCGAGATAATGCTTATGTCAGTCAATACTGAAAATACCTCATCACCACAGACAACCGTGCTCGACCGCCCGGAAGCGGGAGGCGTGTATGCGTCTTTGTTCGAAAAAATTAACCTGAAGCCGGTGGCCAAACTGGGCGACCTGAACGACTTCCAGGACGGCTCAGCGCTGGCCGACGTGACCGCCGATCAGCGCGTTACCGCCGCCGTGCAGGTGTTCCTTGAGCGCCTGAAGCAGTCTGGTCAGACCGTTGAGCGTCTGGACAAAACCCTGCTTGATCACCACATTGCCGAACTGGACCATCAGATCAGCCGCCAGCTTGATGCGGTCATGCATCACGAATCCTTCCAGGAAGTCGAATCGGCCTGGCGCGGCCTGAAATCGCTGGTGGACCGCACCGATTTCCGCCAGAACGTGAAGATTGAAGTGCTGGACGTTTCCAAAGACGCGCTGCGTCAGGACTTCGAAGACAGCCCGGAAATCATCCAGACCGGCCTGTACTACCACACTTATATTCAGGAATATGACACCCCGGGCGGCGAGCCAATCGGCGCGGTAATTTCTAACTACGAGTTCGACGCCTCTGCGCAGGACGTGGCGCTGCTGCGTAACATCTCTAAAGTATCTGCCTCCGCGCACATGCCGTTTATCGCCTCCGTCGGGCCTAAATTCTTCCTGAAAGACTCGATGGAAGAAGTGGCCGCCATCAAAGACATCGGCAACTATTTTGACCGCGCCGAATACATCAAGTGGAAGTCCTTCCGCGATTCCGATGATTCTCGCTATATCGGCCTGACCATGCCGCGCGTGCTGGGTCGCCTGCCGTATGGCCCGGACACCGTGCCGGTGCGCAGCTTCAACTACGTCGAAGAAGTTAAAGGCCCTGACCACGATAAATACCTGTGGACCAACGCCTCGTTTGCCTTCGCCGCCAACATGGTGAAAAGCTTCATCAAAAACGGCTGGTGCGTGCAGATTCGCGGCCCGCAGGCGGGTGGCGCAGTCACCGACCTGCCAATCCACCTGTACGACCTGGGCACCGGCAACCAGGTGAAAATCCCGTCAGAAGTGATGATCCCGGAAACCCGCGAGTTTGAATTCGCCAATCTGGGCTTTATCCCGCTGTCCTACTACAAAAACCGCGACTACTCCTGCTTCTTCTCCGCCAACTCCGCGCAGAAGCCAGCGCTGTACGACACCGCCGATGCCACGGCCAACAGCCGCATCAACGCGCGCCTGCCGTACATCTTCCTGCTATCGCGCATTGCCCACTACCTGAAGCTTATCCAGCGCGAAAACATCGGCACCACCAAAGACCGCCGTCTGCTCGAGCTGGAGCTGAACACCTGGGTTCGCGGTCTGGTCACCGAAATGACCGATCCGGGCGACGATCTGCAGGCCTCGCACCCGCTGCGCGATGCAAAAGTTGTCGTGGAAGATATCGAAGACAACCCGGGCTTCTTCCGCGTGAAGCTGTATGCGATCCCGCACTTCCAGGTAGAAGGCATGGACGTCAACCTGTCACTGGTTTCCCAGATGCCGAAGGCAAAATCGTAAATAAGGCAGGGAGCCTATGAAAACGGAACAACCGTTATGGGGCAGGGGGATCATGGTCTCGCCCCAGCATTTTCAGCAGCAGGTCGCTTATGCGGCCTGGTCTGCAGAATGTATTGCGCAGATGGGGCTGAACCATCCCTGGGGAGTGATCGAGGCGGCTTTTGAGCCCGGCGCGCTGAAACTTGGCCGCCTTCAGGCACATCGGCTGCACGTCCGCTTCCAGGACGGCACACTTGTTGATACCAGCAACGCAGATGCGCTGCCTCCTGCGATCTTGCTTGACGGCGAGTCGCATGAAACGGTTGTTATGCTGGCGCTGCCGCTGTTACGTGCTAACGGCGGCAACTGCCTGACGCCGGATGAGGTTGCTGAGCGTCCGGTTCGCTATCGCCAACGCTGGCGCGACGTGCGTAACCAGTTTGGTGACGACAACCGCCAGATTGCCGTGATGCAGCCGGAACTCACCCTGCGCTTTGCCCATCAAAACAACAGCGATTATTTGACCTGTCCGGTTGCTCGTTTGCAGCAGGATTCCACAGGCATATGGACGCTGGATGAATCTTTCCTGCCGCCGCTGCTGACCGTACAAAGCAGCCGCTGGCTAATGACGCAGCTTGAACAGCTGATGACCCAGCTTCGTGCCCGCCTGACTCGTCTGATGGCTATGCGCCGTGAGAGCAACGAACGGATGGCGGACTTCGCCGTGGCTGATGTCTCTCTGTTCTGGTTGCTAAACGCGCTGAACAGCGCGGAACCCGTGCTTGGGCAATTCCTGCGCTATCCCCAAAGCGCGCCGGAGCGGTTATATCCGGAGCTGGCCCGCCTGGCCGGCAGCCTGCTGACCTTCTCACTGGAGCATCAGGTTGCGGCTATTCCTGGCTGGCAGCACGAACGGCTGAACGAAGTTTTCCCGCCGCTGTTCGACCTGCTTAGCGATCTGCTGGAAGCTAGCCTGCCGTCGCGGGTGGTCGCTATTGAGCTTACCCACGATAAACGCCTGCGCCAGTGGCAGGCTCGTTTGCAGGATCCTCGCCTGCGCGAAGGGGCGGATTATTATCTGTCCGTGCGTTCTCAGATCCCGGTAGCGCAGCTGCAGGAACAGTTCCCGCAGCAGTGTCGCGTCGGTAGCCCGGACTTTGTCACAAGCCTGGTGAACGCCTCTCGTCAGGGGGTGCCTCTTAAAGCGCTGCGCCATGTGCCAGCGGCCATCCCGCTGCGCCTGGAAAACCAGTATTTCGCCCTCGATTTGTCCCATCCGGCTGCTCAGGAAATGCTCGAAAGCGGCAGCTGCATGTTTTATACCCCGGGCATGCTGGGCGAGCCTGAACTTGAACTTTATGCGGTGCTGAGAACATGAGTGAGCGAAAACGCGGAGAAACCGCGCCCATTGATATCGACGCGCTGATGCAGGACACCTGGCTGCAGGTCATCAGCCTGCGCCACGAGCCGGTCTTTCAGGAGGGAGAAGGTCGGCAGCTGTGGGAGCGCTGTGTAGCCAACGTGGAACAGGTCCAGCAGGCGCTGAAAGACAGCGGTATGCCTGAGGCCGATCGCCTGCATATTCTGACCGCCCAGTGCGCGCTGCTGGATGAAGCCGTGAAAGGTAGGGGCGTCCAGGATGAGGCCTGTGTGCAATGGTATGACATTCCATTGCAGGGGCATTTCCTGGGCACGATGGACGCCGGTGACACGCTGTGCGATCGCATGGGCGAGGTACTGCGCCAGCCCGCGCCAGACGCAGCCGTACTCACCTGCTTTCAACGCGTGATGATGCTGGGTTTTCTGGGCAGCTTCCGTTCTTTGAACGATCCAGAGCGGCAAAAGCTGGTGAAAGCGCTGGGCGAGCACGTGGTGCCTTTTAGCTTTCCGCAGACACATCCGGTGCTGGCGGAAAGCCGGGTTGGCCGCGGCATGGGCGGCTGGCTCGCCTCGTGGCCTGCCCAAATTGGCCTGAGCATTCTGATCCTCGCCGCGCTGTGGTGGGGGCTTAGCCACTGGCTCGATCAGATGCTGGCAACGCTGTTGCCTGGGGCGGTGAAATGAGTTCTGCACAGCAGCGCCTGCTGGCGTTGTGGGCCGTATTGCTGAGCGGTGTGGTTTGCCTGGGATTTCTGCCGCTCTCCGGCACGGCAGCCGTGCTGCTGACGCTTGCGCTCTGGGCGCTAATCGCGACGGTCTGGTGGCTGGTGAACCGGCGGGCAGCCCGGCATGAATCCACGGTGCATCTCGACAATCTGCCTGAAGCGACCTGGCGGCAGCCGGTCGTGCTGGTCTGCGGCGAGCAGGCGCAAAACTGGCCTGCATCCTCGCAGGTGCTGACGGTTGCTCAGGGATGCTGGATTCGGGTGGAAGAGAACCAGGACGTGGAGCAGGTTGCTCGCCAGCTGCTGTGGCGACGCCCGGACTGGGGGCGTCAGCTGTCCGTGATGGTCAGCGTCTGCCCGCAGAAACACGCGGACACCGAGGCTTTGACCAGTCGCCTGCTGGCCCTGCGCTGGCAGATCAGCCAGCTGCGGCGGGAAACGGGTCATTGCGTGCCTTTGGTGCTGAACGGCCAGGTGGGCAGCGCCATGATGGATGACATGCTGTGGCAGGCGGCGATCCCGGGCGAAGGCGTTCGCGTCTGGCGCGAAGCGTCGGCCCCGTGCTCCATTGCCGCCTGGGTTTCAACCGGCGGAGCGGTGGCAATGCAGCAGCAGGTGCTGATGAATAGCCTGATGAGCTGGTTCTATCAGCACGTTAAAACGGTGTTTATGGAGGCTAATCCGGATATTCCGGTCGTGGCGCCTACCGCTGTGCTGTGGGGATTAGGGCCTTCGATGGACGGCGCGCTGGCCGCGTCCGTCTGGACATCCTGGCTCAATCGTCATACGGCACTGCGCGAAGTTGCAGGCTGGCAGCCGGCGATAGATACCGATACCACAGCGGCCCCGTTGTTACCCGATTTCGTGCTTCCTCTCTTGCCGGAAGGCCAGGGCCTGACCCCCCGTCAGCGCGCATGGCGTTTTGGGCTAACGATGTTTACCTGCGCGGCGGTGCTTGCGCTGTGCAGCAGCGGCTGGAACAACCGTCAACTGCTGCACCGCGTGGGCTTCGACATCAACCACTATGACCGAATTTCGATGGATGATTACGGCCCTAAAGCGCAGGCGCTAAACGTCCTGCGCAAGGATGCAGAGCAGCTGGATAGCTGGGCGCGCAACGGCGAACCCACGCGGATGAGCCTCGGGCTGTATCAAGGGGAACGTCTGCGTATGCCCGTGCTGGATGCCATTCGCTCCTATGTTCCGCCTCCACCGCCGCCGCCTAAACCTGAGCCGAAACCGGCCCCGAAAATCATTCGCCTCGACAGCATGTCGCTTTTTGATTCCGGCAAGGCGGAGCTGAAGTCAGGCTCCACAAAAGTGCTGGTCAACTCGCTGGTGGGCATAAAAGCGAAACCGGGCTGGCTGATTGTCGTTTCCGGCCATACCGACACCACCGGCAGTGAGCAGATCAACCAGCCGCTCTCGCTGAAGCGCGCTGAATCAGTCCGTAACTGGATGCGCGATACCGGCGACGTGCCGGAAAGCTGTTTTGCTGTTCAGGGCTATGGTGCAAGCCGTCCTGTAGCGACAAACGATACCGCGGAAGGCCGTACGCTCAACCGCCGTGTCGAAATAAGTCTGGTGCCGCAGGCCGATGCCTGCCGGATGCCGGGCAAAACCAAAGCGCCATCGGAGGATGATGGCGTTACCGAAAATGAAATGGAGAAATAATCATGGCAATCCCAGTTTATCTGTGGCTGAAAGACGACGGCGGCGCGGACATTAAAGGTTCTGTGGACGTGAAAGACCGTGAAGGCAGCATCGAAGTGGTTGCGCAGGAACACAACCTGTATATCCCAACCGACAACAACACCGGCAAGCTGACCGGGACTCGTATCCATACTCCGTTCCTGTTCACCAAGGAAATCGATTCCTCCAGCCCGTATCTGTACAAGGCGGTGACTACCGGTCAGACCCTGAAGTCTGCGGAATTCAAGTGGTACAAAATCAACGACGCGGGCCAGGAAGTTGAATACTTCAACACCAAGCTGGAAAACGTGAAGCTGGTAAAAGTGGCGCCGAAGATGCACGACATCAAGGACCCTTCCTTCGAGAAGCATAACCACCTCGAAGCCATTGAACTGCGTTACGAAAAAATCACCTGGACCTACAAAGACGGCAACATCATTCATTCCGATTCCTGGAACGAACGCGCCACGGCGTAAGCCCTTCAGCGGACAGACTCTTCTGTCCGCTTTTTTTGCTGAGTCTCTGCCCGCGGGGCCTCAGCAAAAACGAAGTTAAACACATTGCGAAGACTGACCTAATGCGCTTGGGTTCCTTTTACACAGGGAATAGCGATGGGCGGTAGCGTGTCCGGGAACAATAAAGAGAGTGAATTATGGAAAATCCAGCCATCCTGTTACGTCGTCTGAATCCTTATTGCGCCCGTGCGCTGGAAGGCGCAGCCAGCCTGTGTCAGACCCGCGCGCATGCCGAAATTTTGCCTGAGCACTGGCTGCTGAAGCTGCTCGAACAGGGAGAAGGCGATCTCACCGTGCTCGCTCGTCGTTACGAATGGGATATGGACGCGCTGTGGCAGGATTTGCTGGGCTGGCTGGATAACCTGCCGCGCTCGGTGCGCAGCCGCCCCCAGCTGTCGGACTCGATTGAATCCCTGCTGAAGCAGGCGTGGATGTTTGCCTCCCTTGAAGGGAGCGAACAGATCCGCAGCGCCCATCTGCTGGCGGCAATCATTGAAATGCCGAAGCTGCTGCGCTGCGACGGTCTGTGGCCGCTGATGACGCTCGGCCAGAGCCAGCTCGAGCGACTGCGCCCGCTGCTTGACTCGCAGTCGGACGAGCGCCCGGAAGTGCAGCAGCACGAAAGCCTGAACCAGACGCCTTCCACCCTTGCGGAAAACCCAGCGCCTGCCAGCGCCAGCGGCAATTCTCTGAGCGAGGCTTTGCAGGCCGCCCTCGATAAATTCACCCTCGACGTGACCGCCAAAGCGAAAGCCGGGCAGATTGACCCGGTGTTTGGGCGCGATACCGAAATCCGTCAGATGGTGGATATTCTCTCCCGCCGCCGTAAAAACAACCCGATTTTAGTTGGCGAACCGGGCGTGGGTAAAACCGCGCTGGTCGAAGGCCTGGCGCTGCGCATTGCCGAAGGCAACGTGCCGGAAAGCCTGAAAACCGTTAGCCTGCGCACCCTCGATCTTGGGCTGCTTCAGGCCGGGGCCGGCGTGAAAGGTGAATTTGAACAGCGCCTGAAAAACGTTATTGACGCGGTGCAGAATTCGCCGACGCCGGTGCTGCTGTTTATTGACGAGGCCCACACGATTATTGGCGCGGGCAACCAGGCGGGCGGGGCGGATGCGGCTAACCTGCTGAAACCTGCTTTAGCACGCGGCGAACTGCGCACTATCGCCGCCACAACCTGGAGCGAATACAAACAGTACTTCGAGCGCGATGCCGCGCTGGAACGCCGCTTCCAGATTGTCAAAGTGGACGAGCCGGACGACGAAATGGCCTGCCTGATGCTCAGGGGCCTGAAGTCTCGCTACGCTCAGCATCACGGCGTGCACATCACTGACGACGCGGTAAAAGCGGCGGTTAGCCTCTCGCGCCGTTACATTACTGGCCGCCAGCTGCCGGATAAAGCCGTCGATCTGCTGGACACGGCGTCGGCCCGCGTGCGCATGAGCCTCGATACTCTGCCCGAAGAGCTGACGCGCCTGAAGGCGCAGCTTAGCTCCCTGGAGATGGAAGAGCAGGCGCTGCTGGAAGATATCGCGCTGGGCAATACCGCGCCCGGCGAGCGCCTGGCGGAAATTGAAACGCAGGCCGCAGGCCTGAACGAGCAGCTTGCCCGGCTTGAAAAACAGTACCAGCTGGAGAAATCGCTGACCCAGGAGCTGCTGGCCTGCCGGTCGGATATCAGCCGCCAGGCGGAAATCAGCGCCCTGCAGTCCCGGCTGTCGTTGATTCAGCAGGATGCTCCGCTGTTAGATCTGGATGTCGACGTGCGCACCGTTGCTAACGTTATCGCCGACTGGACCGGCGTGCCGCTTTCGTCCCTGCTGAAAAACGAACAGACTGAGCTGCTGACCCTGGAAGATGAAATCGGCAGGCGCGTGGTGGGCCAGGACGTGGCTCTTACCGCCATTGCGCAGCGCCTGCGGGCCGCCAAAACGGGCCTGACGTCTGAAAACGGGCCGCAGGGCGTGTTCCTGCTGGTTGGCCCAAGCGGCGTGGGCAAAACGGAAACCGCGCTGGCGCTGGCGGACTGCCTGTACGGCGGAGAGAAATCGCTGATTACCATTAATCTTTCCGAGTATCAGGAGCCGCATACCGTTTCACAGCTTAAAGGTTCTCCTCCGGGCTACGTCGGCTACGGCCAGGGCGGCATCCTGACCGAAGCGGTGCGCAAGCGTCCTTACAGCGTCGTCCTGCTTGATGAGGTGGAAAAAGCGCACCGCGACGTGATGAACCTGTTCTATCAGGTCTTTGACCGCGGCTTTATGCGCGACGGTGAGGGCCGGGAAATCGACTTCCGCAACGCCGTTATCGTGATGACTTCTAACCTTGGCAGCGACCACCTGATGCAGCTGCTGGACGAGCAGCCAGCAGCGGCGGAAAGCGATCTGCACGAGCTGCTGCGCCCGATCCTGCGCGATCATTTCCAGCCCGCGCTGCTGGCCCGCTTCCAGAGCGTGATTTATCGCCCGCTGGACGAGCGCGCAATGCGCACTATCGTGGAAATGAAGCTGGGCCAGGTCAGCAAACGTCTGAGCCGCCACTACGGGCTGCGCACTCGTATCGAAGAAAGCCTGTACGACGCGCTGACCTCCGCCTGCCTGCTGCCGGACACCGGCGCGCGCAACGTCGACAGCCTGCTCAACCAGCAAATTCTACCGGTGCTGAGCCAGCAGCTGCTCACCCATCTGGCCGCAAAACAAAAGCCGCGTTTGCTGACGCTTGGCTGGGATGAGGCGGAAGGGATTGAGCTGGCGTTTGAAAGCGAAGCTACCGCCACCGGAGGAGAAGCCTCATGAGCACGAATCCCCTAATCAGATTCAGCCACAGCCACCATCTGCTGGCGGTGAAGGGCTGCGATGCCGGCCTCGACGTGCTGGCGTTTGAAGGCCAGGAGGCGCTGAGCCAGCCGTTCAGCTACCGCGTGGAGTTCACCAGTTCTGACCATGCCATCAGCCGGGAAATGATGCTGATGAAGCCCGCTTCGCTGACGCTACAGGCGCCGGTGGTGCAGGCCTGGGGCATAAAGGTGCAGCAGCCGGTGCGGGTGATGCAGGGGGTGGTCAGCGGGTTTGAACGCCTGGGCACCTCGAAGGATGAAACGCACTACGCGCTGACCCTCCAGCCGCGTCTGGCGCTGCTCGACCGCTCGCACCAGAACGCCATCTATCAGGACATGTCGGTGCCGCAG
>DASXGN010000024.1:0-26971 GCA_036489025.1 Buttiauxella sp.
GTTTGGTCGCGTTCATTGCGTGGGAACGGTTATTACCGGTCACCGGACGCTTGCCAGTAACTTGGCAGACTCGGGACATGTCTATTCTCCAAAAATCAAATTAGCTCGAGCTTCGTATAGGGTTATGGCGCCTCGTCAGGCTGCAAGCCTGGTCCCTGGCGGTTCAATGTGAACCACAGTGCCAGGCGCATAATGCCAAACCCGAGATTCTCAAAGGTGGCGTAGTATACGCTGCCTGACGCATGTGCTCAAGTCCCGAACAGACAAAGATCCCCAAGGATCGCGCAAATCGGCTTAAATCCACCCACGTTCGGCAAAAGAAACGTACTCTCCACGACCTATAACCAAATGGTCCAGTACGCGAATTTCCATAAAAAGACAGGCTTTGACGATACGTTCGGTAATGGCACGGTCAGCTTTGCTCGGTTCGGCCCTACCCGACGGGTGATTATGCGCAAGAATGACCGCCGCCGCATTAGATTTCATTGCTTCACGCACAATTTCCCTTGGATGAACCTCAACGTGGTTCAGCGTTCCAGAAAACATCGGGCAATATTTGATTATCTGATGCTGGTTATCGATAAAAATAACCATAAAGATCTCACGCTCCTCTGTCGTTAACTGGCTTTGAATAAATTCCCGAACGCTATCCGGACTCTTTAAAGAAAGCTCTTCTACGCCGCGGGAGGAGTAATAGCGCCTTGCCAACTCAGCAATGGCATTAAGCTGAGTGTATTTGGCTTCGCCAATCCCTTTGATGTCTTTGAACTGCGCGTAGTCTGCCGAGAGCAGCCGGCTCAATGAGCCAAATTTTTGCAGCAAACCGTTCGCCAGCGTTAGCACGTTTACATCCCGCAGGCCCGTACGTAAAAAGAGCGCCAACAGTTCAACATCGCTTAATGAACTCACGCCATATTTCAGAAGCTTTTCACGAGGCAAGCCCTGCTTATCCAGATTAATCATCTCGTTCATACTCGCCACCTCATTCCCTGATTTGGCTATTGTGCACAAGGCGAAAACCACTGGCGACCCGGGGATTCTTATCCTGCGCGATGTCTCGCAAACTGCAAAAAGTTGTGGCTGGTGGAGTGTGATAAAATAGTCGAATGACCAAGATTTCAGGTGGGAAAATCATGATGGGGCTTTCTGGCAAAAAAATTGTTCTGTGCGTTAGCGGCGGCATCGCAGCCTATAAAACGCCAGAGCTGGTGCGGCGTCTGCGCGATCGCGGCGCGGATGTCCGTGTCGCCATGACCGAGGCAGCAAAAGCCTTTATAACGCCATTGAGTCTGCAAGCCGTATCTGGCTATCCGGTATCAGACAGCCTGCTGGATCCCGCAGCAGAAGCCGCAATGGGCCACATTGAGCTGGGAAAATGGGCTGATTTAGTCATCCTCGCTCCGGCCACCGCAGACCTCATTGCCCGCGTTGCTGTTGGCATGGCAAACGATTTAGTCAGTACGATTTGCCTGGCAACGCCTTCACCCGTGGCGGTAGTTCCGGCCATGAATCAACAAATGTATCGCGCCGCAGCAACTCAGCATAATTTGAGTGTGCTGTCCTCCCACGGATTATTGCTTTGGGGCCCGGACAGTGGCAGCCAGGCATGTGGCGATATTGGCCCGGGGCGAATGCTTGACCCGCTGAACATCGTCGAAATGGCCGTGCAACAATTTAGCGTCGTCAAAGATCTGCAACATCTGAACGTCATGATTACCGCCGGGCCGACGCGCGAACGCCTTGACCCGGTACGCTACATCACCAACGATAGCTCGGGCAAAATGGGTTATTCCATTGCCGCCGCTGCCGCTGCAAGAGGCGCAAACGTCACGCTAGTTTCTGGCCCGGTGTCTTTGCCGACGCCAGCCTGGGTAAAGAGAATTGACGTGGCTTCCGCACTTGAGATGGAGGCAGCCGTTCAGCAAAATGTGCAGGGTCAGCATATTTTTATCGGCTGTGCAGCCGTAGCTGACTATCGTGCCGCAAATGTTGCCGCCGAGAAAATCAAAAAGCAAGGCGATGAAATTACGCTGAAAATGGTGAAAAACCCGGACATCGTTGCGGGCGTCGCCGCACTTTTGAAGAATCGCCCTTATGTTGTAGGGTTTGCCGCCGAAACAACTAATGTGGAAGAATACGCCCGGCAAAAGCGTATTCGAAAAAATCTCGACCTGATTTGTGCAAACGATGTTTCGCAGGATGGCCAGGGATTTAATAGTGATAACAACGCATTACACCTTTTCTGGCAGGATGGAGACAAAACTTTACCGCTTGAGCGGAAAGAACTCCTTGGCCATCTTTTATTGGACGAGATTGTTACCCGTTATGATGAAAAAAATCGACGTTAAGATTCTGGACCCGCGCGTAGGACAGCAGTTCCCGCTGCCGACTTATGCAACCTCCGGCTCAGCCGGTCTTGACCTGCGCGCCTGTCTGGATGATGCCGTAGAGCTTGCGCCGGGAGTCACCACGCTGGTGCCAACAGGGCTTGCCATTCATATCGGCGATCCGTCGCTGGCTGCGGTTATCCTGCCTCGCTCAGGCCTTGGCCATAAGCACGGGGTAGTGTTAGGTAACCTGGTTGGACTGATAGATTCTGATTATCAGGGTCAGCTGATGGTATCCGTATGGAATCGCGGGCAAGATAGTTTCACCATTGAGCCGGGCGAACGCATCGCGCAGATGGTGTTTGTGCCGGTAGTACAGGCCGAATTTAACCTGGTTGAAGATTTTGATACCAGCGATCGTGGCGAAGGCGGTTTTGGCCACTCTGGCCGCCAGTAATTCGTTTTATAAACGTAACCATACCGCGTTAATAACGCTATAAAACACCGCAAGCCACGTGCTTGCGGGCGCTGTGTGGCTGCTTGCCTGACAAGTGATTTATTTCAGGGGTATTTTAGAACATGGCAGAAAAACAGACTGCGAAAAGGAATCGTCGCGAGGAAATACTTCAATCTCTGGCCCAGATGCTTGAATCCAGCGACGGCAGCCAACGCATCACTACCGCAAAGCTTGCAGCCACCGTAGGCGTTTCTGAAGCGGCGTTGTATCGACATTTTCCCAGCAAAACCAAAATGTTCGATAGCCTGATTGAGTTTATCGAAGACAGTCTCATTACCCGTATTAATCTCATCCTGAAGGATGAAAAGGATACCCTGGCGCGTTTGCGTCTCATCGTCCTGCTGGTGCTGGGTTTTGGTGAAAAGAATCCGGGCCTGACGCGCATCCTGACGGGCCACGCCTTAATGTTCGAACAGGATCGTTTGCAGGGCCGAATCAATCAGCTTTTCGAACGCATAGAAGTGCAGCTTCGCCAGGTTATGCGTGAAAAGAAAATGCGTGAGGGAGAAGGCTATGCTACGGATGAAGCGCTGCTTGCCAGCCAGCTTCTGGCTTTTTGCGAAGGCATGCTGTCCCGCTTTGTACGCAGCGAGTTCCGCTATCTTCCGACCAAAGAATTTGAGACTCGCTGGCCGCTGGTTGCCGCGCAGCTACGCTAGAATTAAGGGCCTTTAAAGGCCCTTTTTCTTATACTCCGTACTGAGTTCGATACTCTCTCACCGCAGCAAGATGGTCAGCCATCTCCGGTTTTTCTTCCAGATAATCAATTAGATCTTTTAAGGTGATGATTGATATGACCTTGCACTGATAGTCACGTTCAACTTCCTGAATAGCAGAAATTTCACCGCGGCCACGTTCCTGACGGTCGAGAGAAATTAATACGCCGGCTAAAGATGCATCGTTCGCTGCGATGATTTCCATAGACTCGCGGATAGCCGTCCCGGCGGTGATAACATCATCCACCAGCATCACTCGCCCCTGCAGCGCGCTGCCAACCAGGCTGCCGCCTTCCCCGTGATCTTTGGCCTCTTTACGGTTAAAGCAGTAAGGCACATCGCGCTCATGGTGCTCTGCGAGCGCAACGGCTGTGGTTGTGGCAATGGGAATACCTTTGTAGGCAGGCCCAAACAGCAGATCAAAATCAATACCGGAATCCATTAACGCAGCGGCGTAAAAACGGCCCAGCAGTGCCAGATCGCGCCCGGTATTAAACAGGCCGGCGTTGAAGAAATAGGGGCTGGTGCGCCCGGATTTCAGCGTAAATTCGCCAAACTTAAGGACCTGCTTGTTAAGCGCAAACTCAATAAACTGGCGCTGATACGGTTTCATGGATTCGCTCCTTTGCGGTTCTTCAGACATAAAAAAGGCGACTGCTAAGTCGCCTTAAAAATTAATTTTCTAACGCCGCCTTCTGCGACGTTACTATTGACTCAATTCCCCCTCGCGCCAACGCCAATAGCGTAAGCAGCTCTTCATGCGAGAAAGGTTCGCCTTCAGCGGTGCCCTGGATCTCGATCATGCGACCGTCTTCCATCATCACCACGTTCATATCGGTTTCTGCCGCTGAATCTTCAACGTATTCAAGATCGCAAATCGCTTCGCCTTTCACGATACCGACTGAGACCGCCGCCACCATGCCCTTCATTGGGTTGGCTTTCAGCTTGCCGATGGCAACCAGCTTGTTCAGCGCATCAGCCAGAGCTACGCAAGCACCGGTGATAGACGCTGTACGAGTACCGCCATCTGCCTGCAGAACATCGCAATCCAGCGTGATGGTGTATTCGCCGAGAGCTTTCAAATCCACTGCCGCACGCAGAGAGCGGGCAATTAAACGCTGGATTTCGAGGGTACGGCCGCCCTGCTTGCCTTTTGCCGCTTCGCGGGCATTACGGCTGTGAGTTGAACGCGGCAGCATACCGTATTCTGCAGTGATCCACCCCTGGCCCTGACCTTTCAGAAAGCGCGGTACGCCTTCTTCAACGGTGGCGGTACAAAGGACTTTGGTATCACCAAATTCGACCAGCACGGAACCTTCAGCGTGTTTGGTGTAATTTCGGGTCAGGGTGACTGGGCGCACTTGTTCGGCACTACGACCTGATGGACGCATGGGCTTATCTCCGGCTTAAACGAATGTGGCTGCGCATTATACGGACTTCGTTCGCTTATTCCTATCCTGCAAGTCCCGGCGTGGCTATAATCCCCCCATCCATTGCAGAATACGGTAACGATTTATGATCCGCAGTATGACCGCCTATGCCCGACGTGAAGTAAAAGGCGATTGGGGCAGCGCCTCCTGGGAGTTACGTTCGGTAAATCAACGTTATCTCGAAACTTATATTCGCATGCCGGAACAGTTCCGTAGCCTTGAACCCGTGGCTCGTGAACGCATTCGTACCCGCTTAACGCGCGGTAAAATCGAGTGCAACCTGCGTTTCGAGCCTGATGCCAGCGCGCAAAGCTCGCTGCTGCTTAATGAAAAGCTGGCAAAGCAGCTTGTTGAAGCGGCGAACTGGGTGAAAATGCAAAGCGATGAAGGCGAGATTAATCCTGTCGACATTTTACGCTGGCCGGGCGTTATGTCGGCCCAGGAACAGGATCTTGACGCAATCACCGCCGAAATTCTGGCCGCCCTTGATGGCACCCTGGATGACTTCATCATTGCCCGTGAGACAGAAGGGCAGGCGCTGAAGGCGCTTATTGAACAACGCCTCGAAGGCGTCAGCGCTGAAGTCGTTAAAGTTCGCGCGCAAATGCCAGAAGTCGTCAAATGGCAGCGCGAACGTCTGGTCGGCAAGCTGGAAGAAGCCCAGGTTCAGCTTGAAAACACACGCCTTGAGCAAGAGCTGGTTCTGATGGCACAGCGCATCGACGTGGCCGAAGAACTCGACCGCCTGGAAGCGCACGTCAAAGAGACCTACAACATCCTGAAGAAGAAAGAAGCCGTGGGCCGCCGCCTCGACTTCATGATGCAGGAGTTCAACCGTGAGTCGAACACGCTGGCCTCAAAATCAATTAACTCAGACGTCACCAACTCAGCTATCGAGCTGAAAGTATTGATCGAGCAAATGCGCGAACAAATCCAAAATATCGAGTAACGACCGTTCGCCATTGCAAGCCCGCAACATGCGGGCTTTTTTACGTTTCCATCAGTTATAACCCAGTAACTGTTCAGCCGTGATGAGCCCAACTTTTTCAAGTTGAATTGCGACGGCACGTATCGAGCGCCCTAATTCAGCCCCCAGTTCTTCTACTGATTTACCCGCCTCATAATCACTTTCAAGCTGTCGCTTCTCTTCCTCGCTCCAGGGAAAATAAGATTTTGCGGGCTTACCTTCAGCGATGTTTTTTTCCTGCCGCTCCTGAGGTGTGAGCTTCGCTTTTTTGCTCTTCTCGGGCTTATCGGTAAGTTCTTCAGATAATGCAAAAAGCAAACGGATAGTCTCTGGGAACTGGGCGACTGAAGAACCTGGAAGCAATTCGCCTGTATCTGGGTTAACGCCATTAGCAAGTGCTCTAAGCGTTGTTGATGTGTTCATCGTTGCCACCCTTTTATTAGTAATTAATTAAACTTATCCATTTTAAAAAACACAAACCCTATACACCCACTTAAAAGGCAACAAAACTAAGAAATGTCATTACGAAAACTAATCCCAATCAATTCACCTTAGAAAAACTCAATCGTGATGGCATCCACAAAAGACTACCCTTGCTGCGTTATTTTGGGGGGGTTGCATGCTGCTACACACTCTTTATCTGATAGGTATTACTGCCGAAGCTATGACTGGCGCGCTGGCCGCAGGCCGCCGCCGCATGGATACTTTTGGCGTCATCATCATCGCCACTGCCACCGCACTCGGTGGCGGATCTGTCCGCGATATATTGCTGGGTCACTATCCGCTTGGCTGGGTTAAGCATCCTGAATACGTGGTCATTGTCGCCGTTGCGGCTGTTGTCACGACCATCCTCGCACCGGTTATGCCCCATCTGCGCCGCCTTTTCCTGGTACTTGATGCGCTTGGCCTGGTCGTATTTTCGATAATAGGCGCGCAAATTGCCCTGGATATGGGAGAAGGCCCGATCATCGCTATCATCGCCGCCGTGGTGACCGGTGTGTTTGGTGGTGTCCTGCGCGATATGTTCTGCAAGCGCATTCCGCTGGTATTCCAGAAAGAACTGTATGCTGGCATCGCTTTTGCCTCCGCCGTTTTGTATATCGTCCTCCAGCACTACGTTTCCAGTCATGACATCGTCGTTATTGCCACGCTGATATTTGGCTTTACGACTCGCCTGCTGGCACTCCGCTTCCGCCTTGGGTTGCCGGTATTCCATTACAAGCATGCGGAACACTAATTCACGAATCCTCGTATGCCCTGCAAGGATAGAAATTCTGCCAGGGCTTTAATCGGTGGATAGTTGACGAACGCCACTAGCTTTTTCGCCCGCTCGATTCCGACCCCCGGAAGTTTTTGCCAGCTCTGTTCGTCGCGATCAAGCAGCTGTTGCCAGTGAGAATCAGGCAGCTGATTCATTGCAGGGGCTGGTAACGGCAGGCCAAAGGCTATTAGCCAGCGGTGAAAGTGCTGCTGACGAACCAGTGAGAACTGATGCCAGAGCTGGGTTCCGCGTCTCGATGAAATCCCCTCGATATGGAGCAAATCTTCAGGCGTTAACAACAGCCAGGAAAAAATATGTTCGAATGGAAATGTCCTGTGAATATTTTGCCAGGTTCGCTTACTGACTCCCTTTATATCAAGCACATTAAGGGAGCTTACCCAGGACAACCGGGCAAAGAACTGCTCACGGCATCCATCATCAAACCAGAGGCATGTTAGCGGTGTAATACTGAATTGCTCTGGGGGCTGCGGTTTATCGCGCAGGCTAACGCGCCAGACAACCTCATCAACTTTTGGAATACCCTGTCCCGCAAGACTGACCAAAACCTGATCGCCAGTGGCAATATCCAGTTCCTGCCAGCGCTTCAGCGAGCCGATATTCACGCGCTTAACTTCCTTATCGTCAAGATGCATGGGCACTAAATCCAGCACCGCAGCGATTTTCCCTGTTCGCCCCACGGTAAAATGGATCCCTTTAACCTGTGCAATATGCTGAGCCGGAGGATATTTCCAGGCTGCGCTCCAGGAGGCTTGCCCGGGCTGCCAGAATTTACCGGCAGGCTCCGAAGCCTGATGAATAACAATGCCGTCAGTAACAAACGGCAGCGGAGAGGTGAACCAGGTTTCTCGTGCAACGGCGATATCCCGCAAACCTGATACCGGCTTTGACCAGTTTCGAGCGAGGGAAAACCCGGCATTCTGTAGCGCATCCAACCGCTGCCTCATACCCGCCGGGCCATCAGGCCAGGCCCAGATGAAAATGCCAAAATCTTTAGGCAAGGCCAGGTTATCCTGGCGCATCATTGCGCCTGCCACCTTACTTCTGGCATTGATGCCTCCCATGCTTTTTTGCACGTGCTGACTACGTTTGAGGAATAATTCACCCTGCAAAACGCTGTTCGCCAGCGGCCCTGACAGTTTTTTAGGGATCGCATCTATCGTTTGCGCTTTGTCTGTCCAGTCCTCTCCCTTTAAACCGTCCCCACGGCTCAGAAGTTGGTTCAGTACGCCTTTACGATAAACAAGCGTGACGGCCACTCCATCAATTTTAGGCTGCACCCACAGATCGGATTTCCCTTCAATCCACCGGCCTACCGCCACGCTGTCTGCCAGCTTTTTAACACCCGTGTGCGGCACAGGATGCGGCGACTTTCCGTTGGTCGAAAGCTGCGGCTGGCCTGGCGGCACGGCAGGTTGAAAGCAACGCTGCCATTCGTTCAAGCGTGAGCGCAGCTGGTCGTAGATTTCATCACTAACCGAATTTTGTCCATCTCTAAAATATTCCTTATCCCAATGATTTAGCTGAACTTTAAGTTTCTGCATTTCCACACCGGCACGCGAAGGCGACCAAACCGGACAGGAAGCCGATGCAATCTCCGGCAGCACAATCAGTATCAAAATTAAGGCGAATATCCACTTATTCATACCTACCTCCATGTGATAGAGAGGGAAGGTATAACGTGGGAAAATGCAGGCCGCGAGGGGGAATTTTAAACTGTACGAGATGCTTTCAGATAAAGCGGTGAAGTTGCAGAAACAGGTGATATGAACTGGAAAGAGTCCCTCAGATCCAGATAAAAGGCATTTCTGAGCGTGACAAATTATCCGTCCTGGCGCACCGCCGTGTATAATGGGCCAGTAGACGCTCTTCTTTTATCCTTACCGAATAAGTTTGAACTCATGGCTCAAGGCACGCTTTATATTGTTTCCGCCCCTAGCGGCGCGGGAAAATCCAGCCTCATCCAGGCTTTGTTAAAGACACAACCGCTGTACGACACGCAGGTTTCTATCTCCCACACCACCCGCGGCGTACGTCCCGGTGAGAACCATGGCGAGCATTACTTCTTCGTCAGCCAGGACGAATTCCGGCAGATGATTGCCGAAGATGCATTTCTGGAACACGCCGAAGTCTTCGGGAATTACTATGGCACCTCTCGTCATGCGATTGAGCAAGTGCTGGCTACCGGTGTGGATGTGTTTCTCGATATCGACTGGCAGGGCGCAAAGCAGATTCGCAATAAAATGCCGCAGGCTCGCAGCATCTTTATTCTGCCACCGTCAAAAGATGAGTTGGATCGCCGTCTGCGTGGCCGCGGGCAGGACAGTGAAGAAGTCATCTCCAGGCGTATGGAACAGGCCGTTGCGGAAATGAGCCACTACGCGGAATATGATTATCTGATCGTTAATGATGATTTCGACACCGCGCTGTCAGATTTAAAGATTATTATTCGTGCCGAGCGTCTGCGAATGGGTCGCCAAAAAGCGCGACATGACGCTTTAATCAGCAAACTATTGGCAGACTGAGCCCAGTTTCAGTATCATGCCCAGTCATTTCTTCATCTGTGGAGCATTTAAATTATGGCACGCGTAACTGTTCAGGACGCTGTTGAGAAAATTGGTAACCGTTTTGACCTGGTTCTGGTCGCCGCTCGTCGCGCTCGTCAGATGCAGACCGGTGGTAAAGATCCGCTGGTTCCAGAAGAAAACGATAAAACGACCGTTATCGCACTGCGTGAAATCGAAGAAGGGTTGATCACCAACCAGATTCTCGATGTTCGCGATCGTCAGGAGCAGCAAGAGCAGGAAGCCGCAGAACTGCAGGCCGTTACCGCTATTGCTGAAGGTCGTCGTTAATTAGCCTGCCGGGTAGCCCTTGTATCTGTTTGAAAGCCTGAATCAGCTGATTCAAAATTACTTGCCCGAGGAGCAGATTAAGCGTCTCCGGCAAGCTTATCTTGTCGCACGTGATGCTCACGAGGGACAAGCACGTTCAAGCGGTGAACCCTATATCACCCATCCTGTAGCGGTTGCCTGCATTCTGGCCGAGATGAAACTCGACTATGAAACGCTAATGGCAGCGCTATTGCATGATGTGATTGAAGACACCCCCGCCACCTACCAGGATATGGAACAGCTGTTTGGCAAAAGCGTTGCCGAACTGGTGGAAGGGGTTTCTAAGCTAGATAAACTGAAGTTCCGCGATAAGAAAGAAGCCCAGGCTGAAAACTTCCGCAAAATGATCATGGCGATGGTGCAGGATATCCGCGTCATTCTGATCAAGCTCGCCGACCGAACGCATAACATGCGTACCCTCGGATCGCTGCGTCCGGACAAGCGCCGTCGCATTGCCCGCGAAACCCTCGAAATTTACAGCCCGCTGGCTCACCGTCTTGGTATTCATCACCTGAAAACCGAGCTGGAAGAGCTGGGTTTTGAAGCGCTTTACCCGAATCGTTACCGCGTCATTAAAGAAGTGGTTAAAGCGGCGCGCGGTAACCGTAAAGAGATGATTCAAAAAATCCTCTCTGAAATCGACGGGCGCCTCCAGGAAGCGGGAATCCCGTGCCGCGTCAGCGGACGCGAAAAACATCTTTACTCCATCTATTGCAAAATGACCCTCAAAGAGCAGCGTTTCCATTCGATTATGGATATTTACGCCTTCCGCGTAATCGTTCATGACATGGACACCTGTTACCGCGTGCTGGGTCAGATGCATAGCCTTTACAAGCCTCGTCCAGGGCGTGTTAAAGACTATATTGCCATTCCAAAGGCGAACGGATATCAGTCCCTGCATACTTCCATGATTGGCCCGCACGGCGTGCCCGTTGAAGTGCAAATTCGTACCGAAGACATGGATCAAATGGCAGAGATGGGGGTTGCCGCTCACTGGGCTTATAAAGAGCAAGGTGAGAGCAGCACCACCGCACAAATCCGCGCCCAGCGCTGGATGCAAAGCCTGCTGGAACTGCAGCAGAGCGCCGGCAGCTCGTTTGAATTTATCGAGAGCGTAAAATCCGACCTCTTCCCGGATGAAATTTACGTTTTCACCCCGGAAGGACGTATTGTCGAACTCCCTGCGGGCGCTACGCCTGTGGATTTCGCTTATGCCGTGCATACCGATATTGGCCATGCCTGCGTGGGCGCGCGAGTCGATCGCCAGCCTTATCCTCTGTCTCAGGCGCTGACCAGCGGCCAGACCATTGAAATTATTACCGCCCCCGGCGCACGTCCAAATGCCGCCTGGCTGAACTTCGTCGTGAGCTCGAAAGCCCGCGCCAAAATTCGCCAGATGCTCAAGAATCTCAAGCGCGATGACTCCGTAAGCCTGGGTCGTCGTCTGCTCAACCACGCCCTGGGCGGCAGCCGTAAGCTGGCCGAGGTCCCACCAGAAAGCATCCAACGTGAGCTGGAGCGAATGAAGCTCGCCACGCTGGATGATTTACTGGCTGAAATTGGGCTGGGTAACGCCATGAGCGTGGTCGTCGCGAAGAATCTTCAGGGGGAATCCCCGGCGACTTTGCTGGCCAATTCGCAACCTCACAGCCACCTGCCAATCAAAGGTGCGGACGGCGTGCTGATTACCTTTGCGAAGTGTTGCCGTCCGATTCCTGGTGACCCAATTGTGGCCCACGTCAGCCCGGGCAAAGGGTTGGTTATCCACCACGAGTCCTGCCGAAATATCCGCGGCTACCAGAAAGAGCCAGAGAAATTTATGGCCGTCGAATGGGATAAAGAGGCGGAGCAAGAATTTATCACCGAGATCAAGGTGGATATGTTCAACCACCAGGGCGCACTGGCGAATCTTACCGCCGCGCTGAACAACGCGGGTTCAAACATTCAAAGCCTGAATACCGAAGAGAAGGATGGCCGTGTTTACAGTGCGTTCATTCGTTTGACCGCCCGCGACCGTATCCATCTGGCCAATATCATGCGCAAAATTCGCGTCATGCCGGATGTGATTAAAGTTACCCGCAACAGAAACTAGCGTTATGAATCCTCAACGTTACGCGCGTATTTGCGAAATGCTCGCCAGGCGCCAGCCTGATTTAACCGTCTGCATGGAGCAGGTCCACAAGCCGCATAACGTTTCGGCGATTATCCGCACCGCCGACGCCGTCGGCGTTCACGAAGTGCATGCCGTATGGCCTGGCAGCAGAATGCGCACCATGGCATCCTCTGCCGCGGGCAGTAATTCCTGGGTCGAAGTGAAAACGCATCGCTCAATTGGCGAAGCTGTGGCACACCTTAAAGATAGCGGCATGCAGATTCTTGCTACCAACCTTTCTGAAAAAGCCGTCGATTTTCGCGAGATTGATTACACGCGCCCGACCTGCATTCTGATGGGCCAGGAGAAAACCGGCATTACACAGGAAGCGCTCGCTCTGGCTGACCAGGACATCATTATTCCGATGATCGGCATGGTGCAATCACTCAACGTTTCCGTCGCCTCGGCGCTAATCCTCTATGAAGCACAGCGCCAGCGCCAAAATGCCGGGATGTATCAACGCGAAAACAGCACCCTGCCCGAATCCGAGCAGCAGCGTCTGCTGTTTGAAGGCGGCTATCCGGTACTCGCCAAAGTTTCCCGCCGTAAAGGCCTGCCCTACCCTCATGTGAATCAGCAAGGCGAGATTGAAGCTGACGCAGCGTGGTGGGCGACAATGCAGTCTGCGGAGTAAGCCATGAAGGGCCGTTTGCTGGATGCCATACCGTTAAGCACACTTGCCGGAGTCGGTGCCAGCCAGAGCGGCAAGCTGGCCAAAATCGGCCTGTATACCATTCAGGATCTGCTGCTTCATCTCCCGCTTCGCTATGAAGACCGCACGCAGCTCTATCCTATTAACGACCTTCTGCCCGGCGTTTACGCCACGGTGGAAGGCGAAGTGCTGAACTGCAATATCAGCTTTGGCCGCCGCCGAATGATGACCTGCCAGATAACCGACGGCACCGGCATTCTCACCATGCGTTTCTTTAACTTTAATGCGGCGATGAAGAACAGTCTGGCTACCGGCAAGCGAGTTCTGGCCTACGGCGAGGCAAAGCGCGGGCAGCATGGCGCAGAAATGATTCATCCGGAATACCGCATTCAGGGTGATTTAAGCACGCCAGATTTGCAGGAAACGCTAACGCCGGTCTACCCGACAACCGAAGGTGTTCGCCAGGCTACGCTGCGCAAGCTAACCGATCAGGCTCTGGAATTATTGGATACCTGCGCCATCGCGGAGCTGCTTCCGCAGGAGTTACGTCAGGGAATGATGAGCCTGCCCGAAGCATTGCGCACGCTGCACCGTCCTCCACCGGATATGAAGCTGGCCGATCTTGAAACGGGTAAGCATCCCGCGCAGCAGCGTTTAATACTCGAAGAATTACTGGCTCATAACCTGAGCATGCTGGCCTTACGCGCCGGCGCTCAGCGCTATCACGCATTGCCGCTAATTAACCACGATGAGCTGAAGAACCGCCTGCTTGCCGCCCTGCCGTTTAAGCCAACCGGCGCTCAGGAGCGGGTTGTGGCAGAGATCGAACGCGATATGGAACTCGACGTGCCGATGATGCGTCTTGTCCAGGGCGACGTAGGCTCAGGCAAAACGCTCGTTGCGGCGCTCACGGCGCTGCGAGCGATTGCCCACGGCAAACAGGTGGGCCTGATGGCGCCAACTGAACTGCTGGCCGAGCAGCATGCCAATAATTTTCGTCATTGGTTCGCACCGCTGGGTATCGAAGTCGGCTGGCTGGCCGGCAAGCAAAAAGGCAAGGCTCGTATTGCCCAGCAGGAAGCGATCGCCAGCGGCCAGGTTTCTATGGTGGTGGGTACCCACGCCATCTTCCAGGAGCAAGTGCAGTTCGCCAGCCTGGCGCTGGTTATCATCGATGAACAGCACCGCTTTGGCGTCCACCAGCGGCTGGCGCTGTGGGAGAAAGGCCAGATTCAGGGCTTCCATCCGCACCAGCTGATCATGACCGCTACGCCAATTCCCCGCACGCTGGCGATGACGGCCTATGCCGATCTGGACACTTCCGTTATTGATGAGCTGCCGCCGGGTCGTACACCCGTTACCACGGTTGCTATTCCGGACACCCGCCGCAGCGATATCATTGAACGCGTTCGCAGCGCCTGCACGACTGAAAAGCGCCAGGCCTACTGGGTTTGTACGCTGATTGAGGAATCGGAGCTTCTCGAAGCTCAGGCCGCGGAAGTCACCTGGGAGGAGCTAAAAGCCGCTTTGCCCGATCTGAATGTCGGCCTGGTTCATGGCCGGATGAAGCCCCAGGAGAAGCAGGCGGTGATGCAGGCCTTTAAAGAAGGCGCGATCCACCTGCTGATTGCCACCACGGTTATCGAGGTGGGCGTGGATGTGCCAAACGCCAGCCTGATGATTATCGAAAACCCCGAGCGCCTGGGCCTGGCACAGCTTCACCAGCTTCGCGGCCGCGTAGGGCGTGGGGCCATAGCTTCCCACTGTGTGCTGCTTTATAAATCCCCGCTGTCAAAAACCGCCCAGTTGCGTTTGCAGGTGCTGCGCGACAGCAACGACGGCTTCGTGATTGCACAAAAGGATTTGGAGATTCGCGGTCCGGGGGAACTGCTTGGCACCCGTCAAACGGGCAGCGCGGAGTTTAAAGTGGCGGATTTACTGCGCGATCAGGCAATGATCCCCGAAGTTCAGCGCCTTGCGCGCCATATTCATGAACGCTATCCGGAACAGGCAACCGCGCTGATAGAGCGCTGGATGCCTGAAACGGAACGCTATTCAAATGCCTGAGGCACAGGCGGACAGGCATGCTGCCGTCCGCCTTGAGATTAGCCAAACAACGGCAGCATCAAATACAGCTTAATCACCAAAGCATTCACGATATCAATAAAGAATGCCCCGACCATCGGTACCACCAGGAATGCCATGTGCGAAGGACCAAAGCGTTCGGTAATCGCCTGCATGTTAGCAATGGCGGTTGGCGTTGCGCCCAGTCCAAAGCCGCAGTGTCCGGCTGCCAGCACCGCCGCATCGTAGTTTTTCCCCATCAGGCGATAGGTCACAAATATCGCGTACAGCGCCATGAAAATGGTCTGCACCGTGAGGATGGCAAGCATCGGCAGCGCCAGAGAGGCCAACTCCCACAGCTTCAGGCTCATTAACGCCATCGCCAGGAACAGGGAAAGGCAGACGTTGCCCAGTACCGAAACCGCCCTTTCGAATACGCGATAAAAACCGAGTGCGGAAAGCGTGTTGCTCAGTATCACGCCCACGAACAGCACGCATACAAAGGTTGGCAATTCAAAGGCAGTGCCCTGAATCATCTGCGCCACCAGCTTGCCTACGGTGAGGCAAATGGCAATCATGGCGATGGTTTCGATTAGAACTAAAGATGTTATGACGCGCCCAACGTCCGGCTTTTCAAACGCCGTTGGGATTTCACTGTCCTCAGGCGTGCCTTCAGGCGAGGAGGAGTGCTTGACCAGGTAACGCGCCACCGGCCCGCCAATCAGGCCGCCCAGCACCAGGCCGAAGGTTGCGCAAGCCATCGCCACTTCCGTTGCGTTTTCAAAGCCGTAGCGTTCGGTGAACAGCTTACTCCAGGCCGCCCCCGTTCCGTGCCCGCCCGAAAGCGTTATCGATCCGGCCAGCAGGCCCATGAGCGGATCCATGCCCAGCAGGCTGGCCATGCCGATGCCGATAGCGTTTTGCATCACCAGCAGGCCGACCACGACAAACAGGAAGATGCCGACCACTTTACCGCCCGCGCGGAGGCTGGCGAGGTTGGCATTCAGGCCAATGGTTGCAAAGAAGGCGAGCATCAGCGGATCTTTGAGGCTCATATCAAAATCAATTTCCCAGCCCATGCTCTTCTTCAAAACCAGCAGGGCGAGGGCCACTAATAATCCACCTGCTACCGGCTCGGGGATGGTGTACTTCTTAAGCAGCGGTACGGAGTGGACCATTTTTCTGCCCAGCAAGAGGACCAGCGTTGCTGCGACAAGGGTTGAAAGCGTATCGAGATGAAACATAGCAGTGCTCCTTTTTGGCGCCTTATAAACCCGGCGCTTTGTCATTCCTTCACTGTCATTTCAGGTTTTAGAAAAATCAGCAGCTGGATTTTAACCAAAAAACAGCAAATCGTTATATAAAAACGTCGTTATATGAGTTTTAAATATTAACGACGTCACGATGCAAACGTTTGCTTTTGTTTCTCAGTCCGCTAAAATCACCGCTTTTCCACCAAGGGAATACCTCAGATGTCCGTAAATGCCGTTGAGTCAGACAATGCGCAACCCACCGTAAAGGCTCAAACCAGTGAATTAATTTACCGCCTTGAAGACAGACCTCCGCTGCCCCAGACTCTTTTCGCAGCCTGCCAGCATCTGCTGGCGATGTTTGTCGCGGTTATCACTCCGGCATTACTGATTTGCCAGGCTTTGGGCCTGCCGGCATCAGATACTCAGCACATTATCAGCATGTCGCTGTTTGCTTCGGGCGTCGCCTCGATTATCCAGATTAAAGCCTGGGGACCGGTGGGTTCCGGGCTACTGTCCATTCAGGGTACGAGCTTTAACTTCGTCTCCCCTTTAATTATGGGCGGTATGGCCCTAAAAAATGGCGGCGCTGACGTTCCGACCATGATGGCCGCCCTCTTCGGCACGCTGATGCTGGCGAGCGTCACCGAAATGGCACTCTCCCGCGTGCTGCACCTGGCTCGACGTATCATTACCCCGTTGGTTTCCGGCGTGGTGGTGATGATTATCGGCCTGTCGTTGATACAGGTTGGGCTGAACTCCATCGGCGGCGGCTATGCTGCAATGAGCGATCACACCTTCGGCTCACCTAAAAATCTGCTGCTGGCCGGGGCCGTGTTATTGACCATCATCCTTCTCAACCGCCAGCGTAACCCTTACCTGCGCGTGGCTTCGCTGGTGATCGCCATGGCCGTTGGCTACGCGCTGGCATGGGCGATGGACATGCTGCCGCAAACGACCGCGCCAACCAATACCGACCTGATTATGGTCCCGACGCCGCTGTATTACGGCCTGGGCATCGACTGGAATCTGCTGATCCCGCTCATGCTGGTATTTATGGTGACGTCGCTGGAAACGATTGGGGATATTACCGCCACTTCTGACGTCTCTGAGCAGCCCGTTTCCGGCCCGCTGTACATGAAGCGTTTGAAAGGCGGCGTGCTGGCAAACGGTCTGAATTCCTGCGTTTCCGCCGTCTTCAACACCTTCCCGAACTCCTGCTTCGGGCAGAATAACGGTGTGATTCAGCTCACCGGCGTTGCCAGCCGCTACGTTGGTTTTGTCGTGGCGCTGATGCTTATCGTGCTTGGCCTGTTCCCTGCGGTAAGCGGTTTTGTGCAGCATATTCCTGAGCCGGTGCTCGGTGGCGCAACGATCGTCATGTTCGGCACAATCGCCGCATCCGGCGTGCGTATTGTTTCCCGCGAGCCGCTCAACCGCCGGGCGATTATGATTATCGCGCTGTCGCTGGCCGTGGGCATGGGCGTTTCCCAGCAGCCGCTGATTTTGCAGTTTGCGCCTGACTGGCTCAAAACGCTGCTCTCCTCCGGGATTGCCGCCGGCGGCATCACCGCCATCGTGCTGAACCTCATTTTCCCACCTGAGAAAGATTGATGTGCCTCACGCGCCGGTGATTTGTTCGCCCCGGCGCGTGAAACCCGCCCTGACAAACTCATCCTTGAGCTATAACGGTAAATGGGGCATAACACCCTTACCGAAACTTCATGGGATGGAAGGCAATGAAATTTATCGGAAAGCTTATTACGGTCATCCTCGCGATCGCGCTGGTCGGGCTGATTGCCGCTTATATTTTGCTGCAGACGCGCTGGGGAGCCTCTCAGATCAGCAGTTGGATAAACGAAAAGAGCGACTACGATTTTTCTTTTGAAAAGATGGAGCACGACTGGTCTTCACCGGCTCACGTGGTTTTCAATAAAGTGACGTTTGGCCGCAAAGGCCAACCGGCAACGCTCGTTGCGCAAAATGTGGATATTGGGCTCAGCACCCGCCAGTTCTCTGAACCGCTGCATGCCGATACCATTCTTCTGAAAAATGGCACGTTGAATCTCAGCCCCACCGCAGCTCCGCTTCCCTTCCAGGCCGATACGCTGCAGCTCAGCGATATGGCGCTCAACAGTCCAAATGCACAATGGAATCTTCACGCGCAGCGGGTAAACGGCGGCGTAACGCCGTGGCAGCCAAAAGCGAACGGCGTATTGGGCAACACGGCTGATTTACAGTTTAGCGCCGGTTCGATGACGCTTAACGGCATTCCGGCCAGTAACGTACTGTTGCAGGGGGCGATTAATCAGAATGAAGTGACCCTGAGTAATATTGGTGCCGATATGGCGCGCGGTTCGCTGACGGGCAGCGCCAGGCGTAACAGCGACGGTTCATGGCAGGTTGGAAGCCTTCGCCTGAACGACATTCGCCTGCAAACGGATAAATCCATCGCTGATTTCCTCGCGCCGATGACCACCGTTCCCGCGCTGAAAATTGATAGCCTGGAAGTGACCGACGCGCGGCTGGAAGGCAAAGACTGGGCGGTAACGGACCTGGATTTAAGCCTGCGTAATCTGACGCTGGCTAAAGGCGGATGGCAAAGCGACGACGGCAGGTTGTCGATGAACGCCAGCGAATTTATTAATGGCGCGCTGCATCTGAGCGACCCAATAGTGAACATTGATTTTACTCCGCAAACCGCCGTGCTGCGTCAGTTTACCTCCCGATGGGAAAGAGGCATGGTTCGCGCCTCCGGCCAGTGGCAGCGCAACGATAATCAGCTGGATCTTGATGAAGTGGTGCTGGCAGGCCTCGAATATACGCTGCCGGAAGACTGGAAAAAGCGCTGGCTGGAGCCTCTGCCAACATGGCTGAACAAGGTGACGGTTAAAAAGCTTTCGGCCAACAGAAACTTGATTATCGATATCGATCCGGCCTTCCCTTTCCAGCTCACCGCGCTGGACGGCATCGGCAATAATCTTGAGGTTGTGCGCGACAGGCAGTGGGGGATTTGGGATGGCAACATCAGCCTGAATGCCGCCGCGGCAACCTTTAACAGGGTAGACGTGCGCCGCCCTTCCATTGCGCTGACGGCCAATACCAATCAAATTTCCATAACTGAGCTTAGTGCGTTTGCCGGGAAAGGAATGCTGGAGGCGACCGGCGCGGTTTCGCAAACGCCGCAGCGCAGTACGGTCATTAATTTACGCGGTCGCTCTGTGCCCGTTAACACGCTGCAACAGTGGGGCTGGCCCGCATTACCGCTGGATGGCGACGGTAATTTACAGCTTTCAGCTACCGGTAATCTGGCGGCTGAGGCACCGCTCAGGCCAACCGTCAGCGCCACATTGCAGGCCGCCAGCGCAGACGGTAAGCAGATTGAACAGAAAATGCAAAACGGCGTGGTTCCCGGCGCATAAATCTATGCGCCGAGGTTACTCTTCTTCATTGCCACCCTCTTCCAGCGGGCCGAAAGGCCTTGCCGGAAGCACCAGATAAACGCCTTCGAACACGGCACCCTGTTTATCATCACCGTAAAGCTCAACCTGGAGCGCCACGCGAGCTTTGCGACCGCGGGCAAGGCGATCCAAATCGCCGCTGAGCGACCCTAAATCAGCGATGGCTCCAGGCCGGCCTGTTATCGGGCTGCTGTAGCGAATGTGAGCATCGGCCAGAATAATTGTGCCGCCCAGGTGGCGCTCGCGCAGCATCAGCCAGATTAATCCCCAACCGGTTAACGTCGCCAGCGAGAACAGACTACCGGCAAAAAGCGTCTGGTGAGGATTTTGGTTCCCCGCCTCCGGCATGGTAGTAATGAACTTTTGCCCGGTGTACTGCAAAATGCGCACGCCCATTTTCTCGCTCAGCGGGATGTGTTCATACCAGGCCTGCTGAAGCTGCCCGCACCAGTCAGCGCGGTGCAGAATGTCGTCCAGTGACGCCACGGGTTTAATCATCAGGAAATGGCGAACGGGCGTTGACAGCGGCGTGGTGATTTCTCCCTGGTTAACAAACCCCAGCTTGGCGAAAAACTCCACCGCGTCTTCGCGCGCGCTACACACTACGCGTTTTACGCCTTCCTGGCGCGCCACGGACTCGAGGGTCATCGCCACCAGCGTGCCCAGACCTTTGTCCTGCACGGAAGGATGCACGGCCATAAAGCGAATTGCCGCTTCGTTATCGGCGTTGATATACAGACGACCAATGGCCACGGGATTGCCCTCTTCATCCACCACCATTTGATGGTGGGCCATGGCATCCCAGGCATCGCGCTCTGAGCCTTTAGGCTGATGCAGCGGCTTGCGCAGCATTTCCCAGCGAAACTGGTAATAGCTTTCGAGTTCTTCTTCCGTTTGCGGTACGCGAAGGTGATACATACATGTACTCTCTCTTAAGACGCGGGACCGTAATTGCCTACGGCATCAGACCTGCAGCCAGAATGTTACCGGGCCGTCGTTGGTCAGGGAGACCTGCATATTGGCAGCAAAACGTCCCGTTTCGGCAACGATCCCCTGTTTTCGGCAGCGTTCAACAAAGTATTCATACAGCTCTTCAGCAAGCACAGGCGCGGCACCACCTGAAAAGCTTGGGCGCATCCCGCGTTCGGTATCCGCCGCCAGCGTAAACTGCGAGACAACCAGCACGCTGCCGCCAGCCTGCTGAACGTTGAGATTCATCTTGTCGTCTTCATCGGCAAAAATACGGTAGCCCAAAACGCGTTCGCACAGGCGATTTGCCTTCTGTTCGTCGTCTTCTTTTTCGACACCCAATAACACTAAAAGTCCTGGGCCGATTTCACCCGTCACTTCACCCTCCACGGTGACGCGAGCCTGGGTGACGCGTTGAATTAATGCAATCATGGTTCGTCCAATTCTTCCTGTTGAGCTTCTGCACGCAGCCTGCGGTAGTCGCCAAGGGTGACGGTGATTTCCGCCCCGAGCAACACGATACACCAGGTCCAGTAGACCCAGACAAATAAAATAGGGATCACCGCCAGCACGCCGTAAATCAATTGATAAGAGGGAAACATGGTGATGTAGAGGGCAAAGCCTTTCTTACCCAGCTCAAACAATAGTGCCGCAACCAGCGAGCCAATCAGCGCATCTTTTACCGGCACGCGCGTGGTGGGCACAATGCTGTAAAGTAGCCAGAATGAAAGCCATGAGAGCAAAAGGGGAAAGATGCGCAGCACTTCATCAATCATGCTGTTAAAACCGGTAGCCCAGCGCAGCGAGAGCAAATAGGAGCTGATAGCCAGACTGGCCCCGGCCAGCAGCGGCCCAAGCGTGAGGATCATCCAGTAAACGGCAAAGGAGTAAATTTTGGGACGCGTGCGCGTGCTGCGCCAGATGGTATTCAGCGCGCTGTCCACCGCGTACATCAGCAAAAGCGCGGTAACGATCAGTCCACATGCGCCAACGGCGGTCATTTTGCTGGAGTTTGCGACGAACTGTTCGATGTAGCGCTGGATGATATCCCCGGTAGCGGGAATAAAATTCGAGAAGATAAAGTGGCGCAGCTGGACGCTAACGTCTGAGAACATCGGAAACGCGGCAAACAGCGCAAAGACCACGGCGATAAAAGGCACCAGCGACAGCAGCGAAACGTAAGCGAGGTTGCCCGCAAGCGTCGTCATATTGTCCTGGTCGATGCGCTGCCAAAGCAGTTTTCCCCAGGAAAGGCACGGCCTGAGGTGCTTCGCGGTATTACGATGAACGTCTTTTAGCATAGATTTTTGGCAAAATACTCGGGGATTGTCTCTCTTCCGGTCACCAGAATGCTGGTGATACCCAGACGCTGAGCTCCATTTATATTATCGGCGTTATCGTCAAAAAAGATGGCCTGGTCCGCAGAAAAAGCTTCTTCCTCGAGAAGCTGGAGATAAATCTCCGCGTCAGGTTTACGCATTCCCATTTCCTGGGAGAGATAAATTTTATCCGCAGCCTCGGCGACTTGCGGATACTCGCCCGGCCAGAAACTGGTGTGTAAGCGGTTAGTATTTGAGAGCACAACAACGCGATGCCCTTTCTCACGCAGCTGCTTCATTACCGCGATAACTTCCGGACGCAGGGCTACAAACACCGCCTGCCAGCCAGCGGCAAACTGATCGAAACTCAGCGCCATGTCCATCTCCCGGCACACCTCTGCGGCGAATTCCTCGTCGGAAATTTGCCCTCGTTCGTGGCGATGAAAAGCATCGCCGATGACAAAGCTTTTTTGCAGATTTGCCAGCGGCACGCGGCTGTAATCGCTCCACACCCCCATTACGCGGTTGAAGTCGATATCAACGATGACATTACCTAAATCAAAGATATACAGCATAAGCCCCTCCTTTGCCCCATGGACAAATAACTGTAGCGGTAAAGGGATGCTTTGACTACGGCGAGAATTCGGACTTAGCAGGTTCTGCGAGCGAACAGGCAAAAAAAAGCCCCGTCTATGCAGACAGGGCTTTCGTTTAGCAGGGAAAGAAACTTACGCTTCTTTGCTGCCACGACCCGCGCGTTTGCGGTCGTTTTCAGTCAGATGACGTTTACGAATACGAACGGACAGCGGAGTCACTTCTACCAGTTCGTCGTCATCGATGAACTCCAGAGCCTGCTCCAGAGTCATTTTCTGAGCGGGAACCAGCGTAGTCGCTTCGTCAGTACCGGACGCACGCATGTTGGTCAGTTTCTTACCGGTCAGACAGTTCACAGTCAGGTCGTTAGAACGGCTGTGAATACCGATGATCTGGCCTTCATAAACTTCTGCACCGTGACCCAGGAACAGCTTGCCGCGATCCTGCAGACCGTACAGCGCAAACGCAACCGCTTTGCCCTGGCCGTTAGAGATCAGCACGCCGTTCTGACGCTGGCCCACTTCGCCCTGACGAATATCGTCATAGTGGCTGAAGGTGGAGTACAGCAGGCCGGTACCGGAAGTCATAGTCATGAATTCGTTACGGAAACCGATCAGGCCACGGCTTGGGATCACGTAGTCAAGACGTACGCGGCCTTTGCCGTCTGGATTCATGTTTTTCAGGTCGCCTTTACGCTCACCCAGAGCCTGCATCACGGAACCCTGATGCTGCTCTTCGATATCCAGAGTCACGTTCTCGAACGGCTCCTGCTTACGGCCATCGATTTCGCGGAAGATAACTTTCGGACGGGAAACCGCCAGCTCGAAGCCTTCACGACGCATGTTCTCGATAAGCACGGACAGGTGCAGTTCGCCACGACCGGAAACACGGAACGCATCAGCGTCATCGGTTTCTTCTACGCGCAGCGCAACGTTGTGCACCAGCTCTTTATTCAGGCGGTCAAGAATCTGACGAGAGGTAACGAATTTACCTTCTTTGCCACAGAACGGAGAGGTGTTGACGTTGAAGAACATGGAAACGGTTGGTTCGTCAACGGACAGGGCCGGCAGTGCTTCAACATTTTGCGTATCGCAAAGGGTGTCGGAGATGTTCAGCTCGCCCAGACCGGTGATGGCGATGATGTCGCCCGCTTCAGCTTCGGTGGATTCAATACGTTCCAGACCGAGGTGGGTCAGCACTTTGCCGACTTTACCGTTACGAGTTTTACCTTCGCTGTCGATCAGAGTGATTTGCTGGTTAGGCTTCACTTTACCGCGCTTGATGCGACCGATGCCGATTACGCCAACGTAGTTGTTGTAGTCAAGCTGGGAGATTTGCATCTGGAACGGACCATCAAGGTCAACGCTCGGCGCTTTAACGTGGTCAACAATCGCCTGGTACAGCGGGGTCATGTCTTCCGCCATATCAGTGTGGTCGTTGCCCGCAATACCCATCAGTGCAGAAGCATAGATGATTGGGAAGTCGAGCTGCTCGTCGCTCGCGTCAAGGTTAACGAACAGGTCAAATACCTGATCCACAACCCAGTCAGGACGCGCGCCAGGGCGGTCAACTTTGTTGATAACCACGATTGGCTTCAAACCATGGGCAAATGCCTTTTTGGTTACGAAGCGCGTCTGCGGCATTGGGCCATCCATTGCGTCAACGACCAGCAGCACGGAGTCTACCATGGACATTACACGTTCAACTTCACCACCGAAGTCGGCGTGCCCAGGGGTATCAACGATGTTGATACGGTAGTCATTCCATTTGATAGCGGTGTTTTTAGCGAGGATGGTAATCCCACGCTCTTTCTCCAAATCGTTGGAGTCCATCACGCGTTCAGTAGCTTCAGCACGTTCGTTACTGAAGGTACCGGATTGCTGCAGCAGCTTATCAACCAGGGTAGTTTTACCATGGTCAACGTGCGCGATGATGGCGATATTACGCAGATTTTCGATCACAACTTTGCCTCAGGCATTAGAAATAGCGCGTTATTGTACACGTATTAATCGAAAGACAGAACAGGATCACAAAGAACCTTTACAAACAATGTGGAAAGTAAGGGTTTGTGATCGCTTTCACGGAGCTAAAAAGGGAGCCATAACGTAAATTGCACCAATATGGTGCCCATTATTTACTCTGGAGCACTATATTGGTGCAAGTTATCCATCATGGTGCAGCCCTTTTGCACTATAGTGCGCATGATAACGCCTTTTGGGGGTAATTTAAAAGTTGGCACAGATTTCGCTTTATAGTTTTTAGGGCGAAAAGCCACTTTTAATAATTTTATACCCTAAATAATTCGAGTTGCAGGTAGGCGGCAAGAGAGTAAATCCTCAGGAGCTTACACAGATAAGTGACTGAGGTGAGAGACCGCAGTCAATGCCCCTGCATGCAGCATGAAGTATAACGGGTAAAACCTCGTTACCACGACGACACTGACCAATCCGGGAGATTTAGTATGTCCGCTGAACACGTTTTGACGATGCTGAATGAGCATGAAGTGAAATTTGTTGATTTACGCTTCACTGACACCAAAGGTAAAGAACAGCACGTCACAATCCCTGCTCACCAGGTTACTGCTGACTTCTTCGAAGAAGGCAAAATGTTTGATGGCTCCTCGATTGGTGGCTGGAAAGGCATTAACGAATCTGACATGGTTCTGATGCCGGACGCCTCTACCGCCGTGATTGACCCGTTCTTCGCGGACTCCACGCTGATCATCCGCTGCGACATCCTGGAACCAGGCACCATGCAGGGCTATGACCGCGACCCGCGTTCTATCTCTAAGCGTGCTGAAGACTACCTGCGTTCTACCGGCCTGGCTGATACCGTGCTGTTCGGGCCAGAACCAGAATTCTTCCTGTTTGACGACGTTCGTTTTGGCAGCTCCATCTCCGGCTCCCACGTGGCTATCGATGATATCGAAGGCGCATGGAACACCGGCACCAAATACGAGGGCGGCAACAAAGGCCACCGTCCTGCAGTGAAAGGCGGTTACTTCCCGGTTCCTCCAGTCGATTCTGCTCAGGACCTGCGTTCTGCCATGTGTCTGACCATGGAGCAGATGGGCCTGGTTGTTGAAGCTCACCACCATGAAGTCGCCACCGCGGGTCAGAACGAAGTGGCTACCCGCTTCAATACCATGACCAAAAAAGCTGACGAAATTCAGATCTACAAATACGTCGTGCACAACGTGGCTCACGCTTATGGCAAGACGGCCACCTTTATGCCAAAACCAATGTTTGGCGATAACGGTTCCGGTATGCACTGCCACATGTCCCTGTCCAAGAACGGCGTGAACCTGTTCGCCGGTGACAAATATGCCGGGCTGTCTGAACAAGCGCTGTATTACATCGGCGGCGTCATCAAACACGCTAAAGCCATCAACGCCTTGGCTAACCCAACAACCAACTCCTACAAGCGTCTGGTCCCAGGCTACGAAGCGCCGGTAATGCTGGCTTACTCCGCCGCTAACCGTTCAGCTTCTATCCGTATTCCAGTGGTTGCTTCTCCGAAAGCGCGTCGTATCGAAGTGCGCTTCCCGGACCCGGCCGCTAACCCATACCTGTGCTTCGCAGCGCTGCTGATGGCCGGCCTTGACGGCATTAAGAACAAAATCCATCCGGGCGAAGCGATGGACAAAAACCTGTATGACCTGCCGCCAGAAGAAGCTAAAGAGATCCCACAAGTTGCTGGCTCTCTGGAAGAAGCACTGAGCTGCCTGAACGAAGACCGCGAATTCCTGACTGCGGGTGGCGTGTTCACTAATGAAGCAATCGACGCTTACATCGCTCTGCGTATCGAAGAAAACGACCGTGTGCGCATGACTCCGCACCCGGTTGAGTTTGAACTGTATTACAGCGTTTAATTACTGAATTTATCTGAGTTAGATCCAACGAATTTCGCGTCACAGCAAGGCGGCAACTGAGTGAATCCCCAGGAGCTTAGAATAACTAAGTGACTGGGGTGAATGAAGGCAGCCAACACCGCTGTGTCGTGAAAGGCGTTAGGAGATTTAGTTGCCGTGGAAACTTTTGGCCCATCTCATGATGGGCTTTTTTCTCCACAAATAACCTGTTGCCGCAATGTCTTTTGCTGCCAGGAAACTATAATGCACCATCACAGTGCAAATTATCGGAGACTGCTTTATGGCAACCGGCACGCTGCCCGATGCTGGGCAGATCCTGAATTCTTTAATCAACAGCATTTTATTGGTCGATGATGAGCTGGCTGTGCATTACGCCAACCCAGCGGCACAGCAACTTTTGGCGCAAAGTTCGCGCAAGCTGTACGGCACACCTCTACCTGAGCTGTTGAGTTACTTTTCTCTAAATATTGGCTTAATGCAGGAAAGCCTGACTGCAGGCCAGGGTTTTA
>DASXGN010000020.1:0-1945 GCA_036489025.1 Buttiauxella sp.
CGCTCATGTGCTGCGACTCATACTTTTTCACAGTGGCGCATTAGTACTCTTCGGGGTTGCTGCAGGAATCATATTGTCGTTTTCACTCACATCCCTGATGAAGAATCTTCTATTCAATGTCAGTGCTCTTGATCCCGTGACCTATGGCCTTGTAACGGCCCTTCTGAGTTTGGTGGGTCTGGTTGCCTGCTACGGTCCAGCCCGTTCTGCCACGCGAATTGATCCGATAACTGCGCTGCGCTACGAATAGCCGCCGGTTAGAATGCACCAGACCGATGATTCGAATAACAGAGTTCCGGCGTAGTTCAGTCAGGATCGCAGCGCGATGGTTGCTCAGCCTTATTTTTCTCATCAGTGCCGTGCAGACCGTTCACGACTTCCACGACACAGCAGCGGATCTGGCGGGCAAGCATGTTCCTCTTGCTGGAGTAACGTTAGGATTTGCCGTGATAGCAGAACTGCTGGGCGCTGTTTCCCTCATCACCGGTTTACGGTATCGCTGGGGAGCGTTCATTCTGTTGCTCTTTCTGCTGCCAGTTACTGTGACCTACCACTCCTTCTGGTTGTATGAGGGAACTCGCCGAGATGCACAAATGGTGCACTTTCTGGATGTGCACGGGTATCTGTGGGTGAGTGAGCTATGCAAAAAGCCGCTTCGTGGAAAACTACCCAAAGCGGAGTTTCCCACTGCGCTTAGAAATCCGCACACCCCGCGGATTCCCACTTTTCGCACAGCTCCGGCTACGACTGCTTAATTTTGAAAATCAACCCCGGAAAAAGAACAGCTGATCTCCAGACAGTTCGATTAGTCTGCAGTTGATAAGACTCTGACTCATCGACCGAGGAGACCAGCCATTCAATTACAGGTTAAGACGCTGTTGAACCGAATACAACATTTCGTGGGCTTCGTGTACCAAGAGGTGCGCATGTTGAGCCACCGGGGGAAGCCGCAATCGATCGAAATCACGGTGCAGCCCCATGGCGGTATTCGCGGGCGCTGTTCGCAATGTCAGCGGCCGGCCCCGGGCTATGACCGATTGCGCGAGCGGCGCTGGCTGTTTGTGCCGTTGTGGGGCATCCCCACCTACTATCTCTATGCTCCGCGGCGGGTGGAGTGTGCCAGCCATGGAGTGGTGGTGGAACATATTCCCTGGAGTGAGGGCAAGCGTCGAATGACCTGGGCCATGATGGGATTTTTGGCCCGCTGGGCGCGACGTCTGAGCTGGCGGGAGACGGCGCTGGTGTTTCAGACCAGTTGGGAAGCGGTGTATCGGTCGGTGGAATGGTTTGTGCAATGGGGCCTGGCCCAGCGCCAGCTGGAGGGGGTCGAATCGCTGGGTGTAGACGAGATTCATTGGGGCCGCGGCCTGCGAGCGGATAACTTTCTCACCGTGATCTACCAGATCGACGCCCATTGCCGACGCCTGTTGTGGGTGGGACGACGGCGGTCTAAAGCCACGTTGCGGAGGGGACTGAAGGCACTGGGGCCAGAGGTGGTGCACGGGCTGCGATTTGTGTGCAGCGACATGTGGAAACCTTACTTGCAGGTCTTGGCCGCCGAGGCGGAGCAAGCGTTGCACGTGTTAGATCGCTTCCACATCGTGATGCACTTGAATCAGGCGGTGGACCAGGTGCGGCGGGCCGAGAGCACACGCTTACGGGCCCAGGGCAAGCAAGCGGCCCAAGGGCTCAAGCACATGCGCTGGCCGCTGCTGCGCCGCGGCAGTCGGGTACGCGGGCGCGCCCGGCAAAAGCTCAACGCGCTGCTGGCCAGCAAGCTGGCTACGGCACGGGCCTGGGAATTGAAAGAGGCCTTCCAGCATTTCTGGCACTACAAATCCGTGGTCTGGGCCGGGGCCTTTCTGGACTATTGGTGCTATCGGGCGATGCGCAGCCGCCTGGAGCCCATGCGCCAAGTAGCCCGCATGCTACGAACGCATGAAGA
>DASXGN010000012.1:0-56354 GCA_036489025.1 Buttiauxella sp.
CACGTCATTTGGGAAACGTTCTGACATGGGTGGTATTCCTTATCTGTGTCTAATACGTTGATTATCTGGAACCTGTCCCATTGTGCTTTCCTTGAAAAAACACAATAAGACAGGTTCTGCGTTTAGTTGCCGCGCTCTAAATGAATGGCGCTTCGAACCTGTTGGTTCTTATTCCTTTCGTTGCTGGAGGCGCCGCAGAGAACGTTCTCGACGGCTCTGTTCGCGGCTGCGATCCAGCAATATTTCCTCAATAAATGCCAGGTGACGGTGCGAGGCTTCACGCGCCTGCTCCGGCTGACGAGCCATTATCGCCGCAAAAATGCTGGCGCGATGGCTGCTCACTTGCGCCAGCATTTCGCGGCGCGCGTAGAGCAATTCAAAATTCTGGCGAACGTTTTGTTCGAGCATCGGTTCCATGCAGCGCAACAAGTGTAGTAGCACAACGTTGTGTGCAGCTTCTGTTACGGCAATTTGATACTGCATGACGGCGTCGGATTCGGCATCCAAATCGCCTGACTCTTGCGCCTGTTGAATCGCAATATGGCAATCGCCAATACGCTTGAGATCTTCGTCCGTACCGCGCAAGGCGGCGTAGTACGCGGCGATCCCTTCCAGAGCATGGCGGGTTTCAAGCAGGTCAAACTGGGATTCAGGATGGTCAGAGAGCAGTTCTACGAGCGGGTCGCTCAGGCTCTGCCAAAGGCTGTTCTGGACAAAAGTGCCACCGCCCTGGCGACGAAGCAGTAATCCTTTCGCCTCGAGACGCTGTATAGCCTCGCGCAGGGAAGGACGAGAAACGTCGAACTGTTTTGCCAGTTCGCGCTCGGGTGGGAGTTTTTCGCCGGGACGCAAGGTTCCCTCAAGGATAAGAAACTCCAACTGCTGCTCTATCACGTCGGATAATTTAGGTTGGCGAATTTTGCTGTAGGCCATTCTTCCCTTTCTTAAGCCGTTTCTCTTAAGCCATTTGCCCGGAGTCAATTGGTATGACCAATTTCACATTCTTGACGCTAAAGTAACAAAGTATTCACCTTCTGTCCATCCTGGTTTTGATTGAAATCATTAAAGCGGGCACTTTTTAACAACATTACAGAAACAACGTTTCAAACATGTAACTTTGCACAAATCTTATGTTTACCACTTAAGGGGGGGTTTTAACTTTCGCCAGGCGGCAACAAACGCCTTTTATTGCAATCTGAACCGATTCATCACTTTAAAATATGAATATAAATTCAGGTAATTCGCTTACCTTCGGGTAATAAATAGCGGCGTAATAAATAACCCTATATTTACGTTTGGTTTCTTTTTACCCAACTCGTCACGGCACTAAAAGAAAGCAGGTGCAAACGCTGGCGCTTACCACTATTCTTGGCGCTGCGGTAGTCCACTACGCAAAATACTGGAATTAACAACCGTAAAAGAAAGACTACACCTTACGGAATAACACCATTACACACGCCGCTACGAGCGTATAAAAACAACCCCAATCACGAGGTTTAACGATGGATGGTCAACAGCAAGGCGGCGACACGCTAAAGCGCGGCCTTAAAAACCGCCATATTCAGCTTATCGCGCTAGGTGGAGCAATTGGGACGGGCCTGTTTCTGGGCAGCGCATCCGTTATCCAGTCCGCCGGACCGGGCATTATTCTCGGCTACGCAATCGCAGGCTTCATCGCCTTTTTAATCATGCGCCAGCTCGGTGAGATGGTCGTTGAAGAGCCGGTTGCCGGCTCATTCAGCCATTTTGCCTACAAATACTGGGGCGGATTCGCCGGTTTTGCTTCCGGCTGGAACTACTGGGTGCTGTACGTGCTGGTCGCCATGGCGGAACTGACCGCCGTCGGCAAATACGTCCAGTTCTGGTGGCCTGAAATCCCGACCTGGGTTTCCGCCGCGGTCTTCTTTGTGCTGATCAACGCCATCAACCTGACGAACGTGAAAGTGTTCGGGGAAATGGAATTCTGGTTTGCCATCATCAAAGTCGTCGCCGTTGTCGCCATGATTTTGTTCGGCGGCTGGCTGCTGTTTAGCGACAGCGCAGGTCCACAGGCAACCGTCCGCAACCTCTGGGAACAGGGGGGATTCCTGCCGCACGGCATGACGGGGCTGGTCATGATGATGGCGATCATCATGTTCTCCTTCGGCGGCCTTGAGCTGGTAGGCATCACCGCCGCAGAAGCGGATAACCCGGAAGTCAGCATCCCGAAAGCCACCAACCAGGTTATCTACCGTATTCTGATTTTCTATGTGGGTTCTCTGGCCATCCTGCTCTCCCTGATGCCGTGGACTCGCGTCACCGCAGATACCAGCCCGTTCGTACTGATCTTCCACGAACTGGGGGATTCTCTGGTCGCTAACGCCCTGAACGTCGTGATCCTGACCGCAGCCCTTTCGGTCTACAACAGCTGCGTATACTGCAACAGCCGTATGCTGTTTGGCCTGGCCCAGCAGGGCAATGCGCCAAAATCGCTGCTGAAAGTTGACCGTCGCGGCGTGCCGGTCGGCACTATCCTTGTCTCAGCTATCACCACCGCGCTGTGCGTGCTGATTAACTACGTGATGCCGGGTGAGGCCTTCGGCCTGCTGATGGCGCTGGTTGTTTCTGCTCTGGTCATCAACTGGGCAATGATAAGCCTGGCGCACATCAAATTCCGCCGCGCCAAAGACCAGCAGGGCGTGAAAACGCGTTTCCCGGCCCTGTTCTACCCGCTGGGTAACTGGGTATGCCTGCTCTTTATGGCCGCGATTCTGGTCATTATGGCTATCACGCCTGGCATGGCTATCTCCGTTTGGCTGATCCCCGTCTGGGTGCTTATCCTCGGCGTCGGCTACTGGGTAAAAACCCAACGCAGCGCCAAATCCGTTAAAGCCTGATTCCTTTCTCAGCGATTAAAGCGCCCCGTTTAACACGCGGGGCGCTTTGTTATCTGCCTCACACTTTCCCGTCCACGACACGATTGTCCATCTCTGCGACGGATTCCTGCTGCGCAACTTCCGCTCATCAGACCAATAATCTTGTCCATATTCTGGTCAGGAGCGCGAACAATGGAAAACGGCAGGCTATCTATAAAAGAAAAAATCGGCTACGGGATGGGAGACGCCGGATGTAACATCATCTTTGGTGCCATCATGCTGTTTGTTAACTATTTTTATACCGATATTTTTGGCTTAGCTCCGGCATTAGTCGGCGTGCTATTGCTTTCCGTGCGCGTAATTGATGCGGTAACCGACCCTATTATGGGGGCCATAGCGGACCGCACCCAAAGCCGCTGGGGGCGTTTTCGTCCATGGCTGCTGTGGATTTCCTGCCCGTTCGCCTTCTTCAGCTTCCTGATGTTTACTACCCCGGACTGGGGCTATAACAGCAAAGTTATCTATGCCTTCGTCACCTATTTCCTGCTCTCCCTGACCTACACCGCCATTAATATTCCTTACTGCTCGCTGGGGAGCGTGATCACCAACGACCCGAAAGAACGCGTGGCGTGCCAGTCCTACCGCTTTGTGATGGTCGGCATTGCCACATTAATTCTTTCCCTGACCCTGCTGCCGATGGTCGACTGGTTCGGCGGCGGCGATAAAGCCAAAGGCTACCAGTGGGCGATGGCCGTGCTGGCGGTGCTCGGCATGTGTATGTTTCTGTTTTGCTTCTCCAGCGTACGTGAACGCATCCGCCCGGCGGTGCCAACCAATGACGATATGAAGGCGGATCTGAAGGACGTATGGAAAAACGATCAGTGGGTAAGGATTTTGCTGCTTACGCTGTGCAACGTCTGCCCTGGGTTCATCCGTATGGCGGCAACCATGTATTACGTCACGTGGGTAATGCAGCAAAGTACCAGCTTCGCCACGCTGTTTATCAGCCTCGGCGTCATCGGCATGATGGGCGGCAGCATGCTCGCTAAAGTCCTGACCGACCGCTTCTGCAAGCTGAAAGTCTTCTTCTGGACGAATATTGCGCTGGCGCTATTCTCGAGCGGCTTCTACTTCCTCGATCCGCACGCCACGACGCTTATCGTGGTGATGTACTTCCTGCTTAACGTGCTGCATCAAATCCCTTCTCCGCTGCACTGGTCGCTGATGGCCGACGTGGACGATTACGGCGAATGGAAAACGGGCAAGCGCATCACCGGGATCAGCTTCTCTGGCAACCTGTTCTTCCTGAAGGTCGGCCTGGCCGTGGCTGGTGCGATGGTTGGTTTCCTCCTTTCATGGTATGGCTATGACGCTGGGGCAAAACAGCAAAGCCCGGCGGCCATCAACGGCATCATCATGCTGTTCACCATTATTCCAGGCGCGGGATATCTGCTCACCGCGGGCGTGGTACGGCTGCTGAAGGTCGATCGCGAGCTCATGCAGCGCATTCAGGCCGACCTTGAAAAGCGCCGTAATAACTATCGTGAGCTGAATGAATATCACGAAAGCAAACCAGCCGAAGCTAAACCTTAAGGAGCGCAGCATGACGCAAACCCAGTGGCCCAATCCGTTTATCGAGCAGCGCGCCGATCCATTTATTCTGCTGCACGAAGGCTATTACTACTTTATTGCCTCGGTGCCCGAATACGACAGGCTGGAGATCGGGCGTGCGGCTACCCTCGAAACACTTCCCCAGGCAAAGCCAGTGATTATCTGGCGAAAGCCTGAAAGCGGCCCGATGAGTGAGCTAATCTGGGCCCCGGAGCTGCACAATATTCAGGGTAAGTGGTACATCTATTTTGCCGCAGCGCACACCCAGGCGCTCGATGAGCTGAATATGTTCCAGCACCGTATGTTCGCCCTTGAATGCGTGGACGCGGACCCGCTTAGCGGGAAATGGATGGTAAAAGGAGAGGTTAAAACGCAGTTTGATACTTTCTGTCTCGACGCCACAACATTCTGGCATCAGGGCAAACAGTGGTACCTGTGGGCGCAAAAAGCGCCTGATATTCCCGGTAATTCGAATATCTACCTCGCTGAAATGGCAACGCCGTGGTCCATTCAAGGCAAGCCGGTGATGCTAAGCTGTCCGGAGCTGGAATGGGAATGTCGGGGGTTTAAGGTCAATGAGGGACCCGCGGTCATCACGCACGGCGAAAAGCTCTTCATCAGCTACTCGGCAAGTGCTACGGACGAAAATTATTGCCTTGGGCTGCTGTGGATTGATATGGCCGCCGACCCGACAAAACAAGAAAACTGGCATAAATCGCCGCGGCCGGTCTTCACCACCAGCGACGAAAACAGACAGTACGGGCCTGGGCATAACAGCTTTGTCAAAACCCTGGCGGGCGAAGACGTATTGGTTTATCACGCGAGGAATTACACAAAAATTGAAGGGGACCCGCTGTACGACCCGAACCGGCATACGCGTTTAAAAACAATCAGCTGGGACGAAAGCGGCATGCCCGTATTTGGCATACCGCCCGCAGATGATTAAACAAAGTTAAACCAGCGTCCCATAAATGGTCAGCAGCGCCACGACAACGACAATCACCAGCGACGTCTTCTTGGCCATCGAAACGGCGACTTTAGGCGTTTTCACTTTATCGAGATGCGGCTCGCGCGACAGAGAAAATTGTGCGAGCTGGGTCAGAACCTGGTATTGCGAAGTATGGCGATCCGCCAGAGAAGCAAACCAGGCCGGGAGCGCTTTTTCACCGTGGCCCAGCAGCGCGTAAGCCACGCCGACTAAACGAACCGGAACCCAGTCAAGCACGTGCAGAATAGCATCAATGCCGGAAAGCAGGCGCTGATGAGGGGTATGATGCCGCGCAAGCCAGCTCTGCCAGGCCCGGAGGAACGCATAGCCCGCAAGCGTGACAGGCCCCCAGATGCCCCCGACTATGAACCAGAAAAGCGGTGCCAGATAGAAGCGGAAGTTAATCCACAACAGCGCGTTTTGTAGTTCTTTAAGATATTCACGCTCATCGCAGTCAGGCGGTACGCCGTGAATCAATGTCAGTTCGCTGGCCATCGCGTCGCGGGCATGAACATCGTCATGGCTAGCGGCCTTCAAATAGGCATGATAGTGCAGCCGCACCTGCCCCGCCCCGATGCACAGCACGCCGAGCGCAATCCAGAAAACCAGCAGCGGAACGTTAAAGAACAGCCCCTGCAAACCGCGTACACACAGAAAGACCACCAGCATGCACAGCGCCGTCATGGCCAACGTGCGCAGCATCGAGAAATGCTTTACTCGCTTAAATACCGCTTCAAGGCGATGATCTAACTGCCAGTGCTCGCCCATTTTAAACAGGCGTTCCCAGCCCATGACCAGCAAAAGTGTAAATAACGTCACGTCATCTCCTTATTCGACTTAGCGGCAACCGACCGGCGAAAGCGCGCCCAGTCAAACGACGGGCCGGGGTCGGTTTTGCGCACGGGAGCAATATCACAATGTCCCGTAATATTTTCGGCAATGGAAGGATAATGCTTAATTAACAAAAGCGTAAGGGTGGTGAGCTGCTGATACTGCTCATCGGTGTAGGCCAGTGTATCCGTGCCTTCAAGCTCTATTCCGATGGAAAAATCATTGCAGCGTTCACGGCCCTGATAAACGGAGACCCCGGCATGCCAGGCACGTTTATCAAATGGAACGTACTGCACAATTTCGCCGTCGCGGCGAATCAGGCAATGCGCGGAGACTCGCAAATGCGCAATATCCGCAAAATAGGGATGGGCGTCAGGATCCAGGGTTCCGGTAAACAACGAGTCTATCCACGGACCGCCAAATTCACCGGGCGGCAGGCTAATGTTATGCACCACCAGCAGCGAGGGGTTCTCATCTTCCGGTCGGCAATCAAAATGTGGGGAAGGGACATGCTTCACGCCCACCAGCCAGCCGTCTAAAAGCCGCATGCGTGGTTCTCCTCAGAGTGGTACTTGACGTCGCATCAGAGTAGCATGTTTCGACATTAACTTAGCCATTTCGGAGTTTTATCATGCCGCCTCGCCGCTATAACCCAGACCGCCGACGTGACGAGCTTCTCGAACGTATCAGCCTCGATATCCCCCTGGATGTCTCTCATGCCCTGCGTGAAGACTTAGGTGGCGAAGTCGATGCAAATAAAGACATTACCGCGCAGCTGCTGCCGGAAGGCCATACTTCACACGCCGTGGTGATTACCCGTGAAAACGGCGTATTCTGCGGGAAACGCTGGGTCGAGGAAGTGTTCATCCAGCTTGGCGGCGATGTTGAGGTGAGCTGGCATGTGGAAGACGGACAGGCGGTCACCGCCAATCAGCCGCTCTTCGAACTGACCGGCCCGTCGCGGATATTACTGACCGGTGAACGCACGGCGCTGAACTTTGTGCAAACGCTCTCCGGCGTGGCCAGCGAAGTGCGCACCTATATTGACCTGCTTGAGGGCACAAACACGCAGCTGCTGGACACGCGAAAAACCCTGCCAGGCCTGCGCACCGCGCTAAAATATGCCGTGCTGTGCGGCGGAGGCAGCAACCATCGCCTTGGCCTGTCCGATGCGTTCTTAATCAAAGAGAACCATATCATCTCTTCCGGCTCGGTGCGCCAGGCAGTAGAAAAAGCATTCTGGCTGCACCCGGACGTGCCGGTAGAAGTGGAAGTGGAGTCGATGGACGAGCTTGAGCAGGCGCTAAAAGCAGGTGCCGACATCATCATGCTCGACAACTTCAACGTGGAGCAAATGCGCCAGGCCGTCGCGCTCACCGCAGGCAAGGCTCGCCTGGAAGTTTCAGGGAACGTCACCAAAGACACCCTCCGTGAATTCGCAGAAACCGGCGTGGACTTTATCTCCGTCGGCGCGCTCACCAAGCATGTCCGCGCGCTCGATCTCTCTATGCGTTTCCGCTAAATATCCTTTTCTGATGGGCCAGCCGGGCCCATCAATTTCCCTGCACTTTGCGTAGCTCCTCGCGTATTAGTTGTTCACTCGTGCACAGCAACAAAGTTTCTTTGAAGACGCCTCCCTACTCTTTTTTTTGCTATTAGCCTGCCAATTTTTAGCCTGGCAAAGTGACCTTTCTTTCAACAGGAGAGCGTCATGAATAAACAAAAAGGATTTACCCTCATCGAGCTAATGGTAGTCATTGGCATTATTGCGATTCTGAGCGCCATCGGCATTCCGGCCTACCAAAACTACCTCCGCAAGGCAGCCCTGACCGACATGCTACAAACGTTTGTACCTTATCGAACGGCGGTTGAGCTGTGTGCCATAGATCGCGGAGGCATTGCCCAGTGCGATGCCGGAACCAACAGCATTCCAACCGCAAAAACGACCCGTTACATCAGCAGCATGAGCGTCAAAAGCGGCGTGGTCGCGTTAACAGGCCAGGAAACGCTAAAAGGGCTTACCGTCGCGTTAACGCCTCTCTGGAAGGATGCCGAAGGCGTTGAAGGCTGGACAAGAAACTGTAGCGTGGCGGACGGGGGGGCTCTCAAACAATCCTGTGAACAGGTATTCCGCTTTGACAACGCGCCAGCAGAGGAAAAGCCATGAATAACCGTCCACAGCTCCTCGCCCTTTGCGCGCAATACCGGGCAATTTTGCTGGAGGAAGAGGAAAGCCGTCTGCGGATTGCCGTTGCCCCAAATCCTCCTCCGGAGCTATTCGAAGCACTACGTTTTATCTGCGACAAGCATATTGAAGTTGAATTCTGGACGGTTGAGCGTCTGGAGAAAGTTAAACATTCTCCAGAAGTCGCACACGCTGAAGAGAAACAGGAAAATGAGCTTTCCGTGGTCAAGATAATTAATGACACCCTGCACAAAGCCATTCAGCTTCGCGTCTCAGACATCCATTTCGAACCTGGAGAAAAAGCCTACAGAATCAGGTTACGCATTGACGGAGTGCTGCAGTTGCAACCTTTGCTCCCGGCCAGCCTGGCCGCCTCTTTGACCGCGCGGCTGAAAGTGCTGGCCAACCTGGACATTGCGGAGCGGCGGCTGCCCCAGGACGGGCAAATGGATGTGGAAACCGAGGCTGGGAGAGCCTCCTTCCGAATCTCTACCCTCCCCGTTCGCTACGGCGAAAAAATTGTTTTGCGTCTGCTCCAGCAAACTGAGCATCCCTCTGAACTGGCAGCGTTAGGAATGTCCGCCAGAGACCAGGAGCTTTTCCGGGCGGCACTCGAGCAGCCTCAAGGGATGATTTTGGTCACCGGTCCAACCGGCAGCGGAAAAACCATTACCCTTTACAGCGCTCTGAACGCGCTCAACCAAACGGTTACCAACGTATGCAGCGTGGAGGATCCGGTAGAAATTCCTCTGCCCGGTCTGAATCAAACACAGGTGAACACTAAGGCTGGATTGACCTTCCAGCACGTGCTGCGGGCGCTCCTGCGACAGGATCCTGATGTGATCATGGTCGGGGAAATCAGAGACAGTGAAACGGCAGAAATTGCCGTCAAAGCAGCGCAAACGGGGCACCTGGTGTTGTCCACCCTGCATACCAACTCCACTGTCGAAACCGTTGTCCGCCTTGAGCAAATGGGGGTTGCCCGCTGGATGCTGGCTTCTGCGGTGCAAATGGTGGTTGCCCAACGCCTTGTCCGCAGGCTATGCCCCCACTGCAAAAATCGCCTGGATGAAGGGATGAATTTACCCTCGCATATCTGGCCCGTTCCACTTCCAGAATGGCAGACCGTCGGCTGCGAACGATGCTACGGGGGATTTTATGGACGCACCGCGCTGTTCGAAATACTCCCGGTTGAGCCAGCTATACGGGCTGCAATTGCCGGGACTGAGGGTGCCGGTGAGATCGAGCGGCTCGCCCGTGAACAGGGAATGGTCACGCTCTTTGAAAGTGGCTGCCAGGCCGTGTCGCAAGGGCTGACCTCGCTTAAGGAAGTCTACCGCGTGCTGGGCATTCCTCATGGCTAACTTTGCGATCTGGCACTGGAAAGCTGTCGATTCACACGGGCAGATTCAGCAGGGAACAATGCTGGCAGATAATCGTTCATCCGTAGCAGAACGGCTTTTTGGGCAACAGCTGCATCTGCTCAGCGTGCATAAAAAAAGTGGCGCTCGCCGGGGATGCTGGCACATTCAGCAAAAAATACAGGTATTTCGCCAGTTGGCCACGCTGCTTCAGGCAGGGATATCACTCGCCGATGGCCTGCGGCTGATGGCAAATCAGCATCCTTACCGCGAGTGGGCAGGCTTACTTGAGCATATTAAACAGCAAATATCACGGGGAATTGCCTTTTCTGACGCGCTGCGCCAGTGGCCAGAAATTTTCCCACCGCTGTTTATCTCACTGGTGCATATGGGCGAGCTCACCGGGAAACTGGATGAGTGCACTCGTCGCCTTGCCGAGCAGCAGGAGCAGCTGTATCGGCTACGTAAGAAAGTGATCAAAGCGCTACGTTATCCGCTTTTCATCCTTGGCGTGGCTTTAGCCGTCACAGCAGGGATGATGGGGTTCGTGCTGCCAGAATTCGCCGCAATTTACCGCTCTTTTAACGCCCCGCTGCCGGCCATCACGCTGACTGTCATGGCGATTTCCAACTGGGTGACTTCGCAGGGAGGATGGTGGCTAGCTCTGAGCGGCCTGGCTGCAATATGCTGGTTCAGCGTAAGGCGCAGCAAACCACACTGGCAGGAATACGAGCAAAAGATTTTGCTTAAAATTCCCCTTGTCGCCCCGCTATGGCGCGGACAAATCCTCAGCCAGATTTATACGACGCTATCACTTTCACAGCAGGCAGGTATTCCTCTGCTGCAAGGCCTGGATGCAGTGGAGCAAACCTTAAAACCTCTGCTCTGGAAAAAGGTATTAGCCCAGATAAACACGCAGATCGCCGGGGGCACACCTTTCTGGCGAGCATTAGATGAAGCAGAGCAATTTACGCCGCTGTGCTCGCAGCTCATTCGTATTGGCGAAGAATCAGGATCGCTGGATCTAATGCTGGAAAAACTGGCTGTCTGGCATCACGATCGCACTCACGATCTGGCTGACAATCTCGCGGCCGCGCTTGAACCCATCATGATGGTGGTGATTGGCATCATTATTGGGACGCTGGTCATTGCGATGTATCTGCCGATATTTCAGCTGGGGGATGCGATGAATATGGGATGAGGGCGCAGCAGACGCTGCGCCACGTACAGATTAAAGACTGTTGAAGACGCGGTTTTCCTGCTCCGCAACGCGGATAAAGGTCGTGCGCTTGGTCAGCTCTTTCAGGCGAGAAGCACCCACGTAGGTACAGGCAGAACGCAGACCGCCCATGACATCACGCGCGGTGTTCTCAACCGGGCCGCGCAGAGGCAGCTTAACTGTTTTACCTTCAGCCGCACGATACTGCGCAACACCGCCAACGTGGCGAGTCATTGCTGATTCAGAACTCATGCCGTAGAAGAGCATGAATTTCTCGCCGTTCTCTTCAACCACGGTGCCGCCGCTTTCTTCGTGTCCGGCCAGCATACCGCCCAGCATGACGAAGTCTGCACCGCCGCCAAATGCTTTCGCAACGTCGCCCGGTACGGTACAGCCGCCGTCGCTGACGATCTGGCCGCCAAGGCCATGAGCCGCATCGGCACATTCAATCACGGCGGACAGTTGAGGATAGCCAACGCCTGTTTTCACACGGGTGGTGCACACAGAACCAGGGCCAATGCCAACTTTAACAATGTCTGCCCCGGACAAAATCAGCTCTTCACACATCTCACCGGTCACAACGTTACCTGCGCAGATGGTTTTATCCGGCCAGGCTTCACGCGCTTTACTCACGAACTGCGTGAAATGCTCGGAGTAACCGTTGGCAACGTCGATGCAGATAAAGTTCAGGCCTGGATTGAGGGTGAGGATCTGTTTGGTTTTGGTGAAATCAGCTTCTGAGGTGCCGGTTGAAACCATCACGTGGCGCAGCACGCTTTCAGGCACGGATTTAACAAAATTGCTCCACTGTTCAACGGAGTAATGTTTGTGAACGGCGGTGAGAATGTCAAAAGAGGCCAGCGCTTGCGCCATCTCGAAGGTACCCACTGTATCCATGTTCGCCGCAATAATCGGCACACCAGACCATGCAATACCGGAATGTTTGAAAGTAAACTGGCGCTCAAGCTCTACGTCAGAGCGGCTTTTGAGAGTGGAACGTTTTGGACGGATCAGAACGTCTTTAAAACCTAACTTCAAATCTTCTTCAATACGCATGTTGCGGATTCCTGGTAAATGGCGATGAACGCGGGAACGTAATCGGCGGTACAACTGCCAACTCCAGTGACGCTATCATACGCACTAATAATGGCTCCGCAAGACTGCGAAAATAGTCTTTTTTACGCTACAATCGTTAAAATTTACCTGAGAAATGTGGAAACAACGGGCAAGACAGCGGAACGCGTCCTGTTTATTGTTTTTTCTCTTTTTCATCCTCAGGTGAACAAGAAAATATCTCTTTGATTAACAAGATGTAAGGTCCGGCCTTTATGGTTTATACGGTGGCATTAACGGGTGGCATTGGCAGTGGAAAAAGTACCGTCGCCGACAGATTTTCCCAATTAGGGATTGCCGTAGTAGACGCCGATATCATTGCTCGCCAGGTTGTCGAACCCGGTGAGCCCGCCCTAAAGGCAATTTCAGAACATTTCGGTCAGGAAATCCTTCTGCCAGAAGGCTCCCTCAATCGCCGAGTGCTTCGGGAAAAAATCTTCTCTTCGCCCGCTGAAAAACAGTGGTTGAATAATCTGCTACACCCTCTTATTCATCAGCGAACCCAATCAGCTATTTGCCAGGCGCTTTCCCCCTACGTGCTGTGGGTTGTTCCACTGCTGGTTGAAAACCATTTACAGCACAGGGCCGATCGCGTTCTGGTTGTTGATGTCTCGCCAGAAATTCAAATCGCACGTACCATTGAGCGCGATAATGTCAGCCGCCAACATGCAGAGCAGATCCTTGCCGCACAGGCGACTCGCGAACAACGTCTGGCCGTCGCTGATGATGTGATTAATAACGACGGTACGCCCGATCGGGTAGCCGCAGATGTTGACCGTCTGCACTGCCAGTATCTGGAACTGGCAGGCCAGGCCGCACAACAGGAAAAAGAATAATGAGCACTCAGATCCTTTTTGAGCACCCGCTAAACGAAAAAATGCGCACCTGGCTGCGCATTGAATTTTTAGTCCAGCAGTTAGAAGCTTCGTTACCCATTAACGACACAACAAGCGCGCTGCATTTCTTCCGCAATATTGGCGATCTTCTTGATGTCTTTGAACGCGGAGAGATCCGCACCGACGTGATAAAAGAGCTGGATCGCCAGCAGCGCAAGCTTTTAACCTGGTCCGAAGTGCCGGGCGTGGATATGCAGCGCATCGACTCCCTGCGTAGCCAGCTTAAGGAACGAGGAACCGTGTTAATGTCCGCACCTCGCATTGGCCAACTGCTGCGCGAAGATCGTCTGATTGCTCTTGTTCGCCAGCGGTTAAGTATTCCGGGAGGATGCTGCAGTTTCGATCTCCCTACGCTGCATGTCTGGCTGCATCTACCGCAAAATCAGCGCGACGAACAGGTCGGAATCTGGCTGGCAAGCCTGCAGCCGCTGAAGCAGTCGCTGGAGCTGCTGCTGGATATCATTCGAAATTCAGCGCCTTTGCGCAAACTGACCAGCCTGAACGGTTTTTATCAGGACAACGGCGACGACGCCGATTTACTGCGCCTGCAGCTGGATCTTGTTCATCAGCTTTACCCGCAAATCTCCGGCCATAAAAGCCGGTTTGCGATTCGCTTTCTGCCACTGGACAGCGAGCGTGGAACCATCCCTGAACGCCTGGATTTTGACCTGGCGTGTTGTTAAGGAGAGAAGATGTCTGAACCAACCGTCGTAAACTGTCCCGGCTGCGGCAAAGCCGTGATCTGGAACGAAACCAGCCCGTACCGCCCTTTTTGCAGCAAGCGCTGCCAGCTCATTGATTTGGGCGAGTGGGCCGCCGAAGAGAAGCGAATCCCCAGCAGCAGCGATCTTTCCGATAGCGACGGCTGGAGTGAAGAGCAGCAGCCTTAAGGCTGCTGCAGTTTTTGGATAACGGGTTCATTGGCCGGTGGGAAATCTTCTGCCGCCAGCTTATGCTGTGCAATCCATTGTCCCGGCTGTCCTTCTTTACCCCACGGCTCGCCTTCCCAATCTTCAACCAGGAAAAACCACAGCGTTATATGCCTGTCCGGGAACGCATAGGCCAGCTTTTCAAACTGTGAGTAGCGCGTTGCGGTAATCCCCGTTTCTTCATGCAGTTCGCGAACCAAAGCCTGTTCTGGCGTCTCTCCAGCTTCAATTTTCCCCCCCGGAAACTCTAGCTTATTAGCCATGTGCGCATCCTCTGCACGGCGGGTTATGAATATCTCACCTTCAGAATTACGAATAATGCCTACGGCTATTTGTAACTGTTTCATTTTTAAGCAGGCGCTCCTTATAAAAAAGGCGCAGCAAGCTGCGCCTTCAGACAGATGACATACCTCACGCTGATGAGATCGTAATAAATGTCACCGCAGGAATTAACTGGAAAATCAATTCATTGATTTTCGACTGATAATCACAAAGAAGTAAAAACCACGCTTTTTGCTTCTTTGTCAGCCATGAAAAGGTGCAGCTAGCTGCGCCTTTTCGATACAGTGCTAATTAGCTCAGACGGCCGTGGCACTGTTTGAATTTTTTACCGGAACCGCACGGGCACGGATCGTTACGGCCGACTTTACGCTCGCCCGTTTCCGAAGCCAGATCCTGCGCGGCCTGGGTGTCCGCATCAACGTGGCTCAGCTGCTGCATCTGTGCCAGACGTTCAGCCTCTTCACGGCGCTGCTGCTCCATCGCTTCGACTTCTTCCGGCATGCGAACCTGAACCTTGCTCAGCGTGCTGATCACTTCGTACTTCAGGGATTCCAGCATGGCAGCAAACATGGAGAAGGATTCACGCTTGTATTCCTGCTTAGGATCTTTCTGCGCATAGCCACGCAGGTGGATCCCCTGACGCAGGTAGTCCATAGCAGCAAGGTGTTCTTTCCACAGAGAATCAAGCGTTTGCAGCATCACGCCTTTTTCGAAGTGACGCATCATTTCCGCGCCAACAACTTCTTCTTTGCGCTGATAAACTTCGATCGCGTTTTGCAGAATACGCTCACGCAGCGTCTCTTCGTGCAGCTCAGGCTCTTTGTCCAACCACTCTTTGATTGGCATATCAAGGTCAAAGTCGTTTTTCAGGCGATCGACAAGGCCCTGAACGTCCCACATTTCTTCCAGCGACTGCGGCGGAATATGCGCGTCGATAGTCGTTTTGAAGACGTCTTCACGGATGCTGTTGATAGTTTCGCTTACGTCGCTCACGTCCAGCAGTTCGTTACGCTGGGTATAAATGGCGCGGCGCTGATCGTTAGCCACGTCATCATATTCCAGAAGCTGCTTACGAATATCGAAGTTGCGGCTTTCTACTTTACGCTGCGCGTTGGCAATCGCTTTAGTCACCCAAGGGTGCTCAATTGCTTCGCCCGGCTTCATGCCCAGCTTACGCATCATGTTCGATACGCGGTCAGAAGCGAAGATACGCATCAGGGCATCTTCCATAGACAGGTAGAAACGGGAAGAACCCGCGTCACCCTGACGGCCGGAACGGCCACGCAGCTGGTTATCGATACGACGGGATTCGTGACGCTCGGTGCCGATAATGTGTAAACCGCCGGAAGCCAGCACGGCATCGTGACGCACCTGCCAGTCAGCTTTGATCTGCGCGATCTGTTCCGGAGTTGGATCTTCGATTTCAGCCACTTCGGCCTGCCAGCTGCCCCCCAGCACGATATCGGTACCACGACCGGCCATGTTGGTTGCAATGGTTACAGCCGCCGGATAACCCGCCTGGGCCACAATGCCCGCTTCGTTAGCGTGGAACTTGGCGTTCAGAACGTTGTGCTCGATACCCGCTTTGGTCAGCTCGGCAGAGACAACTTCGGATTTCTCGATTGAGATCGTCCCCACCAGCACCGGCTGGCCGTTTGCGGTACGTTCTTTAATGTCTTCGATAATCGCGCCGATTTTGTCCATTTCGGTCATGTAGACCAGATCCGGCATATCCTTACGGATCATTGGGCGGTTGGTCGGCACAACGATGGTATCGAGCTTATAGATGGAGCTAAATTCGAACGCTTCGGTATCCGCCGTACCGGTCATACCGGCCAGTTTCTCGTACAGGCGGAAGTAGTTCTGGAAGGTGATAGAAGCCAGCGTCTGGTTTTCGTTCTGGATGTCTACGCCTTCTTTAGCTTCTACGGCCTGGTGCAGGCCGTCGGACCAGCGGCGACCCTGCATGGTACGACCGGTGTGCTCATCGACAATGATGACTTCACCATCTTTTACGATGTAGTCCACGTCGCGGGTAAACAGAACGTGTGCGCGAAGCGCTGCCGTGACGTGGTGCATCAGCATGATGTTGGTTGGGGAGTAAAGCGACTCGCCCTCTTCCATCATACCGGCGTTCATCAGCAGTTCTTCAACCATGACCAGACCGCGTTCGGTCAGGTTAACCTGGCGAGATTTTTCATCCACGGAGAAGTGGCCTTCGCCCTGGAAGGTATCTGAATCTTCTTTTTCCTGACGGATCAGGTGAGGAATGATGGTATTAACTTTTTTGTACAGCTCGGAGCTGTCTTCCGCCGGGCCGGAAATAATCAGCGGGGTACGGGCTTCATCGATAAGGATTGAGTCAACCTCATCCACCAGCGCGTAGTGCAGCTTACGCTGCACGCGTTCTTCAGGGCTGAAAGCCATGTTGTCACGCAGGTAGTCAAAACCGTATTCGTTGTTGGTACCGTAAGTAATATCGGCAGCGTATGCTTCGCGCTTGGCTGGAGCTGGCATGCCCGGCAGGTTAATGCCAACGCTCAGGCCGAGGAATTCGAACAGCGGGCGGTTATTCTCAGCATCACGCTGGGCCAGATAGTCGTTCACTGTCACCACGTGCACGCCTTTGCCGCTCAGGGCGTTCAGGTACGCAGGCAGCGTTGCCGTCAGGGTTTTACCTTCACCGGTACGCATTTCAGCGATACAGCGATCGTTGAGAACCATCCCGCCAAGCATCTGCACGTCAAAGTGACGCATGCCGAATACGCGCTTGCTGGCTTCACGTACGACGGCGAATGCTTCCGGGATTAACGTTTCCAGCACTTCGCCTTTTTCAAGACGCGCGCGGAATTCGTTAGTTTTACCTTTCAGCTCGTCGTCGGTGAGCTTCTCCATTTGCGGTTCCATGCTGTTAATCATGGAAACCACTTTGCGCATGCGGCGCAAAGTACGGTCGTTACGACTGCCAAAAACTTTTGTTAATAATTTGATTAGCATAATAATTTCTCAAACGCCTGCTCTAAAAGCAGATCTATAAACAGTATTATAATTAAAGGGTTGTTTGCTTAACTGAGAGATTGCGGACCGGCGCGGATACCCTGCACCTGACTTATCCAGATGGCCGGACTGAATGTCGCGACGGAAGGAGACTGCCAGAGAGAAATATGGCGCACAATAACGGGAGGTTTGCTTTCCTGGGTTAACAGCGCGTTTAGCGTGTCCAGTAAAGCGAGATGCTGTGCCTGAAGCGGAGCGCTCTCTTGCACAACGGGCAGCGCCTGCGGGGCCATGGCAAAAGAGAGGTGACGAATAACGGTGCGGATGGCGTGCTGATGCCAGTAATCCACATTAAATGACGGGCGGCGCGTGCTTTCCTGCAATAATACCAGGCTATCGAAGCTAACCTGGTTAAGATAGTCCTGCGCGTTAGCGGACGTTTCTGTTGATGCGGCAGTTTCGGGGGTATTTCCGCTCAGCGCAGGCAGGCCAAGACTCGCCGCGACCATCCCCAACAGGAGATGCGGCCAGAAATAACGTCTGCCAAATTGTCGCCAACGATTTAGAATACCAATCACTTTTTCCGCCGGAGCCTGATGTATGCGCGATAGTCGCCCGCAATCTTTAGATAATTTGTTCGACGATGCCGGTACGCAAAGCGTTTTGCAAAATGTGCAACAACGTGCGGCAGCCCTGCTGAAGCTGAACCGGGCAGTGAGAGGCATTATTCCCGCTCAACTGCATCCCTGGTGCCGGGTCGCAAACTTCCGACAGGGGATCCTCGTACTTGAAACGGCGAATGCCAGCTGGCTGATGCGTTTACGCTATGAACAAGCCACGCTGCTGAGTGCATTACGCGCACAAATACTACCATCATTGACGTCAATCGACATCAGGATTAATCCATCGTTGGCGGCAATTGGGCAGGAATCAGTACAAGAAAGCAGCATTCAAACTGCTGGCGGTAAATATGAGGTAAATCGGGAATTGAGCGAACAGAGTGCGGAGGCGTTACGAGAGGTGGCTAAACGTAGCCCGGAGAAACTGAGAGCGGCGATAGAACGACTGGCTTCATTGGCCGGAGAGAGTACCAATAAAAGCCAGTCGTAATCGAGAGCGTTGGCGTTACGCCAGCACCATAGTGGGTGCTTTGAATGCCAGCGGAAGTTCAGCGTCGTCTTCGAAGGTTGCCCATTCCCAGGCTTCCTGCTTCGCTAAAACTGCCTGCAACAGCTTGTTGTTCAGCGCATGACCAGATTTATAGGCGGTAAACGCGCCGATAATATTATGGCCACACATGAACAGGTCACCGATAGCATCCAGCATTTTGTGACGAACGAATTCATCTTCAAAACGCAGGCCGTCTTCGTTCAGTACGCGATAATCGTCAACAACGATGGCACAATCGAAGCTGCCGCCCAGGCACAGGCCACGGGACTGCAGATATTCGATATCACGCATAAAACCGAAAGTACGAGCACGGCTGATTTGGCGCATAAACGCGTCAGCAGAGAAATTCATGCTGTAACGCTGGGTACTGGCATCAATCGCCGGATGGTTAAAGTCGATGGTAAAGTCCAACGAGAAACCATTGTACGGTTTGAATTCAGCCCATTTATCGCCATCTTCAACGCGAACCGTCTCTTTGACGCGCACGAATTTTTTCGCGCAGTTCAGTTCGTCGATCCCGGCATCAAGCAGCAGGTAGACGAACGGCGCCGCACTGCCATCCATAATCGGGATTTCTGGTGCATCGACTTCAACAACAATGTTGTCGATACCCAAACCCGCCAGGGCAGCATTAAGGTGCTCAACGGTAGAAATCCGCACATCGTGCTCGTTCACCAGGCAAGTACAGAGCATGGTATCACGCACAGATTTGGCATCTGCCGGAAAATCTACCGGAGGATTCAAGTCGGTGCGACGATAGATGACCCCGGTATTGGCCGGCGCAGGGCGTAACGTCAGTGTGACCTTTTTGCCGGTATGTAAACCGACGCCAGTCGCCTGAACGATACGTTTGAGTGTCCTTTGTTTGATCATCGTATAATCTCGCCAAATTACTTATCCAACCGAAGTGTATATCACTTACGGCAGGCCAGTTTAGCACAAAGAGCGGATATGCCCAACTTCCGGTTTATTCTTAATCAGCTTGCTTACGCAAAAATGCTGGAATATCCAGGTAATCAGGTTCTTTCGCTGTTTGCGCAGTATTGTCGTTCACCACTTTCGCAGCCGGTTTTTGTTCCTGAGTCAGCGGAGCCATACCGTGCTGCTGGTAACGGTCCATTACCGGCTGCTGAGTCTGTTGCTTGTTGGTCACCAGCGTAATTTCTGGACGTTTGTCCATGCCGATACCGGTAGCAACAACGGTCACGCGCAGTTCGTCGTTCATCTCTGGGTCCAGAGAAGTACCGATAACCACGGTGGCGTTATCAGATGCGAACGCACGAATGGTGTTACCCACGGTTTCGAACTCATCCAGGCGCAGGTCGAAGCCAGCGGTAATGTTAACCAGCACGCCGCGAGCGCCAGACAGGTCGATATCTTCCAGCAGCGGGCTGGAGATGGCCATTTCTGCCGCTTCTTCAGCACGGTCTTCACCGCTTGCCACGCCGGAGCCCATCATGGCATAGCCCATTTCGGACATTACGGTGCGCACATCAGCAAAGTCGACGTTCATCAGGCCCGGACGGGTAATCAGTTCGGCGATGCCCTGCACTGCGCCTTTCAGCACATCGTTGGCCGCGCCAAAAGCGTCCAGCAGAGAGATGCCACGACCCAGCACTTTCAGCAGCTTGTCGTTAGGAATAGTGATCAGCGAGTCGACGTGCTTAGACAGCTCGGCGATACCCTGCTCTGCGAAGGCCATGCGCTTCTTGCCTTCGAAGTTGAAAGGCTTAGTCACGACGGCAACCGTCAGAATACCGAGGTCTTTAGCCACTTCAGCCACCACAGGCGCAGCACCCGTGCCGGTACCACCGCCCATACCTGCGGCGATAAACACCATGTCTGCACCTTCAAGCGCGGCACGCAGCGCATCGCGATCTTCATCGGCTGCGGAACGGCCTACTTCAGGGTTAGCTCCAGCGCCCAGACCTTTGGTAATACCATTACCAATCTGAATCGTCTGGCCTACTGCAGTTTTACGCAACGCCTGAGCGTCGGTGTTGACCGCGAAGAATTCAACGCCTTCGATGCGCTCGCGCACCATGTGTTCAACGGCATTACCGCCGCCGCCACCGACGCCGATGACTTTAATCACCGCGTCGTTGGTCAGTTCCATAGGTTCAAACATAGTTTCTCTCCGTTTTGTGCCTGTCGCCTGAGACCGCTAATTTTGTCCGGTCTCTTATAAAAATTAAAACTCTTTTCTCAGCCAGCTGTTGAATCGCTTAAACCATGAGCCGACAGAGGTCCGTTTTTCCACTTCTGCTTCACCACTGAGATGAGATTCTTTCCCGTAGTGCAGCAAGCCGACTGCAGTCGAATAGTACGACTCCTGGGCATAGTCAGTCAGGCCAGTAATATTGAGCGGCTGCCCGATACGCACCTGCGTATGGAACACTCGCTGAGCACAGGCCGCCAGGCCTTCAATTTGTGCCGCGCCGCCGGTTAACACAATCCCCGCCGCCAGGTGGTGCTTCACACCCTGCTGGCGAAGCTGTTCCTGTAACTGCAAAATTTCTTCGTTGACCAGGTTGAGCAGCTCGGTATAGCGCGGCTCGATAACCTCAGCCAGCGTCTGACGCTGGAGGCTGCGCGGCGGACGTCCGCCCACGCTTGGGACTTCAACGTTCTCGTCTTTACCAACGATAGAGCCCAGCGCACAGCCATGGCGAACTTTAATGGCTTCAGCATCGCTCGGAGGCGTGCCGAAGGCATAGGCGATATCGCTGGTCACCACATTCCCCGCATAGGGAATCACTTTGGTATGGCGCAGCGCGCCGCCAGTGTATACCGCGATATCCATTGTACCACCACCGATATCAACTACGCAGACGCCCAACTCACGTTCGTCTTCGGTCAATACGGCATAGCTCGCAGCCAGGCCTGCAAAAATAAGTTGGTCAACTTTCAGCCCACAACGTTCAACGGCTTTGACAATGTTTTTAGCCATATCGTTGTGGCAGGTGATCAGATGCACTTTTGCCTGCATGCGCACCCCGGATAACCCTACCGGATTTTTGATCCCTTCCTGATAGTCGATAGCGTATTCCTGCGGAATTACGTGCAGAACGCGATGTTCATCACGCACGCGCACCGACTTGGCGGTATGGACAACGTTTTCCACGTCTTCCTGCGTCACCTCTTCTTCAGAAATAGGCACCATACCAATTTCGTTCTGGCAGCTGATATGCTTGCCGGACAGCGCCAGGTAAACCGAAGAAATCTGGCAGTCCGCCATCAGTTCGGCCTGATCGATCGCCCGCTGGACGCATTTCACTACCGATTCAAGGTCGTTAACGCCGCCTTTATCCATCCCACGAGACGGGCAGCTACCTACGCCGATAATATTGACCATACCGTCGGGCAGAACTTCCCCTACTAAAGCGGCGACCTTTGCGGTGCCAATCTCCAGTCCAACTACCAGTTTTCTGTCCGTCGCCTTGATCATTGTTGTTCTGCCTGTGCCTGATTCTGTTGCTGATTAGGATTAGGTTCCTGTACGGGAGCGGGCTGCCAGCCTACCGCCGCGCCAGAGTCATATCGCAGGTCAACATAGCTGACTTCTTTGCCGTCAGCCTGCCCCTGCTGTTGCAGAATCGGATAGAGTTCTACAAAGCGACTCAGGCGTTTCATCGTATCGCCCCGGCCTAAATTAAGCTTGATGCCGTTATTAAGCGTCAGTTGCCAGGAACGACGAGCGGTCATCGCCGCTTCTTTCAACGTGAATTTATCCTTTGCCAGCACTTCGCCCATTGCGTGATAACCCTGCAAAACCTCACCTTCGCTCCCTTCCGGGCCGGATAACATCGGCAAAGTCTGCTTTCCTGTACGTTCGGCCGGAACGCTGAAGGAATTCCCTTCGGCATCGATCATGTGCTGATCATTCCAGCGTGCAATAGGAACATATTCAACCAGATGAATCTTCAATTCGTCCGGCCACTGCTTTCTTACGCTCGCCTGCTTAATCCACGGCAGGCGTTCAATCTGCTGCTGAATAATATTCACATCCTGCGTCATAAAAGTGCCCGGAGGCCCTAACGCGAGGATGGACTGGCGAATATCGTCATTACGCGTGTAATGTCGCTCGCCGGTGACCACCAGCCTGGAAAGCGGCAGACGCTGAGCATCTTCCATCCAGCCGACCACAATCCAGCCGCCGATAAACACCGTAAACAGCACCGCGCTAAGGAAAATAATTCCGGCCAGGCGCCCGCCATTACTTGGCCGGGAGCTGCCAGGTTCTTCCTCGCGATTACGCGTATTCAGGGCCGCCTGCGACATATCAGTCTGCCAGCGCCAGAATTCGCACTACCAGCTGGGAGAAGGTCATCCCCGCCTGTCGTGCCGCCATCGGTACCAGGCTGTGGCTGGTCATACCCGGCGAAGTATTCACTTCCAGCAGGTAAAACTGCCCGTCGCCGTCCAGCATCACGTCCACGCGACCCCAGCCGCTACAGCCTAAAACCTGCCAGGCCTGCAGCACTAATGCCTGCAATTCCTGTTCTCTTTGCTCAATTAAACCACTTGGGCAGAAATATTGAGTTTCATCAGAGAGATACTTCGCCTCATAATCATAGAAGGTTCCAGCCGGTTGAATACGAATTGACGGTAAAATTTCCTCACCGAGGATCGCCACCGTGTATTCAGGCCCGCTGAGCCACTTTTCAATCAGAACTTCTTCGTCGTGCTCAAAAGCCAGCTCCAGCGCTGCCGGTAGGGCTGCAACGTCATCAACCTTCGACATACCCACGCTTGAGCCTTCACGGCTCGGCTTAACAATGACCGGCATGCCAAGCTGTGCGATGCGTTCAATAACCGTGGCGGCAATACCTGCCTCAACGTCGCGGCGCGTTAACGCCACCCACGGAGCCACCGGTAAATCAGCGCCCTGCCACAGCAGCTTGGTACGCAGCTTATCCATCGTGATAGCCGAAGCCATCACGCCGCTGCCGGTATAGGGCAGCGCCAGGAATTCCAACAGCCCCTGCAACGTGCCGTCTTCACCGCCGCGCCCGTGCAGCGCGATAAATACTTTGTCAAAACCCTGCGACTTCAGCTCGGTCACAGCGATTTCTTTTGGATCGACGCCGTGCGCATCAATCCCCGCTTCTTGCAAACCGGCCAGGACCGCAGCGCCAGACTGCAGCGAAACTTCACGTTCAGCGGATGTTCCACCCAGCAAAACGGCTATTTTATCAGCCATGGTGGTCTTCCTCTTGAGTTTGGGGCTGCAGCTTAATTTCAGCCAGGTTTCTTGCAACTTTGCCGACGTTGCCAGCCCCCTGCACGAGGATCAGGTCATTTCCGGTCAGAACAGGCGCTAAAATCTCGGCGATTTGCCCTGCATCCGGCACCAAAATCGGATCGACTTTTCCGCGCCCGCGAATGGTTCGGCACAGGGAACGGCTATCTGCACCAGGAATCGCAGCTTCACCCGCAGAATAAACGTCCAGCATCAGCAGAGAATCTACTTGCGACAGGACGTTAGCAAAATCGTCGTACAGATCGCGAGTTCGCGTAAAGCGGTGCGGCTGGAAAATCATTACCAGATTTTTGTCCGGCCAGCCCGCGCGAGCGGCTTTGATTGTCGCATCCACTTCCGTTGGGTGATGACCGTAGTCGTCCACCAGCATCGCGCTACCCGGCTTGCCGTTCACCGGCATCATCGGATACTCACCGAGGAAGTCAAAGCGGCGTCCCGTGCCCTGGAAGCTTTCCAGCGCCCGCAGAATAGCTTCGTCTTCGATGCCCTCTTCGGTGGCCACGGTCACTGCTGCCGCAGCGTTCAGCGCGTTATGACGGCCCGGCGCGTTCAGCGTGACGTGCAGCTCAGGCTTATCCAGGCGCACGATGGTGAAGTGTCCCTGCGGGCCTTTCTGCTGATAGTTCTCAATGCGTACGTCTGCATCTTCACTGAAACCGTAGGTCGTGGTTTGACGCCCGACGCGCGGCAGCAGTTCGCGAATTACCGGATCGTCAACGCACATCACGGCACGACCATAAAACGGCAAATTGTGCAGGAAATTAATAAACGTCTGCTTTAAATTTTCGAAGTCGCCCTGGTAGGTATCCATATGGTCGGCTTCGATGTTGGTCACCACGGAGACCATCGGCTGCAAATGGAGGAATGATGCGTCACTCTCATCGGCTTCGGCTATCAAATAACGGCTATTGCCTAAACGAGCATGGGTGCCCGCCGCTTTCACCAGGCCGCCGTTGACGAACGTTGGGTCCAGGCCCGCTTCCGCATAAATACTGGAAACCATCGCCGTGGTCGTTGTTTTACCGTGGGTTCCCGCAATGGCGATGCCGTGGCGAAAACGCATTAATTCAGCCAGCATTTCAGCGCGGCGAATAACCGGAATACGCGCTTCATGAGCGGCAACGATCTCCGGGTTATCCGCAGAGATCGCGGTAGAAACCACAACCACGCTCGCATCACGCACGTTTTCCGGGCGATGATTGAAATAAATTGTGGCACCCAGTGCCGACAACTGCTGCGTGACCGGATTCGGTGCCAGGTCGGACCCGCTAATCTGATAACCTTCGTTGGCCAAAACTTCGGCAATACCGCCCATACCGGCGCCGCCGATGCCAACAAAGTGAATGTGCCGGACGCGACGCATCTCGGGCACGATAGAACGCAGTTTCGCCAGTTGTTGTGTATTCATTCTTTAACCTGCGGCGCCTGGCGCCATGACATCAATAATTCACGGGTGAACTCGTCACCCACAACCTTTAACTCTTACGCCAGTGCTGCGGCGCTGACTTCTTTGGCTACCCGCTCGGTTGCATCAGGGATGGACGCTGCGCGAGCGCGTTCGGCCATGGTCAGCAGCGTGCTTCTGTCCCATCCTGCAAGCGTTTCGGTAACGGCATCCACGGTGAACTGCGGCTGCTCCAGTATTTTGGCGGCTCCGGCCTTTTCCAGCGGCAGCGCATTCCAGTATTGCTGCCGGTCTTTATGCTGGAAGGGGACAAACAAAGCAGGCAAGCCTGCGGCCGCAATTTCGCTCACGGTTAACGCGCCCGAGCGGCAAACGACAACATCGGCCCACGCGTACGCGGCGGCCATATCATCAATAAATTCAGTAATCTTATGCTGTGGCTGCGCGGCTTCGGCATAGGCCTGCTGCACTACGGACTGCGCGCCCTTCCCGCACTGATGCCAAATGGTCACGCCTTCACCCAAACGGCCAGCGACCTGCGGCATCGTCTGGTTCAGCACGCGAGCCCCCTGCGAGCCGCCAACAACCAGCACGCGAACCGGCCCTTCTCGTCCAGCGAAACGTTCCTGCGGAAGCGGCAGAGCCAGCACATCTGTGCGCACCGGGTTGCCCACTACGTCCGCATTGGGAAACGCGCCCGGAAACGCCTGCATCACCTTTTTGGCAATTTTGGCCAGCCACTTATTAGTCAGCCCCGCAATCCCGTTCTGCTCATGCAGTACAACCGGAACGCCAAGCGACCACGCGGCCAGCCCTCCGGGGCCAGAAACATACCCGCCCATGCCCAGCACAACGTCAGGGCGATACGCTTTCATGATCGCCCTGGCGTGACGCCACGCGTTAAAGATTCGAACCGGCGCGAACAGCTGCGCCTTCAGGCCTTTGCCACGCAGGCCGGAAATCTGGATGAAATCGATATCAATGCCGTGCTTAGGCACTAAATCGGCTTCCATACGATCGGCGGTGCCGAGCCAGCGCACCTGCCAGCCTTCGGCCATAAGATGATGAGCCACCGCCAGCCCCGGGAAAACGTGTCCGCCGGTACCGCCTGCCATCACCATTAAACGCCGGGATTGATTGCTCATCGCACACCCCGTGTAAACGCCTGGGCTTTAGCCAGACGCGTTTCATAATCAATTCGCAGCAACATCATGATTGCCGTAGACATAATCAACAGGCTGGAACCACCGTAGCTGATAAGCGGCAGCGTCAGGCCTTTCGTTGGCAGCATGCCTGCGGCTGCGCCGACGTTAACCAACGCCTGGAAACTAAACCAGATCCCAATGGAACAGGCGAGGAACCCCGCAAAACGCTGATCCATTTCCAGCGCGCGTTTCCCAATGGACATCGCGCGAAAAGCGACGAAGAATACCATCAATAAAGCCAGTACCACACCGATATATCCCAGCTCTTCGCCGATAATCGAGAAGATAAAGTCGGTATGCGCCTCGGGCAAATACTCAAGTTTTTGCACCGAGTTTCCTAATCCCTGCCCCCACAATTCACCCCGGCCAAAGGCCATCAGCGACTGGGTCAGCTGGTAGCCGCTGCCAAAAGGATCTTCCCATGGGTTCCAGAACGAGGTGACGCGGCGGATACGATACGGCTCAGCGAGGATCAGCAGGATAACCGCTGAAATCCCCATGCCGATAATGGCAATGAACTGCCACAGTTTTGCCCCGGCGAGGAACAGCATCGCCAGCGTGGTCACAAACAGCACAACCACCGTACCGAGGTCAGGCTGGGCCAGCAGCAGCACCGCCATCACCAGAATCACGCCCATCGGCTTCAGGAAGCCGCGCAGGTTGTTACGCACTTCATCGACCTTGCGCACCAGGTAGTTGGACAAGTAGCAGAACAGCGACAGCTTGGTAAATTCCGCGGGCTGAATACGCAGCGGGCCGAAGGCAATCCAGCGCGACGCGCCGTTAACCGAGCTGCCCACGACCAGTACAATCAGCAGCATGGCGATCGAAAGCAGCAGCATCGCGGTGCTGTGACGCTGCCAGAACTCCATCGGCAGACGCAGCGTGATCATCGCCAGCGCAAAGGCCAGGATGATGTACAGCCCGTCGCGCTTGGCAAACAGGAACGGATCGTTCGCCAGACGCTGGCCGACCGGCATTGACGCCGAGGTCACCATAATAAAGCCGATGGCGGCCAGACCAAACGTCAGCCACAGCAGAGTGCGATCGTAAAGCACCATGCTGTTGGAATCCGCTTCGCGAGAGCCCATCACCCAGCCTTTCAGCGCCGCGGACAGCCAGGCCAGGATAGCAAATCCTGGAATGCGCGGCATACGTGGGCGAGGGAGTGATAAACGCATCAGCCAAGCTCCTTCGCAAGTCGGGTAAAGAGATCGCCGCGCTGCTCAAAGTTTTTAAACTGGTCGAGGCTCGCACAGGCTGGGGAGAGCAGCACCATGTCACCCGGCTGTACGCGTGGCGCTATCAGCGCCATTGCCTGAGCCATAGTTTCAGTTTGCTCCGCCACCTCCGGGCGCAGAGCGGCAAGCTCGGCACCGTCGCGGCCAAAGCAGTAAAGGCGAACATTCGCGCCCTGCAAATACTGGCTCAACGAGGAAAAATCAGCTGATTTACCGTCACCGCCGAGCAGCAGGTGCAGCGTGCCATCGACCTGGAGGCCGTTGAGCGCGGCTTCGGTGCTGCCGACGTTGGTTGCTTTCGAATCGTTAATCCAGCGCACGCCGTTGTGTTCCCACGCCATCTGGAAACGATGCGCCAGGCCGGTAAATTCGGTCAGCGCTTTCAGGCTGCTGGAGCGAGGCAATTTCACCGCGTCCGCCAGCGCCAGCGCGGCGAGTGCGTTGGTGAAGTTATGCTGGCCCACAAGCTTCATCTCTTTGGTATTCAGCACTTTTTCACCCTTCACCCGCAGCCAGGTATCGCCCAGCTGGCGGTTAAGGTGATAGTCGCCGACGTCCACGCCGAAGCTGATGCAACGTTCATCCGCGCCGCGTACCGGCATGGTCAGCGCGTCGTCCGCGTTGACTACGCAAACGGCAGCGTTTTCATAGACCCGCAGTTTGGCCGCGCGATACTGCTGCAGGCCAAACGGATACCTGTCCATATGATCTTCGGTCACGTTCAGGATCGTCGCGGCAGCCGCTTTCAGGCTGTGCGTGGTTTCCAGCTGGAAGCTGGAGAGTTCCAGAACGTAAAGCTCGCGGTTAGGGTCGAGCAGCATCAGAGCGGGCAGGCCAATATTGCCGCCTACGCCAACGTTCACTCCGGCAGCTTTTGCCATTTCACCGACCAGAGTGGTGACGGTGCTCTTTCCGTTTGAACCGGTAATCGCCACGATCGGCGCATGGGCCTCGCGGCAAAACAGTTCAATATCGCCGACAATTTCCACGCCAGCCTCGGCGGCGGCGCTCAGCGCAGGATGCGCCAGCGCGATACCAGGGCTGGCAACAATCAGGTCGGCCGCCAGCAGCCAGTCTTCATTCAGGGACCCCGTATGACGCTCAACCACTTCCGGCAGCTTGTCCAGACCCGGAGGAGAGAGGCGCGTGTCCATGACGCGCGGCGTAACGCCGCGGGCCAGGAAGAAATCCACGCAGGACAGCCCGGTGAGGCCCAGCCCGATAATGACGACTTTTTTACCCTGGTAGTCTGCCATGATTAACGCACCTTCAGCGTAGCCAGGCCAATCAGGACCAGCATCAGCGAGATAATCCAGAAGCGCACGATCACGCGCGGTTCCGGCCAGCCTTTCAGCTCATAGTGGTGATGAATCGGCGCCATGCGGAAAATACGCTGTCCGCGCAGCTTAAACGAGCCAACCTGCAGAATGACGGAGAGCGTTTCAACCACGAACACGCCGCCCATAATCACCAGCAGGAACTCCTGGCGCAGCAGCACGGCAAGGGTGCCCAGCGCGCCGCCCAGAGCCAGCGAGCCGACATCGCCCATAAAGACCTGAGCCGGATAGGTGTTAAACCACAGGAAGCCTAAGCCCGCCCCGACAATCGCCGTACAGACGATAACCAGCTCGCCCGCGTGACGCAGATAAGGGATGTGCAGATACTCAGCGAATTTGATGTTACCCGTCGCCCAGGCAACCAGCGCAAAGCCACCGGCAACCAGCACGGTCGGCATGATGGCAAGGCCATCCAGCCCGTCGGTAAGATTCACCGCGTTACCGGTGCCGACGATAACGAAGTAGGCGAGCAGCACGTAGAACAGACCCAGCTGCGGCATCACGTCTTTAAAGAACGGCACAACCAGCTCGGTGGCTGGCGTTCCTTTTCCGGCGATGTACATAGTGAAAGCCACGGCAAGCGCGATGACGGACATCCAGAAATACTTCCAGCGCGCAATCAACCCTTTGGTGTCTTTACGCACGACTTTGCGGTAATCATCGACAAAGCCAATCGCACCGTATCCCACCAGCACAAACAGCACGCACCAGACGTAAGGATTTGACGGATAGGCCCAAAGCAGTACGGAAATCACGATTGAGGTCAGGATCATAATCCCGCCCATCGTTGGCGTGCCGCGCTTGCTGAAGTGTGATTCCGGGCCGTCGTTACGTACGACCTGGCCGAAAGAAAGCTGTTGTAAACGTGCAATCATGCGCGGGCCCATCCACAAAGAGATGAACAGCGCGGTCAGCAGGCTGACGATGGCGCGAAACGTCAGGTAGGAAAAGACGTTGAAGCCGGAATAATATTTGACCAAATGCTCGGCCAGCCAAACTAACATGTTCCTTTCTCCTGTAATGCGCGTACCACCTCTTCCATGGCCGCACTACGTGAACCTTTCACTAAAATGGTGATAATTGAATGCTCCGCAATAAGCGCTTTGAGGCGCTCAATGACGGATTTTTTATCGGTAAAATGTTCGCCAACTTCAGACGCACGGCTGATGATTTCGCTCAGCACGCCGACGCTTAATACGCGGTCAATGCCCACGGCTTTCGCCGCTTCGCCCACTTCGCGGTGGCATTCTTCCGCCGTTGCGCCCAGCTCGGCCATGTCGCCAACCACCAGCACGCGAAAACCAGGCATCTCGGAGAGAACCTGCGCGGCGGCGGTCATCGAGCCAACGTTGGCATTGTAACTGTCGTCCAGCAGCAGCTGCGTGGCAGCAAGCTGAATCGGATACAGACGACCCGGCACGGCTTTCAGCTCCGCGAGGCCCGTTTTAACGGCTTCCAGCGGGGCACCAACGGCCATAGCCAGCGCGGTAGCAGCCAGAGCATTGGCGATATTGTGGCGGCCCGGCAGCGGCATTACGACATTCACGTCACCGATCGGAGTTTGCAGAGTGAACTCTGTACCGTGGGAAGTGATATGCACGTTGGTGGCGGTAAAGTCGCTGTCCGCGGCGTTTGGCGAGAAGCGCCAGGTTTGGCGATCGCCAATAGTCGTCTGCCAGTTAAGCCAGTCGTTATTGTCCGCATTCAAAATAGCGATGCCGTTGGCAGGCAGCCCGGTAAAGATTTCGCCTTTGGCTTTTGCCACGCCCGCAAGCGAACCAAATCCTTCCAGATGCGCGGCGGCCAAGTTGTTCACCAGCGCGGCTTCCGGGCGGGTCAGCCCTACCGTCCAGGCAATTTCGCCCTGGTGGTTAGCGCCCAGCTCAATAACGGCGTAATCATATTCAGGCGTCAGGCGTAGCAGCGTCATCGGCACGCCGATGTCGTTATTGAGATTGCCCGCGGTGTAAAGCGTGTTGCCGCACTGGCGCAGAATAGCGGCGGTCATCTCTTTTACGGATGTTTTGCCGGAAGAACCGGTCAGCGCCACGACGCGGGTCGGGACCTGCTGGCGCACCCAGGCGGCCAGTTGTCCAAAGGCGAGACGTGTATCTGCAACAATAAGCTGCGGCACATCCACGGGGAGTTGGCGGCTGACCAGCAGCGCACCGGCGCCGGCCTCTACCGCGTCCTGCGCAAAATCATGCGCGTCAAAACGTTCGCCCTTCAGCGCCACGAACAGGCAGCCTGGGGTTAACTTGCGCGTATCGGTAGTGACGTCCACGATGTCCGCATCCGCCCCCAACAACCGTGCGGAAAGCACCCCGGCGAGCTGGCTTAATGAAACGCGGATCATGCGACGACCCCCAGCAAGCGCGCAGCGGTCACGCGGTCGGAGTAGTCAAGACGGCGATTGCCGACGATCTGATAATCTTCATGGCCTTTCCCTGCGACCAGCACAACGTCGTTTTCTTTCGCCTGCATGATAGCGTTGGTGACGGCTTCAGCGCGTCCCAGCACAACATAGGCCCGGCCTGCGTCCAGCATGCCCGCCAGAATATTTTCGACGATAGCTTTTGGCTCTTCGGTACGCGGATTGTCGTCGGTGACCACAACCACATCGGCGTACTGTTCCGCAATCGCCCCCATCATCGGACGCTTGCCTTTGTCGCGGTCGCCGCCGCAGCCGAACACGCACCACAGTTTGCCGGTGCAGTGCAGGCGCGCAGCCTGTAGCGCTTTTTCCAGCGCGTCCGGCGTGTGGGCATAATCGACAACTACGGTCGTTTTGCCCGGCGCGGTGAACACTTCCATACGGCCACAAACGGGCTGCAGGCGTGCAGCGGTTTTCAACAGGTCCGCGAGCTCATAGCCCAGCGCCAGCAGCGTAGCCAGCGCCAGCAGCAGGTTGCTGACGTTGAATGCGCCCATCAGGCGGCTTTCAACTTCGCCCTCGCCCCACGAGGAGCTGAATTTGATGGTAGCCCCGCCGTCGTGATAATGAACGCCGGTCGCTTTCAACCAGCGACCACGGCAGCCAGGCTCGAGATTGTTTTCCATGGTCACGGCCACGGCGTCCGGCAAACGCGTCAGCCACCTGCGGCCCACTTCATCGTCGGCGTTAATGATGGCCTGTCCGGCGTCATGCTCGGAGAACAGCAGCCATTTGGCGGCTTCGTATCCGGCCATATCGCCATGGTAATCAAGATGATCGCGGCTGAGGTTGGTGAACACGGAAGCGGCGAATTTCAGCGCGCTCACGCGGTGCTGCACCAGGCCGTGGGAAGAGACTTCCATCGCCGCAAACGTCGCGCCCTGCTGATGCAGGTTAGCAAGCACTTGCTGCACATCCACGGCAGAGCCGGTTGTATTTTCGGTCGGGATAACCTGATCCAGCAGACCGTTCCCCACCGTCCCCATCACCGCGCTGGTTTTGCCCAGCAGCTGAGCCCACTGCGCTAAAAGCTGGGTAGTGGTGGTCTTGCCGTTGGTGCCGGTGACGCCAACCAGCTGAAGTGCGCTGGAAGGTTCATGATAAAAACGGCCCGCCAGAGCGGAGAGCCGCTGATGCAGCTGGCTGAGATAGATAACCGGCACGCCGTGCATTTCACGGATTTCGCCATCGCCTGCTTCGCCTTCCGCTTCAGCAACGACGGCGGCTACGCCTTGCGCAATCGCCTGCGGGATATATCGACGCCCGTCCGCCTGATGACCGACCACCGCCACAAAAAGGTCGCCCGAAGCCGCCACGCGGCTATCGAGTGTCATCTCTCGCAGTGCTCTCTCCGGTGCCGATGGCACCCACGGAGCGAGAAGGTCGCGCAAATTACGATCTGCCACCTGATCCCTCTTTCTGATTAATTACAAATTCGCTTTTTTCACCGGTTGCCAGCGCGTCCGGCTCGATGTTCATGGTGCGCAGAACGCCGCCCATGATGGCACCGAACACGGGTGCGGAGACGGCACCACCGTAATATTTGCCACCCTGCGGATCGTTAATAATCACCACCAGCGCAAAACGTGGGTTACTGGCGGGCGCAACGCCCGCGGTGTAGGCAATATATTTGTTGATGTATTTTCCGTCCGGGCCAACCTTTTTCGCCGTACCCGTTTTAATCGCGATGCGATAGCCTTTGATGGCCGCTTTTACGCCGCCGCCGCCGGGCAGCGCCACGCTTTCCATCATATGCACGACGGTGCGGACGGTGGATTCCTGGAAAATACGCTCGCCGGGAACCGGCGGATCAACTTTGGTTATCGACAGCGGACGGTAAATCCCATAGCTGCCAATCGTTGCGTAGACTCGCGCTAACTGTAACGGCGTTACCATTAGCCCGTAGCCGAAAGAGAAGGTGGCCCTCTCTATGTCAGACCACCGTTGTTTTTGAGGATATAAGCCACTGCGTTCCCCGACCAACCCCAAATTGGTCGCTTTTCCCAGTCCAAAACGTGAGTAAGTATCTACTAACGCTGAGGAGGGCATCGCTAACGCCAGTTTGGAAACCCCGACGTTACTCGACTTCTGTAGTACCCCGGTAAGGGTCAATTCGCTGTAGCGCGCCACATCTTTAATCTCATGACCATTGATGCGGTACGGAATAGTATTCAGCACGGTGTTTTCCTGCACCACGCCGCGCTGAAGCGCGGTCATGACCACCATCGGCTTGACCGTTGAACCTGGTTCAAACACGTCGGTAATGGTGCGGTTACGCATAATATCTTTTGGCGTACCGGTCAGGTTGTTCGGGTTGTAGGACGGACTATTGGCCATCGCCAGCACTTCACCAGTATTCACATCGACCAGTACGGCGCTGCCGGACTCCGCTTTGTTAAACGCCACGGCGTTATTCAGCTCGCGGTAAACCAGCGCCTGCAACCGTTCGTCGATGCTCAGCGCAAGGTTGTGCGCGGCCTGGCTGTCGGTAGAAGAGATATCTTCGATGACGCGGCCGTAGCGGTCTTTACGCACGATGCGTTCGCCGGGCTGGCCGGTCAGCCATTTATCGAAGCTTTTCTCGACGCCTTCAATCCCCTGGCTGTCGACGTTGGTGAAGCCGATGAGGTGAGCGGTAACTTCACCAGAAGGGTAATAACGGCGGGATTCTTCACGCAGATGAATCCCCGGCAGCTTCAGCTTTTTGATGTAATCGCCAATGTCCGGATTAACCTGGCGAGCCAGATAGATAAAGCGCCCTTTCGGGTTGCTGTTGACGCGGGAAGCAAGCTGGTCGAGCGGGATCTTGAGCGCGTCGGCCAGGGCCTTCCAGCGGTTATCGAGGGTAATACCGCCCGCTTCGTGCAGCTCTTTCGGATCGGCCCAGATGGCTTTCACCGGTACGCTCACCGCCAGAGGACGCCCGGCGCGATCGCTGATCATGCCGCGGGAAGTCGAAACTTCCTGCACGCGCAGGGAACGCATATCCCCCTGCCGCACCAGCATGTCCGGGGCGATAATTTGCAGCCAGGCAACGCGTCCTAACAGGAAGGTAAGCGCAAGCAAGATACAACCGCAAAGCAACGCAAAACGCCAACCGATAAAGTTGGCCTGCTCTTCCTGGCGTTTTGGTTTAAGCGTTTTTGCCGCTGCTCTCATCTGTCACGCGATTCCTTATTGCTGAACTACGATGTTTTCCTGCGAAGGATCGACATGCTGCAGCTGCAGCTTTTCCGTCGCGATCCGTTCTACCCGGCTGTGATCGCCGAGCGCGTTTTCTTCCAAAATCAGGTTGCGCCATTCAATATCCAGCGCATCACGCTCAACCACCATCTGTTCACGCTGGGCGGTCAACAGGCGAGTGTGGTGAGCGGTGGTGACGACGGAAATGGCGGTAAAAATAATGGCAATGAACAAACAGAGTGGCAGCTTGCCGTGGCGGAAAAGATCGCCGCCAATCACCGTTGGCAGCGCGTGGCGCTCGTTGCTGCCAAGCTGGGTCACTTTGCCCAGGGCTTCTGTCACTCGGTTGATCATGCCTTAGTCCTCTCGGCAATACGCAGCACAGAACTGCGCGCCCGGACGTTTTCCGCGACTTCTTCTTCACCCGGCATCATTTTGCCCAGGGATTTCAGATAGCGGCCGCCGAGTTTGTTCAACTGTGCTTCGGTCATCGGTAAGCCAGCCGGAACCTGAGGGCCACGGCTGTTTTCACGCATAAAGCGCTTCACGATGCGATCTTCAAGAGAGTGGAAGCTGATAATCGACAGGCGTCCGCCCGGCGCTAACGCTTCAATCGACCCTTTCAGCGCCTTTTCGATTTCTTCGAGTTCGCTGTTAATCCAGATGCGAATCGCCTGGAAGGTGCGCGTTGCCGGATGCTTGAATTTATCTTTTACCGGCATGGCCGCTGCCACGACTGCCGCCAGTTCTTTAGTGCGGGTCATTGGCTCTTCGCGGTTGCGTTCGATAATGGCGCGCGCGATACGCTTGCCAAATTTCTCTTCGCCGAAGGTTTTAATTACCCAGGCGATGTCGGCCTCGTCTGCGGTAAGCAGCCACTGGGCCGCAGACTGGCCGCGAGTAGGATCCATACGCATATCCAGCGGCCCGTCACGCATGAATGAGAAACCGCGTTCTGCATCATCAAGCTGCGGGGAGGAAACGCCGAGATCCAATAAAATGCCGTCGATTTTGCCCTGCAGGTCGCGTTCGCGGGCGTATTCCGCCAGCTCGGAGAAAGGGCCATGAATGATGGAGAAACGCGGGTCGTCGATAGCCTGTGCCGCAGCAATGGCCTGAGGATCGCGGTCGATAGCCAGCAGGCGGCCTTCAGCCCCCAGCTGGGAGAGAATCAGTCGTGAGTGACCACCGCGACCAAACGTGCCATCAATGTAGATGCCATCAGGACGAATATTAAGGCCGTTCACGGCCTCATCAAGCAGCACCGTAGTGTGTTTAAAATTTTCCATCATTACTTATAGTGACAAGTCCTGCAGACGTTCCGACAAGTCGATAGTCGTTGCCTGCTCAGCGTCGATGTCTTCCTTGATCTGTTGATGCCAGGTCGCTTCATCCCACAGTTCAAACTTATTGAACTGCCCGACCAGCATGACTTCTTTGGTCAACCCGGCGTGCTGGCGTAAAACAGGCGCCAACAGTAATCGCCCGGCACTATCCATCTGACATTCACTGGCATGACCCAGTAAGAGGCGCTGTACGCGGCGCTCTGCGGGATTCATGCTCGACAGACGGGCTAGCTTTTGTTCAATAATTTCCCACTCGGGGAGGGTATAGAGCAGCAGGCAGGGGTGATGGATGTCGATGGTGCAAACCATCTGACCTTCAGAGATTTCGACCAGCTTTTCCCGGTAACGGGTTGGCACGGCAAGCCGCCCCTTGCTGTCGAGATTGACTAACGTTGCCCCACGGAACATGCCAGCCTCACCCTAAATTGACCCTTTCCACCACTTTACCCCACAAATTCCCACATAAAGGAGTTTACGGAGCGGAGGAAAACCTTGTCAAGCAAGCCTCAACGCTCAGGGAAATAAATCTTCCCGCCTAAGCGATTGATAAATGGCTGGCGTGAAAAGCGCTGCTGTAGCGATGCAAAAATTAACGTTATGAATATTTGAAAGAAAAGAGACGAATAAACATGGAGTCCGTTAAAGCGCCTGAAAACCTGATATCAAAAATATTAAGTCCTCAGTTTGCGACGCGGTCGGCATTTTAAGGTATTTCAAGGCAGGATGACAGCGCCACATACAGTCTTAGGCTAGAGTCCGGGCGGGTTGAGAGGATTCGGATTCGCTATTGTTTAATTAACCGACACTTTTTATCGATTCGTATGTAACAAAATAATACTGAGCATCAAAATATTACTATTCAGGATTAATTCTTTACATTCATAGCGGCGGCAATTAATTACCTGAAAATAAGCGTGGGAATTAAAAGAAGAAAATTCTTAATTAGAAAGGCAGCCGAAACTGCCTTTTAGCGCCTAGCGCCGGCTTAAGCTGCCCCGGCGATAAAGATTACGCCGAATCCGGTTCAGCCCAGGCTTAGGTTTGCGCGGCTCATCAAGGCTGGCAAGCACCAGCTCAAGCACGCGCTCTGCCACGTCACGATGTCGCTGTGCCACCGCTAATACCGGGCATTGCAGGAAGTCGAGCAGTTCATGATCGCCAAAAGTAGCAATCGCCAGTTCGGTCGGCAGCTGCCCGTCGCGGCGTAACGTCACATCCATCACGCCCTGCAGCAGCGCGAAAGAGGTCGTATAAAGCGCCTGCGGCATGGGGTGCGTTTCCAGCCACTTTTCAAACAGTTGGGCTGCGGCTTCACGCTCATAGCTGTTGGCATACAGGAAATTAACCTCGCGCGGGTCGTCTTTCCAGGCCGTGCGGAAACCCTGCTCGCGCAAATAGCTGACGGAAAGCTCTGGTAACGCACCGAGATAAAGGATGTTTTCGCCTGGGAATTTACGTAATTCTTCGGCGAGCATTTCAGCATCGTCCTGATCGGCCCCAACGACGCTGGTAAAGTGTTCACGATCCAGCGCGCGATCGAGGGCAACTATCGGGAAAGGATCGTTAGCCCAGCGCTGATAGAAAGGATGCTCCGGCGGAAGAGAGGTTGAGACAATGATGGCATCAACCTGACGCTGTAATAAATGTTCGATACAGCGCATTTCGTTATCGGGCTGATCTTCCGAGCAGGCAATCAGCAGCTGGTAGCCGCGCTGACGAGCCTGACGTTCAAGGTAGTTCGCAATTCGGGTGTAACTGGTGTTTTCCAGGTCCGGGATAACGAGGCCGATGGAGCGCGTGCGCCCCGCTCGTAAACCCGCCGCCACCGCGTTCGGGTGGTAGTTATGTTCGCGTACAACCGCCATGACTTTCTCAACGGTCTTATCGCTGACACGATACTGCTTTGCTTTACCGTTGATGACGTAGCTCGCCGTGGTGCGCGAAACTCCAGCCAGGCGCGCGATTTCATCCAATTTCACAGTAGCCCCTTAATCAGTGAGTTATCCATAACCATACCCTGGTCATGGTTACAACGTTGACATCTAAGCGCAGAATAATAACCTCAGCAACCGCTTTTGCTGGCAGTTGTTGGGATGTTTGCAAAAAAAAGCCCGGTATCGATTACCGGGCCTGTGAGATAGATCACATTTGGGGCTAACGCATGATCTTATCGCCGCGCGAAACGCCCACGATGCCCGAGCGCGCAACTTCGACAATATTTGCGACTTCCCGAATAGTATTCAGGAACGCATCCAGTTTATCGCTGGTGCCCGCAAGCTGAACCGTGTACAGCGTTGGCGTGACATCGATAATCTGCCCGCGGAAAATTTCTGCGTTACGCTTCACTTCTTCGCGTCCGTATCCGCTTGCCTGCACCTTAACCAACATAATTTCGCGCTCAACGTGGGCGCCCTGCCCCAGTTCACTGACGCGCAGGACATCCACCAGCTTATGGAGCTGCTTTTCAATCTGCTCCAGAACCTTTGCATCACCGACGGTCTGAATCGTCATGCGCGATAGTGTGGGATCGTCCGTTGGTGCCACAGTCAGGCTTTCAATGTTATAGCCGCGCTGGGAGAACAGGCCGATAACCCGGGAAAGCGCCCCGGATTCATTTTCCAGTAATACAGATAATATCCGGCGCATATCAGGTTCTCTCCGTTTTGCTGAGCCACATTTCGTCCATTCCCCCGCCGCGGATTTGCATCGGGTAGACGTGCTCGGTGCCGTCGACCGTGACATCCACAAACACCAGGCGCTGGTTTTTCACCGTCTCTAAGGCTTCCCTCAGTTTACTTTCCAGTTCGTCCGGCTGGGTAATGCTGATACCTACGTGTCCATAAGCTTCAGCCAGGCGAACGAAATCAGGCAGCGATTCCATATAAGACTGCGAATGACGGCCGGAATAAATCATGTCCTGCCACTGCTTCACCATGCCGAGATAACGGTTATTCAGGTTCAGCACCAGCACCGGAATACCGTACTGGAGCGCGGTGGACAGCTCCTGGATATTCATCTGAATGCTGCCGTCGCCCGTTACGCAAACCACCATTTCTTCCGGCAGCGCAAGCTTGACGCCCAGCGCGGCAGGCAGCCCGAAGCCCATCGTGCCCAGACCACCGGAGTTGATCCATCGGCGCGGCTCGTCAAAGGTGTAATAAAGCGCGGCAAACATCTGATGCTGCCCCACGTCGGAAGTCACGTAGGCTTCACCGTTGGTGAGTTTATAGATCGTCTCGATCACCGCCTGCGGTTTGATCTTCCCGCTTTGGCGATCGAACGCCAGGCACTGCCGCGCCCGCCAGTGTTCAATCTGCTGCCACCAGTCGCGAATATCGTCGCAGGACTGTGGGGTATCTTCCTGAGCGAGCAGCTCGAGCATCTGCTGCAAGACCTGGCGCGCGTCACCCACAATCGGAATGTCTGCCCCTACGGTTTTAGAGATAGACGTTGGATCGATATCAATGTGCAGCACGGTTGCATGCGGGCAGTATTTGGCCAGGTTATTGGTGGTTCGATCGTCAAACCGCACGCCCACCCCAAAGATGACATCAGAGTTGTGCATCACCATATTCGCTTCGTAGGTGCCGTGCATGCCCAGCATGCCCAGCGCCTGGCGATGCGTGCCGGGAAACGCCCCCAGCCCCATTAGAGATGAGACGACGGGAATATTCAGCTTCTCGGCTATTTCACGTAGCTCCGTGTGGCAGGCTGAAGTAATTGCGCCGCCGCCCACATACATCACCGGTTTTTTCGCCGCCATTAACGTCTGCAAAGCACGTTTAATCTGCCCTCTGTGCCCCTGTGTGGTGGGATTGTAAGAGCGCATGCTGACCGTATCCGGATAGCTGTAAGGGAACTTATTCGCCGGGCTCATGATGTCTTTGGGTAAATCAACCACCACCGGACCAGGGCGGCCGCTGGCTGCCAGCCAGAATGCTTTCTTGATAATGCCTGGAATATCCTCAGCCTGTTTAACGAGGAAGCTGTGTTTGACCACCGGGCGGGAAATCCCAACCATATCGCATTCCTGAAAAGCGTCGTAACCGATTAACGAGGTCGCCACCTGCCCGGAAAGCACAACCAAAGGAATGGAGTCCATATAGGCGGTGGCAATGCCGGTGATGGCATTGGTTGCGCCAGGACCCGAAGTCACCAGAACAACGCCGACCTCCCCGGTGGCGCGCGCCAGGCCATCGGCCATATGAACGGCGGCTTGCTCATGGCGGACCAGCACATGATCGATGCCGCCAATGGTATGGAGCGCATCATAAATATCGAGTACCGCGCCTCCGGGATAGCCGAATACATGCTTGACGCCCTGATCGATTAACGATCGAACGACCATTTCGGCTCCTGACAACATCTCCATGGTTTGCCTCCAGGCTCACGTTTTGACTGACGGCGAAAGTCATTTTCGCTCGGTCATTGAAGGCAGTTTTTTGGCTCTGCCTGACTTTTTTAATTGGGGTAATCCTGTTTAACATAACCGCTGAAAACCAGGCGATCAATCGCCCGACCAGCCGGACCCAGCTTCACATTTAACTTTTTTGCTACAAAAAACCGACAGCACGGAGTTAAGCGCTGGATACAGGCAAATCTGATGATTGAAAATGTTATGAACGACAGAATTACAGGTCAAATCTTATTAACGGAGAGGTTTTGTAGCAGCGTGGTGGCACGGTAAAAAAATGCTACAGCATAAAATGCTACGCCTGGGACAATAAAAAGCAAAACCGGCCTGTTTAATACAGCCGGTTAATCCTGCCCGGAAAGGCGTTATTTACTGCAAATAGATGAAAGCAGCTCACCCATCCACTGATGGCCTTTATCTCTGGCCGTGGCTTCATGCCAGGACAGATAACAGGTGCGAGTATTTTCTTTAAGAGGAAGCGGGAATATTCTTAGCTGCAAGCTTTCGGAAAATTCCTCGGCCAGCCAGCGAGGGGCAATCGCCACCAGCTGGGTCTGAGAGACAACATTCAGCACGCTGGTTAAAGCCATTCCCTGATAAGAAATACAGGCGCGACTTTGCGGCGTTTGATACCAAAGCGCGCTAAAGGAGGCAAAACGGTCCAGTGAAACCACCGCGTGCTGTTCTTTATAAACATCTTCTTCGGTGAGCGGGGCTTTCAGCTGCGAATGGTTCTTGCTGGCGACGAGGACCATTTCATCTTTAAACAAAGAAATACAGTTAAATTCTGGACGACGAAACTCGTCGTAGCTAATAACGAATTCCATTTCCTGATAACGCAGCTGATGTTCAATATCTTTATTTAGACAAGATTTAAACATCAGATGAATATTAGGGGCACATTCGCTGACGCTATTAAAAATGACGGAAGTCAGCAGATTATCAAGCGGGCTGCAAACGCACAGGTTAAACACCCGGTCGCTTTCTCCAGGCACAAAGTCTGAATCGGGCAGTTCATTTTGAATAAGCTGAAGTGCCTGGCGCACCGAACTGAACAGCTGACATGCTCTGGCCGTGGGCTGTATCCCCCGTCCGGAACGAACAAACAGCTCGTCGTTAAACATCAGCTTCAGTCGCGCAACGGCGTTGCTGACCGCCGGCTGGGACATTCCTAATAATTGCGCGGCTTTGGTTATGTTCTGAACCTGCATAACCGCATCAAATACCGTCAGTAAATTTAAATCTACCGTACGTAATTGATATTTAGCATCAACCGCCGTTGATTGATCTGTATAATGATCAGACATCGTTTACTCCAGTGATAGGGGCGTTCCCTCGGCACAGAAACTACTGTGTGAAATTCCTTTAGCCTTTTAAAAATATGCTGGTAGCAGCCCCTCGAGTGCACCATCATAAAATTTAACAAACCTGTTCAGGCTTTCCTGGCACCAACAGATCGTTATTATTGCAACAAATGTCTCGTAAGAACTGGAGCAACTCGTGCGTTTTCAACCTGGCATGCGGCCAGGTGAATAAAATCACAAATTGACACAATGCACAATTATTCACTCGGTGAATAATATATTAAGCACTGATAAACTATTTAGTTTCTAAGGCTCATCCGATAAAAATTAGGAATATACCCGGGAAAAATCTCTTTACATTCCGATACAAATACATTCAATCAATTCACAAGCTGAATGTAAAAGACCAATCCGGAAACATATTCTTCGGGAAAATCATGTATTTCCTCAGGCGTGAATTTTATGGTGCGAATAAAAAAGCGGTTCGATAGCAACATGAGTATATTTTTTGATTTCCACTTTTTTTAGCACAATTGGCTAACCCTCCGTTCTGCTTAAGCGGGCGCTGAAAACATTCCTTCCTTGCGCAGGGTTGACACGGCAAAGCAGATCACGTACCAATAAATGCATATCGCAAACATATGAGGCTTGAAACATGATTCGCTCCCGCCGCCTACTAGTTCTACTACTAAACGCATCTTATTTGCGCGGTAGACTGGTGGGCGACATCAAGCGTTGATTCAAGCCATCAGACTGAAAAAACCCGCGCCGCTGCGCGGGTTTTTTTATGCTCGCAGTCACGGCCCCAAGACAAAAACAAGGACCCTAACATGAGCCAACAAGTCATTATTTTTGATACGACCTTGCGTGACGGTGAGCAAGCCCTGCAGGCCAGCCTGAGTGTGAAAGAAAAGCTGCAAATCGCGATGGCGCTGGAACGTATGGGGGTTGATGTTATGGAGGTCGGCTTCCCGGTTTCCTCTCCCGGTGATTTTGAATCCGTACAGACTATCGCCCGCAGCATTAAAAACAGCCGGGTCTGCGGTCTGGCACGCTGCGTAGATAAAGACATCGACGTGGCAGCCGAAGCCTTGAAAATCGCCGAAGCCTTCCGTATCCACGTGTTCCTGGCCACCTCAAACATGCATATTGAAACTAAACTGCGCAGCACATTTGAAGATGTCCTGGCTCGTGCGGTGCATTCAGTTAAGCGTGCAAGAAACTACACCGACGACGTTGAATTCTCCTGCGAAGACGCGGGCCGTACGCCAATCGACAACCTGTGCCGCATCGTCGAAGCCGCCATTGGCGCAGGCGCAACCACCATCAACATCCCGGATACCGTAGGCTACACCACGCCGGTGCAGTTCGGCGGCATTATTCAGACGCTGTACAATCGCGTGCCTAACATTGATAAAGCGATTATTTCCGTCCACTGCCACGACGATTTAGGGATGGCAACGGGTAACTCCATCGCCGCCATTCAGGCCGGAGCCCGCCAGGTAGAAGGCACGCTGAACGGTATCGGCGAGCGTGCGGGCAACACGGCGCTGGAAGAAGTCATCATGGCGATTAAAGTTCGCGGCCAAATGCTCGACGTGCACACCAACATCAACCACCACGAAATCTATCGCACCAGCCAAATTGTCAGCCAGCTGTGCAATATGCCTATCCCTTCGAATAAAGCGGTTGTCGGCTCCAACGCCTTCGCACACTCCTCCGGCATCCACCAGGACGGCGTGCTGAAAAACCGCGAAAACTACGAAATTATGACCCCGGAAACCATCGGTCTGAATCAGGTTCAGCTGAATCTGACCTCGCGCTCTGGCCGCGCGGCGGTTAAGCACCGCATGGCAGAGATGGGCTACAAAGAAACGGATTACAACCTGGACTCCCTGTACGACGCCTTCCTGAAGCTGGCCGACAAAAAAGGCCAGGTCTTCGATTACGACCTGGAAGCGCTGGCCTTCATCGGCAGGCAGCAGGAGGAGCCAGAGCATTTCAGCCTGGAATACTTCAACGTGCAGTCGGGCTCAAGCGTGATGTCCACTGCTTCCGTCCAGCTGCACTGCGGTGAAGAAACACATTCTGAAGCCGCCACGGGCAACGGCCCGGTTGACGCCGTTTACCAGGCCATTAACCGCATCACGAATTACGACGTTGAGCTGGTGAAATATCAGCTGTCCGCTAAAGGCCAGGGCAAAGACGCGCTGGGCCAGGTGGATATCGTCGTTACCCACAAAGGTCGCCGCTTCCACGGCGTGGGCCTGGCAACCGACATCGTCGAATCCTCCGCCAAAGCGATGATTAACGTGCTGAACAACATCTGGCGCGCAGGTGAAGTAGAAAAAGAATTGCAGCGCAAAGCCAGCACAAAACACATAACTGAACCTTCGATGGATTAAGTTTTTTTTGTAAATCAATTAATTGATTTTCTGACCTTAAGCACAATAACCAGAAAACCACGCTTTTCTGGTTATTGTCAGCAACGGGAAGAAAACACTCAGGAAACCGTGTGACATGTCAAAATCTCATCATATAGCAGTATTGCCGGGCGACGGCATTGGCCCGGAAGTCATGGCCCAGGCGCTGAAGGTGCTGGATGCCGTTCGTACGCGCTTCGATATGCGCATCACCACCAGCTCGTATGACGTCGGCGGCATCGCCATCGACCGCCACGGCAATCCGCTGCCTCCGGTCACCGTCGAAGGCTGCGAGCAGGCCGACGCCATTCTGTTTGGCTCCGTGGGTGGCCCGAAGTGGGAACACCTGCCGCCGACCCAGCAGCCGGAGCGCGGTGCTCTGCTGCCGCTGCGTAAGCATTTCAAGCTGTTTAGCAATCTGCGCCCTGCCCGTCTGTATCAGGGGCTGGAAGAATTCTGCCCGTTACGCGCCGATATTGCCGCGAACGGCTTTGATATTCTGTGCGTCCGCGAACTGACCGGTGGGATCTACTTCGGCCAGCCTAAGGGCCGCGAAGGCTCCGGCATGCACGAAAAAGCCTTCGATACCGAGGTTTACCATCGCTTCGAAATCGAGCGCATCGCCCGCATTGCTTTTGAATCCGCCCGCAAGCGCCGTAACAAAGTGACGTCCATCGATAAGGCGAACGTGCTGCAAACCTCAGTGATGTGGCGCGAAATCGTCAATGAAATCGCCAACGAATACCCGGACGTCATGCTGTCGCACATGTACATCGACAACGCCACCATGCAGCTGATCAAGGACCCGTCCCAGTTTGACGTCCTGCTGTGCTCCAATCTGTTCGGCGATATATTGTCTGACGAATGCGCGATGATCACCGGCTCGATGGGGATGCTGCCCTCCGCCAGCCTGAACGAACAGGGCTTCGGCCTGTACGAACCTGCGGGCGGCTCTGCACCCGACATCGCGGGCAAAAATATCGCCAACCCGATTGCGCAAATCCTGTCGCTGGCCCTTTTACTGCGCTATAGCCTGGACGCTGAAGAAGCAGCTCGCGCTATCGAAAGCGCCGTCAACCTGGCGCTGGAAGAAGGATTCCGTACCGGCGATCTGGCGCGCGATGGCAACGCAATCAGCACTGATGAAATGGGCGATACCATCGCTCGCTTCGTGGCTCAGGGGAAATAATCATGGCGAAGACGTTATATCAAAAATTGTACGATGCCCACGTGGTGTATGAGGCGAAGGATGAAACGCCGCTGCTGTATATTGACCGCCATCTGGTGCACGAAGTCACCTCCCCACAGGCATTTGACGGCCTGCGTGCGCACAAACGTCCGGTGCGCCAGCCGGGCAAAACCTTTGCCACCATGGATCACAACGTCTCCACGCAGACCAAGGACATCAATGCCTCCGGCGAAATGGCCCGCATCCAGATGCAGGAGTTGATGAAAAACTGCAAAGAGTTCGGCGTTGAGCTGTACGATCTGAACCACCCTTATCAGGGCATCGTGCACGTGATGGGGCCGGAACAAGGCATTACTCTGCCGGGCATGACCATTGTTTGCGGCGACTCCCACACCGCAACCCACGGCGCATTCGGCGCGCTGGCTTTCGGAATTGGCACCTCCGAAGTTGAGCACGTTCTGGCGACGCAAACCCTGAAGCAGGGCCGCGCCAAAACGATGAAGATTGAAGTCACCGGCACGGCGGCTCCGGGCATCACCGCCAAAGACATCGTGCTGGCGATCATCGGTAAAACCGGCAGCGCGGGCGGCACCGGCCACGTGGTGGAATTCTGCGGCAGCGCTATTCAGGCGCTGAGCATGGAAGGCCGCATGACGCTGTGCAACATGGCTATCGAAATGGGTGCCAAAGCGGGCATCGTGGCGCCAGACGAAACGACCTTCAGCTACGTGAAAGGCCGCCTGCACGCGCCGAAAGCGACTGACTGGGACGACGCCGTGGCGTACTGGAAGACGTTCAGCACCGATGAAGGCGCTAAGTTCGATACGATTGTCACGCTGGACGCCGCGGATATTGCCCCACAGGTGACCTGGGGCACCAACCCGGGCCAGGTTATCTCCGTCACCGAAAATATTCCGAATCCGGCCTCCTTCAGCGATCCGGTCGAACGCGCTTCCGCCGAGAAAGCGCTGGCCTACATGGATCTGAAGCCGGGCATTCCGTTAACCGAAGTGGCTATCGACAAAGTCTTTATCGGCTCATGCACCAACTCGCGCATCGAAGATTTACGCGCCGCTGCCCAAATCGCCAAAGGCCGTAAGGTCGCACCGGGCGTGCAGGCGCTGGTTGTCCCCGGCTCCGGCCCGGTAAAAGCGCAGGCGGAAGAAGAAGGCCTGGACAAAATCTTTATTGAGGCCGGTTTTGAATGGCGTCTGCCGGGCTGCTCCATGTGCCTGGCAATGAATAACGATCGTCTGGAACCGGGCGAGCGCTGCGCCTCTACCAGCAACCGTAACTTTGAAGGTCGCCAGGGTCGCGGCGGACGCACGCACCTGGTCAGCCCGGCAATGGCCGCCGCCGCCGCCGTCTCCGGTCACTTTGCTGACATCCGCACGTTGAAATAAAGGAAAACACCATGGCAGAGAAATTTATCCAACATACCGGCCTGGTCGTTCCGCTGGATGCTGCAAACGTCGATACCGACGCCATTATTCCGAAGCAGTTTTTGCAGAAGGTCACCCGCACCGGTTTCGGCGCGCACCTGTTTAACGACTGGCGTTTTCTGGACGACGCGGGCCAGCGGCCTAACCCGGAATTTGTGCTGAACTTCCCGGTATTTAAAGGCGCGTCAATCCTGCTGGCACGCGAGAACTTCGGCTGCGGCTCTTCACGCGAGCACGCCCCCTGGGCGCTGACCGACTACGGCTTCAGGGTCGTTATCGCACCAAGCTTTGCGGATATCTTCTACGGCAACTCGTTCAACAACCAACTGCTGCCGGTCGCGCTGAGCGAAGAAGAAGTGGATGAGATGTTCAAACTGGTGGCGGCCAACCCGGGCATGAGCTTCGTGGTTGACCTGCAAGCGCAGACGGTGAAGGCCGGCGAAAAAACCTACGCCTTCGACATCGACACGTTCCGCCGCCACTGCATGCTGGAAGGGCTGGACAGCATCGGGCTGACGCTACAGCACGAAAGCTCAATCTCTGCCTACGAGCAGAAGCAGCCAGCGTTTATGCGTTAGTAAAAAAGGGCACTTCATGTGCCCTTTATTTCAAATATTCTTCACCCGGCTGGTCAGGACCAAAGCTATCACCGCCAGACCGGCAATCAGCCAGTAAACCGACGAATGTCCAAAGCTTTCCGCCAGCGTTCCCTGTAACAGGCCCGCCAGAATCACTCCCGTTGATATGCTGTTGGTAAACAGCGTCGTCGCAGAACCCGGCCTGCCCGGCATCAAATCCTGGAACCACAGCATGCCAATCCCGGCGACGATGCCGATAAACACGGCGTTAAAAAGCTGAAGTATCAGCAGCGCGGTGCGGCTGTGGAAGGCAATCAGCCCGACGTAAAACAGCACGCCAGCCGCCACCGCAATGACCATCATGCGGCGTTTCCCGAAACGCTTCACGTAATAGCCCGCCAGGATCATCGCCGGAATTTCCAGTCCGGCCGCCGTGCCCATTAGCAGCCCGGCAAGGGACTCCGGCAGCCCTAAATCACTGCTCACCCACAGCGGCATGTCGATGATGTACATCGTGTTGCAGGTCCACATCAGCATCGAGGCGATAAACAGCATGCGTACGTTTTTATCTTTCCAGCCGCCGATCTGGGTAAGCGCCACGTCGGCGGGCTGCTCGATTCTTGCCACGCTCGGCAGAGCAAAAAAGATCAGCGCCAGTGAGATAACAAAGATCCCCGCCGCAATCAGGAACATGGTGGTAAAGCCGTAGTTCAGCGCCAGCATAAAGGAAAGCGGCGGTCCGATAACCCAGGCTAGAGAAAGCTGCGCGCGCATCACCGAGCTGAACATCACCACTTCGCGTGCGGAGCTGTCCGCGTATTCCCGCGCCAGAGCAAAAATCTGCGGCATGGCGGTATTGGCAATTGAAGCGAACATCACGCCAATAGTAATCAGCGTCAGGTAGTGACGATTGAAGGCGAAGAGCACGCAGTTTGCCACCGCCATCGCGCAGCACACCATAATCAATTTGCGCCTGTCGCCCCGGCTGTCGGAACGTTTAGCCAGCATCAGGCTGACCAGAATCCCCGCGACGGCATTGATGGTATAAAACAGCCCTACCCAGAAGGGGCGAACCTCAACCTCACGGGTCAAAAAGAGGCTCAGAGTCGGTGCCTGAAGCGCCCCCGCAATGCCCATCATAAAAGCGACCGCCATAAAAGCGGCGTATACCGGGTTAAGCCGTCGTCCTTTGGTGAGAAACCAGGTCATGCGTGGGATCCTTTTACCTGTGGGTGTTAAGTGCGTGAATGATAAACCACGGGCGTACATTAAAGAACCGATAAACAACAGAGCACGCCACTGGTTTTTGCTTTAGTGAAGTGAAGAAGAGGCTAAATATTATTAGTCGACGCTCAGTTAGGGATAGTTAATGTTAAAATCCCACAAAAAAATAAGCTGGTAATATTAGAAAACTAACATTACCAGCCTAAGGGAATCATCCATTACCAATGACAGACGCAAGCGTATATTTCAACCCTTACAGCTTAATAAGAAGGAATATCACACTGTCTGGTTATAATAATCATTATATATATATAAAAGCATTTAAACAAAAGCACAAAGAATAAATATCATTTTTCCCTGAATGCTTCCTGTACCCTGAGCAATGGCCTTAGCATATATTGTAAGAGACTTTTTTCGCCCGTGCGAATATCTACGCTGGCGGTCATCCCCGGAATTACCCTTAGCGTACGGCTACCGGATTTAGTTAACGTGTTGCTTTGCGTGCGAATCATTACTCGATAATAAGTATCTTCGGAACCCGCTTTTTTAGAGGTTTTGCTGTCTTCATCTTTCAAAGCACCAGAACTAATATTCTCCACCTTCCCTTTCAGCCCGCCGTAAATAGAATAATCGTAGGCTGAAATTTTCACCATCGCTTCCTGCCCGGGTGCGAGAAAAGCCACGTCTGCAGGTCTTATTTTCGTCTCAACCAACAGCTGATCGTCTAAAGGTGTCACCTCCATAATTTCAGCACCCGGCTGAATTACACCTCCGATAGTATTGATTCTTATATTATTCACAATCCCGCGTACCGATGAGCGCAATTCCGTGCGCTCCAGAGTATCGTGACGCCCTAACGCGGTTTCCTGGAGGCTCGAAAGTTCCACCTCAACCTTCGACAGCTCATCATTAGCCTCGTTACGATAACGGTTACGGCGATCGATAATTTGTGACTCCGTATCATTCGCCTGGCGTTCAAGCTTAAGGACCTCCGTATTAGACAGCAGGGATTGAGCCGCTAGCTGCCTGGCCATTTTTAATTCTTTCTGGATAAGATTTTTGGTCTTAACGAACCCGGCAATTGATTCATCTAACGCGCGCTTTCTTAATTGAAAGGCGGCAAGCTCGCGGTTGACTAATTCAGGAACATTTTTAATTTCATCTGGAAATATAATTTCTTCCCCAGAAGCCTCCGCTTTCAGGCGAGCCGTTTGCGCTCCCAGAGCCTGAATACGATTAGCACTTTCACGAAATGAAGCTTCTGCCCGTGTAGGATCAATCCGGGCAACAATCTGCCCTTTTTCTACGGTATCACCTTCATGGACTAACATATTCTGTAAAATACCCCCCTCCAGGCTTTGAAGAACCTGCTCACGCGAGCTTGGAATAATTTTAGCCGTACCGGTAGTGACTTCCTCAATATTAAAATTAGCTGCCCAGACCAAAACCACAGCAAATAATGCCACCCATCCCCAGGTAATGAAAAGCCATCCTTCCCAGCGATCGTTTGTTGCCGCTCTGACAATCTCACTGGCAGCAATAGGATCGAAATCGTAAGACTTATCGGTGCGGGTCAGTGCGGGAATACTTTCCCCCGCTGCTTTTTTCCCGTTAAACATGTGAATATCCTTTTTCAGATGCTGCATTCGCACCGATGATAGCTTTTGGCCTGGCGGCTTCACGAATCACCGAGGCTGCCGGTATCTTTCCATCATTAAGCAGCGCTACAATTTCGTCTTTCGGTCCGTCCGCAACTTTGATTCCTTCGTCCATCACGATAATGCGATCGACATATTTCAAAATTGCAGGGCGATGGGTAACGATAACGACCGTTCTTCCTGCCATAGCAGGCACCAGCGCTTGTAGCACCATGCGTTCAGACCCCATATCCATACCGGAAGTCGGTTCATCAAGTAAGAGAACGTCAGGCTGGGTCAATAGCGCTCGAGCCAGCGCAATGGCCTGCTTTTGCCCACCGGACAGAGTCTCCCCTCGCTCACCGATCGGCATGCCATATCCCATAGGATGGCGGCTGACGATATCGCTGACGCCCGTCATTTCAGCAACGGTCATCATTTCTGCATCGCTGGCGTGTGGGGCCCCCATCAGCAGATTATCGCGCATGGTGCCAAACATCAGGCGAGGTTCCTGACTGACCAACGCAATGCGTGAGCGCAGCTCAGAGGGTGCAATCTGACGGATATCCACACCGCTAACGGTCACTTCACCGCTGGTCGGCTGATACAATCCAACCAGCATACGCAGCAAGGAAGATTTACCGCTCCCCATCTTCCCCAGGATTGCCACCCGTTCACCGTGCTTAAGCTGTAGATCCATATGCTCGACCACGGCAGGGAGCTCTTTCTTATAGCTGAAGCTCAAATTCTTACAGACAATTTCACTTTGCGTTCCCTGCGGTAGCTGAACATACACTTTGTGCCCGTCAGTTTCGGTAGGCGTTTGCATAACCTTGTTCAGAATATCCAGCGAGGTACGCGCCTGTTGAATACGTAAACCCAGCGCGGCCAGCGTGGCAATTGGCGTTATGGCACGCCCCATAAGCGTCATCGTTGCAATAATTCCCCCCATAGAAATGGTGCCATCCCCGACCAGATAAACCCCCCACAACAGCAGAAATACCGTCCCAAACTGCTGTAATGTCTGAATCGCACTGGAGCCCATGGTGGCAAGAAAGCGCGATTTCATCGCCACACCCGAAAGCTTAACGCTGGCAGTATCGTGCTTGCCTGACACCAGGCTTTCCGCGCGCAGAGCCTTAATCGTTTCCAGGTTATCCAGCGTTTCGATGACTAGCCCATAGCGGTTGCTGCCTATTTTCATCGACTCCTCGGCGTGGCGCTTCAAAGGAATCTGCATCAGCAGCACCAGGGAAATAATCGCGATCAGGACGAGGACGACGCACCAGACCAGAGGACCAGCCACGAGATATATCACCAGCAGAAACAGAAAGACGAAAGGCAGATCCGCCACGGTTGTCAAAGCCGCTGAAGTACTGAGATCGCGAACGGTTTCAAAGCTTTGCATAATATTGCCAAACGCCCCGTTAGACTGGGCGCGGTTTTCCATCTTTCCCGTCAGCACATGACGAAAAATACGGGCTCCCAGAATAAGGTCTATTTTTTTACCGGCACGATCTGTAATCCAGGCCCTGGCAAGGCGAGCACAAAGCTCAAATATCAGCGCGATTGTTACTCCTACTGCCATAGTCCACAGCGTGACGTAGGTTTGATTAGGCAGCACGCGGTTATAAACCGTCATGGTGAAAATCGACATCGCCAGAACCAAAATATTAATGATGACTGACAAAGCGGCAGCCTCGAAAATATAGCGTTTAAACCCCCACAGCGTATGCCAGAACCAGTGCTTATCGCCGACCCAAACAAGATCGTCCGCACGGTGATCCATATGAGATTTAGGTCGAATAAACAGCATCTCGCCACCGTATTGCCGTAATAATATTTCGCTATCGATTTCGATAGGTTGCGCCCCCAAATCTGGCGCGATAATACGGCTAACTTTAACGTCATAGTCCGTCAGAACAACAAAGTTATTATCCAGTCTAATAATCGCTGGCAGTAGGAATGACTTAATATTACCAAGAGCTAGCTTTCGCCATACGGCAACCATCCCCCGGCGGTGTAACGCCAGCTCGGCCCAGTCATTTTGCTTTTGTGGTTCATGGCTGACAGGACAAGAGGGCATACCGCTCATCAGCTCATTAACCGTTAAGCGTACGTCAAACAAACGCAGCGCGCTTTGTATTGAAAGGACTAATGAGCCGTCTTCCTTTTCTTCAAAATAAGCGTCCTCATTGACCGGCGGGGAAACTTTTTCATTTTCAGCCAGGGGTTGCTTTATCTTAGAATTATCCATCAAAACTATTAACTCCTTTTATTCCCATGGCCATGCGCGCAAGCTGTCTTTCTCTTTAGCTAACGGCTGAGTTTCGTTTTCATCTGCTTTACTAATAAGCTTTTTTTCGTTTATGGATGAAGATGCAATTTTAATATGCTGAGTTATCGCTTGTTTAAAAGCCATAACATCTTTATCGTCGGCAGGGGCTACCGATGTTAAATTGGCCGTCTGCTCGATAATATTCTGCGGTACAGCCTGCTGCTGTTTATTCGTTAGCGACAATTTCTGACCCGGCAACGTATTAATATTTTTAGCCAGATCGCTGAGTTTCCCCAATGCCGCAACAATCTGCCACTGGCTAGCCAGATATTGCACCTTCTGTTCTTCGTAGCTTGCCAGACTGGAATAATAATCCGTGACAAACGAAATGAGGTCTGTCAGAGGGCGTTGGCCGGCAAAAAATTGTGTTTCACCTGCACGCCACGTTTGCAGGGCTGAAGTTGACTGCTGCAAAAGCGCGCGGAGCTGTTGCTCTCTTAAAGGTACAGAAATCCATAATTGCTCAAGCTGCTGCTTTAAATTCAACGTAATCACATCTAAATCTTGCTCGGCAGAGGCGAGACGTTGCGATTCTCCTTTAAGCGAAGCGGATCCTGCGCCACCGTCCCAAAGGCTCACGTCGCTACTGAGCTGTAATGTCGCGGCCTTAAAGGGTTCCAGTTCCCCATTGGTCCGCGGGCTGTTGAACGATAGCTGAACGCTCCACTGAGGGCGATTCCACTTCGATGCCAGCTGCACATTTGCCATTGCCGCATCCCGTTTGAAACGAGCAACCACAAATGACGGATGTTCCTTTAAAACGTTTTCTGCCGTACCAAGACTGTCGGGCAATAAATGTAAACTTCTGAGGTCAGGTAGCTCATTAGTTAACGTGATGGGTTTACGAACCAGTATCTCCAGCTGTGTCCACGCCTGCTGTTGCGCAATATTGCTTGCCTCCCGGCTGGCGATAACGGAACTTAATCGAGTGGCAACCTGATTAACCTCTGAAGCACGACCAGAATCAATGCTTGAAATGGCTTGCACTCTTTGCAGCAAATCTTTTAATGCGGTAATCTCGCTGTCTAATACCGCTACAACCTTAGCATTCATTACCGCTGTAGTAAAAAGTGACAGTGCCTGTTGGTTAATACTTTCTCTCGTTGCCTGTATTTGTGCACGCTGCATTTGATATGCCGCTTGCTTACCCTGGACCGTGGCATCAGTCCGGCCATGATCGTACAAAACCTTACTAATATTAATATGTGGGGAAATAACGTTGTTCTCATATCCCGGCTGGCCAGAATAGCCAACTGAACTCAATCCAGCGCTGAGCTGAACCTGATTTGCTGCCTGTGCAGCATTTATATCAAAAAATGCGGCACCTGCCGCAGACTGTGCAGACTGAATGGAAGGGTGACTTTCTGTCATCCTGATAATATCTACAAAATCGGTCGCATTTGCAGTAAAGCTCTGCACTGTTGCAAACAATATAGTAAATTTAATTGCGTGTTTCATAACACCCTTAGAAAAAAATAAAGCAATAAAATAAAAAAACAAATAAATGGTTATTGGCGGTGACCGAAGCCACCGCCGTAGCTTTAATTAGACAACATTCATACCATGCTGAATCATCAATTTAATTGTCGAATCATCATTGTGAACATACACGTCATAGGCCACTCCATTTTCAGTTTGTGAAGCTGAAGATGTCCATACTGACTTATCAATATTAATTGTGTCTTTGGCGCCGCTAGTATTAGAGTTACCATCATCCCCCGTAATATGCAGCACTCGTTCGGTTTCACCATTATTCTTCGTCATTTCGAGAATATCATTCGCATTGATAACCAGCGTCTGCGCGGTGTTATTCCCCATATGAATCGCTTCGATACTGGTGATTTTCGAAGATACGCTTCCCAACTCAAAGTTATTGCTGGATTCCCACACCAACCTGTCATGCCCTTCCCCACCGCTAATGCTGGTAAAGTTGGTACTGTTGATGAAGATGGTGTCGTCTCCCCCTTTAGCATCAACGGTAATTGCACCGCGGGCATCAAGTGAATCGCTACCTTCAGTTCCGTTAACGTAGAACTGTGCAGGCTGATACTCGATATGTGTGACACCGTTACCATCATCGTTCAGACTAAGGGTTTCATTCAGGTCAACGAAACGGCCTTTGATTGCTGAACCGCTTCCATCACCTACGCCCCTGTCGGTCCAGGTCACATACAGCTGACCGCCTTCCATAAAGGTGGCGTTCACTTCAACCTGCTCACCGTAGGTAAGCTGGTTAATCTGCATCTGCTGGCCGACTTTGTTGCCGTCGACATCGAAGTATTGAGCGTAGATCCCATTGGTATCCGCACCCGGTGCAGTGTCGGTTGCTGAGATAAAGACGGCGACAAAACTGCCGTCAGCCCGGCTTAAGACCTGTGCGAGTTGCTGATTGCCGGAGGTCACGGTATTGACAAGGAACTCATCGGACAGCGCCTGACCGTTCGCGTTATAAATACGTCCCCACACACCGTAGCCGTTCTGATCCGGACCCTCATTGTTATTCGAGTCCCAGGTCACGACAAAGTTACCGTTATCCAGCGCGCTAACGGTAGCCGAGGCCTGATCGCCGCTGGTCGTCTGGTTAACTACCGAAAGTCCTCCAGCCTGATGGGTAACAGGATCGTAGGTCAGCATGCTGGTGTCGTAACCACTGCCAGCCGTGGCAAAGCTCACCACAATCTTGCCTTCGCTCAGTTGCGTAATCGATGGCAGCGGACTCCAGCCGTTACTGTTACCCAGAACCCCCACGGTCAGACCCGTTGAGCCTAAGGTCATCTCGCCAGTTACTGGCGAACCATCCGCCCCATACTGGCGGCCGAAGATCTTGTACTCATTGCTGACAATGGCTTCCCAGACCACCATATATCCCCCGTCTTCAAGAGAGGTGATACTTGGGTTAGCCTGACCTGTCGCATTCGCACCGGAGCTAATGTTGTACTCCGCCCCGACGGCTACCAGGCCGTTGATGTTCATCTCACTGTCGTAGGTGTAGGTATACTGTTGGCCTTTTAAATAGTTGGCACCGCCGGAACCCGGACTGGTCCAGACAACCTCAATGTTGCCGTTAGCCAGCACCACCGGCGTTAATTGATTCCCGGCGACGGTACTGTTGACCGTAAACTCGGCCCCCACAGGCTGGCCCTTAGCATCCAGCATCTGCCCCTTGATAGCGGTACCAGAGCCGTCGCCGTTAGCGGAGACCCACACCTCAAACAAACCGCCCGATGGCAGCGAAATCACCATTGGGTCGTTCTGATCGCCAGCTTTAGTGGTGTTGACCGTGAACTCGGAGTAGTAAGCCGCATCCGGATTCACCACGATCCCTTCCACGCCCATACCGCTGCCGTCTACGTTGTCCGACTGCCATGCAATGTACACATTGCCGTCCGCCATCAGCGTGGCGTCCAGAATATGCGTCACATCCACGGAATCACCGCCGTAGCCCTGGTTGCCGTTTGTGGTGGTGTTCACAATAAACTCGCGGCCAACCTTATGGTCATTCGCATCGTAGCGCTGCGCATAGATAGCAGAGCCGCTGCCGTCACCGCCCGCTGACCCCCAGACAATCAGGTAGCCGCCATCTTCCAGCGCCACGCCAACCGGCTTGTACTGCTTGCCGTCGGTAAAGGTGTTGACGATAAAGTCGCCGGTGCCTTTCACCGCCACCTGGCCGGTTACCGCGTCAACGGCGTAGTGCACTGCACGGACATCAGAGCCGTTAGCACCGGAATCACTGGTATCCCAGTAGACCACGAAGCTGCCGTCTTGCAGGGTGATGACGTCCGGATAGTTCTGGCTGCCGTCCATGGTGGTGTTCACCTGGAAAGCCCCTTTCAGCGGTTTACCATCTGCCCCGAAAATCTGCCCCACCACGCCGGTTGAGCTTCCGTCAGAAGGGCCGGAAGTGGCATTCCACACGGTGACGTACATTCCGCTGTGCGCCGCATCGGTAAA
>DASXGN010000031.1:0-120845 GCA_036489025.1 Buttiauxella sp.
GAGGCTGGCGGGGCTGACGCCGAGGTGGCGGGCGCAGGCGCGCAGGCGCAGGCTGAACTCAGGTGAAAGGGAGTGACGGGCCTCGGCGGTGAGGCTGCCGTCGCCGTGCACTTCCTGCAGGCCAAGCGGCAGGGTGGGCTCGCAGACGTCCGCCAGCCGCTCGCGGAAGAATGCGATCTGCGCCTGCTCGTCGATGCCGAGGCGGGAATGCATCACATAGTCGCGGTACGGCAAAGAAACAGGCAGTTGCTCGGTTTCGTTGCGTAGCCATGCCTGCATCTCCTGCTGAAGAAGATCGAGCGCCAGGTGATCCATAATGATGTGATGGAAGATGAGCATGGCTACGATGTGCCCTTCTCGGTTATCACGGCACCAGTGAAGTTTGATTAGCGGAGCCTGCTCCAGCTTAAGCCTATAGCCAGAAGAGCAGAAATGGCTGGTAAGCTGTGCAAGGGTATCTTCGCCTGCTACTACCGTGGAGCAGTTTTCAGCGGCAACGGGCGCCTCTCGCCACACAACCTGGACTGCCTGACTCAGACCCTGCCAGTGAATGGAGCTGCGCAGGATAGTGTGGCGCTGAATGGCGAAATTGAGCGCATTTTCAAACTGCGCAAGCTGCGTTTCATCCTCAATGATAAAGGTGCTGTGGATCAGATAGGCGTCGCCGCCCTGAGCCGTGATATGGTGGTACAGTAAGCCTTCCTGCAAAGGTGAGAGAGGATAGATATCTTCTATATTTTCCGCGCCACCTGGAATGGCATGCAATAAGAGCGACTGCTCTTCTTCGCTCAGGTCGACCAAAGGCAGGCTGGCGACATCAAGGCTATGACTACCTGTCGGCAGGGTAGAATAATCGAATCTGCCCGTCTGTTCGCAGTAAAGCCCCTTTTTAATCATCTTAATAATTTTCGGCTTGTTATGCCGTAAACCTTCCAGCAGAGCTTTATCTTTCAACGCCTCTTTACGGCCCTTCACCACCAGGTTATCACCGTTTAACGCCAGCAAAATTTGATGCTTTCTTAGCTCGGCTAATACTTTTAAAGTTTTCATAAAACAATCTCCTCCATCTCGATTGCACAGAGGTATCCTTCGATGGTTGGGTTCTGAATCATAAGCTTGATGTCGAGGGGGAATCCCGCCTCGCGCATCCTGTTCGCGGCCTGGATTGCCAGTAAAGAGTTACCGCCGAGATGGAAAAAGTTGTCTGTGCGGCCAACGCGATCAAGCTGCAACACGTCTGCCCAGATCGCGGCAAGTGATATTTCGCGTTCTCCAACAGGGGGGCTGTACTCATTGTCATCGATCGGAAGCTCAGCCTGTTTGAGAAGGGCCTGGCGGTCGATTTTACCGTTAGGGGTCAACGGGAATGCCGCTACCGGGATAAGCTGCTGAGGCACCATATAATCCGGGAGTGTTTTCCGCAGCCTGTCCAGCATCGCCGCGGGCGAGAGGAATGCCGCTGTGTTAACCGGAATGACAAAGGCCATAAGCCGCGACGCCTGCTGCTGCTCCCCGGCGATCAGTACAACCGCATCTTTAATTTCTGCCTGCGCCAGCAGCGTTTTTTCAATCTCTCCCGGCTCCACGCGGTAGCCACGCACTTTGACCTGGCGATCGTTACGACCCGTATAGCAAATATTGCCATCGGGGAGTCGAATGCCGGTGTCGCCGGTTCGGTACATGCGGGCATCGCTTTGAAGGGCAAAGGGATCGGGATTAAAGCGTTCCTCAGTTAGCTCCTGCTGATTATGATAGCCGCGAGAGACGCCGCGACCGGCGATGTAGATTTCACCTTCTACGCCGCAGGGCACCGGTAGGCCGTGAGGATCCAGTAGATAAACCTGAGTGTTTGCTATCGGCTTCCCGATATGAGGTTTAAAGGCTTCGCCTGCGCGCATGGAAACCCAGGTTGAATAGGTGGTGGTTTCTGAAGGGCCATAGAGGTTATTCAGCCACTGCGCGTTGGTTTGGGTCAGTACTTTTTCGGCTACGTGCTGTTTTAGCGGTTCGCCTGCGACGTTGATAACTGCCACCTCATCGCCAATAGCGTTCGCGTCGGTCAAAACATCCAGCGCTGACGGCACCGTGTTCAGGAGATGAGCTGACGAACTGTGAGTCATCAGCGTCAGAATATTATCCGACACTGTGACATGACCCCCGCTGACTAAGGGGCCGAACAGTTCAAAGACGGAGAGGTCAAAGCAGACTGAAGTCGAAAAAAGGGTCGTCCCGGATGCCAGCTGGGCAAACGTCTGTCTGGCCCAGAGTATGAAATTGACCACGTTGCGGTGTTCAATCATCACGCCTTTCGGTTTGCCGGTTGAACCGGAGGTATAAATCAAATAGGCGAGGCTTGCCGGAGTGAGGCTTTCAAGTTGTGGAAGTGGCACAGCTTGAGTTCCCGCCTGAACCAGCATCTCATGGATATTAAGTTTGCCGGACGCTCTTTCCCCGATAAGCGCCTCGGTTGTCGCATCGGTGATAATAAAGCGTGGCTGCGCATTTTCGAGGATATCGTCAATACGCTGAGCCGGATAGGCCGGATCGAGGGGGACATACGCACAGCCGGCTTTGAGGATCCCTATCAGAGCGACGGGTAGGTGAAGTCCGCGAGGCAGGCAGGTGGCAATACGATCGCCCGGGTTTGCTCCACGGCGAAGCAGCTCTGCCGCCAGCCGATCGGCCAGACAATGAAGCTCCTCGTAGGTGAGCGTTGTTCCCTCGCCGCTCAAGGCCGGACGCTCCGGGGTTGCCCGACGCTGTTTTTCCAGCAGTTCGCAGAGCGTGACATCAGGGAAATCAACCTGAGTCTGGTTGCAATCATAGACCACACGTTGAAACTCTTGCTCAGGCAGGATGGATTGCTGGAGCAGTGGAGCGGGATGAGCGCTTTCCAGTGCCACGCAGAGCATCATCAGTGCCTGCTCCATGTAGTCGCAGATTGATTTTGCATAGCCGTCCAGCCCAACCTGCACGTTGAGTGAAAACTGGCCGTCAACATCATCGACAGTAAGCATCAGAGGCCAGCTGGTTCGCTCGCTGGCTGACAGCAATCGAATGCCGGGAATCAACTCATCATTGATCCGAATATCTTCAGCGCCGCCGTGGCGATAGTTAAACAGCGCAGTGGTCAGCGGAGTCGGAGCGGGTACCGCACTACATCGCTGGGCGTCGTTTAAAGAAACGTTATCATGGCGGAGTAGTTCACCCAGCTCCTGCTGAGTACGTTTAACGGCTGCGATGGCATCAAGATGAAGGAAATCCACATACAAAGGTAACGTATTAATAAAGAGTCCTAACGCCGCCTCGTTAGCCTGGACCGCTTGCATTCTTCCCATCAGGACCGTGCAGAACGCGACATTATCTTTCCCGGCTAACATGCTGATTACCCTGGCCCATGCCAGATGATGAAGGGAAGCAACGCTTACCCCATGCCGTTGTGCCTGGCGGTGCAGCAAAGCGGACAGATCCTGAGGGAGAGGCTGGGTATATTCGTCGGTGTCGTCGGTAGCAACGCGCATCTGCTGGAGATTAAGGGGAAACGTTGGCTTATCTATCTCAGCCAGACGATGCGTAAACCAGCTTAAATCCTGGGGCGAGTAAAATACTCCGCCTTCGGCAAAGTGCGCCTGCCAGGGGACCGGGGTAGTCAGCAGTTTCTCCCCCTTCAACAGGATACGTAGTTCTTGCTGAATAAGCGCAAGGGCTACGTGATCGATCATCATATGGTGAAACAGCAGCATCCCTACCCATTGCTGTTGCTGGGTATCAAAGCCCACGACCAGCCGCATAAGCGGAGCCTGAGTTAAATTGAAACGTATCCTGCTGACGTGGAAGCGCTCGTTGAAGTAAGCCAGCGTATCCGGGCAGTCCTCCGGTATTGCTATTTCTTCGTAGTCTACAGATGCGTTATGTAGCACGACCTGCAAGGGGCGTTCGACGTTCTCCCAATGTATAGCAGTGCGGAGCGCGTCATGGCGGGTAATGATGTGATTAAGGGCCGCAGTGAATGCTTCCACGCTTTCCCGGGTGCTAAAGGCGAAGGCCGCATTGAGGATATAATTATCCCCTTCTGGCTCTGAAAGATAATGATAAAGGATCCCCGTTTGCAGCGAGGTCAGAGGTAAGATCGCTTTGATATTCTCTGGTTGGTCAGCGCTCAGAAGCGCTTTATCAGCGGCTTTCAGCTCGGGTAAAAAGGCTTCCCTAATCGGTGAGTTTTGCTCAGGGGCAACGTCATAAATTTGTGCGGCTATATCTTTTAGTACCGGGGCCTGGAAGAGCTTTCTTGCATCAAGTGTTTTGCCCCGTTGTGAGAGCAATGTCATAAAGCGGATCGCCGACAGTGAATTCCCGCCCAGAGCAAAGAAATCATCGTGACGACAAAGGCCCTCCTGCCTGAATATTTCTTCCCAGAGAGTGGCTACCAGAACTTCATTTTCACCCTGCGGCGGTTGGGCATGCTGCCTCTGGCTGGCGATATCCGTTGGGTCGGGCAGGGCCTTGCGATCCAGCTTGCCGTTGGCGCTGAGCGGGAAGGTAGGCACCTCGATAAAGACGGCCGGTACCATATAATCAGGAAGATTGACCAACAGCGCTTCACGCAAAGCAGCAGGAGAAAGCGGCTGACTGTCTGACAGGCGATAATAGGCAGCAAGCTGGGTTTGCTGATGACCATCTTTATAATCGAGAACGCAGGCTTCAGCGATGCCGTTAATCTCGCGTAGCCGGTAGCTGATTTCATCCGCTTCAATTCTGAAGCCGCGTATCTTCACCTGGTGATCGTTGCGTCCGATGTATTCGATAGCTCCATCCTGCCGGTAACGGCCTGTATCGCCCGTTCGATAGAGACGAGTATGTTTGCCTGAGTCTGCATAAGGGTTCGGGATAAAGCGTTCTTCGCTGAGTTTGGGTAGGTTGAAATAGCCCCGGGCAACCCCGACGCCGCTGATGTAAAGCTCGCCAGAGCAGCCTGCTGGCAGCATACGCAAATGAGGGTCGAGGACGTACATGCGGATATTAGCGATGGGTTTACCGATAGGAATGATTTTTTCACCTGCCGAGCACGGCCAGGCCGTGACGTCAACGGAGGCTTCGGTTGGCCCGTAGAGATTGTGCAATTCCACCCCGGGGAAGTGCTGTAGAAAAGTATCTACCGTCATGGCTGAAAGGCTTTCTCCGCTGCATATCACACGACGCAGGGAAGGGAGGTTATTGTGCGGAGCGACAGCCAAAAAAATATCCAGCATCGAAGGGACAAAGTGCAGGGTGGTAATGTTCTCCCGGGCGATAACCTCAGTCAGGTAGCTGGGATCTTTATGGCCTTCAGGTTTGGCCATCACCAGTTTTGCGCCGAAACTTAATGGCCAGAAGAATTCCCACACGGACACGTCAAACCCATACGGGGTTTTTTGCAAAATGGCGTCGCTTACGTCAAGCGGATAGGCATCCTGCATCCACAAAATGCGGTTAACGATAGAGCGATGCTCAACCATGACGCCTTTTGGGTTCCCGGTCGAGCCTGAGGTATAGATGAGATAGGCCAAATTATCCGGGGTTAGCGATGAGTTATAGAAGGCATCCGTGTCTTCTTCGCGCCAGCACGCCTCGTCGAGGTTAATTACCACCGGGCCGCTGGCGCTGAACAGCTGGCTAGTATGCTGCTGCACAATAACAGCTTGCGGCTGGCAATCATTTATCACATGGGTAAGGCGATTTTTGGGCCAGGAAGGATCGAGTGGGACATAGGCACCTCCCGCCTTCATGACGGCAAGAAGCGTCACCACCATTTCCAGGCTGCGATCCAGACAGAGTGCTACTCGGGTTTCTGTGGTGACGCCCCTTGCGCTAAGATACCTCCCCAGTTGATTAGCCTGCGCATCCAGCTGCTGCCAGGTCAGGTGTTTGTTCCCGAAGCTGACCGCAATCTGCCCGGGCGTCTCGGCGACCTGCCGTTGAATCAGTTCCACCAGGGTTTTGTCGATGTGCCAGTCGTTATCCGTTTTGTTCCAGCCGTTTAATGTGGCGCTTTCTTCCTCGGTGAGGAGAGGTAAAGTAGACAAAGGCTGCTGAGGAGCCTGGATATAGTGCGAGATAAGCAAGCGAAGTCTGTCGCCTAAGTCGGCGATATCTTGCTGAGAAAAGAAGGCTTCTTTGTAAACCAGACTGAGTATCACATCTTCGTCTTTGTTGGAGCTTTCAACAATATGCACGCCAAGCGGCGCGGTACTGTACAAAGACGGCATAATGTTTAATTGTGCGGGACAGTCGGCAAAATTAAGCGACTGCTCAAATCGCTCATAAGAGACAATAACATCATAAGGTGTTGCCCCCGTGGCGGCGGTTAGCTCACGCAGCGGGAAACGTTGGTGGCGATAATCACTTTTTAGCGTTCTGGCGATTTGCGTAGTTATTTCAGCCAGCCCCAGACTATCCTGGTAATCCATCGCTGTAGCACTAACGCTCATCATCATGCCCGGAATTTTGCGCAGCGCGGCATTTGCACGATTCAGAACAGGCATCCCGAAAGCAATCTTTTGCTGATTTTTATAGAGGCGGAAGTAACCATAAAAAACGGCCAGTAAAGCATGGAAGATACTGCCCTTATTCTCTTTAGCGGCCATGGCCATTTGTTCATAAAGCGAGCGCGGGAGCGTGAGGGTGTATTCTTTATCGAATTCGTTAGAGGCAGCAGAGATTTTATATTTGGGCACCATAGGTTCATGGTCTACTGAAAACTTTTCCTGCCAGTATTTTTTATCTCTTTCGTAATCCTCAGAGGCGAAATACTCATTTTCTTTTTTTATAAAATCGAGGTAAGAAGTGCCTGGTAACTCCGGCTGCTCGCCACGGGCCAGCGCCGTATAAATGTCAGACAGGCCGGAGGAAATCAGGTTATTCGTCCAGGCATCGGTAATCAGGTGATGCAGCTTAAACAACAACTGGTGATGATGGCTGCCGAGCTTCAGGAGATGGACATCAAAGAGAGGCTTCTCGTGTAGGGTAAAAGGGAGTTTTACGTGGCTTAGCATCCAGTCTGCTGCGGCCTGCTTTGCCTCTTTAACCTCTGATAAATCAATGACTTTAAGTGGGGGCTGATACTCGGTAAGGATAAACTGCTTAATGGGAATCGCTTCAGTCGGTTGGGCGGTAAATACCGTCCTCAGATTATCGTGTCTACTTATCAATAGGTGTAAAGCCTGCTGGAGAAGTGAGCTATCAACCGCGCCATGTATATCTAAATATCCCGCGATATTATAGCCGCTTTCTGGGGCATTGAGGACCTGGTCGAAATAGATGTCTTTTTGGACAGATGAAAGATCGAACAATTCTCGAGGGGAAATGTGCATACGTTTTCCTTACAAAATATCAAGCAGCAGGTAGCCCTTCATTATCGCTAAAGGTGTTGCGTTGCTCTGTATTAATTTTGAAATGTCATTGCTTCATGATTTTTAATGCCACAAATGAAGCCATGTGGACTGATTTAATGGTAAATTATATTTTTCCTTGTTTGCTAATTTTGCAGGTTATATATAGCTGTTAAGGACTTTAGCATGTGCATAATCCTTCTCGATAACCAGATAAATGGGCGGAAGTGATTCTAAATCGACTATTAATAGCGGGTTGTTTGTTTTTGCTACAAAGATTATATCAGGAATGGATGGGGATATATTATATATGAAAAATACAACTGAAAATATATCATGTATTTTTTAACAAGGGATATTGAGATAGAAAATATCATCGCTGACATTTATCCCGGCTGCCGCGGCGTGCTATTAAATTATGATTTACAGGGTTATAAAGATGAACTTTATACGCTGTATGGTATTCCCCGTCCGTTAGCCTGGCAGGACTATGGTCTTGCTCGCCGGGCTGAGTATCTCGCCGGCAGATTAGCTGCCAGCCTTGCTATAGCTGAGGGAGCGTTCGGTACGGGACAGGTTGGCATGAATAAGGACCGAAGCCCTGCCTGGCCATCCGGTCTTGCTGGCTCAATTTCACATACTTTGGGCAATGCCTGTAGCCTTGTGGCACATGCGGACCGCTATCCTTTAATAGGTATCGACATTGAAACCATCATGGACGTAAAAACGGCTAATGAGGTGCATCCCGTGATTGCATCCTGCCGGGAAATGGCCGAACTGGAAAGCAGTGGTTTGAGCTATCAGGAAAGCCTGACGCTACTTTTTTCAGCAAAAGAGACTTTATATAAGGCTCTGTATCCGACAACCAAAACGTTTATGCATTTTAGCGATGCCGAACTTAGCCATATCTCAAGTTCGGCAGGTTGCCTGATGTTGACGCTGCGCACGTCCGTCTGCCAGGGTCGCTATCAAGGTAAAGTGTTTCATATAAATTATCGCCGCTATAAGAACGCAATATTCACTTTTCTGTGTATGACGCGGGGTGTACCAGGATAACTCAATGATTCATATCAGGGGCAAATCGCTTCAGCCAGGTGAAATTGTCAGGCTGGAAAGATCACAGGTCGAATCTGTTTGTGTATAACCATCGAAACAGATGATTTTCACGATCGGCTAAAAGGACCAGGGCTGGGATGCAGTAAAGCTCATCAGTATGGGTGGGTGTAGACAAACTCATTTTGAGCCTGTGCCTTATGCCTGTAAAAGTCACTAATGTCTTTTTGATCGTACCAACCATAAATGAGAATTTTGGTTCAGTAATTCCATCAGTCCATTTAACTTCGTGGCGATTAATAACGCTCCCTCGATTTAATTTTACATATCCTGAAACTCTTGACGGCTTGCGTCTAGGAAATGGATAGTTACTTGAAACCGTCACTCAGCCTGTCACACATGGCCCAAAAGGGCCGCTTTTGCCGTTTACAAGACCACCCGCTGGCATTACTATCCTGAGCAGCGATTAACGGGACGTTAATCACAACATTTTGATTTTGTACCAAATGACTCGGGGTGCCCTTCTTTGTGAAGGCTGAGAAATACCCGTACCACCTGATCTGGATAATGCCAGCGTAGGGAAGTCAGATGCCTGTCAGGACATCCCTTCTTCATGCCCTGGCAGGAGCAACATATGCAACCTGACCTGCTGCCCGGCCACCGCGCCGCCTCCGTTTTACACGCTTTACGCCTCGCTTCCCCTTTGGTTCACTGCATGACCAACGAAGTCGTGCAATCTTTTACGGCCAACGTTTTGCTCGCTTTGGGCGCAGCGCCAGCCATGGTGATTGAGCCAGAAGAAGCCGCGCAGTTTAGCCCGCAAGCCAGCGCCCTGCTGGTCAATATCGGCACGCTCACCGCCGAACGCGGCCGCGCCATGCTTGCGGCGGTTCACGCTGCGAATAAATCATCGACGCCCTGGGTTTTCGATCCCGTGGCCGTTGGCGCGCTGTCATTCCGCACGAGGTTTGCCCACGATCTGCTCTCTTTACGCCCCGCAGCGATTCGCGGCAACGCCTCTGAAATCCTGGCTCTTGCCGGGGAAAGCGGCGGTGGCCGCGGGGTGGACAGCATCGACGACGCGCTCAGCGCATTGCCCTCGGCACAAAGCCTTGCCCGCCGAACCGGCGCAATAGTTGCCGTTACCGGGGAGCGGGATTATGTCACTGACGGCGAGAAGAGCTGGGCCGTTGCCGGCGGCGGCATATTAATGACTCGCGTGGTTGGCACCGGCTGCGCGCTTTCCGCAGCCGTTGCGGCCTGTAGCGCTTTGCCGGCTTCCAGGCTGGATAATGTCGCCGCCGCCTGCCAGTTTATGAAGCTCGCCGGTGAGAAGGCTATTCAGCAAAGCCGTGGCCCCGGGAGCTTTATTCCCGCTTTCCTTGATGAGCTTTATCTGCTGAACGCGGAGGCGCTGGTATGAAAGGAATGAAACGCATCAATGCGCTGACCATCGCGGGCACCGACCCGAGCGGCGGCGCGGGCATACAGGCCGATTTGAAAACCTTCTCCGCATTAGGCGCTTACGGCACCAGCGTAATTACTGCCCTGGTCGCCCAGAATACGCGCGGCGTGCAGTCCGTTTATCGCATCGATCCTGAATTTGTTGCCGCACAGCTTGATTCGGTGCTGAGCGATGTGCGTATCGACACCACTAAGATCGGCATGCTGGCCGAGACGGATATTGTCGAAGCCGTGGCGGATCGGCTGGCCTTCTATAAGGCGCAAAACGTGGTGCTGGATACGGTGATGCTGGCGAAAAGCGGCGATGCTCTGCTGGCCCCTTCAGCGGTGGAAAGCCTGCGCCGCCGCCTGCTGCCGCACGTGGCGCTGATTACTCCCAACCTGCCGGAGGCTGCGGCGCTGCTTGGTGCTCCCCATGCAAAAAACGAAAGGCAGATGAAAGAGCAGGGCGATGCGCTGCTGAATCTCGGCTGCCAGGCGGTGCTGATGAAGGGCGGTCATCTGGACGATGCCGAAAGCCCGGACTGGCTGTTTACCCGCGAGGGCGCGCAGCGTTTCACCGCTCCAAGGGTACATACTCGCCATACTCACGGCACGGGATGCACGCTTTCTGCGGCGCTGGCCGCACTTCGCCCGCGCTATTCCGACTGGCCGCAAACTATCGCGGCGGCAAAGAGCTGGCTGTCAAAAGCGCTGGAGCAGGCGGATTCGCTGGAAGTGGGGCACGGTATCGGCCCGGTACATCATTTTCACGAATGGTGGTGAGGGAATCAGCGGAGCGTGTACGCGATGGCCGCATTCCGTTACAAAATGGACCAGGCCGAAAGTGCGCAAGCGGGTGGCAAAGGCCGCAGATAAGGGCCAGGATTATGTCTGCTCCTGGCGCATGAGGCGCCGGAGCCAGGAATGTTCATCCTCAGCGGGCAGGCTGTCCGCTGACCCTACGGGAGCAAAGTATGACTGATATTGCGCAATTGCTTGGCAAAGACGCCGACGGCCTGTTACAGCATCGTTGTATGACTATTCCGGCAGACCAGCTTTACCTGCCCGGCTCGGACTATGTGGATCGCGTGATGGTGGACAACAACCGTCCGCCAGCGGTGCTGCGAAATATGCAGACGCTGTATAACACGGGCCGACTTGCGGGCACCGGCTATCTTTCCATTCTGCCCGTCGACCAGGGCGTGGAACACTCGGCAGGGGCATCGTTTGCAGCGAACCCGCTCTATTTCGATCCCAAAAATATTGTCGAGCTGGCGATTGAAGCGGGCTGTAACTGCGTGGCCTCTACCTACGGCGTGCTGGCGTCCGTGTCCCGCCGCTACGCGCACCGCATTCCGTTCCTCGTTAAGCTGAACCATAACGAAACTCTGAGCTATCCGACTACTTACGATCAGACCTTGTACGCGAGCGTAGAGCAGGCTTTCAATATGGGTGCGGTTGCCGTGGGTGCGACGATTTACTTCGGCTCGCCTGAGTCACGCCGCCAGATTGAAGAAATCTCCAGCGCGTTCGAAAGGGCGCACGAGCTGGGGCTGGTAACCGTGCTGTGGGCGTATTTACGTAACCCGGATTTCAAAAAAGACGGCGTGGACTATCACGTCAGCGCCGACCTTACCGGTCAGGCTAACCACCTTGCGGCAACCATCGGCGCGGATATCGTGAAGCAGAAGATGGCTGAAAATAACGGCGGCTACAAAGCGGTGAACTTCGGCTATACCGACGATCGCGTTTACACCAGGCTGACCAGCGATAACCCTATCGATCTGGTGCGCTACCAGCTCGCTAACTGCTATATGGGGCGCGCCGGGCTGATCAACTCAGGCGGTGCGGCGGGCGGTGAAACAGACCTTGCCGATGCGGTGCGCACGGCGGTCATCAATAAGCGTGCGGGCGGTATGGGGCTGATTCTGGGGCGTAAAGCCTTCAAGAAATCAATGTCCGAAGGCGTGAAGCTGATCAATGCCGTGCAGGATGTTTATCTGGACGGCAAAGTTACTATTGCCTGACAGGAAGCCGTTCCCCTCTCAACGAGAGGGGAGTTTCACGAGCCTAGCCAAGCAATGGGCAGTTTGGCGGCAGGCGGCAGCGCAGCGCATTCGCATGCACATCAATACGAAACTCTTTGCCTTTCAGCGGCTCGCCGTCGAGATTAAAGGTAATTTCGTGCGGAGCGCTGATTTCAAACCAGGACGACTGTCCGTCAATCACGTTCGGGCTTTCTTCTGGCCTTGTCAGGGTGGTTAACAGCGCTGGCAGCAGTTCTTCTCCGGTAAAAATACGCAGATCCAACATCCCGTCGTTAATCAGCGCCTGTGGACAAAGCTGTTGCCCGCCGCCCGCCTGACGACCGTTGCCGATGCCAATCACCAGCGCATCGCCTTCCCAGCCAAAGTTCTCGCCGCGAATCTCGCAGCGGTCCGGTTTTAGCGTGTCGATGCGCAGCAGCCCGTGAATAAAATAGGATACGCCGCCGAGCGCGGCCTTGAGTTTCTCCGGGGTTTCAGTCGTGATGCGCGTGCCAAAGCCGCCGGTAGCCATGTTGATAAAGAACGCGGATTTGTTGACTTCCACCAGATCGATATCGAAAGCGCGGCCAACCATCGCCAGCTGCAAAGCTTTATCCAGCTCGGCGGGAATGCCGATGCTGGTGGCAAAATCATTTGCCGTGCCCAGCGGTAAAATTCCCAGCGCAGGGCGCTTCTCAGGGCTGCGCTGTGCCAGAGCGGTGGCGACTTCATTAATGGTGCCGTCACCCCCTCCGGCAATCACGGTATCAACGCTAAGCTCAATAGCCTCGTCCACATAGCGGGCAGCATCTCCGTGTTCCCAGGTGACGCGCATATGCAGCGTATAACCTTCTTCACGCATGACGCCTACGGCGCTGCGCAGCTCTGGACTGTTGGCACCCTTGCCATTGAGGATCACAAGCGTGACCGGAAACTTCTCCATGATTTACCTCAGGAAGTACAAGTGTGAAGAAAGTGTATCTTATGTCGCGAAAGGGAGGGTAAGAACAGGCTTAATTAGCGGAAAAAAGAAGGTGCGATTGCCAGAACCTGAGTTGGTGAATGCCAAAATGGCTGCTTAAATCGCTAAATGTGTGCGAAGCTGCGTACTCGCCGATACATGAAAGCCAAAAGTACAAACGACGCGGCTGCTGTGGCGTTTTCCGGGCGGGGGCGGCGCTTAGTGAGGGTGCATCAAGATAGGTTATATGAGTAATCAAATAAATACCGTAAAACATCTAAGAATTAATGTCGTTCTTTGTTTAGCTTTTGCCAATCAGAATTGAAATCAATAGTAAGTGATTTAATGCTGCTTTTATCAAAAAGATAGAGCTATACCGACTTGTTAACTGATGGTGACAGTATATAGGTATGTTGTTTTCTCAAGGGTTACCCCTTGAGATATGTTTATTTTTTATCTTTAGGGTTTTTAAGTGCACTAAGTAACCCTGCGATTTGCTCGATCCCATCAAATGTGGATGGTGTTTTTTCTTCTGATGCCATAATATTGGAGAAAATTACATCTTCAAATTTACTGAGGATGTCGTTGTCTTTTGTTTTTATATCTTTGGCATATTCTGCGTAGCTTTGTATAAATCGGCATAAACTTTTTCTTAACTCGATTTGCATAACTTGGGCGCGGACAGAACTGTAATTATTCAATGCTACTCTGAAGTAATAAATCAATATGAAAGTTATTGATAATATGGGGATGGTTTTAATTAGATGCTCTATATTGTAAACAGCATTTTTTGTCCTCAATAGGTAAATCATTTCTATTATTAAAGGCATAGGTAGCAATGCACCTAAGATAAATACGGCTTTCTTAGCCCAGTTAAGCTCACCTGATTTGATCTTACCTAATTTTGCAAAACCAGCATACAGTCCTACAAAATTAAAACCATATTCTTGTCTTTTTAATTCCGCGTTCATCTCATCTATTTTGTTTTGTTTTTCGTCTAATTTTAGAAACCATTCATTCTTCATTTCTTCTGCTTTTGATATTTGAGTTTCTAGATCGGTAAATCCTTTAACCTGCTCACCATTAATAAACTCTTTAATAATTGCAATTGGCATCTCTTTTAAAGCGTAGTTAATTTGGTCGCAATTTGTTTCATCAAACTCACTTGCTCTATAAATAGCAAAATCTTGCATTTTTTTGAGAAATCCGACCATTTCTTCCGGAGTCTTAATGTTCTTTTCAAGTAAAAATCTAAAGCAGGATGTAAAAGTAAAGTTTAAGCTTATTTCATTTAACTCTGTTACGGCTAGTTCTCTTAAAAATGTAGGTCCGATATTGTTTACATTAAATTGAGTGGATGCATCCCACGTCTGTGGTGAACTTTGCATAGCTGTCAATATAGCACGGATGTGCATATTGCGATTATTCGAGAAATCACTATCCGTTACATATTCAGATAATACTTCTCTATATTTTTGAATTGCGGATTGAACATTATCACTAACGAAATATTGCTGTAACATAAAATTCCTTTGCTAATCTTTTCATCGTTGTTTCTGCGGTTAAAAAATAGGGCTGCTTTGAACATTGCTGCATCTGGATTCATTATGCCTCTATGAATAAACAACTCAATAAAATCATGCATTTTGTGCGCAACATCAACCACGCTGCCATCGTGCAAACGTTAAACAGTCAGGGCTGCGACTGACTGACGCCTATGTCTGTCATTCGGGGGAATGGGAGGATAACAGCCGACGACGTAGCGGTGCTGTACAAAGTCGAACAGTTAGTTTCAGTAGAATTATTTGTTCTTGCTAGAAAAAAGTAGCTTACTAAAATTTTGTTTTTATTATGGTTTTTGTCGGGGAGGTCAATGTGTGGACATTGATAGAAATAAATCCTTTTATTTCAATTTGATAGCTACCAAAAAGAAGGCCCGTGCAAGGGAGATTGCGCGGGCCAAGGAGGTGGTTCCTGGTACAACTAGCATTTATGGGTTATGTTTTTCAGCCCGCGAACTATAACTTGCTCAAGCCGAGCGGTGTGTGATCGAATTCTAAGAATTGTCCCAGCGCGAAAAAATAACCCAAATTAACTAGTTAGCGTGCGGATTGCGGGTGGTCTGACCGGCTAAATTGCGCATCAGTAGCGCATAATCCAGCGACACATCCTGCGGTACAGGCAACCATACGGTGTGACCGTCGCCGGGCGCCACTTCAATCGCCTGAGCCTTAGTGTTTTCAAGCACTTCGAGCGTGAAGGTGACGTTGCCCTGCGGGGTCATTAGTTCCAGACTGTCGCCGAGCAGGAACTTGTTTTTCACCGCGACCGCCGCCAGATCGCCCCGGCGTTCACCGGTAAACTCCCCGACAAACTGCTGGCGTTCTGAGATGGAATGGCCGTATTCGTAATTTTGATGGCTGTCGTGCGTATGTCGGCGCAGGAACCCTTCGGTGTAGCCGCGGTGCGCCAGGCCTTCCAGCGTTTGCAGCAGCGTCGGGTCAAACGGTTTGCCCGCTGCCGCGTCGTCAATCGCCCGGCGATAAACCTGAGCGGTGCGCGCGCAGTAGTAATAGGACTTGGTGCGGCCTTCGATTTTTAAGGAGTGAACGCCCATTTTGGTCAGGCGCTCGACGTGCTCAATGGCGCGCAGATCCTTAGAGTTCATGATGTAGGTGCCATGCTCGTCCTCGAACGCCGTCATGTACTCGCCCGGACGTTTGGCCTCTTCCATCATAAAGACTTTATCGGTTGGCGCCCCTACGCCCAGCGTTGGCTCAATGTTTTGCACGGGGATCGGCTCGTGGACGTGAACGATATTGCCGACCTCATCCTCTTTGCCTTCTTCAACCTTATATTCCCAGCGGCAGGCGTTGGTGCAGGTGCCCTGATTCGGGTCGCGCTTGTTGATGTAGCCGGACAGCAGACAGCGGCCGGAGTAAGCCATGCACAGCGCGCCGTGAACGAAGATTTCCAGCTCCATTTCCGGCACCTGCTCGCGAATTTCAGCGATTTCTTCCAGGGACAGCTCGCGGGAAAGAATGGCGCGGGTCAGCCCCATTTGCTTCCAGAACTTTACGGTGGCCCAGTTCACGGCGTTGGCCTGCACGGACAGGTGAATGTCCATCTCCGGGAAGGCTTCGCGCACCAGCATGATTAAACCAGGATCGGACATAATCAGCGCGTCCGGGCCCATTTCGACCACCGGCTTCAGATCGCGGATAAAGGTTTTCAGCTTGGCATTGTGCGGCGCGATGTTCACCACAACGTAGAATTTTTTCCCCAGCTCGTGGGCTTCGTTGATGCCGAGCTGAAGGTTCTCGTGGTTGAATTCGTTATTGCGCACGCGCAGGCTGTAGCGCGGCTGGCCCGCATAAACCGCGTCCGCGCCATAGGCAAAGGCGTAACGCATATTTTTCAGCGTTCCCGCCGGCGATAAAAGTTCTGGTTTAAACATGATTTTCTCGGTCTGATTTCAGGTCAGAACCGCCTCACCTGGCGAAGCGGCTATAGCAAAGCTGTGGGATTACCCCAATTTTAGGGCGGGAATTGTAGCGCTAATTGACTCCGGAAACCACCTTCAGCAAGGAGGCCGAGGGCAGAGCGAGATAGCCCTGTGGGCTGAGGCAATGGTGGACGCGCGGTGGGCAATAATAACCCGAGTGATATTTAAGCCTGCAATAGCCTCGTTGATCAGCCGCTCGTTCTGCTCATCCAGATGGCTGGTGGCCTCATCCATAAAAAGAATGCCGGGGCGTCCGTAAAGTGCCCGCGCGATAAATAAACGCTGCTTTTGCCCGCCGGAAAGCCCTTCGCCCAGCTCTCCGACAAGCGTGTCATAGCCCATTGGCAGCGCTGAAATATCGTCGTGAATATGGCTGAGCTTTGCACATTCGACGAGCCAGGCTTCGTCCACTTCTTTTGAAAATCCAGAAATATTGCTGCGCAGCGAGCCGGACAGCAGTTTGTCATCCTGAAGAATGGTGGCGATGGCGCGACGGTAGTTGTTGACGCCCGCCAGATGAATATCGCGCCCGTTGACGAAGACCCGGCCGCTTTCCGGTGCCGTCAGGCCGCAAAGCAGCTTCATGAGCGTGCTTTTTCCGCATCCTGACGGGCCGACAATCGCCACGCTTTCCCCGGCTGCGACGGATAAATTTAGCTCGTTGATGATGGCGGCGGAATAGCTGTCATAGCGAAACGTCAGCGATTGTGCGGTAAGGCTCAGCGGCTGCCCGGTTGGATAGAGCTGCCGGGCAGGCGTTTCATGCTCGGTGGGCGACAGGGCGATGTCGGACACGCGTTCATTGTGCAAAGAGAGCATCCGCAGATTGAGCAGCGTGTTGGTGAAGGCGAGGGCGCGGTCGGAAAAAATCCCCCGAAAGGTGCCGAAGGCAATCCATGCCCCCAGCGTCATCTGGTTATCCATCACCCGCGTGACGCCAAGCCAGAGGATCAAAATGTATTCACAGGCGCCGATAAGCGTGCCTATCAGGCTGAAAGTCATGTCGAATTTTTCAAGCGTGATGGCGGCGTTTGCCGTATCCACATTGAGGTTCATCATGCTGCGGCTTCGCCGATCTGCCAGCCCCTGCGAACGTATGGTGCCGACGCTAAAGAGCGTTTCGGTCAGGTACGAGCTGGCGCTGGCCTCTTTGATCATTTGCTCCTCCGACAGCTGCCGGTAAACCGGCCACGTCATTAACCTGATGAGGATATAAACCAGCGTAAAGCCCAGGGCGACAAAGCTCAGTGCGCCGCCATAAAAAAACAGCAGCGCCAGCGAGCCGCAGAGGATAAGCAAGCTCACCATCCCGCCGGTGATTTCAGCAAAAAAGGTTTCGCGCAGCGTGTCGATAGAAAAATAGCGGGACTGGATATCGCCCAGCTTACGCTTTTCAAACCACGCCAGCGGCAGGCGGAGCATATGCCGGAACAGTCCGTCCTTCCACTGCAGGTCCGTGGTGACGTTAAGGGTAATAACCGACCAGTAGCGCCACAGGCTTATGCCGGTTTGCAGCAACGTCATGATGGCCAGCCCAAAACAGATAACCGACAGCAGGCTCCGGTCGTTTTCCGGTATCACGTGATCCATGATGAGCTGCGTGCCGACGGGCAGCAGAAGGCTGATAAATTCAACCATTAAGGAAAGTAAAAACAGTTTGCCCAATACGCTTTTCAGGCGGCTTATGTTGCGCAGCAGATCGAGCATTTTTATCTTCGGCTGCTCAATCTGGCGGGTAAATGTCATGCCGGGCCACAGCTCGAACGCTATGCCGGTAAAAGATTTCGAAAACGCCTCGAGCTTGACGACTTTCAGACCGGAAGCAGGGTCGTGCAGCGTGATTTTATTCCCGCTGATGCGGGTCAGTACGACAAAGTGATTGAAATCCCAATGCAATATGCACGGCAGAGAGAGCTTATGCAGTTCATCAAGCTCAACATAAAATGCCCGCGAGGCCATGCCCAGCTCCCGGGCGATCTGGGCGAGCGTATCAAGCGTGCAGCCATGCAGGGAAATGCCGTGATTCTGTCGCAGAGCCAAAACCGAAGTCTGCCTGCCGTGCCAGGAAGCAATCATGGCGATGCAGGCCAGGCCGCATTCCCCTGCCTCGCTTTGTAAAATAAGCGGCACCCTTCGACGGAGTTTTATATTCAGCCCGCTAAGGCCCGGCAGCGTATGATCAGTCTTCATTTATCGGGCCCGTGGTGTCATTTTTGATGCGGGAAAGCGGGGAGATAATCCACTCCATCAGGCTTCTTTTTTCCAGAAACAGAACGCAGCTTGCCCGCATCCCGTTCTGGGGCAAAAAAGTTTGATCCCGATAGCGAAAGAGCGTGGCGCTGGGTTTGGCAATCAGCTTGTACCAGGTCTCGGATACTGAGGTAAGCTTCTCTTTTGCCGAAGGCCATCTGGCCATTTCCTGCGCGGGCGTGGGGAGTTTAGAAATGGACTCGATGGTGCTAAAAAACTGGCCAAATTTTTCAGCCGGGAAAGCAGCGTAGCGGACGTTGACCGTGTCGCCAGGGGAAATATAAGGGACGACGCGGGCGGGCACCCAAAGCACTAACGCATAGCGGCTGGCATTGCCAGGGATGATCTGCACCAGGCTGTCACCCTGATTTATCATTTGTCCCGTTTCAGCGCCGGTTATTTCAACCTTACCGTCGACGGGGGAGGTGACAACGATGGTGCCCTGCGCGGCAGTATTAGCGAGCTGACTTTGCAGCTCATTGCTTTGGATTTCAAGCTGAAAGACCTGATTATCAAAGTCGGCAGACTCGGTTTGCAGCGTGCTGCTCAGCAGAATATTTTGCAGCGTGTTTTGCTCATGCTGAGTGCTAATATTTAGCAGGTTAATTTGCTGTTGATGGTACAGAGACGCTTGGTTTGCCAGCTGATCTTTGGTAATAAGGCCTCTTTGCAAATGGCTTTTATAACTTTCCATGTTCTGCCGCGTCTCCTTAAGACCCGCGCGGGCGCTGGCTAACATCATCTGCGAGTGTGTTAACGCTGCTTCGTAGCTGGCTTTTTGCTTGATTAGCGCGTTAATTGCGACCTGCTTATTCTGCTGAACCCGCAGAACGATGCTGTTTAACGCCGCGAGGCGCTTTTCAATGCTTTGCTTTTGGAGTTTGCTTAGCCCGCCGGCAGGGGTGGTACGGTCAACGTTTATTTCATAGAGCGGCGAGCCTTTCTTAACGCTTTCACCCGCCTCGACGAAGCTGCGTTCGATAATTCCCGTCTGCTGAGAGTAAAGAGTAATTGCCCGGGGCACCGAAACCAGCTCGCCGGTGACGACTACCCGGCGGTGCCAGCTGCCAAAACAAAGAAATATCATCACCAGCGTGAAAAAAAACAGCGTCATCACGGCTAATAGCCATAGGGGGAAACCCCGATAAATAACGGCTTTGCCCTGCCAGCCCGTGTTTCGATGGGCCAGGGCTTCCTTTCTAAACATCATGGTGGCGGAAAATCCTTGCCGGTCGGTTTTTTAACATCCATTCATCCATGAGGAATATAAGCCTTTTGGCGTGTGTAGCGTATGGTCAAAGAAAGCGATTCCGTGGCGGTCATTTTGCATAAATAGCGACAGGAAATCGGGCGGAATATCTTCTTCAGGTTTTAATAAATGCAGGGCCAGCCCCAGAAGAACTTCAACAATCAGACCCGGGCCGGTTAAGGCAAGGGTTATTTCCCCGGACCGGGTGAGACTTTCCATACGGTAACCTAATAAGCGCGAAAGGTAATGAGGGGGAACGTGCTTATGGGCGCAGGAAAAAATGGCGTTATTATTTTCCAGGTAGCGATATCTCTTTTTTATACTGCGCAACAGAATAGATAAGGTTTTGGCGCCTCGGTGTGCCCCAATAACATTGCTAAAATAAACGCCAGCCAGGGAAGGTACGGCGCTTTGAATGATGAATTGGGGATAGCAAAGCACTTCTCCCAGAGGCCGTATAGTCGCCAGTCGAATAGGCTGCGCTTCTTCATCTATGCTGTGGAAAAGAGCATTTCGCTCGGCTTCGGTTATATTCGATATTTTTCGGAGGCTATTCTCGATGCTATGTTCAATTCTGGCGATATTTCTTATTTTTTGCAGCGCAGCATCTGCGAGTGCAGCCGTGGCAAACTCATTCCCGTAGAGACCCTGCTGCTTGAGTATCGATATTGTTTTGGGGAAATGATTTGCCGTAGCCGGTAGCGTATCAACGTCGAGGTAAATCCCCCCGTGGTGGTAGAGTATTATCAGTCTTGCGATGTCGCTGGCGCAGGCAAAATTACCTCTGAGGATAACTTCATAGTAATAATATTTTTTTAAATGAGAGAGTTTTGCAGTAAAAATATCTGTAATATTTCGCAGTGTCATTCTGCCGAGTGATTTAGCAAACGCGGGTGAAGATGCTTTAGTTTTTTCCGCTGCTTCGATCCCCTTGCGCTGTAAAAATTCAAGGGCCAGTGTATTAAAGGTATGGTTTGCGTCTAACCGGGGGTAAATATAATGAAACGCCTCATTTTGAAGGCTGATTAACAATTGTCTTGAATCCTGCACGGCTACACTTTTGGCATGCTGAACCAGAGTTTTATGAAACAGATCGCAATACGAGCAGTCGGCATCGTGCCACAGATTAATATCTTTATCGGCATTCACCCGCTGCCAGATATCAATATATTCTAAATCCAGGCTTTGCAGATTGCCTATCCAGATAAAATGTAGCGTATCCGGCAGCGGCTTTTTCAGCGCTGCCAGCGCCTGAAGAGCTCCTGGATTGCCAGAGACCGAAAATTTGCCCCCGTCGCAGTTTACCCGGTCATGCCATGCTTCTCTGAGTGCAGACTGCACGAGCGACAGCGGCCGTTTCATGAAAGATAGATCAGACTAAAGATTGACGCCGGGATGCAGCAATCCCTGGTAAATTCTTCCAGCGCTTCGATGTTGGCCCTGAAATGCTCCAGCATACATTCAGTCGCGGCTGCCTCATCGACGGCCTCCGTCTCGAAAGGCATTTTCTGGAAACCCTCATATTTTAATTGTTTCTTGTCCTCAGGAGATAAAGACTTTCTCTCATAGACGTTTACGGCGATCTCGTTTGAGTAAAACAGATAAGTTTTCATGGCAAATTCCCTTTTTTTCAAATGAACAGAAAAAATTCTGCTCCGCTCTCGCTTTTCCCTGATTTTGCGAACGCTTATTGGGCGGCGGGTTGAATTGAATTTACTGGAATTTACTGGAAAATAAAGCGTTAAAACACGCAAGGTGCGATTATGTGATCTGGTTCATTTTACTATTGAAAACAGGGTGTAACAACCGGTGGGCTATTTCTGAAGGTGCAGATTTACTGGAATCAAGATCAAAAAAATGCCTCGGTGAGAGGCATTTGATAAGGGTTTACATCATTCGGCAGGCGTCGGCTTCCCAGCGGTATCCCACGCCGTAAACCGCGCGAATAAATGACTGCTCTTCGTCAAGCGACTCGAGCTTGCGGCGCAGATTTTTGATGTGGCTGTCGATGGTTCTGTCCGTCACTACGCGATAATCATCATAAAGATGGTTCAGCAGCATCTCGCGCGAGAAGACTTTACCCGGCTCGTGAGAGAGCGTTTTTAGCAGGCGGAATTCCGCAGGCGTTAAATCCAACAGCTTGTCGCGCCAGCTCGCCTGGAAGCGGCCTTCGTCGATAATCAGCGGGCTCTCTTCCCCTGCGGGGATCGGTTCGCGCTGGCGTTTACAGCGGCGCAGAATGGTTTTGACACGCGCCACCACCTCACGCGGGCTGTAAGGCTTGCAGATATAATCATCGGCGCCGATCTCCAGCCCTAGCAGACGGTCGATTTCTTCTATTTTCGCGGTGACCATTACGATCGGCACCTCAGAGAAACGGCGGATTTCGCGGCACAGCGTCAGGCCGTCGGTGCCGGGCAGCATTAAATCCAGCAGGATTAAATCCGGCGGCGTCTGGCGCACGTAAGGCAAAACCTGGTCGCCGTGGGTAATCAGCGACGGAGCGTAGCTGGCGGCTCTCAGATAGTCGATAAGCAGTTGCCCCAGCTTCGGCTCGTCTTCAACAATCAAAATGCGCGGGGCATTGTCATCAAGCGGAAAATCGGTCATACGTTTCTCATTGATTCTGGATCCAGCGGTAACTCTACTGTAATGCTAACGCCGCCGAAAGGCGAATGGCCGGCCTTCAGGCTGCCGCCATGCGCCGCGACAATATTCTGGCAAATTGACAGCCCCAGTCCCGAACCGCCGCTTGCCCGGTTGCGCGATCCTTCCGTGCGGTAAAAGCGGTCAAACAGCATGGCGAGCTGTTCGTCGTTAACCCCAGGGGCGCTGTCGGCAAAGGTCATCACGAAGCGCTGCTGGACGACTTCACCCGAAATCAGCAGCTGCCCGCCCGGGTCGGTATAGCGCAGGCTGTTCTCCAGCAGGTTATTGAACAGCTGCATCAGCCGGTCGCTGTCGCCAAAGATGGTCACCTGGTCGGGCAGGGCGAGGCGGATGCTCAGGCTACGGGAGTCGAAGCGCTGGCGGAAGGCGCCCGCGACGACTTCAAGCAGGGTGATGATATCGAGAGATTTTTTCTGGTAGGCCAGCGCGCCTTCATCGGACATCGACAGCTGATGTAAATCGTCGACCAGCTTGGTCAGAGTGGCGACTTCCATCTGCAATGAAGCTACGGATTCCGGCGTGAATTTGCGGACGCCGTCCTGAATTGCCTCCAGTTCACCGCGTAAAATCGCCAGCGGCGTGCGCAATTCGTGTGAAATATCAGCCATGTAGGCGCGGCGCATATTGTGGTTCTTTTCCAGCGTGCTGGCGAGCTGGTTGAAGTCCTGCGCCAGCTTGCCGAGTTCATCCTGGCTGGTTGAATCCACGCGGGTGGTGAAATCGCCCGCCGCCAGCTTATGCGTGCCGTCTACCAGCCGCTTAACCGGGGCAAGCAGGCCGCGAGCGAGCAGGAAGGTAGCCGCAGCGGCCAGCAGGGTTGAGAGCGCGACGATAATCCAACTGGTACGCCGCTGCTGGCGGTCAAAGTTGATGTCCGTGTTGCGCGTCAGGCGCTCAACGGGCGAGGCTATCACCCAGCCGGCATCGCGCCCGTTGACGTTAACGGCGCGGCGCGTGCCGTCGGCCGGTACCGGGCCACGCGGGCCAACCAGCACTTTATAATCCTGATCGACCACCCAGAACTGCGTTCGCCAGCCGTGCGGCGGCATATTCGGATTGTGTCCGTCGCCGTCGTGCTCGAACGAACGCAGGATCTGGAACATAAAGCGATCGTTGTGGCGCAGAAACTGCCAGTTGCCGTGCAGAGCGTACTGTTCTCCTAGCGCGTCGCTGAGCATTTCCAGCCGCTGTTCGTTGCCGCGCTTAATATAGTCGATAAATCCGCGCTCAAAGCTTAGCCGCACCCCCCAGTGCATGATCGCCAGCACCAGCAGGCAGGTGGAAAAGATGGCGAGAAACAGCTTGCCGGTAATGCCCGGTCGCCAGAATTTCATGATTGGCTCCTTTTACGCCGCGCGATGATGACGTTTTTAGTGGTGTCCTTAGGTACGCGGGCGAAGACCAGCGCGGGGAGGGCGATGATCGCCGCCATGCTCAGATAGGTATAAAGGAAGACGTTGTGCACCACCGGGCTGTCCGGCGCCAGCTGGTGGTGGCCGTACATGCCGAGCAGCAGGCCCGCGACCGTGACGCCGATGCTCATGGAAAGCTGCATCACCATCGACAGCATGCTGTTCCCGCCGCTGGCGAGCTCGTCGGGCAAATCTTTCAGCGTCAGCGTGTTCATCGAAGAGAAGCGCATTGAGTTAACCATCCCCTGAATGAACAGCACCACCGGCAGCAGGTAGTACCAGCCGAGCAGGGCGGTGGCCATAAACAGCAGGCTAATAAGCGCCAGGCCAAGGGTGGCGACAACCAGCACGCGACGATAGCCAAAACGGTTCACCACCTGCACCACGATTCGCTTCATCCCCATGCTGCCGAGAACCATCGGGATCATCATCAGCCCGGCGTGAAACGGGGAGAAACCCAGGCCAATTTGCAGGAATACCGGCGTCATAAACGGCAGCATGCCGCTGCCGATTCGTCCGCAGAAGCTGCCCAGCAGGCCGAGCGAGAAGGTGTGAGTCTTAAATAAATTCAGGTTGAACAGCGCGTTTTCATTGCCCCGCGCATGCCAGATATACAGCAGGATTGCCAGCCCGCCGCCGCCAACCAGCAGGCTGAGGGCTAGCGTAGAAATACCTAGCCCCTTTTGCCCGTCGAGGGCGATGGTCAGCGCCGCCATGCCAAACGCCAGCAGCGCAAAGCCGCCCATATCGAAGCGGCGGGTTTGCAGGGTGTAGTTGGGCATCAGCCAGAGCGTGGCTACCGCCCCGATGATGCCGACCGGCAGATTTATCAGGAAGATCCAGTGCCACGAGGCGTATTCAACCAGCATGCCGCCCAGCGCCGGGCCGAGCAGCGGACCAATCTGGCCTGGCAGGGTCACGAAGGTCATGGCCGCCATGTACTGCTCGCGCGGCACGATTTTCATCACCGTCAGCCTGCCCACCGGCACCATCATGGCTCCGCCAATTCCCTGCACCACCCGCGCCATCACCAGCTCATCAAGGGTTGATGCGTGGGCGCAAAACAGCGAGCCGATGGTGAACAGTACGATGGCGCTGAAAAAGATATTGCGCACGCCGACTCTGTCCGCCAGCCAGCCGCTGGCGGGCAGCATCACCGCCACCGTCAGCACGTAGGAGACAATCACCGAGTGCATGTGCAGCGGGCTTTCTCCCAGGCTGGCCGCCATCGACGGCAGAGCGGTATTGACGATAGTGGTGTCCAGCGACTGCATAAAAAAGCCGAAGGCAACAATCCACAGTTGCCAGCGAACGGCGGCGGGCAGGTCGGTCATTTAGTTCAGCACCTCATCTTTACGGGCTTTACGGCTAAACCGCAGACGCAGGCGGTCAAAGAACAGATAGACAACCGGCGTGGTGTAGAGCGTCAACAGCTGGCTAACCACCAGACCGCCGACAATCGTAATCCCCAGCGGCTGGCGCAGCTCGGCCCCGTCGCCGCTGGTCAGCACCAGCGGCAGGGCGCCAAACAGCGCGGCCAGCGTCGTCATCATAATCGGGCGGAAGCGCAGCAGGCAGGCCTGGAAAATGGCCTCTTCAGGCTGGAGGTTGCCGTTACGCTGCGCGTCGATGGCAAAGTCGACCATCATGATGGCGTTCTTCTTCACGATGCCTATCAGCAGCATGATACCGATGAGCGCAATCAGGCTGAACGGCGCGCCAAACAGCTCCAGCGCCAGCAGCGCGCCCACGCCCGCGGAGGGCAGGGTCGAGAGAATCGTCAGCGGATGGACGTAGCTTTCATACAGAATGCCCAGCACGATGTAGACGGTGGCAATCGCCGCGATAATCAGGATTATCTGCGACTTCATCGTGTCCTGGAAGACCTGCGCCGTGCCCGCGTAGCTGCCGCGCACGGTGGACGGCACGCCAAGCGAGGTCATGGTGCGGTCGATTGCATCGCTGGCTTCGCTAAGTGACACGCCGGTTGGCAGGTTAAAGGAAATCGTCGACGCCGCCGACAGCCCCTGATGGTTCACCGACAGCGGTGCGTTGGCAGGCTGCCATTTTGCGAAGTAGGAAAGCGGAATCGGCTTGCCTTCTTTGTTGGTGACGAACATCTGGTCAAGCGAGCTGATGTCCTGGGTGTAGCGCGGGTCGACCTGCATCACCACTTTGTACTGATTCAGGGGCTGGTAGATGGTGGAAATCTGACGCTGCCCGAAGGCGTTATTCAGCAGGTTGTTGGCGTCCGACACGCTGATCCCCAGCCGCGCCATGGTTTCCCTGTCGTAGGTGAGATCCATTTCCGCACCGTTGTCCTGCTGGTCCGAGTTCACGTCGGCCAGCTGCGGCAGTTTGGCGAAGGCCTGGCGGATTTTCGGCTCCCAGGTGCGTAAATCCGCGAGGCTGTCGGACAGCAGCGTGTACTGATAGCTGGCGTTGGCCGAACGGCCACCGACGCGAATATCCTGCACCGCCATCAGGAACAGGCTGGCTCCCGGCTCTTTCGCCAGCTTTTTACGCAGGCGGTCGATAACCTGCTGGGCAGTTTCAGTTCGTTCGCTGAGCGGTTTGAGCGAGATAAACATCATGCCGCTGTTCACACGCGATCCGCCGGTAAACCCGGTCACGTTATCGACCGCCGGATCTTCACGGATGATCTTCATGAAGTCCTGCAGTTTACCGCGCATGGCCTGGAACGAAATGCTCTGATCGGCCTGAATATTCCCCATCAGGCGGCCGGTATCCTGCTCGGGGAAGAAGGTTTTCGGAATGGCGATATACAGCCAGACGTTCAGTGCGATAGTGGCGATCAGCACCAGGCCCACCAGCTTAGCGTGGTTGAGCACCCACTTCAGCGAACGGCCATAGCCCTGCTGCATGGCGACCAGCACGCGACCAAACCCTCGGTTACGGCTTGGGCTGTGCGGCGGCTTGTTCTTTAACAGCCAGCCGCACATCATCGGCGTGAGGGTTAGCGAGACGACCAGCGAAATACCAATCGCCACCGACAGCGTGACGGCAAACTCTTTGAACAAGCGCCCCGGCAGCCCGCCCATCAGCAGCAGCGGCAGGAAGACGGCGACCAGCGACAGGCTCATGGATAGCACGGTGAAGCCGACTTCACGCACGCCTTGCAGCGCCGCCTGGAGCGGTTTCACTCCGGCCTCAAGGTGGCGGGAGATGTTTTCCAGCACCACAATGGCGTCGTCCACCACAAAGCCGGTGGCGATGGTGAGCGCCATCAGCGACAGGTTATTGAGGCTAAAGCCGCACAGATACATGGCGATAAACGTGCCAATCAGCGACACCGGCACGGCGACGGCTGGGATCAGCGTGGCGCGGCCGGAGCGCAGGAACAGGAACACCACCAGAATCACCAGCGCAACGGAAATCACCAGCGACTGCTCGACTTCGGCAAGGGAAGCGCGAATGGTGGGCGAGCGGTCCTGCGCAATCTGCAAATCAATGGAGGCCGGAATGGTTTCGCGCAGCTCGGGGATTTTTGCCCGAATGCGGTCGACCGTTTCGATGATGTTGGCCTCCTGCGATTTGCGAATCATCAGCAAAATCGCAGGCTTGGCGTTGGTCATTCCGGCGTTACGTACGTCCTGCACCGAGTCGCTCACCGTCGCCACGTCGCTCAGATGTACCGCCCCGCCGTTGTTGTAATGGACGATCAGCGGCTGGTATTCGGCGGCGGTTTTCAGCTCATCGTTCGTTTGGATCTGCCAGCGCCTCGAGTCTTCTTCCACCGCGCCCTGCGGACGACGCACGTTGGCGTTGTCGATAGCCGTTCTGACCGCGTCCAGCGAAACGCCCTGGTTAAACAACGCCTGAGGATTCAGATCTACGCGTACCGCGGGCAGGGAGCTTCCTCCGACGTCCACGTCGCCCACGCCGTCGATTTGTGAAACGGTCTGCGCCAGCTGCGTGGAGGCGAAATCGTAAAGCTGACCCTGGGAAAGCGTGTCTGAGGTTAGCGTCAGGATAATAATCGGCGCGTCGGACGGGTTGGCTTTACGGTAGGTTGGGCGGCTGGGCATGCCGCTCGGCAGCAGGCTTTGCGCGGCGTTAATCGCGGCCTGGACATCGCGAGCGGCGCCGTTGATATCGCGGTCAAAGTTGAATTCCAGAATAATACGCGTGCTGCCCAGCGAGCTGGACGACGTCATTTCATTCACGCCCGCAATGCGGCCAAGCGCGCGTTCCAGCGGAGTGGCTACCGATGAAGCCATGGTTTCCGGCGAGGCACCCGGCAACGAGGCGCTGATCATTATCACCGGGAAATCCACCTGCGGCAGCGGGGCGACAGGCAGCAGGCGGAAGCCCAGCACGCCGCACAGCGTGATGGCTATCGTCAGCAGAATCGTCGCGACCGGCCGGTAGATAAACAGCGCGAAGAATTTCACTGTAGCTCCTCACTGCGGCGGCCAAAGCGGCGGCGAGTGTAGTGCGACAGGCGGTCGAACAGCAGATAGATAACCGGCGTGGTAAACAGGGTTAAGACCTGGCTGACCATCAGCCCGCCAACCATGCCAATCCCCAGCGGACGGCGCAGCTCAGCGCCCACGCCGGTGGAAAGCATCAGCGGCAGCGCGCCCAGCAGAGCCGCCAGCGTGGTCATCAGTATCGGGCGGAAGCGCAGCAGACAGGCCTGATAAATGGCCTCGTGCGGAGCCATGCCCTGCTCGCGCTCGGCGGCAAGCGCAAAGTCGATCATCATGATGGCGTTCTTCTTCACGATGCCGATCAGCAGGATGATGCCGATGATGGCGATAACGTCCAGCTCGGCCCCGGCCAGCATCAGCGCCAGCAGCGCGCCCACGCCCGCGGTCGGCAGCGTGGAGAGAATGGTAATCGGATGAATGAAGCTTTCGTACAGCACGCCCAGCACGATATACATCGCCACCACGGCGGCCACAATCAGCCAGATGGTGCTGCCGAGCGCCGCCTGGAAGGCGAGGGTGCTGCCCTGGAACTGGGTGGTCATATCGGTCGGCATCGAAAGATCTTTTTCGGCGGTGGAGATCGCCTGCACCGCTTCGCCTAAGGAGTAATCGTCCGGCACGTTAAAGGAAATCGTCGTCGACGGGAACTGGTCGAGGTGGTTAATCGACAGCGGCGCAAAGCGCTGTTCGATTTTGGCGATGGCGCTCAGCGGCACGGTGCCGCCGCCGGTGCTGCTCAGGCGGATATTATCCAGCGCGCTCAGCCCTGGCGTCGCGCTGGTGTCGTGCTCGAGCACCACCCGATACTGATTTGCCTGGGTATAAATGGTGGAAATCAGCCGCTGGCCGAACGCGTTGTACAGCGCATTATCTACGTCAGACATTGAAATGCCCAGGCGGCTCGCGGTGGCGCGATCCACGTTGATATAGGCCACCAGCCCCCGATCCTGCCAGTCGCTGCTGACGTCTGACAGCTGCGGCTGGGCCTGTAGTTTTTCCATCAGCTGCGGCACCCAGGTGCTCAGCTCTTCCAGTGAAGTGGCCTGTAAGGTGAACTGATACGGCGTGCGGCTCACCGTGGTGTCGATGGTTAAATCCTGAATCGGCTGAAGATACAGCGCCACGCCGGGAACCTTGGCCACGTTGGTTTGCAGGCGTTCGATGACCGTTTTAATGCGGTCTGCGCGGTCGGAAAGTGGCTTGAGGTTGATCTGCAAGCGGGCGCTGTTAAGCGACGGGTTAGTGCCGTCAACGCCGACAAACGACGTCAGGCTTTCCACCGCCGGATCCTTCATGATCGCATCCGCGACCTGCTGCTGACGCTGGGCCATGCTGGCAAAGGAGACGGACTGCGGCGCCTGAAGCGTACCCTGGATGATGCCGTTGTCCTGAATCGGGAAGAAGCCTTTAGGAATAAAGACCCACAGCACGACCGTCAGTGCCAGAGTGCCGAAGGCGACGCCGAGCGTCAGCCACGGGTGACGCAGAACTTTGGTGAGCATTCGGCCATAGGCGGCAATCACGCGTTCGAAAAAGCGCTCGCTCGCACGGGAGAAACGGTTTTGCTTGCGCAGAGATTCATGGCTGAGCATGCGCGCGCACATCATCGGCGTGAGCGTCAGCGAGACAATGGCGGAAATCAAAATTGCCACCGCGAGGGTGACGGCAAACTCGCGGAACAGGCGGCCCACGATATCGCCCATAAACAGCAGCGGAATCAGCACGGCAATCAGCGAGAAGGTGAGGGAGATAATCGTAAAGCCAATTTCCCCTGCGCCTTTCAGCGCCGCCGCCAGCGGCTTTTCACCTTTTTCGATATAGCGCGAGATGTTCTCGATAACCACAATGGCGTCGTCGACCACAAAGCCGGTGGCAATGGTCAGCGCCATCAGCGTGAGGTTGTTGACGGAAAAGTCGAGGAACACCATCACCGCGAAGGTGCCGATCAGCGACAGCGGCACCGCCACCGCCGGAATGATGGTGGCGGGAACGTTGCGCAGGAAAACGTAAATGATCATGACGACCAGCGCGATGGCGAGCATCAGCTCGTGCTGAGTATCGCTGACGGAGGCGCGAATATTGGTGGTTCTGTCGCTGAGAAGTTTGACTTCCACCGACTTCGGCAGGCTTTGAGTCAGCGCGGGCAGCATCTGGCGAATGCTGTCGGCGGTGTCGATGATGTTGGCGCCGGGCTGACGCTGGACGTTCATCACGATCGCCTGCTGCCGGTTGGCCCAGGCCCCAAGCCAGGTATTCTCAGCTCCCTGTTCTACGGTCGCCACGTCGCCAAGGCGAATTGGCGCACCGTTCTGCCAGGCAATAATAAGGTTGCGATAGTCTTCCGCAGACTGCATCTGATCGTTGGCTGATAGCGTAACCGCCCGTTCAGGGCCGTCGAGGCTGCCTTTCGCAGAGTTGACGTTCGCGCTGGTGATAGCGGTGCGCACCGTTTCGCTGGTGATACCGAGGGCGGCCAGCGCCGGGGCGTTCAGCTTCACGCGTACCGCAGGGCGTTGCCCGCCGGAAAGCGTCACCAGGCCGACGCCGGAAACCTGCGAGATTTTCTGGGCGACGCGCGTCTCGACCATATCTTCAACCTGGGTCATCGGGATGGCGGTCGAGGTGACGGCGAGCGTCATGATCGGAGGATCTGCGGGGTTAACCTTGCTGTAAACCGGCGGGTTCGGCAGATCGGAAGGGAGCAGGTTGGTGGCGGCGTTGATGGCGGCCTGCACTTCCTGCTCGGCGACGTCCAGCGGCAGCGTGAGCTGGAACTGTAGCGTCACCACCGATGCGCCACCGGCGCTCTGGGAGGACATCTGCTTCAGGCCGGACATTTGTCCAAACTGGCGTTCCAGCGGCGCGGTAATCGCCGACGTCACCACATCCGGGCTGGCGCCAGGATAGAGCGTGACGACCTGAATGGTCGGGTAATCCACTTCCGGCAGGGCGGAAACCGGCAGAAACCGGTAGCCAATGATCCCGGCAAGCAGGATGGCGACCATCAGCAGCGTCGTCGCCACGGGACGCAGAATAAACAGGCGGGAAGGCCCGCCCGTTGCGCTGGGAGGGAGCACCTGCATCAGGATTTCTCTCCGTTATGCTGCCGCGCAGGCTTCGCGTCTGCTTTATCTGACGTAGCGCTGGCGGTAGCCGAATGGGCTTCAACGACCTCTACTTTTGCGCCTTCCGTCAGACGGTCAATCCCGTCGGTCACTACGCGATCGCCTGCGGAAAGCCCGGCGGAAATCACCACTTTTTGGCTGTCCTGAATGCCGGTCGTCACCAGATGCTTGCTGACTTTGTTATCGCTGTTCAGCACCCAGACGAAATTCCCTTCGTTACCCATTTGCAGCGCGCTGGTCGGGATAACGACGGCGTTTTGCTGGGTATCCACCAGCATGCGGGCGTTAACGAACTGGTTGGGAAACAGGGCGTCGTCAACGTTTGCGAAGCGAGCTTTAAGCTTGATGGTGCCGGTGGTGGCGTCAATCTGGTTGTCGAGGCTCAGCAGGCTGCCGGTGCTGAGCTTGAGCTTGTTGGTGCGGTCCCAGGCCTCGACGCTCAGTGCGTTACCCGCTTTTTGAGCTTTGACGACGGTTGCTATTTCACTTTCCGGCAGCGTGAAAACTAAATCAATCGGATGAGTTTGGGTGAGCACCACGATGCCGGTGGTGTCGCCGCTGGAAATCTGATTGCCGACGTCAACCTGCTTCAGGCCCACGCGGCCGTCGATGGGGGCGGTAATGCGGCTCCAGTCCAGCTGAAGCTGGGCGCTGGCGACCGACGCTTCATCGGCTTTAACCGTTCCGGCTGACTCGCTCACCAGCGCCTGCTGGGCGTCCAGCTCCTGACGCGAGACGAGATTAGTTTTGACCAGCTGCTGGTAGCGGGCGAGATCGCGGCGGGCGTTGGCAAGCGTAGCCTGGTCTTTGGCAAGCTGCCCCTGCGCCTGGGCAAGCGCAACTTTGAACTGGCTTGGATCGATTTCAGCCAGCAAATCGCCGGCTTTAACCTGCTGGCCCTCCTGGAAATGAATCGCCAGCAGCTGCCCGTCCACGCGGCTGCGCACGGTGACGGTATTGGCCGCGGCAATCGTCCCGAGACCGGTGAGATAACGCGGTACGGATTCACTGGTCGCCGTGGCTGCCTGCACCGGGGCTAAAGCTCCGCCGCGCATACCGTGACGGCCGCCGCCGCGAGCCTGTTGCTGGGCGGGAGCCTGTGCTTCAGTCCCGCTCGTGGCCGCGCTGCGCCAGAAATACACGGCCGCGATGACGACGATAGCGGTTCCTGCAATGAGCAGCCAGCGTGTGGTGTGCGTACCTTTCATAGATAAACGTCTTCTCTTCCTGAAACGATTAGGCTTAATGATACTAGTGTAGAGACTGGCGAGCCCTGAAAAATGAAGGAAATATGGAGTACTGTATGGATAAATCTTGTTGAATGCTTTTCTTCGAGACGTCAGACGTGAAGCGCTCGGCGGCACGCTTGCTCTGCAGATTGAATTACCCGAAGGTGTGAAGCGAGTGGCGGTGAAATAGCCGTGAGTTTCCCCACGGCCTGGCGCTCAGTCTTTAAAGACGACTTCTGCCCAACGGGCAAGGCCTGCGGTGACCGAGCCGAAGTCATCGCCACCGGCAATCTCAATGCCCGGTAGCTGTTGTGTCAGCGCGTGCCTGAGCATCGGCGAGCGGGCGCTGCCGCCGGTGAGATAAATCACGTCTGGTTTGACGTCGCTGCTGTCCAGCGCAAGGCTAACCTGTTCGAGAATGCGCTGGAGCGGCTGGCTGATAGCGCTTTCCAGATCCGACTGCGTAATCTCACACCCAAGTTCCTGAGCGATAAACGGCAGCATGGCGGCAACCTGCTTACTGTCTGAAAGCGCAATTTTGCTTTCTTCAGCCGCGCGCACCAGGCGATAGCTCAGGCGCTGACGCCAGACCTTTTGCAGCCTGGCAACCCGGTCCGAATCCTGCGCGTCGCGCACCAGTTCATTGAGCATTCTTCCGTTAGCCGCGCTGTAAAAATCGTTTTGTGCGGGCACATCGTTGATGGCGACGGCGTTCCACCACGGCAGAACGGGGAGCGCGATGCCTTTTTCAGTCTGGCCACCCATGCCCAGCAGCGGAGAGAGCTGCCTGAAGGCCAGCATAATATCCAGATCGTTACCGCCGACGCGGCAGCCGCTATGGCCGAGCAGGCTCTGCTCCCGGTCGCGACGCGTATGCCACTGTGGGCCCATCAGCAGGACTGAGCAGTCGGTGGTGCCGCCGCCAATATCCACGACCAGCACTTTTTTCTCGTCGCCCAGCGTCGCTTCAAAATCCAGGCCTGCGGCGACGGGTTCGAACTGGAAAACCACATCCTGGAAACCGGCGCGATGGGCCGCTCGCTCGAGAATCCCCTGCGCCTGCCGGTTGGCCTCTTCGCCGCCCAGCCCCTGGAAGTTAATCGGGCGACCAATTACCGCCTGGTTAATCGGGTCCGCAACCTGGCTTTGCGCCTTATTGCGGATGTGCAACATCATGGCGCAGACCAAATCTTCGAACAGCGCAACCTGCTGCGGCTTCAGGCCGCTGGCCCCGAGGAACGACTTCGGCGACTTCACGAAGTAAACTTCTTCGGGATCTTCCATATACTGGCGCAGCGAGCTCAGGCCAAACTGCACGCTGCCCGGCAGCACGTCGATATCTTCTTCACGGTTGAAGGAGACCGCCCGGCGCAGCAGCGCCTGGGTTTCATCCCCCGTCGCCGGAACCTGGTGATGGCGATAGAGCCATTCGCTAACCGCTTCGCGGGTCGGGGCGCACAGCATGGAAGGAAGCAGGGAGGAGCCATTTTCCATTTCCAGAAGGGCCGGTGCGCCGTTGCGCATCACCGCGACTGAACAGTTTGCCGTACCATAATCAAAGCCTATAAATTGCATAATATCCCCATGCCGGTGAGAAGGGGGGCGACTTTAGCGGAATGCGCAGTCGCGGGCAACTGAATATCATAGCAAGGCAGATATCGAGGTTTGCGATTATGCTAAGCCCATCAAAAGGAAAGGGAATCGACTATGTTCGCACTTGATTATCATCCGCCTTACGACTGGCAGTGGATGTTTAGCTTTCTGGCCGGGCGCGCCGTTTATGGTATTGAAATCGTCACGCCCAATCGCTACCGCCGCAGTTTTGCATGGGGCGAACATCAGGGGTTGATTACGCTGGAGCCAGATGAGAAAAGGCGCGTGCTGAACGTAACCTTATCCGATGGGCTTTTGCCCGTGGCTAATGAGGTGCTGCAACGGGTTCGGCAACTGCTGGATTTAGACCGTCAGCCGCAGCCGCTGCTGGCAAGCCTCGGTTCGCTGGCCCAGGCGCGTCCCGGCCTGCGCTTGCCGGGCTGTATGGATGCTTTCGAACAGGCCATTCGCGCCATTCTTGGCCAGCTTGTCAGCGTCACGATGGCCGCTAAGCTTGCGGGTAAAGTTGCTGAGAAATTCGGTGAAACGGTCGAGGGCTTCCCGGAGTGGCGGCTTTTTCCCGGCGCTAACGTTCTGGCAGAACTGCCTCCCGAGCAGCTAAAGGTGCTCGGAATGCCGCTCAAACGCGGCGAGGCAATAATCCATCTGGCAAAGCAGGTTGTGGCGGGGGAGTTTCCGCTGGTGATGCCGGATGACGTTGAACAAGGCGTGAAACAGCTCATCACGCTGCCGGGGATTGGCCGCTGGACCGCAAACTATTTTGCCCTGCGCGGCTGGCAGGCAAGCGACGTGTTTTTGCCGGATGATTATCTGATTAAACAGCGCTTTGCAGGCATGACCCCCGCCCAGATACGCCGTTACGCGGAGCGCTGGCAGCCCTGGCGTTCCTATGCGCTGTTGCACATTTGGTACAGCGAGGGCTGGGAGCCTGAAGGCGATGCGCTAAATCAGTTAATCGCAAAATAGCTGGTATTCAGCAGCACCGGCAGCGGCTGCGGGGCGCTGATGGCCTCGCCGAAGATTAAATCGATGCCCACGCCGGAGAGCGTATCCATCACCATCGGCAGATCCGCCGGGCCTGCGATGCTGTGCAGCATCAGGCGCTGCGCGTGGCCGTGAATAATGGTGACCATCATCTCGTCCATCAGGTTGCAGTGCACGTTCTGGATCAGCTCATTATCGATGATGATATAGCTGAAAATCTGACGGCTAATTTTGTCAAACAGCTCGAGGTCCCGGCCAACGTGGGTCAGCACCAGCTGGCAGCCAGAGTCGCGCAGGCGCCGCAGGTTTGCGGCATGACGTTCATCTTCTGCCAGGACTGATTTACTGTCGATCTGCAGATGCAGCAGGCGAGCCGGCAGCGGGCTACGCTCCAGCATGCCGAGCAGTTCATCTATGAAGGCGTTGTTAGCCAGGCCTGCGCAGGACAGCGGCAGCGCGACGCCAAATCCTTTCTGGGCAATCCGGGCGGCAAACTCCCGGAAAAACTCGCTGAATACCCGCCGGTCAAGCGCGTGCTGAAGCTCGTTTTCCATCAGCCCGCTGCGGAACGCGTGCTCGTCGATCATCTCTTTATCGCTGTTCCAGAATTTCAGCGACAGCAGATAGAAGCTGGTGGACTCCGGCACGCGCGGAGGGGCAATCGCCACGGCGACCATCAGAATGGGGTTCTCGTTGATGATGCGCCACTGTTCGTCAATCGGCAGCGCGTTGCGGTCTTTGTGCATGTAATGCTGCTGGGCTTCGAAAACCGTCACGCGACCGCGGCCGCTATTTTTCGAGGCGTAGCAGGCAATATCCGCCTGGGATAAAACTTCCGATGCCACCCGATTATCAGCGTCGATTTGCGTGATCCCGGCGCTGGCCCCGATGCGGTGCAGGCGGCCTTCCCAGACAAAGTGATATTCGTTGATGTTGTTGATAATGCGCTCGGAAATATGCCGGGCGTTCTCCATCGAACAGTCCGGCAGCAGCAGGCCAAACTCGTCCCCGCCGAGCCTTGCGAGAAAATCTCCGGTGCGCAGCATGCTGAGCATCAGGGAAGAAAGCTCGCGCAGCAGCGCATCGCCCGCCGCGTGTCCGGCCGTGTCGTTCACCGCTTTGAATCTGTCGAGGTCGATAAATACCAGCGCGTGGCGCTGACGGTTATCCCCGGCGCTTTGCAGCAGCCGTTTAAGATGATTTTCAAAGCTGATGCGATTAGCCAGATGCGTCAGGCTGTCGTGAGAAGCGCTATAGCTCAGCTGTTTGAGCATCTTGCGCGATTCGGTGACGTCCTGAATGACCAGTACGGAACCGATGCTTTGCCCGTCCAGAGTGGTGAGCGGCGTAATGCTGTAGTGAATGTCGTAGCTGCCGCCGTTCCGGCAGTGCAGCACTACATCCTGCTCGATAGCCATGCGGGAAAAATCACCGCTGTGGATGTTTTCCAGCGCCGGCCCGCCGTCGCCAAAGGTAATGCGTAAAATCGCCAGGATATGCTGGCCCAGCGCGTGATCCTGCGGCCAGCCGCTGAGCTTTTCTGCTACCGGGTTCATGAAGGTCACGTTCATGTCGATGTCGGTGCAGATAACCGCTTCGCCGATAGAATCCAGCGTAATATGCAGACGTTCTTTTTCCTGATACAGGGCTTCGTTAAGCTGTTTCACCTCGGTCATATCCATATTGATGCCGAGCAGGCGTTCAACGTCACCGTTTTTGTTCAGTACCCGGTTGGCCAGCGAACGAATATGGCGAATGCCGTCCTTAACCTTGATACGGAATTCCATTTTGAACGGCTGCCGCTCCTGCAACGAATCCCGAACCACTTTTTCCGCCAGCGGTAAATCTTCGCTGAGGATGCATTCGGCCCACAGTCTGTAGGTCGGCTTTACGTGCGGCTGAACTTCATAGAGCTCGAACATTCGCTTATCCCAGCTGATCACGTCGCTGGTCAGGTCCCATTCCCAGATGCCGATGCCGCCCGCCTCGTTGGCAAGCGTGATGCGCTCCATCAGGCGTTTGTTAATCCACTCGGTGTGCTTGAGGTCGTTGATGTCCTCAATTTGCGCGATGAGATACAGCGGCGAACCGTCGGTATCCCGCACCACGGATACGGCAAGCAGCGCCCAGACCACGTCGCCCTGGCTGGTGTAATAGCGCTTTTCCATCGAGTAGCTATTGATGTCGCCGGCAATCAGCATATCCAGCTGGCGCAGGTCGGCGTGCAGGTCTTCGGGATAGGTTATCTGTTGGAAAGTCAGGGCGCGGAGCTGGTCCGCCGTGTAGCCGAGAAACTTGCTCAGCGATTTGTTGACCTGAATCCACTGGCCTTCAATAGAGACCAGCGCCATACCGATGGCGGAGTATTCCATCGCGTTACGAAAGCGAGCCTCGCTTTCGGTGATGTGTTTGCGCTCCTCGCGGAACGAATACATCACCATCGTCATGACGTTCGCCGGCAGCAAAATCATCAGGAAAGGCAGCCAGGGGGCGTTGTCGATCACCGTCAGATGCGGCATGGCCATCGAGACGTTATTGGTGGCCATCATTAACGAAACGACCATCAGCGTGGCGAGGAAAATAATAAAGGCTTCCAGGCGGGGGAGGCGGATGGCGCTCCACATCAGGAAAACGATGATAAACGTGAACGGCCACGGCATATAGCGCAGCACGAGATAGCTCAGGGCCAGCGTGACGACGAAAGTCAGCGCGGTTTCAAGGAACAGCTTCGGATCGCGGTGGCGTAACAGATAGCTCGGTTTAATCAGCAGTCCCGTTGGCAGCAGGGCCAGCGCGCCAATGGACTCCGAAAGTATCCAGACGAAGAAGGTTTTGGCGGCGTTGCCGCTCTCCGGGCCCGCCAGCCAAAGCGCGAGCACCCCGCCCAGTATCGGAGGGATCGCGGCGCTGCAAAGGGCAAGGCGTACCCAGCTGTTCAGATTCTGTAAAGGATTGCGCGCGGACAAAAAGCGGCGCATCAGCGTGGCGGCGAGCAGCGCTTCAATAATATTGATGGCGGTGAATCCGAGATTGATTTCGCCCAACGGCAGCAGAGTGGCGGTAGCGCCGACGCTGCCCAATGAACACGCCACGGCAATCAACGGCCAGACGCGGGGCGGATTGCGGAAAAATGCGACCGTCATGACGGAGGTCGGAAACCAGAGGGGGGCCAGAACGGTGCCAACCAGGCTTAATTCGAGTGAATAGAGGGTGAAAATGAAGCTCAGTAAACCCAGGCCCAGCAGGAGCAAAAGGGGAGGTGTCGAATCCAACTTAGCAGTATTATTTTTGTTCATTCCCGCGAAATCCGTTAAGGCAGTGCCGCCAGGTGCATGCCCGGATGCAAAAATAGAAAAGTTTCGTTTTATGCTAGTACAAACAATTTACAATTCCTATGCCGTCCGCTCATAATTTAACATCAACACGTTAGAAAAAATGCCCGCCTTCCCCCGCTTATTCTCTTTTATCCTGTTCAGCCACGAAAACCCCGTCCAGTATTGCGGCAAAACGAATGCGTTTGCCCGTTGTTCGCGCAAAAACTTCGCCAGACAAGCATTACTCTGGTATCACCCGGCGGTTATCCCTATAATTGCGGCGTTTGGCGCGACCTGCGCTGCCCTTCCTTAACATTTAAGTCAACAAGGCTCGTTTACAACATGACTGACCAGTCTCATCAGTGCGTCATCATTGGGATAGCCGGCGCATCGGCTTCAGGGAAAAGTCTTATTGCCAGTACGCTGTATCGCGAGCTTCGCGATCAGGTCGGTGATGAACATATTGGTGTTATTCCAGAAGACAGTTACTACAAAGATCAAAGCCATCTGTCGATGGAAGAACGAGTAAAGACCAACTATGACCATCCCAGCGCGATGGACCATAACCTGCTGTTTCAGCATTTGCAGATGCTCAAATCCGGCAAGGCTATCGAGCTGCCAGTCTATAGCTACGTCGATCATACCCGCACCCCTAAAACCGTTCATCTGGTGCCAAAGAAAGTCATTATTCTGGAAGGGATTTTACTCCTGACGGACGCACGCCTGCGTGAGGAGATGAACTTCTCCATTTTCGTTGATACGCCGCTGGATATCTGCCTGATGCGCCGCATGAAGCGCGACGTGAATGAGCGCGGTCGTTCGATGGACTCGGTTATGGCCCAGTACCAGAAAACCGTTCGCCCAATGTTCCTGCAGTTTATTGAGCCGTCCAAGCAGTACGCTGATATCATCGTGCCGCGCGGGGGGAAAAACCGCATTGCCATCGACATTCTCAAAGCTAAAATTAGCCAATTCTTTGAATAACCTCACGGCCTGATGGCTCGCTGCGGGCGCGGTATCAAGAATGAGAGTTCGGAACGCGCTCGCAAAATACAATGAATTCCCTGTAATTATCTGCCGCTCCGTGGATATCTCTGGCCCGGTGTGGCAGTTTAAACAAAACTGAGCTTGATAAGGAGAATCTGCGATGCGTTTGTGTGACCGCGATATAGAAGCCTGGCTTGACGACGGGCGTTTGACGATTACTCCACGCCCACCGATTGAGCGCATTAACGGTGCCACCGTTGATGTCCGCCTGGGCAATAAATTCCGTACCTTCAGCGGCCATACCGCTCCTTTCATCGACCTTAGCGGGCCAAAAGATGAAGTCACCGAAGCGCTGGAGCGCGTGATGAGCGACGAAATCGTGCTGCCTGAAGGCGAAGCGTTCTTCCTGCATCCCGGCGAGCTGGCGCTGGCGGTGACGCTTGAGTCGGTAACGATTCCTTCCGACCTCGTCGGCTGGCTGGACGGGCGTTCTTCACTGGCTCGTTTAGGGCTGATGGTTCACGTGACCGCACATCGAATCGATCCGGGCTGGCATGGATGTATCGTGCTGGAGTTCTATAATTCCGGTAAGTTGCCGCTGGCATTACGTCCCGGCATGATGATTGGCGCCCTGAGCTTTGAACCTCTGTCAGGCCCTGCCGCTCGTCCTTATAATCGCCGCCAGGATGCAAAATACCGCGATCAGCAGGGCGCAGTAGCCAGTCGTATCGATAAAGACTGAGCCCCGGCCCGGAAGAGGATGCTATGAGACGATTGTTAACCACGCTGATGATTTTGCTGGTCGTAATTGTGGCCGGCCTTTCTGCGTTGGTCCTGCTGGTCAATCCCAACGATTTCCGTAGCTATATGGTGCGGCAGGTCGAACAGCGAAGCGGCTATCAGCTCAGCCTGGACGGGCCGCTACGCTGGCATGTCTGGCCGCAGCTGAGTATTTTATCCGGCCGCATGTCCCTCACCGCGCCGGGCGCCACGCAGCCGCTGGTTAGCTCAGAGAATATGCGCCTGGACGTCGCGCTTTTGCCGCTGCTATCTCATCAGCTCCAGGTGCGCCAGGTGATGCTCAAAGGCGCGGTCATACAGCTTACCCCGCAAAGCGAGGAGCAAAAGCCGAAAGACGCGCCGATTGGCCCGCAGGGCACTGTTCCTCCGGTCCCGGAAACTGAAGCCGGCTGGTCATTTGATATCGCGAAGCTCAAAGTGGCCGACAGCCTGCTGGTTTTCCAGCATGCCAACGAAGAGCAGGTCACCGTGCGCAATATCAATCTGCAAATGGAGCAGGATGATAAAAAACAGGCCCACGTAGAGTTCAGCAGCCGAATTAATCGCGATCAGCGCGATCTGAACTTATCTTTGGTCGCCGATCTGGATGCCAGCAATTTCCCACAGAATCTGAACGCCAGGATTTCCGAGCTTAGCTATGAGCTCAAAGGCGCGGATTTGCCTAAGCAGGGTATTGCCGGCGGCGGTACGCTCCAGGTGAACTGGGGCCAGTCAGGCAATAAACTGGCGCTGAGTCAGCTGCAGCTCACCGCGAATGACAGCGATTTACAGGGCTCCGCAAGCGTGGCTCTCGGCGAGAAACCTCAGTGGCTGGTCGATCTTAGCGCCAACAATTTGAATCTGGATGCGATGGTCGCCACCTCGGCGACAAATCATACCGTGACGCAGCAAGGCCAGCAGCAAAGCACCTTACCGCGCCCGGTGATTGCTACCGGCGTGGAAGAGACCAACTACCGCAGCCTGCGAGATTTCAATGCTCAGATAAAAATTGCGGCAAAAAAAGTGCGCTGGCGCGGCCTTGATTTTACCGATGTTCACGCCGCCATAAGCAACGATTTTGGGCTGGTCAACATCGCCGAGCTGGCCGGGCAGTTTGGCTCGGGCAGCATGTCGCTGCCGGGTGAGCTAAATGCGCGCAGCGACGAGCCGCAGCTGGTGTTCCATCCGCAGATTAGCAACATTGAAATCGGGCCGGTGCTGACCGCCTTTGACTATCCCATCGCGCTGTCCGGTCTATTGTCGATGCAGGGGGAATTTAGCGGCGATAAGCTTAATGCTGAGGCGTTCCGCCATTCCTGGCAGGGCAAAGCCAGCATTACCATGAAGGATTCTCGCCTGAAGGGGATGAACTTCCAGCAGCTGATTCAGCAGGCGGTTGAGCGCAGCAACAGCGACGTTAAGGCGCAGCAAAACTATGACAACGTGACGGTACTCGAAAACTTCAGCACGGCTGCCACGCTGGATAAAGGCCTGTTGACGCTCGATAGCATGCAGGGCAACTCGTCCATGCTGGCCCTTCAGGGGGAAGGCACGATGGACCTGGTCAAAGAAGTTTGCGACACCCGCTTTGACGTGAAGGTTATCGGCGGCTGGGAAGGGAACAGCAAGCTTATCGAGATGCTGAAGGATACGCCGATTCCGCTGAGGGTTTACGGTCCGTGGGACAAACTGAACTACAGTTTGCAGGTCGATCAGGTACTGCGCAAACAGCTTCAGGACGAAGCAAAACGCCGTCTGCAACAGTGGGTGGACCGCAACAAAGACAGCAGCAAAGCGAAAGATCTTAAGCAGCTGCTGGATAAACTTTAAAAAATTGCCCCCCTCCGGTGAGGGGGCAAAATTTTTAAACCTCGTAGTCCATCTCGTCATCCGCCAGCAGCGGTACAATCAGCACCTTCTGCACGCGATGGCTTTCAACCTGTAGCGTCTTAAGCAGATAGTTGCCGACCTGTACGGCTTCACCTGCGCTGGGCACGCGCTGCAAATATTCCATCAGCAGACCGGCAATGGTGTGGTAGTTACGTTTCTCGTCGAGAGGCAGCGGAATATACTGCACCAGATCCTCCAGCGGCATATGCCCGTTTGCCGTCCAGCTGCCGTCCGGGTTTTTCTGAATATCGTGGCGGGCATCAATCTCTTCAACTTCATTAGGCAGGTTGCCGGCGATGGTTTCCATCACGTCGCTCAGCGTTACCACCCCCTCTATTGAGCCAAACTCATCCACGACAAAAGCGAAATGCGTCCGCGCGTTACGGAACTGTTCCAGCGCCTGAAGCAGCGGCAGCGTTTCGGGGAAAATCAGCGGTTGGCGAATCAGAGTCTCGATATTGAGCGGCTCACCGCGCAGCGACTGCGTCAGTAAATCAATAACGTGAACGACGCCGAGCACCTCGTCTCCGTCGTCGGTAATGACGATGCGCGTATGCTGATTTTTTTCGAGGATTTCGCGGATATGCTCGTCAGATTCCGTGAGCTTCACGTGCTCCACGTCATGCCGGGAAGTCATAATGCTGCTCACGCTACGCTGGTTGAGATGCAGCACACGCTCAATCATCAGCCGTTCCTGCGGATTAAATATCTCATCCTGCCGATCATGATCGGCGATAAGCGAGGCGGTTTGGGCATCCAGCTCCGCTTCCTCTTTTTTACCGTTCAGCAGCCGCAGCACGGCTTCGGCGGTGCGCTGGCGCAGGGACTGGTTGGCCGACAGGAAGCGCCGACGGTTGAATATGGCCAGCTGATTTAGTGACTCGATGATCACCGAGAAGCCAATGGCGGCGTACAGATAGCCCTTAGGAATGTGGTAGCCAAAGCCGTCGGCCACCAGGCTGAAGCCTATCATCAGCAGGAAGCTCAGGCACAGAATCACAATGGTTGGGTGACTGTTGACAAAACGCGTCAGCGCTTTGCTGGCCAGCAGCATCAGACTGATGGCAATAATGACCGCGGCCATCATCACCGCCAGGTGGTCCACCATCCCGACGGCGGTAATCACCGAGTCGAGAGAGAACACGGCGTCGAGAATGACGATCTGCGCGACGACGGGCCAGAATTTTGCGCCGCGCCGCTGGGCCTGCGTCTCGCTGTCTTTCCCCTCCAGCCGTTCGTTGAGTTCGACCGTTGCTTTGAAAAGCAGGAACAGTCCACCAAACAGCATAATCAGGTCGCGAGCGCTAAAACCAAAGCCTGCTACATAGAAGAGGGGCCGGGTTAGCGTCACCAGCCAGGAGATCGAAGCCAGCAGCAGCAGGCGCATCAGCATGGCAAGTATCAGCCCCGTGATACGGGCGCGGTCGCGCTGTGCGGGGGGAAGTTTCTCGGCAAGGATGGCGATAAACACCAGGTTATCAATGCCCAGGACCAGCTCGATAACAACCAGCGTAACCAGCCCGGCCCAAATTGATGGATCGGCAATCCATTCCATACGGCTTTTACATACCTTCTTTATTGATGAAGCATCTGGTTTAACACGATGACAAAAGTCACACTGAAATGATGGATAATCAACGGCGCAATTGCAATATCCGCCTACGATTAATCTTAACTAATATTTTGATGGCCACTTTTATTTCGTTATATAACCTTCCAGTTGCCGGGGTAAATAATTAGAAAAAAATCACCGCGGCTTGTCATATGTTTATATTATGACAGTTGAGATATGAGATATATCTGTTTAATTTATTGAGCAATAACCTGGAATGATTTTTTGTCAATATAAAGAAATTCCTAAAGCGTGAGTTATGCGGCGTTAATATTATTCTTAAAAGTATCTGTATTCCCTCCGGGCACCTTGCCTGCGTTAGGGTTAGCTGTAACAATCGATATCAGTGTCTGGCAATGGATGTATTTTTTTATAATTGATTGGTGTGGCACTTTAGCGCTTCATTACTCGTAACTCGGCCATCAGATAAATATATACAGATTTATCTTAGGATCGCCGTCCTCTTATTATCTGCTTTTGTTTCAGTGGGTTGGTGACTGTAAGCCAAGGGCGGTAGCATGCCCGAAAGCACGAGTTTACGCCTCAATTATTCTGTCAATAGGATGTCGGAAAATAAGCAAACTTTAGGATTGATGCCAGTTATTAAACAACGCAATGAAGTGCAAATTACTTCCGTGCAGCACTGGATAATCGGTCGCTTATTTTATTCGCTCAGGATAATTACTCTGCCATAGTGATAAATACTCAATGATAAAATACAAACTTAAATTGATGCCTTTATTGGTGTCGGTAACCCTGATGAGCGGTTGCACAGTCCTCCCCGGTAGCAATATGTCTACGATGGGAAAAGATGTTATCAAGCAGCAGGATGCAGACTTCGATCTGGATCGTATGGTGAACGTGTATCCATTAACGCCTCGCCTGGTTGAACAGCTGCGCGTTCGGCCCGCTGTCGCCCAGCCGAATATGTCTCTGGACCAGGAGATCTCTGCCTATCAGTATCGCGTCGGCCCCGGCGACGTGCTTAACGTCACCGTCTGGGATCACCCGGAGCTGACGACCCCGGCCGGCCAGTACCGCAGCTCAAGCGACGCCGGTAACTGGGTGCAGTCCGATGGCACCATGTTCTATCCGTACGTCGGCAAAGTGAAAGTAACCGGCAAAACGCTTTCCGAGATCCGTAGTGATATTACCAGCCGCCTTGCGACGTACATCGCTGACCCGCAGGTGGACGTTAATATCGCCGCGTTCCGTTCACAGAAAGCCTACGTTTCCGGGCAGGTCAATAAATCCGGCCAGCAGCCCATCACGAACGTTCCTCTGACCATTCTGGATGCCATCAACGCCGCGGGCGGCCTCACGGACGCTGCCGACTGGCGCAATGTGGTGCTGACCCACAACGGCCAGGAAAAACGCATCTCTTTGCAGGCGCTAATGCAAAACGGCGATCTCAGCCAGAACCACCTGCTTTACCCTGGTGACATCCTTTTCGTGCCGCGCAACGACGATCTGAAAGTGTTTGTAATGGGCGAAGTGAAGAAACAGACCACCCTGAAAATGGACTTCAGCGGCATGACGCTGACCGAAGCGCTCGGCCAGGCGGAAGGGCTGGATATGACTTCGTCGAACGCCAGCGGCATCTTCGTGATTCGTCCGTTGAAGGGCAAAGCGGGCGGCAAAATCGCCAATATCTATCAGCTCGATATGTCAGATGCGACTTCACTGGTGATGGGCACCGAGTTCCAGCTGCAGCCTTACGACGTGGTTTACGTCACGACGGCGCCGGTGACCCGCTGGAACCGCCTGATCAACCAGCTGCTGCCAACTATCAGCGGCGTTCGTTATATGACGGATACCGCCAAAGATATCCATACATGGTAACGCGCTATGTTTAACAAAATTCTTGTGGTGTGTGTGGGGAACATCTGCCGTTCCCCGACGGGAGAGCGCCTGCTGAAGGCTTACCACCCCGAGCTGACCGTTAATTCGGCCGGCCTGGGGGCGCTGGTGGGGAAGGGAGCCGATGCCAGCGCGGTTCGCGTGGCTCAGGAGCACAACGTTTCGCTGGAAGGCCACTGTGCAAAGCAGGTTTCGGGGCGGATGTGCCGCGAATACGATCTGATCCTGGCGATGGAAAAGCGGCATATTTCCGCCATTTGCGAAATGGCGCCGGAAATGCGCGGCAAGGTGATGCTGTTCGGCCACTGGGATGCGGAGCGGGAGATTCCCGATCCGTACCGCAAAAGCCGCGACGCTTTCGAAGCCGTGTATGACCTTCTCGACCTTTCCGCCCAGCAGTGGGCTAACGCACTCAACGCTCATCAGGGATAACAATGACTGACAAAGTACACCGTTCGAGCGCCTCAACCGAGGGCAGTGACGAAATCGATATTGGCCGTCTGTTTGGCACCGTGCTGGAGGCCCGCTGGTGGGTGCTGGGGATCACCGCGGTCTTCGCCGTGCTGGCCGTGGTTTACGCCATTTTTGCCACGCCGATTTATAAAGCCGATGCGCTGGTGCAAATCGAGCAGAACGCGGGCAACTCGCTGGTCAATGACATCAGCTCCGCGCTGTCTAATAAGCCGCCGGCTTCCGCCGCCGAAATGCAGCTCATCCAGTCGCGCCTGGTGCTGGGCAAAACCGTGGACGACCTTAACCTCGATATTGCGGTGGTTAAAAATACCTTCTGGCTGATTGGAGCCGGTTGGGACCGTCTGCACGGCCGTCAAAACGACACCGTGAAAGTGACCCATTTCAGGCTTCCGGCAGGGGCAGGAAAAGACACCTTTACCGTGGAAGTGCTCAGCCCGACGCAGTACCAGTTGAGCAGCGACAACGGCTTCAGCGCCAAAGGCCAGGTGGGCCAGACGCTGAGCAAAGGCGGCGTTGAAATGAAGATCGACGCCATTCAGGCGCAGGTCGGCGACCGCTTTACCGTCACCAAATACTCCACTCTGGGCATGATCAACCAGCTGCAGGGCAATCTCACCGTAGCGGAAAACGGCAAAGATACCGGCGTGCTGAGCCTCTCCTTTACCGGCGAAGATAAAGATCAGATTCGTGCCATCCTGGACAGCATCACCCGTAACTACCTGGCGCAGAACGTGCAGCGCAAATCGGAAGAAGCCTCGAAAAGCCTGCAGTTCCTGGCCCAGCAGCTGCCGGAAGTGCGCGGCCGCCTGGACGCCGCGGAAAACAAGCTGAACGCCTACCGCCAGCAGCAGGACTCGGTTGATCTTTCGCTGGAGGCCAAATCCGTCCTCGACACCATGGTGAATATTGACGCGCAGCTCAACGAGCTGACCTTCAAAGAGGCAGAAATTTCCAAGCTTTACACCAAGGCGCACCCGGCTTACCGCACGCTGCTTGAAAAGCGTAAAACCCTGGAAGATGAGAAGACTCGCCTGAACGGCCGCGTGACCGCGATGCCAAAAACGCAGCAGGAAATTGTGCGTTTGACCCGCGACGTGGAATCAGGCCAGCAGGTTTACATGCAGCTGCTGAACAAACAGCAGGAGCTGAAAATCACCGAAGCCAGCACCGTGGGCGATGTGCGCATCGTCGACGGGGCTATCACCCAGCCGGGGATGGTGAAACCGCAGCGCGCGCTAATTGTGCTCGGCGCGATTATTCTCGGCCTGATGCTGTCGATCGTCGGCGTGCTGCTGCGCTCTTTGCTGAACCGCGGCATCGAAAGCCCGGCGGTTCTGGAAGAGGCTGGCCTCAGCGTCTACGCCAGTATTCCTCTCTCCGAATGGCAGAAAGCCCGCGACAGCGCCACGGTACGTAACGTCAAAGGAACGAAGCGCAATAAGCAAAGCCAGCTGCTGGCGGTGGGTAATCCTACGGATCTGGCGATTGAAGCCATCCGCAGCCTGCGCACCAGCCTGCACTTTGCCATGATGCAGGCCTCCAATAACGTGCTGATGCTGACCGGGGTGAGCCCGTCGATTGGTAAAACTTTTGTCTGCGCTAACCTGGCGGCGGTCATCAGCCAGACCAACAAGCGCGTGCTGCTCATCGACTGCGATATGCGCAAAGGCTATACCCACGAACTGCTGGGCACCACTAACCTCAACGGGCTTTCCGACGTGCTTTCCGGCCTGGGCGACATCACCCGCTGCGCGCAAAAAACCTCGGTGCCGAATTTCGACCTCGTGCCTCGCGGGCAGGTGCCGCCGAATCCGTCCGAGCTGCTGATGAGCGACCGCTTTGGCGAGCTGGTGAAGTGGGCCAGCCAGCATTACGACCTGGTGCTGATCGATACCCCGCCAATCCTCGCCGTCACCGACGCCGCCGTCGTTGGCCGCCATGCGGGTACGACGCTGATGGTTGCCCGCTATGCGGTGAACACGCTGAAAGAGGTGGAAACCAGCCTCAGCCGCTTCGAGCAGAACGGCATCCAGGTTCGCGGCGTGATTTTGAACTCCATCTTCCGCCGCGCGGCGGGCTACCAGGATTACGGGTACTACGAGTACGAATATAAATCCGACGCGAAATAAGATGAATGACCCTCACCCTGCCCTCTCCCTGAAAAGGAGAGGGGGAAAGCCGCTTAAGCTTCTTCTCCCCTCCGGGGAGACGGCCAGGGGGAGGGGCTATTTCTCATCAACAAGACTTTTTTGGGGAATGTTATGAATACCACCGCATCGCGTCCGCTAATTTCTGTCTATATGCCGACCTGGAATCGTCAGCAGCTGGCTATTCGCGCCATCAAATCCGTGCTGCGCCAGGATTATGAACGCTGGGAAATGATCGTCGTGGACGACTGTTCTTCCTCGTTTGAACAGCTGCAGCAGTTTGTTGATGAGCTCAACGACCCGCGAGTGCGCTACATCCGCAACGACTACAACTCCGGTGCCTGCGCGGTGCGTAACCAGGCTATCCGTCAGGCGAGCGGCGAATTTATTACCGGCATAGACGATGACGATGAGTGGACGCCCAATCGCCTGACCGTTTTTCTGGCGCACAGGCACCAGCTGGTCACGCACGCTTTTCTGTACGCCAACGACTACGTCTGCGAAGGCCAGGTGTACTCTCAGCCGACCAGCCTGCCGCTGTACCCGAAATCACCTTATTCCCTGAAGCTGTTCTATAAGCGCAACATTATTGGCAACCAGGTGTTCACCTTCGCCGAACGCTTCAAAACCTGCCTGTTTGACACCCAGCTGGCGGCGGCGCAGGACTACGATATTTTCCTGCGCATGGTGGTCGAGTACGGGCAGCCGTGGAAAGTAGAAGAGGCCACGCAGATTCTGCACATCAACCACGGCGAAATGCAGATCACTAAGTCGACCAAAAAATTTGCCGGTTATTTTCACTTCTACCGGAAGCACAAAGACAAATTCGACCGGGCCAGCAAGAAATACCAGCTGTTTACGCTCTACCAGATCCGCAACAAGCGCATGTCGCTGCGCACGCTGATGGCGCTGCTGACCGTGCGTAACACCAAGCGCCTGGCCGACGGGCTGCGGGGGAAATAATCGTGCTGGAAGATTTACGAGCAAACTCCTGGAGCCTGCGCCCGTGCTGCATGGTGATCGCCTATCGCATCGCGCATTTCTGCTCGGTGTGGCGCAAAAAGAACGTGCTCAATAACGTATGGGCCGCGCCGGTGCTGCTGCTGTATCGCTTCGTGACGGAATGCCTTTTCGGCTACGAAATTCAGGCCGCCGCGACCATCGGACGACGTTTCACCATCCACCACGGCTACGCGGTGGTGATCAATAAGTTCGTCGTGGCCGGGGATGATTTCACCATTCGTCACGGCGTCACCATCGGCAATCGCGGACAAAGCCTGGCCTGCCCGGTGATTGGTAACGGCGTCGAGCTTGGGGCCAACGTCATCATCATCGGCGACATTACGCTTGGCAACAACGTCACCGTGGGCGCGGGCAGCGTCGTACTGGACAGCGTGCCGGACAACGCGCTGGTGGTGGGTGAGAAGGCGCGAGTAAAGGTAATTCAATGAATATTATGCAATTTAATGTCCGCCTCGCCGAAGGTGGCGCGGCGGGCGTGGCGCTCGATTTGCATCAGCGCGCCCGCGAAGCGGGCTTATCGTCACGCTTTATCTACGGCTACGGCAAGGGCGGCAAAAAAAGCGCCAGCCACGGCAGGTTCGCCAACGTGGAGAAGCACACTCCGCGTCTGATTTCGATTGCCAACATCATCCTGTTTCGCTTTTTCAACCGCGACCCATTCGGCAATCTGAATAATCTCTATCGCAAAGTGACCCGCGCCAAAGGCCCCGTCGTGCTGCATTTTCACGTGATGCACAGCTACTGGCTGAACCTGGACGAAATGGTCACCTTCTGCCAGCGCGTCAAAGCGCATAAAGCCGATGTTACGTTCGTCTGGACGCTGCACGACCACTGGAGCATCACCGGACGCTGCGCGTTTCTGGACGGCTGCGAAGGCTGGAAAACCGGCTGCGCTAAATGCCCGTCGCTGAGCAACTATCCGCCGGTGAAAATTGACCGCGCGCATCTGCTGATCGACACCAAACGTCAGCTGCTGCGTGAAATGCTCGCCCTGGGCTGCCAGTTTATTTCTCCCAGCCAGCACGTCGCCGACGCGTTCAACCAGATCTACGGGGCAGGGCGCTGCAAAATCATCAATAACGGTATAGATGTGGCAACCGAGGCCATTCTGGCCGAGCTGCCGCTGACTCAGGCGAGCCACGACAAGCCTAAAGTCGCCGTGGTGGCGCACGATCTGCGCTACGACGGGAAAACCAACCAGCGGCTTATTCAGGCGCTGATGGCGCTGGGCGACGAAATCGAACTGCATACCTTCGGAAAGTTCTCGCCGTTTAACGGTTCGAACGTGGTGAACCACGGCTACATGACCGACAAAAAAGCCCTGATGAGCGAGCTCAACGAAATGGACTCGCTGGTGTTCAGCTCCAGAGTGGATAACTACCCGCTGATTCTGTGCGAAGCGCTGTCTATCGGCGTGCCGGTGATTGCCACGCGGAGCGAAGCCGCGGACGAAGTGCTGCGCAAGGTTGGCGGGAAAACTTTTAGCGAAGCGCAGGTGCTGGAGCTGGTGAAGCTGCCGAAGGCACAGCTGGCCCAGCGGGTGTTCGGCATGGATTTGCAGGCTTTCAAAACTCACAGCCGCAGGGCGTACAGCGGGCAACAGATGCTGGAGGAATATGTCTCGTTCTATCAGAATCTGTAGCTATCTGCTGCTGCCGTTCATCTATCTGGTGGTCAACGTCAAGCTGGCCTCGCTCGGTGAAAGCTTTCCGATAACGATAGTGACCTTCCTGCCCGCCATTCTCTTTTTGTACATTGAACGCATCAGCGTGAAAAAGCTGATGATTGCACTAGGGGTCGGCGCCGGGTTAACGGCCTTTAACTACCTCTTTGGCCAGTCGCTGGACGCCAGCAAGTATGTCACCTCGACGCTGCTGTTCGTTTATATCGTCCTGATCCTTGCGATGACGTGGAGCTGCCGTTTTAAAACTATTTCAATCCGTAATCACCGCAAGATATTAAGGTTATTTTATATCGTCGTCGGCATTATTGTGACGCTGGCCGCTGCGGAAATGGCTCAGATTATTCTTACCGGCGGCAGCAGCCTGATTGAAAAGATTTCGAAGTTTCTTATATACAGTAACAGCTATGTTCTGAACTTTATTAGCTTTGGCGGGCGGCGCACCACGGCGCTTTATTTTGAACCGGCATTTTTCGCTCTGGCGTTAATCTCAATTTGGCTCAGCATCAAACAGTTTGGTATCAAAACGCCGAAAACTGATGGTATGATTCTTTTAGGGATTATCCTCTCAGGATCGTTCTCAGGGGTGATGACATTCATCCTGTTTTACCTGCTTGAGTGGGCATTCCAGTATCTTAATAAAAATGCCATAAAGAAAAAGTTGCCGCTGGCGATTATTTCTTTATCAGTATTCTTAGTAGGGTTGATATTTGCCTTCCCTTATATTGCTACGCGTCTTGGGGATTTAGGAACGGAAGGGTCGTCATCGTATTATCGTATTATCGGGCCGCTGGTTATGGTGGGGTATTCCCTGACGCATATAGACGGCGTTGTGCGCTTCGGTTCTTTATATGAATATGTCGCATCATTCGGAATCTTTAACGGTGCGGACGTCGGTAAAACAGTAGACAATGGTCTGTATCTGCTGATTATTTATTTCTCCTGGTTTGCCGTCTTATTGACGATTTGGTACATGTGGAAAGTTTTCAAAATGATGCGCACGGCGTTCGGAAATAATGAAAATTTCCGCGTTCAGCTATGGCTTTTTACACCTGTATCATTATTTTTCACCGGATCAATTTTTAGCCCGGAATATGCTTTCTTGATTGTTTGTCCGTTTATTTTACGCAAGGCACTCAAGATAACCAACACCTGATGAGGCACACCATCATGCTATTAAGTGTTATCACCGTGGCCTGGAGAAATCTTGCCGGGGTGCAAAAAACCTGGCAATCGCTGGCGCATCTGGCGCAGGCTTCCGACATCACCTTTGAGTGGGTTGTGGTTGACGGCAATTCACAGGACGGCACGGCAGAGTTTCTGGAAAAGCTTAGCGGGCAATACAACTTACGCTTCGTCAGCGAGAAAGATAACGGCATCTATGATGCGATGAACAAAGGCATCGCGATGGCGCAGGGTCGCTACGCGCTGTTCCTGAATTCCGGGGACATTTTCCATCCGGACATTGCAGACTTCGTTCGTCAGATGGCTAAGCTCCCTGCCGAAAATAACGCCATGGTTATCGGCGATGCGCTGTTGGATTTCGGCGACGGCACCAAAATTCAGCGTCGTGCAAAACCGGGCTGCTATATTTATCACAGCCTGCCGGCCAGCCATCAGGCGATATTTTTCCCACTCTCCGGGCTGCGTAAATATCCCTACGATCTGCAATATAAAGTCTCTTCCGACTATGCGCTTGCGGCGCGAATGTATAAAAACGGCTACGCATTTAAACGCCTGAAGGGATTTGTTTCCGAGTTTTCTATGGGCGGGGTTTCAACCTCCAATAATATTGAACTGTGCCGCGATGCAAAAAATGTGCAGCGTAAAATATTAGGCGTGCCGGGGTTTATCGCCGAGCTGTCATTCAAACTTCGTTTGCGCACCACCGGTAAAGCAAAGGCGCTTTATAACAAAGCGTAATGGCCATAAGGAGTGCTTATGCAGGAATTAAGCGGCTTCTCGGTGCCGAAAGGCTTCCGGGGCGCCGGCGGCATTAAAGTGCAGCTGTGGTGGGCGGTTCAGGCCACGTTATTTGCCTGGTCTCCGCAGGTGCTGTATCGCTGGCGCGCTTTTTTATTACGCCTGTTTGGCGCAAAGATTGGCAACGGGGTAGTGATTCGCCCGTCCGTAAAAATAACATATCCGTGGAAGTTAACCCTCGGCGATTATGCCTGGGTTGGTGATGACGCGGTTTTATATACGCTCGGTGAGATCGCCATCGGAGCAAATTCCGTGGTGTCACAAAAATGTTATTTATGCACCGGTAGCCACGATTATATGAGCCAGCATTTCGATATTACCTCTACGCCTATTGTTATTGGCGAGAAGTGCTGGCTGGCGACCGACGTATTTGTTTCACCGGGCGTCACTATTGGTGACGGTACCGTCGTCGGCGCCCGCAGCAGTATTTATAAATCATTACCGGCGAACGCCGTGTGCCGGGGAAATCCGGCGGTAGTGGTTCGGCAACGTGTTTAGCGCTTTTCACTCTCACCCTCACCCTAACCCTCTCCCTTGCCGGGAGAGGGGACAGAACGACCGAGGTTTTCTCCTTCACCCCTTTGGGGAGAGGGCTGGGGTGAGGGGCAAGGGCGAACGTAGAAATGTTAACAGAGGAAAAATCCATTATGACTAAAGTAGCTCTCATCACGGGTGTAACCGGACAAGATGGCTCCTACCTGGCAGAACTGCTGCTGGAAAAAGGTTACGAAGTTCACGGCATCAAGCGTCGCGCCTCTTCATTCAACACCGAGCGCGTGGACCATATCTATCAGGACCCGCACGCCGCTAATCCAAAATTCCACCTGCACTACGGCGACCTGACGGACAGCTCCAACCTGACCCGTATTCTTTCCGAAGTGCAGCCTGATGAAGTTTACAACCTGGGCGCGATGAGCCACGTAGCGGTTTCTTTCGAATCCCCGGAATACACCGCCGATGTGGATGCGATGGGGACGCTGCGCCTGCTGGAAGCTATCCGCTTCCTGGGCCTTGAGAAGAAAACGCGTTTCTATCAGGCTTCCACCTCCGAGCTTTACGGCCTGGTACAGGAAACCCCGCAGAAAGAAACCACGCCTTTCTACCCGCGCTCTCCTTATGCGGTAGCGAAGCTGTATGCCTACTGGATTACCGTGAACTACCGCGAATCCTACGGCATGTACGCCTGTAACGGCATCCTGTTCAACCACGAATCCCCGCGCCGCGGCGAAACCTTCGTGACCCGCAAAATCACTCGCGCTATTGCCAACATCGCGCAGGGCCTGGAGAAATGCCTGTACCTCGGCAACATGGACTCTCTGCGCGACTGGGGCCATGCGAAAGACTACGTGAAAATGCAGTGGATGATGCTGCAACAGGACACGCCTGAGGATTTCGTCATTGCTACCGGCGTGCAGTATTCCGTGCGTCAGTTCGTTGAAATGGCCGCCGCACAGCTGGGTATTAAACTGCGCTTTGAAGGTAGCGGCGTGGATGAAAAAGGCATCGTTGTTTCCGTCACCGGCCATGATGCTCCGGGCGTGAAGCCGGGCGACGTGATTGTTTCCGTCGATCCGCGCTACTTCCGTCCTGCCGAAGTGGAAACCCTGCTGGGTGACCCAACCAAAGCGCATGAAAAGCTGGGCTGGAAACCGGAAATCACGCTCCAGGAAATGGTCGGCGAAATGGTGGCAACAGACCTGGAAGCGGCGAAGAAACACTCCCTGCTGAAATCCCACGGTTACGAGGTTGCCATCGCGCTGGAGTCCTGAGCATGAATAAGAAACGTATCTTTGTTGCCGGCCACCGCGGGATGGTCGGCTCCGCCATCGTCCGCCAGCTTGAGCAACGCGATGACGTCGAGCTCGTGCTGCGCGGTCGTGATGAGCTGAACCTGCTGGACGCCGCGGCGGTTAACGCTTTCTTTGCCGAACAGCGTATCGATCAGGTTTACCTGGCGGCGGCGAAAGTGGGCGGTATTGTGGCGAACAATACCTACCCGGCGGACTTCATCTACGAAAACATGATGATCGAAAGCAACATCATTCACGGCGCGCACACGCACAACGTGAACAAGCTGCTGTTCCTCGGCTCATCGTGCATTTACCCGAAGATGGCCAGCCAGCCGATGGCGGAAAGCGAGCTGCTACAGGGCACGCTTGAGGCCACCAACGAGCCGTACGCGATTGCCAAAATCGCCGGGATCAAGCTGTGCGAATCCTATAACCGCCAGTATGGTCGCGACTATCGCTCGGTGATGCCCACCAATTTGTACGGGCCGCACGACAACTTCCACCCGAGCAATTCACACGTTATTCCCGCGCTGCTGCGCCGCTTCCACGAGGCAACCGAGCAGAACACGCCGGACGTGGTGGTGTGGGGCAGCGGCACGCCGATGCGCGAATTCCTGCACGTCGATGATATGGCCGCCGCCAGCATTCACGTCATGGAGCTGGATGCGGAAGTGTGGGCAGAAAACACCGAGCCGATGCTGTCGCATATCAACGTCGGCACCGGCGTCGACTGCACCATCCGCGAGCTGGCGCAGACCCTCGCGAAAGTGACCGGCTACCGTGGCCGCGTGGTGTTTGACGCCGCGAAGCCGGACGGCACGCCGCGCAAACTGCTGGACGTCACGCGCCTGCGCCGTCTGGGCTGGTACCACGAGATTGCTCTGGAGCCTGGCCTGGCCAGCACCTACCGGTGGTTCCTCGAAAACCAGTCTCGGTTCCGGGGGTAGGTATGTTTTTGAGTCAGGAAGATTTCGCGACGGTGGTGCGCAGCACGCCGCTGATTTCCATTGACCTCATCGTCGAAAACCAGGCGGGCGAAAGCCTGCTTGGTTTACGCACCAATCGCCCTGCCCAGGGCTTTTGGTTCGTGCCGGGCGGCCGGGTGCAGAAGGATGAAACGCTGGCAGAGGCTTTCGTTCGCTTAACCGAGGCGGAGCTGGGGCAGAGCTTCACGCTTGCCGACGGCGAGTTCCACGGCGTCTGGCAGCATTTCTACGACGATAATTTTTCCGGGCAGGATTTTTCTACCCATTACATCGTGCTCGGCTTCCGCCTGCGGGTGGACGATAAGCAGCTCAGGCTGCCGACCGAACAGCATAAAGATTACTGCTGGCTGACGCCTGAAGCGCTGCTTAAGCGCGACGACGTCCACGACAACAGCCGGGCCTATTTCATCAGGCAGGGCAAAGGGAAGGTACCCGGATTATGAAGATTCTGGTCTACGGCATTAACTACTCACCGGAGCTGACCGGCATCGGAAAATACACCGGCGAGATGGTGGAGTGGATGACCAGCCAGGGCCACGAGGTGCGGGTCATCACCGCACCGCCTTACTACCCGGTCTGGGAAGTACATGCGGATTATTCGGCGTGGAAATATAAAAAAGAGCGCGGCGCGGCGACCGTCTGGCGCTGCCCGCTGTACGTGCCGAAGCAGCCTTCGACCATTAAGCGTCTGCTGCATCTGGGCAGTTTTGCGGTGAGCTCTTTCTTCCCGCTGATGGCGCAGCGCAGCTGGAAACCCGATCGCATTATCGGCGTGGTGCCCACCCTGTTTTGCGTGCCGGGCATGCGCCTGCTCGCAAAGCTCAGCGGGGCGCGCACGCTGCTGCATATTCAGGACTACGAGGTGGACGCGATGCTCGGCCTGGGCATGGCGGGCAAAGGCAAGGGCAAAGTGGCCCGCCTGGCCAGCCGCTTTGAGCAAAGCGGGCTGCACAACGTCGACAACGTATCCACCATTTCGCGCTCGATGATGAACAAGGCGGCCGAAAAAGGCGTCGACCCCGAGCGCGTGATCTTCTTCCCCAACTGGTCGGAAGTGGCGCGTTTTCGTGATATTTCCGCCCGGGACGTGCAGGCGGTACGCGACAGCCTGCGGCTGCCCGCGGATAAAAAAATCATTTTATATTCCGGCAATATCGGTGAAAAGCAGGGCCTGGAAACGGTGATTGAAGCGGCTAAACGGTTCGCTGATCGGCCATATCTGTTTGTGATTGTCGGCCAGGGCGGCGGCAGGAAACGCCTGGAAAAACTCGCGGCGGAAAGCGGCCTGCGCAACGTGGTGTTTCACCCGTTGCAGCCTTACGACGCTTTGCCCGCGCTGCTGAAGCTGGCGGATTGTCACCTGGTTATCCAGCGCCGCGGCGCGGCCGATGCGGTGCTGCCGTCCAAGCTGACGAATATTCTGGCCGTGGGCGGCAACGCGGTGATTACCGCCGAGCCGGAAACCGAGCTGGGCCAGCTTTGCGAGCTGTATTCCGGCATCGCCGTCTGCGTAGAGCCTGAGTCCGCTGATGCGCTGGTCGACGGCATCACGCGCTGCCTGGCGCTGCCAAACCATAACGCCGTGGCGCGTGAATACGCCGAGCGCACGCTCGAAAAAGATAGCGTGCTGAGCCAGTTCATCGCCGCAATTTCTGCACCAGATATCGGGGTTAAATCATGAGTCATTCCCAGCTTTATCCGGTCATTATGGCCGGGGGGAACGGCAGCCGTTTATGGCCGCTGTCCCGCGTGCTTTACCCGAAACAGTTCCTCTGCCTGAAAGGGGATCTGACCATGCTGCAAACCACCATCAACCGCCTGAACGGCGTGGAGTGCGAAAGCCCGGTGGTGATTTGCAACGAGCAGCACCGTTTTATCGTCGCCGAGCAGCTTCGCCAGCTTAACAAGCTGACGGAAAACATCGTGCTGGAGCCTGCCGGACGTAACACCGCGCCGGCTATCGCGCTGGCCGCGCTGGCCGCGCTGCGTAACCAGCCGGACAGCGATCCGCTGATGCTGATCCTCGCCGCCGATCACGTGATTCAGAATGAAGACGCCTTCCGCGACGCGGTGCGCAACGCGCTGCCGTACGCCGAAGCGGGCAAGCTGGTGACCTTTGGTATCGTGCCGGACCAGCCTGAAACGGGCTACGGCTACATCCGTCGCGGCGAGCCGCAGGCTGCGGGCGTGGATGCGGTAGCTTTCAGCGTCGCGCAGTTTGTTGAGAAACCCGACGCCGAAACCGCGCAGGGCTACGTCGCCTGCGGGGAATACTACTGGAACAGCGGCATGTTCCTGTTCCGCGCCGGGCGTTACCTTGAAGAGCTGAAAAAATTCCGCCCGGACATTCTCGACGCCTGCGAAAAAGCGATGGCCAACGTCGACCCGGATCTGGATTTTGTGCGCGTTGATGAGCCTTCGTTCCTCGCCTGCCCAGACGAATCGGTCGACTACGCGGTGATGGAAAAGACGGCCGATGCGGTTGTCGTACCGATGGACGCGGGCTGGAGTGACGTCGGCTCGTGGTCTTCCCTGTGGGAGATCAGCGCCAAGAGCAGCGAAGGCAACGTGCACCACGGCGATGTGATCAGCCATGAGACCGAGAACAGCTATATCTACGCCGAGTCCGGCCTGGTCACCACCGTCGGCGTGAAGGATTTGATCGTCGTGCAGACCAAAGACGCCGTGCTGATCGCCGACCGCGACCACGTGCAGAGCGTGAAAAAGGTCGTCGAGCAAATCAAGCACGACGGTCGCCACGAGCACCATAATCACCGGGAAGTGTATCGCCCGTGGGGCAAATATGACTCCATCGACTCTGGCGAACGCTACCAGGTAAAGCGAATTTCCGTGAAGCCGGGCGAGGGCCTGTCTTTGCAGATGCACCATCATCGCGCCGAGCACTGGATTGTGGTGGCGGGCACGGCAAAAGTGACGCTGGGCGAAGAAGTTAAGCTGCTGGGTGAAAACGAATCGATCTACATTCCGCTGGGCGTGACGCACTGCCTGGAAAACCCCGGCAAAATTCCGCTCGACCTGATTGAAGTGCGTTCCGGAACCTACCTCGAAGAAGACGACATCGTCCGTTTTAAAGACCGCTACGGACGCATTTAGCCACTGAACATTCCATTTCACCCGCGGCCCGCGAGCCTGCGGGTTGGGCAACTGTTGCCCGAAGGAGCGAAAACGATGCAAAAACTGACCTGTTTTAAAGCCTACGACATCCGCGGCCGGCTGGGCGAAGAGCTGAATGAAGACATCGCGTGGCGCATTGGCCGCGCCTACGGCGAATACCTGAAGCCGAAAACTGTCGTGCTGGGCGGCGACGTGCGCCTGACAAGCGTTGCGCTGAAGCTGGCGCTGGCGCGCGGTTTACAGGATGCGGGCGTGGACGTGCTGGATATCGGCCTGTCCGGCACCGAAGAGATTTACTTTGCCACCTGGCACCTCGGGGTGGATGGCGGCATTGAAGTGACCGCCAGCCATAACCCGATGGACTACAACGGCATGAAGCTGGTGCGTGAAGGCGCCCGCCCGGTCAGCGGTGATACCGGCCTGCGCGACGTGCAGCGCCTGGCGGAAGCGAATGACTTCCCGCCGGTGGACGAAGCGCAGCGCGGCAGCTACCGGCAGATTTCCGTGGTGGAAGCCTATATCGACCACCTGTTCTCGTACATCAACGTGCAGAACATTCAGCCGCTGAAGCTGGTGATTAACTCCGGCAACGGCGCGGCGGGCCCGATTGTGGACGCCATCGAGGCGCGTTTCAAAGCGCTCAACGTACCGCTGACCTTTATCAAAGTGCACAACACGCCGGACGGCAATTTCCCGAACGGTATTCCTAACCCGCTGCTGCCGGAGTGCCGGGACGATACCCGCAACGCGGTGATCGAGCACGGTGCGGATATGGGCATCGCGTTTGACGGCGATTTTGACCGCTGCTTCCTGTTCGATGAGAAAGGGCAGTTTATCGAGGGATATTACATCGTCGGCCTGCTGGCCGCGGCGTTCCTTGAAAAACAGCCGGGGGCAAAAATCATTCACGACCCGCGCCTGAGCTGGAACACGGTGGATATCGTGGAGCGGGCAGGCGGCACGCCGGTGATGTCGAAAACCGGGCACGCGTTTATCAAAGAGCGCATGCGCGAAGAGGATGCGATTTACGGCGGTGAGATGAGCGCGCACCACTACTTCCGCGATTTTGCCTACTGCGACAGCGGGATGATCCCGTGGCTGCTGGTGACCGAGCTGCTGTGCCTGAAGGGGCAAACCCTGGGCGAGCTGGTGTGCGACCGGATGGCGGCGTGGCCGGCGAGCGGAGAAATCAACAGCAGGCTGGCGGATCCGAAGGTGGCGATGGAGAGGGTGCATCAGCACTTTGCGCCACACGCGGAAGAAATCGATAACACGGACGGGGTGAGCATGGCGTTCGGCGACTGGCGCTTCAATCTGCGCTCGTCGAACACCGAGCCGGTGGTGCGCCTGAACGTGGAGTCGCGCAGTGACGAACGGCTGATGCAGGCGCGAACGCAGGAAATTATGGCGCTGTTGAATCAGTAATTTGTGGCGAAAGAAATTCATTTGCTCCTCACCCAGGCCCTTTCCCTGAAGGGGTGAGGGGCAAATATCTGACGCTATTTTTTCAAAGGTAAAACGATGACAAATCTAAAAAAGCGCGAGCTGCCAAAAACGAACGCATCGTTAATCTCTATGGTGCAACGTTTCTCTGACATAACCATCATGTTTGTCGGGCTGTGGGTGGTGTGTAAGGTCAACGCGTTGCCGTTTTTGTATATGCATCTGCTGATGGCCCTGCTGACCCTCGTTGTATTCCAGATGATTGGCGGTATCACGGACTTTTACCGTTCCTGGCGCGGCGTGAAAATTTCTAGCGAACTGGCTCTGCTGTTGCAGAACTGGACGCTGAGCCTGATTTTTAGCGCCGGTCTGCTGGCTTTTAATCCTGATTTCGACGGCTCTTTCTGGGTGTATTTTGCGTGGTACGTGCTGACCAGCTTCGGCATGATGGTCTGCCGGTCCCTGATTCGTTTTGGCGCGGGCTGGCTGCGCAATATGGGCTACAACACTCGCCGCATTGCGATTGCCGGTTCGCTGCCCGTTGGCCGCCAGCTTGCCAGCAGCTTCCGTAACGAGCCGTGGCTGGGCTTTGAAGTGACCGGCGTGTACGACGATATGCAGCCCGCTACCGATCTTGGCGACTATGCCGGGCGCTTCTCGGATCTGGTCGACGAGGCGCGTTCGGGCCGCATCGACAACGTGTATATCGCGATGGCGATGAGCGAAGAGGCCCGCATCAAAGAGCTGGTGCGCGAGCTGACGGACACTACCTGCTCGGTGCTGCTGATCCCCGATGTTTTCACCTTCAATATTCTTAACGCCCGCACCGAAGAGGTGAACGGCGTGCCGGTGGTGCCGCTTTTTGACACGCCGCTCAACGGGATAAACCGCGTGCTGAAGCGCCTGGAAGATATCGTGCTGGCCTCGATGATTCTGCTGCTGATTTCACCGGTGCTGCTCTGCATCAGCGCGGCGGTAAAAGTGACGTCGCCGGGGCCGGTTATCTTCCGTCAGACCCGCTACGGCATGGACGGTAAGCCGATCAAGGTGTGGAAATTCCGCTCCATGAAGGTCATGGAAAACGACGCCGTGGTGGTGCAGGCCACCAAAGGGGATAAGCGCATTACGCCGGTGGGCAACTTCCTGCGCCGCACTTCGCTGGACGAGCTGCCGCAGTTTATCAACGTGCTGCTGGGCGGCATGTCGATTGTCGGCCCGCGCCCGCACGCCGTGGCCCACAACGAGCAGTATCGCTCGCTGATTGAGGGCTACATGCTGCGCCATAAGGTGAAGCCGGGGATTACGGGCTGGGCGCAGATCAACGGCTGGCGCGGCGAAACCGACACGCTGGAAAAAATGGAGAAGCGCGTTGAGTTTGACCTGGAGTACATCCGCGAGTGGAGCCTGTGGTTCGACATCAAAATTGTCTTCCTGACGATTTTCAAAGGCTTTGTGAACAAAGCAGCGTATTAACGGAGTGCTCAATGAGCCTGAGAGAAAAAACCATCAGCGGGGCCAAATGGTCCGCCATTGCCACCGTGCTGATTATTACCCTCGGCCTGGTGCAGATGACCGTGCTGGCGCGCATTGTCGACGGCCAGCAGTTTGGCCTGCTGACGATATCGCTGGTGATCATCGCCCTGGCGGACACGCTGTCGGATTTTGGCATCGCCAATTCCATTATTCAGCGTAAAGAGATAAGCCACCTGGAGCTAACCACGCTTTACTGGCTGAATGTGAGCCTCGGATTAGTGGTCTTTGCGGCGGTGTTCCTGCTGAGCGATTTTATTGCCGCCGTGCTGCATACCCCGGCGCTTTCGCCGCTGATTAAAACGCTGTCATTCGCTTTCATCATCATTCCCCACGGCCAGCAGTTCCGCGCGCTGATGCAAAAGGAGCTGGAGTTTTCGAAGATTGGCTCTATTGAAACGGTTTCCGTGCTGGCGGGCTTTACCGTTACCGTCAGCGCGGCGATATATTACCCGTTCGCCATGACGGCCATTATCGGCTATCTGGTGAATACCCTGGTGCGCACCTCTTTATTCGGCTTTTTTGGCCGCAGGATTTACCGCCCGGGCCTTCACTTTTCCCTTAAGTCCGTCGGCTCCAACCTGAAGTTTGGTGCCTGGCTGACGGCGGACAGCATTATTAACTACGTGAACACTAACCTGTCCACGCTGGTGCTGGCGCGCATTCTCGGCGCGGGCGTGGCCGGGGGCTATAACCTTGCTTATAACGTCGCGGTGGTGCCGCCGATGAAGCTCAACCCGATTATTACCCGCGTGCTGTTCCCGGCGTTTGCCAAAATTCAGGACGATACCGATAAGCTGCGCGTGAACTTTTACAAGCTGCTGTCGATTGTCGGCATTATTAACTTCCCGGCGCTGCTCGGCCTGCTGGTGGTGTCGAACAACTTCGTGCCGCTGGTGTTCGGCGAGAAATGGATGTTTATCACGCCGATTCTTCAGCTGCTGTGCATCGTCGGCCTGCTGCGCTCCATCGGCAACCCGATTGGCTCGCTGCTGATGGCGAAGGCGCGGGTGGATATCAGCTTTAAATTCAACGTCTTCAAAACCTGTCTGTTTATTCCGGCGATTTTCATCGGCGGCCATCTGGCCGGCGCGCTCGGCGTGACGCTGGGCTTCCTGCTGGTGCAGGTGGTGAATACCGTTTTGAGCTATTTCATCATGATTAAACCGGTGCTGGGCTCCAGCTATCGCGAATACATCCTGAGCATCTGGCTGCCGTTTTATCTTTCCCTTCCCACTCTTGTCGTCAGCGTAGCGCTGGGCGTGACCCTGAAAGGGCACCTTTCCCTCGCGCCGCTGCTGGGCGCGCAGATTGCCGCCGGTGCGCTGGCGTTTATCGTCATGCTGGCGCTGTCGCGCAATCCGCTGGTGGTGGAAATGAAGCGCCAGTTTATTCGTCACGATCGTTTGAAAGCACTGCTTCGCGCGAGCTAAGAACCCCCTTAAAGAAGAGGTCATCTCTATGAAATTATTGATTCTTGGCAACCACACCTGCGGCAACCGCGGTGACAGCGCCATTTTGCGCGGGTTAATTGATGCCATCACCAGCGTGGATAACAGCGTGCAGGTTGACGTGATGAGCCGCTATCCGGTGAGCTCCGCCTGGCTGCTGGGCCGCCCGGTACTCGGCGACGGGCTGTACAAGCAGATGAAACAGCACAACAGCGCCGTGGGGCTGATGGGGCGGGTGAAAAAAGTGCTGCGCCGTAAATATCAGCATCAGGTGTTGATGGCAAAGGCCACCGAAAGCGGCCGCCTGCGCAATATCTCCATCCCGCAGGGCTTTATTGATTTTGTAAAGTCGCTGCAAAAGTACGACGCAATTATTCAGGTCGGCGGCTCGTTCTTCGTCGATCTGTACGGCGTTTCGCAGTTTGAGCACGCGCTGTGCAGCTTTATGGCGAAGAAGCCGGTTTACATGATCGGGCACAGCGTCGGGCCGTTCCAGGATCCGCAGTTTAACCAGCTTGCCAGCTATGCGTTCGGCAATGCGAAGGCGCTGATCCTGCGTGAATCCGTGAGCCTGGATTTAATGAAGCAAAGCAATATCGACACCAGCAAAGTCGAAATGGGCGTCGACACCGCCTGGCTGGTGGATCATCACAACGATAGCTTTGTGCCGAGCTACGCGGTGCGGCACTGGCTGGATATTATTCAGCGCAGGAAAACCGTGGCGATTACGCTGCGCGAGCTGGCGCCGTTTGATAAGCGCCTCGGCACCACGCAGCAGGCCTACGAGCAGGCATTTGCCGCCGTGGTTAACCGCGTGATTGAGCAGGGCTATCAGGTGCTGGCGCTGTCGACCTGTACGGGCATTGACAGCTACAACAAAGATGACCGCATGGTGGCGCTCAACCTGCGTCAGTACGTCAATCAGCCCGAGCAGTATCACGTGGTGATGGATGAGCTGAACGACCTGGAGATGGGCAAGATCCTCGGCGAATGCGAGCTGACCGTCGGCACGCGCCTGCATTCGGCGATTATTTCAATGAACTTTGCTACTCCTGCCATCGCCATCAATTACGAACATAAATCTGCGGGCATCATGCAGCAGCTCGGCATGCCGGAGATGGCGATTGATATTCGCCAGCTGCTGGACGGGTCCTTACAGGGCGTTGTCGGCGACGTGCTGGGCCAGCTGCCTGCCATAAACGAACGGCTTTCTCACGCCGTGCGGGCCGAGCGGGAAGCCGGTTTGCGCATGGTTGAGTCGGTGCTTAAGCGCGTGCAGGAGGCGAAATGAAGGTTGGCTTCTTCCTGCTGAAATTTCCGGTGGCTTCTGAAACCTTTGTGCTGAACCAAATCACCGCCTTTATCGATATGGGGCATGAGGTCTCAATCGTCGCCATCCAGAAAGGGGATATGACCAATACCCATGCGGCTTTCAAAGAGTATAACCTCGCGGATAAAACAACCTGGCTGATGGACGAGCCGCAGGGGAAGGCGGCCAAACTCCAGTCCCGCGCGCTGAATACGCTGCGCGGTTCGCTGCGGCCTCGAACGTGGCGTTCGCTTAACGCGTCGCGCTACGGGGCCGAGTCGCGCAATCTTATTCTGTCATCCATCTGCGGGCGTAATCCAGATACTCACTATGCGGACGTGTTTATCGCCCACTTTGGCCCGGCGGGCGTCACCGCGGCCAAGCTGCGCGAGCTGGGCCTGCTGAAAGGGAAGATTGCGACGGTTTTCCACGGCATTGATATTTCAGGGCGTGAAGCGCTGAAGCACTATACGCCGGAGTACCAAAAGCTGTTTGAACGCGGCGATTTAATGCTGCCGATAAGCGACCTGTGGGCCAGTCGTTTACAGAAGATGGGCTGCCCGGCGGAGAAGATTTCCGTGTCGCGCATGGGCGTGGACATGGGCCGATTTTCGCTGCGACCTCTGAAGAAGCCTGCTCAGACGCTGGAGATTATCTCCGTGGCGCGCCTGACCGAGAAAAAAGGGCTGCACGTGGCCATCGACGCCTGCCGCCTGCTGAAGGATCGCGGCGTTAATTTCCGCTACAACATTCTCGGCATCGGCCCGTGGGAAACGCGGCTGCGCACGCTTATCGAGCAGCACCAGCTCGACGACGTGGTCTTTATGCCGGGTTTCAAGCCCAACCACGAGGTGAAGGCGATGCTCGACGAGGCCGACCTGTTCCTGCTGCCGTCCGTTACCGGCGAGGATGGCGACATGGAGGGGATTCCCGTCGCGCTGATGGAGGCGATGGCGGTGGGTATTCCGGTGGTATCCACCGTGCACAGCGGTATTCCCGAGCTGATTGACGCCGGGCGCTCCGGCTGGCTGGTGCCTGAATACGACGCTACGGCGCTTGCCGACAGGTTACAGGCATTTAGCAGCGTAGAACAAAACGAGCTTGAGCCGATGCTCAGCCGCGCCCGCGAAAAAGTCGAAGCCGACTTTAATCAGCAGGTTATCTATCAAAAGTTAGCCCGTCAGCTCCAGACGCTGTAAACCCACCGAATGAAGCTTCACGAGGACGTATGAGAAAAAGATTTAAGTCCGTCAGCCAGCCGTTTTCCGCCGCGCGCCGCAGGCTGCTATGGACGAGTTCTATTCTGGCTGCGGTGCCTACAGTCCTCCCTCGCGCCGTGCTGGCGGCGAGCGGCAATACTCAGGTTAACGTTCAGAAATTCTACCGCGGCGACTGGCCTGCCGCCTTTAAGCAGGCTTTTTCCTCCGCCGACACCGTTATCGTGCCCGTCGATCTGGTCTGCGACAGCATTAACACGGCCATTTTTATGCCTGAAGGAAAAACGCTGCTGGTACGCGGTGGGCTTAAAGGCAGCGGCAAAGGTCGTTTTGTGATGCAGGATGGCTGCAAAGTCCTGGGTGAGAAGGGCGGCAGATTTAACAATATCATCCTCGACGTGCGCGGCTCGGACTGCACGATTAAAGGCGTCGATATGAGCGGGCTGGTGCCCGTCATGCAGATTTACATCGGCGGTAAGGACCAGCGCACTATGCGCAACCTGGTTATCGACGATATCACCGTACACGACGCAAACTACGGCATTCTGCGCCAGGGTTTTCACAACCGCATGGAAAACGTGAGGATCACCAACGGGCGCTTCAGCCATTTGCAGGGCGATGCGATTGAGTGGAACGTGGCGATCAACGACCACGATCTGCTGATCTCCGACCATGTGATTGATAACATTGACTGTACCAACGGTAAGATAAACTGGGGCATCGGTATCGGGCTGGCAGGCAGCACCTATAACAATGACTACCCGGAAGACCAGGCGGTGAAGAATTTCGTGGTGGCCAACATCACCGGCAGCAATTGCCGCCAGCTGGTCCACGTTGAAAACGGCAAGCATTTTATTATTCGCAACGTCAAGGCGCGCAATATTAATCACACCTTCAGCAAGAAGGCGGGAATTGATAATGCAACGGTGGCAATTTACGGCTGTGATAATTTCGTGATTGATAATATCGATATGGTTAACAGCGCGGGTTTTCTTATCGGCTACGGGGTTATTAAAGGTAACTATCTGTCTATCCCGCAAAATTTCAGGCTCAATAACATCACCCTGGATAACAGCGCGATGGAGCTTAAGGCGCGGGGGATTCAGATTTCTTCAGGAAACTCGACCTCGTTCGTGGCGCTCACCAACATGACGATGAAAGGAGCGACGCTTGAGCTAAACAACAAGCCGCAGCACCTTTTTATCAGGAATGTCAACGTGATGCAGCGTGCCAGCGTAGGGCCAGCGCTGAAGCTACGTTTCGATCTGCGCAAGGATGTGCGCGGTCGCTTTATGGCGAAAGAAGACACGCTGCTGTCGCTATCGAACGTGCACGCGGTCAATGAGAAAGGGCAGAGTTCGGTGGATATCGACCGCGTCGATCATCAGCACGTGAACACCGCCAACCTGAATTTTGCGCTGCCGTCGTTGAGTAAATAATCAGTCAAGCGTATTTACGATTTTTCCGAGCCCTTATTAGCCTTAATAAGGGCTTTTTAGTTTTGTATCCCCCGAGGCGGGGGATAAGATGAATGACTAACTTTGGGGATCAATTCATGCTGGCTATCAGATTTTAAAGGTTTATAATTCTGCCACAAAATCAGATGAGAACATGCGTAACCATCTGTACAACAACCCTTAAATCTGACCGAAGGCATGTTAAGGTTTAGGGTACAAATTTTACTCATTGGGTATTGTATGAAAGAGAAGGTTATTTTTGTTGGTGCATCCGGCTTTGTTGGTACCCGACTTATTGAGACATCAAACTCTGAGTTTGAAATTAAAAATTTAGATAAGCAAGACAGTCACTTCTATCCTGATATTACTGTAAAAGGTGATGTCCGGGACCAAAGTTCACTTGATGAGCATCTGGCTAACCAACAGACAGTTGTGCTGCTGGCGGCGGAACATCGTGATGATGTCAGCCCAACATCACTTTACTACGATGTAAACGTACAAGGCACTCGTAACGTTCTTGCTTCTATGGATAAAAATGGTGTCAAAAACATCATTTTTACCAGCTCCGTCGCAGTTTATGGCCTGAATAAAGTGAATCCCGATGAAACCCACCCTATCGATCCATTCAACCATTACGGGAAAAGTAAATGGCAGGCAGAGGAAGTACTACGTGCCTGGCATAGTGAGGCCCCTGAAGAGCGTTCCCTTACCATCATTCGCCCAACAGTGATCTTCGGTGAGCGCAATCGCGGTAATGTTTTCAACCTTCTTAAACAAATTGCCAGCGGTAAATTTGCGATGGTTGGAGCAGGTAACAACTATAAGTCCATGGCTTACGTTGGGAATATTGTTGAGTTCATCAAGTATAAACTGGGTCATATCGAGAAAGGCTATCAGGTTTACAACTATGTTGATAAACCTGACCTGAATATGAATCAGCTTGTTTCCGAGGTTGAAAAAAGCCTCAGTAAAAAGATCCCTTCCGTCCATCTTCCCTATGCGGTGGGGATGCTTGGTGGGTTCTGCTTTGATGTATTGAGTAAGCTCACGGGCAAAAAATATCCTATTAGCGCGGTTCGCGTGAAGAAGTTCTGTGCAACCACACAGTTTGATGCAAGCAAAGTTCACTCTTCAGGATTCGTGGCCCCTTATACATTGTCACAGGGGCTGGACCGCACTTTGCAGTACGAATTTGTTACAGCCAAGAAAGATGACATTACATTTATCTCTGAATAACATGTTGTTAACGCAGTTTTGGGAGAGTTATCTGATTTATCGCGCAGGGCACAAGAAGTATCGTGCCGGCACGTTTGTGCGTGAATTCACTCAAGAGCTTGCTAGGCCTGTGTCATCACAGGCCGCATAGAAATCGAAATTTTAAGATGGATATGCTCTTGTTAGAGACTATAATCCTCCAACCATTTTAGAGGTGGGACTGAACATGACTAATTTGAAAGCAGTTATTCCGGTAGCGGGTCTTGGGATGCATATGTTGCCTGCTACAAAGGCGATCCCAAAAGAGATGCTGCCGATTGTCGATAAGCCGATGATTCAGTACATCGTCGATGAAATCGTGGCTGCGGGCATCAAAGAAATCGTCCTGGTTACTCACTCTTCCAAGAATGCGGTCGAAAACCATTTCGATACGTCTTACGAGCTTGAAGCCCTGCTGGAACAGCGTGTGAAGCGCCAGTTGCTGGCTGAAGTACAGTCTATTTGCCCTCCGGGCGTGACCATCATGAACGTTCGCCAGGCGCAGCCGCTTGGACTGGGACACTCTATCCTGTGCGCACATCCTGTGGTTGGTGATAACCCATTTGTGGTTGTGCTGCCTGACGTGGTGCTGGACAACGCCAGTGCCGATCCACTGCGCTATAATTTAGCTGCAATGTTGGCCCGCTTTAACGACACCGGTCGTAGCCAGGTGCTGGCGAAGCGCATGCCGAACGAAGATCTTTCCGCTTATTCCGTCATTACAACAAAAGAACCTTTAGACAATGACGGGCAGGTAAGCCAAATCGTCGAGTTCGTTGAAAAACCCGACCAGCCGCAAACGCTCGATTCCGATCTTGCTGCCGTTGGTCGCTACGTCCTGTCTGCCGATATATGGCCGCTGCTGGAAAAAACCGAGCCCGGCGCATGGGATCGTATTCAACTGACGGACGCCATCGCCGCGCTGAATGAACAGCAGCCGGTGGAAGCCGCCCTGATGACCGGCGAGAGCTACGACTGCGGAAAGAAAATGGGTTATATGCAGGCATTTGTGCAGTACGGCCTGCGTAACAACAAAGAAGGGCTGAAGTTCAGGGAGAGCATCAAGCAGATGCTTGCTCGTTGATTTAACGTCAATGTCTGAACAAGCCTGATGATAAGAACGGCAGTTAACGGTGGCTACCAGGGTGCAAAGCGCAGCCTGAAGGACACTGACTGCCGTTTTTCTTTGTGTAAATTTAAACAAAGTCAGCGGCATAAGCAGAGCGTTTCATATTCGAATAGATAATAATCAACCTCTCAGTATCTATTCGAATGTGCAGCACCGGCACATATGTTGCGGGTCACAATTTAAGCGTTAGATGTCAGTGCACTGGTAGCTGTTGAGCCAGGGGCGGTAGCGTGTCGCATGTCCCTCTCACTCATTTCCCTATATTAATTCTGCAGGCAATTATCATCTTTGGTAAATACCAAAGATAAATACTTTATTATTAGAGAGAGAATCTTTTCGTGAAAATTCTTATTACTGGTGGTGCCGGTTTTATCGGTTCTGCGGTCGTTCGTCATATCATTACTAATACTCAAGACAGCGTCGTTAACGTCGATAAATTGACCTATGCAGGTAATCTGGAATCACTGGTTGAAGTCTCTGACAGCGAGCGTTATGCATTTGTGCAGGCAGATATCTGCGATAGAAGTTCGCTGGAAAAGATTTTTGTCGAACATCAGCCCGATGCGGTGATGCATCTGGCGGCAGAAAGTCACGTAGATCGCTCTATTACAGGACCTGCAGAGTTTATCGAAACCAATATTGTTGGTACCTATATGCTGCTTGAAGCTGCGAGAGCATACTGGTCGCAGCTTAATGAAAACCGCAAAGCTGCGTTTCGTTTTCATCATATCTCTACTGATGAAGTTTATGGTGACTTACTACATCCGGATGAATGTCCAGCAGGAGAAGAATTACCACTCTTCACTGAAACAACTTCTTATGCACCGAGCAGCCCATACTCCGCTTCGAAAGCCTCAAGCGATCATCTGGTTCGCGCGTGGCTACGCACTTATGGTCTCCCTGCCATTGTGACAAACTGCTCAAATAACTATGGTCCTTATCATTTCCCGGAAAAATTAATTCCACTGGTCATACTTAACGCGCTGGAAGGCAAAAATCTGCCCGTCTATGGAAAGGGCGATCAGATTCGCGACTGGCTGTATGTAGAAGATCACGCTCGTGCACTTTATACCGTAGTAACCCATGGTACGATTGGTGAGACTTATAACATCGGTGGGCATAATGAGAAGAAAAACCTCGATGTTGTACATACCATCTGTGATTTGCTGGATGAAATTGAGCCTAAAGCCAACTCTTATCGGGAGCAAATTACCTATGTTGCGGACCGACCAGGCCATGACCGTCGATATGCGATTGATGCGGATAAAATCAGTCGCGAATTAGGCTGGAAACCGCAGGAATCGTTTGAAAGCGGGATTCGTAAGACAGTTCAATGGTATCTGGCTAATCAGCAGTGGGTTGAAAACATTAAGAGCGGTTCTTATAAAAACTGGATCGAGCAGAACTATGGGGAGCGCAAATAATGGATGTCCTTCTGTTCGGTAAGACAGGTCAGGTAGGCTGGGAGCTACAACGTTCATTAGCTCCTTTAGGTAATCTTATTGCCGTCGATGTGCATTCAACCGAGTATTGTGGTGATTTCAGCAATCCTGAAGGCGTGGCTGAAACCGTGCGTAGGGTTAAGCCAGATGTGATTGTTAACGCCGCCGCTCATACGGCTGTTGATAAAGCGGAATGCGAACGTGATTTGGCTCAATTATTGAATGCCACAAGCGTTGAGGCCATTGCTAAAGAGGCTGAAAAGCTGGGCGCGTGGCTTGTTAACTACTCGACAGATTATGTCTTCCCTGGAGATGGTGATAAACCATGGCAGGAAACAGATACAACTGCGCCGCTTAATGTCTACGGCGAAACGAAGTTGGCGGGTGAACTTGCTGTACAGACATATTGTACAAAGCATCTCATTTTCCGTACCAGTTGGGTTTATGCCGGGAAGGGGAATAACTTTGCGAAGACCATGCTGCGTCTGGCAAAAGATCGTGAAGAGTTATCCATCATTAACGATCAAGTTGGTGCCCCAACGGGAGCTGAGCTGTTAGCGGATTGCACGGCTCATGCCATTATTACAGCAATGAGTAAGCCTGAAGTTGCAGGGTTGTACCATTTGGTGGCATCTGGAACAACAACCTGGTTTGATTATGCGAATCTGGTATTCACGCAAGCTAGGGAAGCAGGTATGACCCTTGCGGTTAATAAAACCATTCCCGTTGCGACTTCAGCCTATCCAACACCGGCTCGTCGCCCAAATAATTCACGATTACTTACAGACAAGTTCCAGTCGACCTTTGGTTTAACCTTGCCATCTTGGGATATTGGCGTAAAACGAATGCTGGCTGAATTATTCACCGCAGCAAATATCTAAGAATGATGAATAAATATCCTTCCACAGGGTATCAACGAATTGAGATATTAATATGACTAAGCGTAAAGGAATTATTCTTGCTGGTGGTTCTGGGACTCGTTTGTATCCAGTAACAATGGCCGTCAGCAAACAACTTTTGCCTATTTATGACAAGCCGATGATCTATTATCCGATCAGCACCTTAATGCTCGCTGGTATTCGTGACATTCTGATTATTAGTACCCCTCAAGATACTCCACGCTTTGAACAACTGCTTGGCGATGGTAGTCAATGGGGTTTAAATCTACAGTATAAAGTGCAAGAGAGTCCTGATGGCTTAGCACAGGCATTTATTATTGGTGAAGAGTTCATTGGTAATGATGATTGTGCATTAGTTCTTGGCGACAATATTTTCTATGGTCATGATTTGCAAAAGCAGCTTGAAAATGCAGAGACAAAAGAATCAGGTGCTACAGTATTTGCTTACCATGTTCACGATCCTGAGCGGTATGGCGTCGTTGAGTTTGATAGAGACGGCAAGGCTATCTCACTTGAAGAGAAACCACTTGAGCCAAAAAGCAATTATGCGGTTACAGGACTTTATTTTTATGACAATAGTGTTATAGAAATGGCTAAAGATCTTAAGCCTTCAGCTCGCGGTGAACTCGAAATAACAGATATTAACCGAATCTATATGGAACAGGGCCGCATGTCCGTCGCTATGATGGGGCGTGGCTATGCATGGTTAGATACTGGTACGCATCAGAGTCTTATTGAAGCAAGTAATTTCATTCAAACAATTGAACTTCGCCAGGGATTAAAGGTTTCTTGTCCTGAAGAAATCGCTTTCCGCAGAGGTTTTATTGATGCTGAGCAGGTGCGAAAACTTGCTGTACCGTTAGCTAAAAATGATTACGGCAAGTACTTATTAAAGATGGTTAAAGGCTATTAATCAATGAATTTTATTAAAACTGATATTCCAGATGTATTAATTTTTGAGCCAAAAGTCTTTGGTGATGATCGTGGCTTTTTTTTTGAAAGTTTTAATCAAAATATTTTTGAAGAAGCTGTTGGTCGAAAAATTGGTTTTGTTCAGGATAATCATTCAAAGTCCTGTAAAAGCGTCTTACGCGGGCTTCATTATCAGTTAGCACCATGTGCGCAAGCAAAATTAGTCCGTTGCACATCGGGTTCATTATTTGATGTTGCTGTAGATATTCGTCAAGGGTCGCCAACATTTGGACAATGGGTTGGTGCAACACTCAGTGCGGAGAATAAAAAGCAAATTTGGGTTCCTGAAGGTTTCGCTCATGGTTTCATCGCGCTGGAAGATGGAACGGAAATTTTATATAAAACAAATAATTTTTATTCGCAAGAAAATGAAAGAACAATTCGTTGGGATGATGAGCAATTAGCAATCAATTGGCCAATAAAGCCGCTGATTATTTCCGATAAAGATAACCAAGCATGTGGTCTCAAACATGCACAACTTTTCAGGAAATAAATTATGGATATAAATATTATTCCCTTACAGGCTCATGGTGATGATCGTGGATCGCTGATTGCTCTGGAGGAAGAGCATAATATTCCTTTCGAAATTAAACGTGTTTATTACATGTTTAATACAAAAGAAGGAGTAAGGCGCGGTCTACATGCCCATCGAAGACTTAAACAAGTTGCTATCGCAATGCGTGGCTCATGTAGATTTGTGCTAGATAATGGAAAAGAAAGGGTTGAAATTCTGCTTGATAACCCTGCTCAAGGATTACTTATTGATTCGTGTATGTGGCGTGAGATGTATGATTTTTCAGAAGATTGCGTGCTCATGGTTTTAGCTGATAGTCATTACGATGAGAATGACTATATCCGGGACTATGATCAGTTCCTTGAAGAAAAGGTAACAGAAAATGCAAGTACATCCATTAAGTGATGTTCAGGCCATGGATATTGGTGAGGGGACACGGATATGGCAATTTTCAGTAGTAATGTCGGGCGCGAAAATTGGTAAAGCTTGTAACATTTGTGCCCATACATTAATTGAAGGCAAAGTGAGGATCGGCGATCGTGTCACCGTAAAATCCGGTGTTTATATTTGGGACAATACTGTTATTGAAGACGATGTATTTATCGGCCCCTGCGTTGCTTTCACGAACGATAAATATCCACGATCCAAATGCCACGATAAAGAGTTTGAAACCATCCATGTGAAGAGAGGTGCCTCAATAGGGGCGAATGCCACTATTCTCCCTGGCGTTGTTTTGGGAGAGATGTGTATGGTTGGAGCAGGTTCTGTTGTAACCAAAGATGTACCAGATTATGCGATTGTATATGGCAATCCGGCTCAAGTAATGGGTGTAGATAAAAATGGAAATTGAATTTCTTAGTCTTAAAGATGTGAACTCTCGCTTTAATGCAGAATTAAAAGACGCTTGTGCTCGCGTTATAGATTCTGGATGGTATATAGCAGGTAAAGAATTAGAAGCATTTGAAAATGAGTTCGCTGAATACTGTGGTGTTTCATATGCTATTGGTGTTGCAAATGGCCTTGATGCACTTATTCTCACTATCAGAGCCTGGAAGGTGTTAGGTAAACTTAAGGAAAATGATGAAGTTATTGTTCCGGCAAATACATATATAGCTTCTATTCTCGCAATTACTGAAAATGGTTTAGTACCTGTTTTTGTCGAACCAGATGAAAAGACTTTTAATTTGAATGAAGAAGGGATTAAGCGCGCTATCACACCTCGCACGAAATTAATTCTGCCTGTTCACCTGTACGGTCAGATCTCACCGATGAGTGAAATTGTTGCAATTGCGAAAAAGCATAATTTACTGGTGCTTGAAGATGCGGCTCAATCACACGGCGCGGAAGTTGCTGGCTTAAAAGCCGGTAATTGGGGTGATGCAGCTGGATTTAGTTTTTATCCGGGTAAAAATCTTGGTGCCCTGGGGGATGCCGGTGCCATTACCACAAACGATGGGGAGCTGGCTCGAGTACTTAGAGCACTACGGAATTATGGTTCTCATGAAAAATATAAAAATATTTACACTGGTGTCAACAGCCGTTTAGATGAAATGCAGGCTGCAATATTACGTGTGAAGCTGAGTTATTTGCATGCCGATACAGAAAAAAGAAGAGACATTGCTTCAAGGTATCTTACGGAAATTAAAAACCCTTATATAACCCTGCCTTATGTTAAGAATAAAGAAAATCATGTCTGGCATCTTTTTGTAATCAAAACTAATTATCGCGAGGAACTTCAAGGTTATCTGAAGCTGAAAGGTATACAGACTCTTATCCATTACCCGATTCCACCACATCTTCAGGAAGCTTATCCTGAATATAATTATTTATCCTTGCCTGTTACAGAGGGGATCCATCAAAGGGTGCTGTCGATTCCAATGAGTCCAACATTGAGTGATGATGAAGTCACTTTAGTGATTGCTGCATTAAATGGATTTACTCGATGAAGCGATTGTTATCAGTCACCGCTTTTTCGGGGTTACTGACTTTATTGCGTATGGGGGCAGGTTTTCTTGTCGCAAAAGTAATCGCGGTCTATACCGGGCCATCTGGCTTAGCAATGCTAGGGCAGCTACAGAGCATTGCTTCATCACTTTCAGGTATAGTGAACGCACCAGTAAGTAGCGGTATCGTCAGGTATACTGCCGAACATGCAGAGGATGGTAATGAGGCTTGCGCAAACTGGTGGCGTGCAGGAGTGCGATGGGTTATTATAATTTTATCTATACTTACTCCGTTAGTATGCATTTTTTCGATCCCTTTATCCTCTTTTATGCTAGGGCATAGTAAATATTATTATTTATTAACAATCATGGTTGTTTCTCTTCCGTTTACTGCTATGGGTACATTATTTAACTCAATAGTCAACGGGCAAAAAAGATTTAAGAAATATATTTATATAGGGATGATATCGGTCTGTTTTTCAACCATTTTGATGCTCGTATGTATTATGAAGGGGCACTTGAATGGAGCTCTCTTTGCCGTTTCTATTCAAAATGGACTTATAGGTTTAATTACTTTTTTATGCTGCTTAAAAGAAGGATGGCTTAAAAAAAGGAATCTTTTTGGCAGTGTTCAACATGAACATATGAAGGCTATATTAAATTATATGCTCATGGCTTTAACCACTGCACTATCCCTACCAATTGCATTGATACTTGTTAGAAATATTCTTATCCATTTTGAGGGTTGGGATGCGGCTGGAGAATGGCAAGCTGTATGGAAAATTTCAGAAACATATTTGGCAGTAATAACTATTGCTTTGGGTACATATTATCTTCCTAAACTTGCCTCAGTTAAAAAAACGGATCTTTTGAAAAGAGAAGTTTACCTTACGCTAAGGTTAATTTTGCCAGTAGCAATTTTAATGGCAATTATCGTTTATTGTTTACGTGATATTATTATTTTTGTGCTGTTTACTGAAAAATTTTATAACGCCAGGGATTTATTCTCAGTCCAGCTTTGTGGAGACGTAGTTAAGATTGCAAGTTGGTTGATGTCTTATCCTATGTTAGCGAGAGGAGATATTCGCTGGTATGTTTCTTCTGAATTGCTATTTAGTATTCTCTTTATTATTTCTTCATATTTTTTTGTAAAATATATAGGCGTGGATGGCGCAAATTTCGCTTACTTATTGTCATATTGCTTTTATTTTATTTTCATGTGCTTTTATATGTTTTCGATTACAAAAGAGAAAAATGAAATATGATTAGTCCTGTTGAAATAAAAAAATTAACTGATTTAATCCTAAAGCAAAATTTTATTCAACAGGTAAAGGATGCTGAATTGTTGGGGCGTTTATTATGGCATAACCATACAGGTATTTACTCTCTAAATGAATTTGAAGAGTCACTAATTAATAACGCTTCCCATGAAATACAAAAGAACTCGAAAACAACTCAACAAAATAGCTCTATGTTGTTTGTTGTAACGGAAGCATATTTGACAGGTGGTCATACCCGCTTAATGGAGCGTTTAGCTCAAGGTGTGGGAGAAAATATTGATCTCATGGTGACCAGAAGCGTTGGAGCAGATGTCTTACAAAGGTTGTCTAATTATTTTGAAAACATCATTTGCACTCCTGAAGAATTTGAAAAAAATAAGAAAATTTCTTTTATAACAAATGTATTAAGTTCTTATAAACGAGTGATACTTAATATCCACCCTGATGACATAATGACTATTATTGCTTGTGGGGTTTTAAAAAAGAGTCATATTGATGTTGATGTGTTTTTCGTGAATCATGCCGATCATGTGTTCAATTACGGATCAACTATTGCTGATATTTGGTTTCAGATTAGTACATTTGGAACCAAAATTGATAAACTCCGCGGATTAAAGGGTGCGGTAAGTTTTCTGGGTATTCCGATAGGAAATATAAAAAATTCTAATGTCAATGATGTCAACGATGTCAACGATGTCAATGATGTCAATGATGTCAATGATGTCAATGATACTTCTCTCCATTTTATTACAGCAGGAGCCGCTGAGAAATATAAACCGACCAATGGGTATTCAATATTCCCTCTATTATTTTTATTGCTTAAAAAACATAAAAAATCAAAGTTACAAGCAATAGGCCCGAATATAGCAAGGGATTATTGGTGGTGGTTGCTCAAATTACGTCATCCATTGCGTGTTAAAGTGTCTCGGCGTGTTCCTTTTGACAAATATATATATCTTACAAACCATGCTGACATCTGTATCGATAGTCATCCAATACCTGGCGGAACGGCATTCGCGGAGCAGTTTATCGGTGGGAAAGTGTGTGTTGGTTTAACTAGTCCATTTCAAGGGTATACGCCAGTAGAATTACTTAAAAAAGAAAAAAAAGAAGATGTTTCTCACCTGAGGCAAAAAAATATTGAAGATAAAGTTAGTTTATTGCTTCCGCAGTTTCATGGAATAGATATAGTAACAGCTAGATTCAATGATGCGATTTTTGAAGGAAAGTTGGCTGAGAATGTTTGTGAGAAAAATCTTGTATGGTCAGGAGATGTTTCCTATGACTGGAATAAAATAATCAGATCCATACCAGCTGATTTCCCTTGTGGCAGTACAGTGACAAAATTCGCAATAAAGCATTCTTCATTAAAAGCTAAAATTGCATATTTTTCTAAAAAATTCATTAAAGTTATAATGAATTTCTATTTTTTAAAGAAGAGGTGAGTTTTGGAACTACTCATTGCTTTATTGTGCTCAGGGTTATTTTTTTTATTATTGTCATCTATATATAAAAAAATAGGAATGCCACTGAAAGGGGAAAGAGCCCACCCATTTTCATTGTCAGTCATAATTCAGTTTTGTATTTTTTCATTACCGGGAGTGATAATTATATCTTTTCTTGGGTATGATTCTGCACGATATTATGGCATCAATGAATCAACTCGGATTCATATTGGTTTCTGGTATCTGTATTCTATATTTATTTACTTTACTGTATTCTTCGTATTGGCGGGGTCATTTAGAATGAGGAATTATCCCCGTTATGTCGCCAAGCCATTGCATTATGAGAGGCACATGGTGTACGCGACTGTGCTATTATCCCTGTCGGTATTATTCTTAGTTATTAAATTATATTTCTCAAGGAAAGCTCCTTTATTTTATTTAATTCAAGGTGATTCTGTCGGGGCATATAATGCGCGGGTAGACATCCAAACAAATCCTCAATATTATTACATTCCTTACTTTAGTAATATTATATCATTGCTAATGATATTTCAGTTTTATTTTATATTTTATTTTTATGTATTCAGTTCACGTAAGTCACCATCTTTATTTTTATACACTATAATTTCTTTTGTAATTGCTGCAATAGAGTGCCTATATGAAACGCAAAAGGCACCCATTATTTTTTTATTGTTTGGTGCTCTTTTCATTATTTATCTAAAAAGGAACAAAATAATGAGGATACTGGTACCCTTAACAATAATAGCATTCCTTGTTATTTTGCTTCAGGCCACTGTTAGTGGAACCGATTTAAATGAAGGATTCAATAGTGCAGCAGATAGATTTCTGTTAGGGCAAAATCAAGGGTTTTACCATATAGTTAATAGTATCACTCCTGATGCTAAATACTGGCTCACCAATTTTTATTTTATTGAGCGACTAGGGGTAATACCTGCGCGAGCTGATGTGGATGTTATCCCTTTCTTAAATTATGTTGCTGGACTTGATATTGTAAACGTCAATAGTTACTACTTAGGTGAAGCGTGGTCTATGTTTGGTTATTATGGCTTCATTATATCACCTGTAATCGTAGCGCTTGCAATGTTTCTTTTTGTTAAGGCTATTGATATTTTGATTGGGTATAGTGCATCTTTTTTCATACCATACGCAATTTATATAATACCTGAATTACGAATAAATCAATCTTTTACATACTTTTTATATGGTAAGGATTTTGTTTTCAGAACTATATTGATGTTTATTATTTTTATCATAGTGATTTCACTAAGTTCCTTATTTATAAAAAAGAAATTGGATTAAATAATGCAGATAGAACCGAATAACTTTCGTACTTTAATCGTGCTATTGAACTGGAATGGTGCTAAATTAACATTGGATTGCTGTGATAGCCTTTCTAAATTATCTACAAAAGCATATGATATTCTTGTAATTGATAATCACTCCGAAACTTTAGACTTTGACGAATTAGAGGTTGGGTTACAAAAACATGCTCAGCAATTGAATGAATTTAGCACTAACTCATCTCAAGAGCATTTACTTAATGAATATCAAATCGATAGAGTTTATTCCTACACGATCAAACAAGATTTACACATCATGCTTGCTTCTTCGTTAACAAATCATGGGTTTGCACGAGGCTGTAATTTTGGCGTTTTGTTTGCAAATCAATTCTCTTATTCACATGTGTTATTATTAAATAATGATACCATCGTTGAGAAAGATTTTCTTGAAAAACTTTTTTTGCATAAAAAAAATTACAATATTGTTATTCCGCAAATTCGCTTTTTCGAACCAAGTAATAAAATTTGGAATTGCGGCGGAGAAATAAATAATTTTGGTAAGAGGAAATACTTTTTTGCAAATAAAGATGTAACTGCTGTCAATTTACCAAAAGAACCTTTCTCTATTTCTTTTGCAACGGGTTGTTGCATGTTAATAGAAACATCTTTTTATATTGAAAGTGGGATGTTTACTGAAGATTTCTTTTTTGGAGAAGAGGATATTGATTATGCTTTACGCCTAAATTCATTAAAAGCTAAGGTTGCCTGTGTACCCGAATCTATTATTTATCATAAGGTAGGTGCGAGTTTAGCTGGCGATTTAGTTAAATTAAGACGCAAAGCTTATATACACTTCTTGAATCGTTTTATTAATATGAAAAACCATCTTGGTTTGCTTTGGTTTCTGTGGATAATCCCTGCGACATTAAAGATGGCTCTTAATTTAAATAAAATATATGAATTATCCATTTATCAGACATTTTCCTTCTGCTCTAAAATTATAAGTGCTTCACTGCAAAAAAATAAAGTCGAAAAAGAATATTTTGAAAAAATAATGAAAGTTGGATATTAAACTATGAAAATAGCAGTGGTAATTCCTACTTTAACAGTTGGTGGGGCAGAAAAGATAGCTTTAGAAACAGCCACTGGTTTTGCTGAGGCTGGGCATGATGTTAGCCTCATTATATTGTCTGACAAAGTCATATTAAGCACCCCTGAAAATATCAAAATTTATAAAGGTGTAAGCAGTATTTATCGTTTGATAATGGTTATGAAAAAGTTGAGAATTGATCACTGTGTTAGCTATATGGAACGAGCAAACCTTGTTTCTGCGATATCTTGCAGGATATTAAATATTAAACATTGCGCAACTGTGCATACTGCCCCGGTTGCAGGTTTTAAATTGCGCGGCAGAAAAAATCGCCTGGCAATCTCTCTTACGTATCGCTTGCTTAGTTTATTTAATATTAAAATTGTTGGGGTTTGTAAAGGTATAATTGCAGACCTTAATAAACTATATGGAATTACAAACTCTTATGTAATACCTAATTTTCTTGATGTAGATGAGACTATAAAATCTTCGATGTTAGAACAGATCGATGAGGTTTATGATTTTATCTTTGTCGGCCGACTGACAAAAATAAAAGGCTGTCATATTTTCATCGAGGCGCTCGGAAGAATAAAAGATTATTGTCATGTCGAAAATATTAAAGTTGCAATAATTGGTGATGGCCCTGAAAAGGAAGATTTATTATATAGAATAAATAAGTATGAATTGCAAAATTGTGTGCAGATGCTTGGTCCAAAGAAAAACCCCTATCCTTATATAAAAAAAGCGAAATCCATTGTGGTTCCATCCTATGCAGAAGGATTTGGTATGGTTGTTCTTGAAGGATTGGCGCTTGGTACTAAAGTTATTTTTTCACGTTGTGATTTTGGACCAAAAGAAATTATTGGTACACATTTTAAAGAACTTTGCTCATTAGGATTTGAGAATCCATCAATTAATGCTGAAAGGGCTGTTGCAGAGCTGTCAATTATTATCAAAAGCGAAATTAATGATGCATTGGTTTTTGATTCTGCCTCGGCTCAGATTCGTGTAGCTTTAAATTATAATAAGCAAAAAGCGTGCGAACTTTTTTTAGATGTATTGGATAGGTAATATGGATAATATAACAACTGAAAAAGATAATCTGGTATCGGTGATCATGCCAAGCTATAATTCGGCGGCTACTATACGTGCCAGTATTGAATCTGTACAACGGCAGACGTATACAAATTGGGAACTATTAATTACCGATGATTGTTCCACTGATCTCACTGCCGATATTGTGAAAGAGATCGCCGCTACAGACTCTCGTATAAAATTATTTGTTAATGCAAGAAATGAAGGCGCCGGAGTTTCACGTAATAACTCAATTGCTGAAAGTATAGGGCGCTATATCGCTTTTCTTGATAGCGATGATCTCTGGGACTATTCTAAGCTGTTGAAACAAGTTTGCTTTATGCAAGAAAATAATATAGCCCTTTCTTATACATGTTATCAAAAAATTAGTAATGATAACATATTGGGTAAAATTATCATCCCACCTGCCATGATTACTTATCATGAATTGTTAAAGTCAAATGTAATTGGTTGTCTTACTGCCATGTACGATGTCTCGGCAGTTGGTAAAGTATATATGCCAACGATTCGTAAGCGGCAAGATATGGCATTATGGTTGAAAATTCTTGCGAAGATCGATCGCGCATGTTGCATAAATGATGTTCTGGCATATTACCGTGAAGGGCATACTAGCCTTTCGTCAAATAAAATGAAAATATTGGTTTCTCAGTGGCAGTTTTATCGCGAATATCTTGGTTTCAACATCCTAAAAAGTTGTTACTATTTTTATTTCTATTCGTTGCGCGCCCTACTTAAACATAAAGCTTAAAGGGAAAAATGTACCCAGAAAAAGGCTATCCTAGCGATTACAACTTGAGTTAACATCCTATATAAATTCAAGCCGTGCATATGTCACGGTGACCACACCTGACAGGAGTATGTAATGTCCAAACAGCAGATCGGCGTCGTTGGTATGGCCGTGATGGGGCGCAACCTGGCGCTCAATATCGAAAGCCGTGGCTATAGCGTTTCCGTGTTCAACCGCTCTGGCGACAAGACTGAAGAAGTCATCGCTGAGAACCCGGGCAAGAAGCTGGTTCCTTACTATACGGTACAAGAGTTTGTGGAATCGCTTGAAACCCCTCGCCGTATCCTGTTGATGGTTAAGGCTGGAGAAGCCACGGATAAAACCATTGATTCTCTTAAGCCATACCTTGCTAAAGGCGACATCCTGATTGACGGCGGCAACACCTTTTTCCTGGATACCATTCGTCGTAACCGGGAGCTGTCCGCTGAAGGTTTCAACTTCATTGGTACGGGCGTATCCGGTGGCGAAGAGGGCGCGTTGAAAGGCCCATCCATCATGCCTGGCGGCCAGAAAGCCGCGTATGAACTGGTTGCTCCAATTCTCAAGCAGATTGCAGCGGTTGCTGAAGACGGTGAACCTTGTGTGACCTATATCGGCGCTGATGGCGCGGGTCACTATGTGAAGATGGTTCACAACGGTATCGAATACGGTGATATGCAGCTTATTGCTGAAGCGTATTCACTGCTGAAAAATGGCCTGAATCTGTCCAATGAAGAGTTGGCCACAACCTTCACAGAGTGGAACAAAGGTGAGCTGAGCAGCTACCTTATTGACATCACCAAAGACATCTTCACCAAAAAGGATGAAGAGGGTAAATACCTGGTCGATGTGATTCTGGATGAAGCGGCCAATAAAGGTACCGGTAAATGGACCAGCCAGAGCTCGCTGGATCTCGGTGAACCGCTGTCCCTGATCACCGAATCTGTTTTCGCGCGCTATATTTCTTCTCTGAAAGAGCAGCGTGTTGCAGCGTCAAAAGTGCTGAGCGGCCCGCAGGCTAAAGCATTTGCAGGCGATAAAACTGAATTTGCTGAAAAAGTTCGCCGTGCTCTTTACCTCGGTAAAATTGTTTCTTACGCGCAGGGCTTCTCTCAGCTGCGTGCTGCTTCAGAAGAAAACAACTGGGATCTCAACTACGGTGAGATTGCTAAGATTTTCCGCGCTGGTTGCATCATCCGCGCCCAGTTCCTGCAGAAAATCACTGATGCTTATGCAGAAAACCCAGCTATTGCTAACCTGCTGCTGGCACCGTACTTCAAGAAAATTGCTGACGAATACCAGCAGGCACTGCGCGATGTCGTTTCTTATGCGGTCCAGAACGGTATCCCAACGCCTACTTTCTCTGCCGCTATTTCGTACTACGACAGCTATCGCTCCGCCGTACTGCCTGCCAACCTGATTCAGGCGCAGCGCGACTACTTCGGGGCGCATACTTACAAGCGTACTGATAAAGAAGGCGTATTCCATACTGAGTGGCTCGATTAATCTAATTTGTCATTAAACACAGGCTCAGAGGATTTCTCTGGGCTTTTTTATTGTCTCATAATTGACATGTATTTAATAAGTCCAGTCTTTAGTAACAATATAATAAATTCACACTCGCCTATTTTACTTTAAGCAGTATAATTATCAGGCTAAATGTATTCAAGATTGCTTATTGTAATGGCAAGTTATTTTCCAATATTTATTTAAACTTAAGAAGTCAGAGAATGAAAATAACAATCTCAGGTACAGGTTATGTTGGTCTGTCGAACGGTATTTTGATTGCCCAGCATCATGAGGTAGTTGCGCTGGATATTGTGCAAGCTAAAGTAGACATGCTTAATGAAAAAAAATCGCCGATCGGTGATAAAGAAATAGAAAGGTATTTGGCGGATAAACAGCTAAATTTCCGTGCCACTACCGATAAAGTTGACGCCTACTACAACGCCGATTACGTTATCATTGCAACCCCAACCGATTACGATCCCAATACTAACTACTTCAACACAGCCAGTGTTGAAGCTGTGATCAAAGACGTGACTGCTATTAACCCAAATGCGGTGATGGTCATCAAGTCAACAGTTCCAGTTGGCTTTACCAAAAACATCAAAAAAGAGTTGGGTATCGATAACGTTATTTTTTCACCTGAATTCCTTCGGGAAGGTAGGGCTCTATATGACAATCTGCATCCATCCCGTATTGTCATTGGTGAACGTTCATCGCGAGCTGAATCTTTTGCTGCGCTATTGCAGGAAGGGGCTATTAAGAAAGACATCTCTGTGTTGTTTACCGATTCAACCGAAGCGGAAGCGATCAAACTGTTTGCCAATACTTATTTGGCGATGCGTGTGGCCTATTTTAATGAGCTTGATAGCTATGCTGAAAGCCTGGGGTTGGATTCACGACAAATTATTGAAGGTGTTAGCCTAGATCCGCGCATAGGTAATCACTATAACAATCCATCGTTTGGATATGGCGGTTATTGTTTACCAAAAGATACTAAACAGTTATTAGCTAATTATCAGTCCGTCCCTAATAATCTAATTTCTGCTATTGTAGATGCTAATCGAACCAGAAAAGATTTTATTGCTGATTCAGTTTTATCGCGCCAGCCTAAAGTTGTTGGTGTATACAGGCTGATTATGAAAAGTGGTTCAGATAACTTCCGCGCCTCTTCTATTCAGGGAATCATGAAACGCATAAAAGCTAAAGGTGTGCCGGTTATTATTTATGAGCCTGCTATGGTAGAGGATGAGTTTTTTCACTCACGCGTATTTCGAGATATTGATGCATTTAAAAACGAAGCCGATATTATTATTTCTAACCGCATGTCGAGTGAGCTGCTTGATGTAGTAGATAAAGTTTATACGCGCGATCTTTTTGGTAGTGATTAATGATTCACCATGTCTGAAAATTCTTACAATGAGGGCTGCTCAATGGGAGCACTCCCATTGTTTTGCTATGAATAAATAATTATTGCTTGGTTGTATTTTGTGCTGAATGGCAAGCTGTCGATTATAAAGAAGCCATTTAAACTAAATTTTCAGTTAAATCTGACAAAAATTCACCGTTCTTTTCAGGCATTTTTACCCTTATCTGATTATACTTAGCTCCGTGAAGCTCCTCATTTGTTGTGAACTATTTCTTTAGGGTAATCATGAATCAAGATAACAATAATGTGATAAGAAATCACATTGATACAAACCCGGAATCCATTGATTTAATTGAACTTTTAATGCAGCTATGGAAGGGAAAGGCGACTATCATTGCCTTTACCGTTCTGACTATTGTTCTCGCCGTTATCTATCTGTTTGTCGCGAAAGAGAAATGGACCTCTACCGCGGTTATCACCCAGCCGGATGCTGCGCAAATTGCTACCTACAACAATGCGTTAAACGTCATTTATGGCAATGCTGCACCGAATATCACCGATGTACAGCAGCGCGTCGTCGGGCGTCTGAGCTCTTCTCTTTCTGCATTGTCTGAAACACTCGATAATCAGGAAAAACCAGAGAAGCTGACTATTGAATCTTCGGTTAAAGGCCAGCCGCTGCCATTGCAAATCAGCTACGTGGGTGGCTCAGCTAAGGAAGCTCAGGCTAAGCTTGCTCAATATATTCAGCAGGTTGATGAGCAAATTGGCGAGGAACTTGGCGCTGACCTGAAAGACAACATCAAGCTGCAAATCTCAACGCTTAACGATTCTCTACAGACTCAGCAGAAAGTTGCCGAGGAGCAGAAAGAGCTGCGAATCAAACAGATTAGCGAGGCGCTGAAATTTGCTACCGAAGCGAAGGTTTCCTCGCCGCAGATACAGCAGACTTCTGATGTCACTCAGGACACCATGTTCCTGTTAGGCAGCGAAGCGCTGTCCTCAATGATAAAAAATGAGGCAACCCGCCCGCTGGTCTTTTCGCCAGCCTATTATCAGACTAAACAAAACTTGCTCGATATTCAGAGCCTGAAAATCGATCCCACGACCATTCACGCCTATCGCTACGTAATGAAGCCAACGGAACCTTTACGTCGGGACAGCCCGAAGCGCAGCATCGCCTTGATTCTGGCTGCCCTGCTGGGCGGAATGATTGGCTCCGGCGTGGTATTAGGCCGCAACGCTATCCGTAATTACAAGCCGATGGCGTAAGCTACCTAAGCAAAATAAAAGGCCGCATCAGCGGCCTTTGTCACATCCGGGCAAAGCTTATTTATGCCGCGTCCTTAAATTCTCGATCACCGCGCTCAAATCCAAATCCTGATCCTGCAGCAGCACCAGCAGGTGATACATCAAATCAGAGGCCTCGTTGGTCAGCTCGTGGCGATCGTTCACCGTTGCTGCCAGCGCGGTTTCTACGCCTTCCTCACCGACTTTCTGCGCGATACGCTTTGTACCGCTGGCATACAGTTTCGCCGTATACGAGCTTTCAGGGTCGGCCGTTTTGCGCTCAGCAAGCAGCTGTTCCAGCTCATACAGAAAATGCCAGTCATGTCTTGCTCCGGCGAAGCAGCTGGAGTTGCCCAGATGGCAGGTCGGGCCGATAGGGTTAGCCAGAATCAGCAGGGTATCGCTGTCGCAGTCCGGCGTGATGCTAACCACGTTCAGGAAGTTGCCTGAGGTTTCACCCTTCGTCCACAGGCGCTGTTTGGTGCGCGAGAAGAAGGTAACCTTGCCGCTCTGCTCCGTCTGCGCTAACGCTTGCTGGTTCATATAACCGAGCATTAAAACTTCGCCAGAAACGGCATGCTGAATGACGACCGGCATCAGGCCGTCGATTTTTTCCCAATCAAGCTGGGTAAGCTGTTGTTCTGTTAACACACTCGAATCTCCACGCCTTGCTGCGCCAGATAAAGTTTAAGCTCGCCGATATTAATGAACTGCTTGTGGAACACCGACGCTGCCAGCGCGCCGTCTACGTCCGCATCGCGGAAGGCTTCAAGGAAATGTTCCACGGTGCCCGCGCCGCCGGAGGCGATCAGCGGCACATGGCAAACTTCACGTACTTTACTCAGCTGTGCCAGGTCATAGCCGTTTCGCACGCCGTCCTGGTTCATCATGTTCAGCACGATTTCGCCTGCGCCGCGTTTTTGCACTTCCTGCACCCAGTCCAGCGTTTCCCACTGTGTTACTCGGGTGCGGCTTTCGTCGCCCGTGTACTGGTTGACGTGGTATTTACCCGTCTTGTCGTCAAACCAGGTGTCGATACCCACCACGATGCACTGTACGCCAAAGCGCTCCGCCAGGCGGGCGATCAGCTCCGGCTCAGCAAGAGCAGGGGAGTTGATGGATATTTTATCCGCGCCGAACGACAAAATTTTTGCCGCATCGTCTACCGACTTAATGCCGCCCGCCACGCAGAAGGGAATATCGATAACTTCCGCCACGCGCGATACCCAGCTTTTATCGACTACCCGGCCGTCGCTTGACGCGGTGATATCGTAGAAGACCAGCTCATCGGCGCCTTCTTCGGCATAGCGCTTTGCCAGGGGGACGATGTCGCCGATAATTTCGTGATTGCGGAACTGCACGCCTTTGACCACCTGACCGTCACGCACGTCCAGGCAGGGGATTATCCGTTTTGCCAGCATGAAATCGCCTCCTCAACGTTAAATTTACCTTCCAGCAGGGCCCGCCCGACAATGACACCCTGCACGCCGGTGCCGCGCAGCGCGGCAATGTCATTGATGTCGCCAATTCCGCCCGAGGACTGGAAGGCAATTTGCGGATAGCGGGCGCAAACTTCTTCATAAAGCGATACGTTGGAGCCAGCCAGCGTGCCATCGCGCGAAATATCCGTGCAAAGCACGTGCTTCAGGCCAACCGGCAGATACCTCTCTACCAGCTCTTCCAGCGATACGCCGGAGTTTTCCTGCCAGCCGCTAATCGCGACCTGTTTGTTACCCTGTTCGTCAATGCGCACGTCGAGGGCCAGCACCAGCGCATCGGCTCCGAAGCGGGTAAACCAGCCTTTTACCATCTCCGGCGACTTAACCGCCGTCGAGCCAACCACCACGCGTGAAACGCCTGCTTCCAGCAGGGCCGCAACGTCTTCTTCTGTCCGCACTCCGCCACCAACCTGTACCGGAATTGTGACGCCAGCGACCAGCTTTTGGATCAACGGAATCTGTCGTTTCGCGGGATCTTTCGCGCCGGTCAGATCCACAAGGTGCAGGATCTGCGCGCCCTGTGCCTGATAGTCCTGTAAACGCGGCAGCGGATCGCTGCCGTAATCGCGCTGCTGACCATAGTCTCCCTGGTGCAGGCGCACGACTTTGCCATCAATTAAATCAAGAGCGGGAATAATCATCGGGCTTACATCTCCAGGAAGTTTTTAAGCAACTTCGCCCCGGCTGCGCCGGAACGCTCCGGGTGAAACTGCACGCCGTAGAAATTGTCTTTCTGCACCGCGGCGGTAAAAGGCTCGCCGTAATTTGCCTGGGCGATAGTGTTCCCGCAGACCGGCATGGCGTAGCTGTGGACGAAGTAAAAATACGAGCCGTCTGCAATATCGCGGAACAGGCGGTCGCCCGCTTTGGCATAGACTCGGTTCCAGCCCATGTGCGGCAGCGGCAGACCGTGATCGGTCATTTTCAGCACGGGTTCGTCGATAATGCCCAGCGTTTGCACGCCCTGGTTCTCATCGCTGTGGCTGCCCAGAATCTGCATGCCGAGGCAGATGCCCAGCACCGGCTGGGTGCAGGCCTGAATCAGTTCAATTAAATCGCGTTCGCGAATCTGATCCATGGCCGCCTGGGCAGTGCCCACGCCGGGTAAAAATAGCTTGTCTGCGCGCAGCACCACGTCCGCATCCCGGCTGACGACAGGATCGTATCCCAGACGCTTAATCGATGATTGCACCGACAGCAAATTGGCGCAGCCGGTATCCAGAATCACCACGTTCATTACAGCACTCCTTTGGAGGAGGGTAGCGTATCGCCTTCAACGCGAATTGCCTGGCGCAGCGTGCGGCCAAAGACTTTGAACAGGCTTTCGACGCGGTGATGGTCGTTTTTGCCCTTGGTTTTCAGGTGCAGAGTCACGCCCATGGTGTAGGAGAGCGAGCGGAAGAAGTGCTCCACCATTTCGGTGCTCAGATCGCCGACGCGCTGGAAGTTGTATTCGGCTTTGTATTCCAGGTGCGGACGGCCTGAGATGTCCAGCGCACAGCGCGCCAGGCATTCGTCCATCGGCAGCGTGAAGCCAAAACGGGTGATGCCGCGTTTGTCGCCGAGAGCGATTTTCAGGGCTTCGCCAAGCGCCAGGCCCGTATCTTCCACTGTGTGGTGATCGTCGATGTACAGGTCGCCCTTCACGGCAATTTCCATCCGGAAGCCGCCGTGGGTCGCAATCTGATCCAGCATGTGATCGAAGAAACCGACGCCGGTGTTAATCTTGCTGCCGCCTTCACGATCCAGCCACACCTGCACATCGATTTGCGTTTCTTTGGTGGCGCGTTCTACGTGAGCGTAGCGGTCGCGTTTGGTGAGCCGGTCGCAAATCTGCTGCCAGTTCAGGGTTTCAGCGCTGTAGCGCAGGCCCTGAATGCCCATGTTCTCCGCCAGTTCGATATCGGTAACACGGTCGCCAATAACGTAGCTGTTCAGCTTATCCAGCACGCCGTCTTGTAGATAACCTTGAACCATTGCGAGCTTAGGTTTGCGGCAGTCGCAGTTGTCCGCTGGCAGGTGCGGGCAAATCAGCACGTCATCAAAATTGACGCCCTGAGAGGTGAACACCTGCATCATCAGGTTGTGCGGGCCATCAAAGTCGGCCTGCGGGAAGCTGGCGGTGCCCAGCCCGTCCTGATTGGTGATCATGACCAGCTTATAGCCCGCTTTTTGCAGCTGAAGCAGGGAAGGGATCGCCGCGGGTTCAAAGGCCAGCTTGTCCATGCGATCCACCTGGAAATCTACAGGCGGTTCGGAAATTAAAGTGCCGTCACGGTCGATAAAAAGAATTTTCTGGCTCACACGCCCTCCGTGGCCGACAGGCCGGGTTGTTGGCGCAGCGCAGCAAGGGTGCGCTCGCACTCGTCAAGGGTGCCGACGGTAATACGCAGGCAGCCGCTCAGGGATGGTTGTTTATTCTGATCGCGTAAGATAATGCCCCGATCCCACAGAGATTTAAATACCGCGCTTGAAGCGGTTATTCTCGCCAGCACGTAGTTTGTCTCGGAATCAAAAACCTGTTCTACGCAGGGAATAGCGCGCAGCCCGGCAATCAGATACTGGCGATTAACCAGAATCTCCGCCACGCGATCGCGCATGGCGTTAATGCCCTGCGGGCTTAAAGCCTGAGCCGCTATGTCAGCCACCGGCGTCGACAGCGGATAGGGGGCAATCACCTTCATCAGCAGATTGATAACTTCTTCATTGGCCAGCGTAAAACCGCAGCGCAGCCCGGCGAGCGCAAAGGCCTTGGACAGCGTGCGCAGCACGACCAGATGCGGATATTCACTCAGCCAGCCGGCAAGCGTCGCCTGCGGGCAAAACTCAATGTAAGCCTCGTCGGCGACAACCAGCGCTTTGCCGCGCGCCATTTCCAGCAGCACGCGAAAATCCTGCGGATTAACGAGCTGCCCGGTTGGGTTGTTCGGGCTGCAGACGTAAATTACCTTCACGCCTTCAAGATTCTCAGCCATTGCCGGTAAATCCAGCTGCCAGTTGTCCAGCGTGGGCACGGTGCGGTATTCCACGCCGATGGTTTCAGCGCTGACGCTGTACATGCCGTAGGTTGGCGGGCAGAACAGCACGGCGTCTTTGCCCGGCTCGCAGAAGGCGCGAATCAGCAGCTCGATGCCTTCGTCCGCGCCGCGGCTGACCAGAACCTGTTCAGGTTTCACCCCGGCGTAGGCCGCATAGTTTTCTATCACGGCTTTCGGCTGGCATTCCGGATAGCGGTTTAAAGTTTGCTGCGTCAGCCCATACTCGACCGCGGTTGGATATTCATTGGCGTTCAGCCACACATCACCGTTCCCGCCCAGGCGGCGCGCCGACTGATAGGGCGTCAGGGTGCGGACATTTGCACGGGCTAACTCTTCAATGCTCATGATCTCTCCTTGAGCGCGGCAACGCGCAGGGTAACGGCGTTTTTGTGAGCGTCCAGCAGCTCGGCGGCGGCCAGCGTTTCAATCGTTTTGGCGAGGCTTGAGAACCCCTGCGGCGAGAGTTCCTGCACCGTCATGCGCTTCTGGAAATCGGCCAGGCCGAGGCTGGAGCAGGTCGCCGTATAACCGTAGGTCGGCAGCACGTGATTGGTGCCGGAGGCGTAATCCCCTGCGGACTCAGGGGACCAGTCGCCGAGGAAAACTGAACCCGCGCTGGTGATGCTCTCCACGAGTGAGCGAGCGTTACGAGTCTGAACGATCAGGTGTTCCGGGCCGTACCGGTTGGAGATCTCAATGCACTGGTCCAGATCGCGGGCGACAATCAGACGGCTGCTTTCCAGCGCTTTGCGGGCTGTTTCTGCTCGCGGAAGCTGCGCCAGCTGTCTTTCTACCGCTTCGGCAACGGCCTGCGCCATTGAGCCGTCCGGCGTCAGCAAAATAACCTGCGAATCCGGGCCGTGTTCTGCCTGGGAAAGCAGGTCGGAGGCGACGAAATCGGGCGTAGCGCCGCTGTCGGCAATGACCAGCACTTCAGAAGGGCCCGCAGGCATATCGATGGCGGCTCCGTCGAGGCGCTGGCTGACCTGGCGTTTAGCCTCGGTGACAAAAGCGTTGCCCGGCCCAAAAATTTTATCAACTTTAGGCAGGCTTTCGGTGCCGAGCGCCAGAGCTGCGATGGCCTGAGCGCCGCCGACCTGAAAGACATCCTGCACGCCGCACAGCTGCGCAGCATATAAAATTTCGTCGGCAATCGGCGGTGGGGAACACAGCACGACTTTTTTACAGCCGGCGATACGCGCCGGCGTGGCGAGCATCAGCACGGTAGAAAATAATGGCGCGGAGCCGCCCGGAATATAAAGCCCGACGGAAGCAATTGGCCGGGTTACCTGCTGGCAGCGCACGCCCGGCATGGTTTCCACATCCACCGGCGCGAGCTGCTGCGCGAGGTGGAATTTTTCGATGTTGGCGACGGCAACGGCCATCGCTTCTTTAATCTCATCGCCCAGACGGGCAGCGGCGGCTGAGATTTCCCGCTCGGTAACTTTGAGCTGCTGAACTTCAGTCTTATCGAATTTGGCGCTGTATTCACGCAAAGCGGCGTCGCCGTTGGCCTTCACGTTATCAATAATCTCCGCCACTGTGCGGGTAATGCTTTCCGATGCGGAAATAGCCGGACGCATCAGCAGGGCGGCCTGCGTGGTTTTGTCGCACTCGTTCCAGTTAATCAGCGTGTTGAAGTTCGACATCGGCTTACTCCATCATCTTCTCAATTGGCAGCACCAGAATAGAGCTGGCACCCAGCGCTTTCAGCTTCTCCATGGTTTCCCAGAACAGCGTTTCGCTGCTGACCATGTGCATGGCTACGCGCTGTTGATCGCCCGCCAGCGGCAGAATGGTTGGCCGTTCAGCGCCCGGCAGCAGGGCAACGATTTCATCCAGACGCTCGCTCGGCGCGTGCAGCATAATGTATTTCGATTCGCGGGCCTGAATCACGCCCTGGATGCGGGTCATCAGCCTGTCGATGAGCTGCTGTTTGGCGTCGGGCATGTCGCCGTCGCGCTGAATCAGGCAGGCTTTGGAGCGATAAATGACCTCGACTTCGCGCAGGCCGTTGGCTTCAAGCGTTGCGCCGGTGGAAACTAGATCGCAAATCGCGTCGGCCAGACCGGCACGCGGGGCGACTTCAACGGAGCCGTTCAGCAGGCAGGATTTAAACTGCACGCCTTTGCCGTCGAGGTAGCGCTTGAGCAGGTGTGGGTAAGAAGTGGCGATGCGTTTGTTGTTCAGACAGGCCGGGCCGTCCCACGGGTCGTCCACGGAAATGGCCAGCGAGAAGCGGCAGCCGCCGAAATCCAGGCGGCGCAGCGTGAAATAGCGCGGGTCTTCGCCCTGCGCGCGGCGGTTGAGCAGCTCTTCTTCCAGCACGTTCTCGCCGATGATGCCGAGGTCCACCACGCCGTCCATTACCAGACCCGGAATATCGTCGTCACGCACGCGCAGGATATCAATCGGCATATTCTCCGCCAGAGCAATCAGGCGCTGGGTGTGCAGGTTGATTTTTATGCCGCAGCGGGCCAGTAATTCGCGTGAGTCATCGCTTAAACGGCCAGATTTCTGAATAGCTATGCGTAAACGGTTGTTGTCTAACATTGGCGGTACCCCTTATCAATTCTTGTCTGACGCCCAAAAAAAAGCCCCCGGAAGAAATCTTCCGGGGGCTTTTTCATACGTTCACGCACCGCTGGAAGATCTTTTCGTCTCCCAGCACACATCGCCTGAAAGACTAGTCAGGATGATGGTGATGATGGTGGTTTGCAGTTTGAACGCGTGTCATAAAATTCTCGTATGAATGATTATTCATGGTGTGCAAATAACCTAAACCAGATGCGGCGTTGAGCGCAAGAGCTTTTTTTCCCCACCGTTAATATTCTGTTTGGGCGCGCCAATTGTCAGTTCGTCCTTCGTGGCGTAGCCTTACTGGAGGGCCAACAAAGCAGGCCAGATGAATATGCTGCAGTCCAGGAGAGAAGGCATGAAAAAGGTTGCGATAGTCGGGTTAGGGTGGTTAGGCATGCCGCTGGCGCTGTCATTGTCAGCGCGAGGCTGGCAGGTTGCCGGGAGCAAAACGACGCTCGATGGCGTTGAGGCAGCCCGCATGTGCGGCATTGACAGCTATCAGCTTCAGCTGATGCCGGAGCTGGTTTGCGACAGCGACGACCTGGACGCGCTGCTGAACGTTGATGCGTTAATCATCACTCTCCCTGCCCGGCGCACGGGTGAAGGCGACGATTTTTACCTTCAGGCAGTGCAGGAAATCGTCGACAGCGCCCTGGCGCACGATATCCCGCGCATCATCTTTACCAGCTCGACCTCCGTTTACGGCGACGGCGAAGGAACGGTGAAAGAGACTTCCGCTCTTGCACCCGTTACCGCCAGCGGCCGCGTGCTCAAAGAGCTTGAGCAGTGGCTGCACGACCTGCCCGGCACCTCCGTCGATATTCTGCGTCTGGCAGGCCTTGTCGGGCCCGAACGCCATCCTGGACGTTTTCTTGCCGGGAAAGCTGACGTGGCCAACGGCGGCCACGGCGTAAATCTGGTCCATCTTGAAGACGTCATTTCGGCAATAACGCTCCTGTTGCAGGCCCCGAAGGGCGGACGCATCTATAATTTATGTGCGCCTGCCCATCCTACGCGCGAGGAGTTCTATTCGCAGATGGCCCGCCAGCTTGATTTGCCTGTCCCAACCTTCCGTATCCAGGAAAGCTCGGGCCACGGCAAGCTGGTGGACGGCAGCCGGATCTGCAATGAACTGGGGTTTGAATATCAGTACCCGAATCCGTTAGTAATGCCCATGCAGTAGCGCAGCAGATGGCATTGCTCGTGACCGTCGAGGACGAGAATGAAACCATTGCTGGATGTGCTGATTATCCTCGACACCCTTGATAAAGAAGGGAGCTTTGCCGCGGCGGCGACAAAGCTCTTTAAAACGCCTTCCGCGCTCAGCTACACCGTCCAAAAACTTGAAAACGACCTCAATATTCAGATTCTCGATCGCACCGGCCACCGCGCTCGTTTTACGCGAACGGGCCAGCTTTTGCTGGAAAAAGGACGCGAAGTGCTGCATACCGTGCGCGAACTTGAACAGCAGGCGATCAAGCTTCACCAGGGCTGGGAGAACGAGCTGGTGATTGGCGTCGACGATTCTTTCCCCTTTTCGCTGCTGACGCCGCTGATTGAAGCTTTCTACAAAAGTTATGGCGTGACGCGCCTGAAGTTTATCAATGGCGTGCTGGGCGGCTCGTGGGAGGCGCTGACGGAAGGGCGGGCCGATATTATCGTCGGTGCGATGAGCGATCCGCCTTCGCTAAGCGGATTTGGCTTTACGCTGCTCGGACAGCTCGAAATCGTTTTTGCCGTCGCTCCGCATCACCCGCTCGCCGAGGCGGAAGAGCCTTTAACGCGCAGGCTCATCAAGCGAAGCCGGGCCGTCGTCGTGGGCGACACTTCCCGCTTAGAACCCTCCCGCTCGATGCATTTGCTTGAAGATCAGGATGCCATCACCGTTTTCGATTTTAAAACCAAGCTGGAGCTGCAAATCAGCGGCATCGGCTGCGGCTACGTGCCGCGCTTTATGGCGCAGCGCTTTATTGAAAGCGGCGTGCTGATTGAGAAACAGGTCGTCTCCCACGTGCCGTTTGTGCCGGTCTGGATCGGCTGGAATGAGCAAACCGCCGGGCTTGCCAGCGAGTGGTGGCGGGAGCAAATTGTCAGCAGCCCGGAAATCGCCAACGTCTACGGCAGCCCGGCAAAATAATACTTCCGGGTGAGTGGCAGACCCCTGGCGCCACATCTATTGTTTAAAGTGGATCGATATTTCTTCTGAATATGTCTTCGCGTTTAAACTTTCGCCCCTGCGTTGTTTTGCAGAGGTTTTTTGTGCGCAAGGAGTCCGTATGAAGCAAAGCAATCAGCAGTGGCAGTCGCGGCGCGAGCAGGCCGTTCCTCACGGCGTGGGCAACTCGCTGCAGGTCTATATCGAGAAAGCAAAGAACGCTGAGCTGTGGGATGTGGAGGGCAAACGCTACATCGATTTTGCCTCCGGCATTGCCGTTTTGAACACCGGTCACAATCATCCAGCGGTGATTGATGCGGTCCGCAATCAGCTTGAACACTTCACTCATCCCTGTTTCCAGGTCACGCCTTACGGTAACTACATTGAGCTGGCCGAGCGACTGAACAAGCTTGTCCCCATCAGCGAGCCGTGCCAGACGCTTTTTTTAACCACCGGCGCAGAGGCCGTAGAAAACGCCATCAAAGTTGCACGAATTGCCACCGGCCGTTCGGCGGTGATTGCTTTCCGCGGCGCGTTTCACGGGCGTACGCTGCTTGGCATGGCGCTGACGGGCAAGGTTCAGCCCTATAAAAAAGGTTACGGGCCTTTCCCGGCAGGCATCTATCATGCGCCTTATCCGGCTGCCTATCTGGGCGTGACGGATACTCAGGCGCTGGCTTCGCTGGCGGGGATCTTTGCGGCTGATGTTGCGCCGGATGAAGTCGCGGCGATTATTATCGAGCCGGTGCAGGGCGAGGGCGGTTTTTACGCGGCCTCGCCGCAGTTTATGAAGCAGCTGCGCGCGCTGTGCGACAAGCACGGCATCGTGCTGATTGCCGATGAAATCCAGAGCGGATTCTGCCGCACCGGTAAAACCTTCGCCATTGAGCACAGCGGCGTCGAGCCGGATCTGGTCACCATGGCGAAAAGCCTGGCCGGCGGCTTCCCGCTCTCGGCGCTGGTGGGGAAAAAATCACTCTTTGACAAAGCGCTGCCGGGGGGACTGGGCGGAACCTATGCGGGTTCACCGGTAGCCATTGCGGCGGCGATGGCGGTGACGGACGTCATAGAGAAGGAGCGGCTGAACGAAAAAGCTCAGGCTATCGGCGAGCAAATCACCCGTCATTTGCAGCAGCTTGCCGAGCAGTTTGACTGCATCGGCGACGTGCGCGGCTACGGGGCGATGATTGCGATGGAGCTGGTAGAAAACCGCGATAGCCACCGGCCTGACAAGGAGCTCACCACCGCGCTGGTGCAGGAAGCGGGCCGTCAGGGGCTGGTTCTGCTCTCCTGCGGCGTGCGCGGAAACGTCATTCGTTTTTTAGTCCCGCTCACCGCTGAAAAAGAAATTGTTAATGAAGGCCTCAACATCTTGTCATCCTCCCTCCAAATGGTGCAAAATACGCGCCCTGCAAAATGAGAAACATAACCGACGTTAAGAGCGTCGGTTATTTTTTTGCAATCGAATTAGTCACTGGCATTTTTGCCAAAAAAAAACCAAGAGGCCGGGCTTCGTACCGGATAGATACTAGCTTTTAAAAAACGACAGTCGTGTCGCCGAGGAAAACAAGATGGGGCAATCTTTTGCTTTTGCGCAGGCATTCGCCGTTTGGGGAATCAACCATGTCGCTTAACGTCACCGCAGGTGCAAATTCACGCCCAGGGTTGCGTAAAACTCTGACGCTGGTTCCGGTTGTAATGATGGGCCTTGCCTATATGCAGCCAATGACCTTGTTTGATACTTTCGGCATTGTTTCCGGCCTGACCGACGGTCATGTTCCGACAGCATACGCCTTCGCGCTGGTGGCCATTCTGTTCACCGCGTTGAGCTATGGAAAGCTGGTAAAACGCTTCCCATCCGCCGGCTCAGCCTATACCTACGCCCAGAAATCATTTAACCCGTTCATCGGTTTTATGGTGGGCTGGTCTTCTCTGCTCGATTACCTGTTCGCGCCGATGATCAACATCCTGCTGGCGAAAATCTACTTTGAAGCGCTGGTGCCCGGCATCCCGTCGTGGATTTTCGTGATCGTGCTGGTTGGCTTTATGACCGTTTCCAACCTGCGCAGCGTGAAAACCGTGGCGAACTTCAACAGCGTCATCGTGGTCATGCAAATCATCCTGATTGCCGTAATTATGGGCATGGTGGTTTCTGGTATTGCGGGCGGTGAAGGTGCGGCAACGTTAAGCAGCACGAAGCCATTCTGGTCTGAGAACGCCCACGTGGTGCCGATGATTACCGGCGCAACCATCCTGTGCTTCTCCTTTACCGGCTTTGACGGCATCAGCAACCTGTCGGAAGAAACCAAAGATGCAGAGCGTGTTATTCCGCGTGCCATCTTCCTGACCGCGCTGATTGGCGGCCTGATCTTTATCGTCTCCACCTACTTCCTGCAGCTTTACTTCCCGGACATTTCGCGCTTCAAAGATCCTGACGCGTCCCAGCCGGAAATCATGCTGTACGTGGCCGGTAAAGCCTTCCAGGTCGGCGCACTGATCTTCTCCACCATCACCGTGCTGGCTTCCGGTATGGCGGCGCACACCGGCGTATCCCGCCTGATGTACGTGATGGGTCGCGACGGCGTATTCCCGAACCGCTTCTTCGGCTATATCCATCCGAAATGGCGTACTCCGGCGCTGAACGTGCTGCTGGTAGGGGCAATTGCGCTGATGGCCATCGACTTTGACCTGGTAACCGCTACGGCGCTGATTAACTTTGGTGCGCTGGTGGCCTTCACCTTCGTTAACCTGTCGGTGATCTCTCAGTTCTGGATCCGCGAGAAGCGCAACAAGTCGTTCAAAGAGCACATCAACTACCTGGTGCTGCCGATTTGCGGCGCGCTGACCGTAGGTGCCCTGTGGATTAACCTGGAAGAGAGCTCAATGATTCTGGGCCTGATCTGGGGCGGTATTGGTCTGGTGTATGTGGCCTGCGTAACCCGCAGCTTCCGCAACCCGGTGCCTCAGTACAACGAAGATGTTGCGTAACATCACGCAGAAATAAAAATGGCTCCCGCGGGAGCCATTTTTTTTGCCTTTAGTTCACCAGAAACTGAGCGTATTCGAACAGCGCTTTGAGCAGCGCGGTCTTCTCCTTATCGTCTTCATGCTGGTTGTACAACGCTTCAAGCTCCAGGGCGTAAGCCTGGAGCGCGTCCTGGGACAGCACTTCCTGGCGGTGCGCCAGCCAGCGCTGCTGCTCTGCCTCGTCCAGCGTGCCGGGGAAGTTGCGCGCCCGGTAGTTGAACAGCAGTTTCTCGATGCGTTTATCGACAAAGGAAATATCCAGCGCGGGCAGGTTTTGCGGATCGGTTTGCAAAATTATCCGCATCGCGGCGCGGTCTGCGTCGCTGAAGAAACCGTTATAAATCTGTGCGTCGACGTTGTCCGACGGCACAAACGGCTCCGCTTCGGCGAAGATCGCCACCGCTTTTTCGCGCAGCCCAGGATGTTCGCGCAGGACCTTCAGATTCTCCAGACACTGCTGGCGATTAATGCCTAAACGCTCGGCGTCTTCCGGGCGCAGCGTGTTGGCTACCGCCAGCACCGGGCATTTATTGAGGTGCACAAGCTTAACCGGCACCGCCGACGCGTCCCCCAAAGAGGCTTTAGGCGTATATAAACGCTCGCGAAGCGCGTCGGCATCCAGCTCCAGCAGCGGCGTCATATCTCCGGCGAGATCGACCATAATAACCGCGTTGCGGTTTTCCGGGTGCCAGGCCAGCGGAGCAATCCAGCTGGTGTTGCCGCGCCATGCGCCGAACATGCCGGAAACGTGCACCAGCGGCTTCATCTGCGGGATATCAATCAGCGTGGTGAGCTTTTGCTTTGAACGATGGCTGAAGAGATAGTCGAACAGGCGCGGCTGGCGAGTTTTCACTAATTGCGCCATGGCGATGGTGGCGTACACGTCGGACATCGCGTCGTGGGCGTTGGCGTGCTCAATGCCGTTGGCTTTCGTTAAATGCTCCAGGCGGAAGCTCGGCAGGCCATCTTCGTTTTCAGGCCAGACAATGCCCTCCGGGCGCAGGGCGTAGCAGGCGCGCATCACGTCGAGCAGATCCCAGCGTGAGTTGTCGTTCTGCCAGCTCCAGGCGTACGGATCGTAAAAGTTGCGATAAAAAATATTGCGGGTGACTTCATCATCGAAGCGCACATTGTTGTAACCCACCACGCAGGTTTTCGGCAAGGTGAAAATGTCGTGAATACGTTTGGCAAATGCCGCTTCGTTTTCGCCGCGCGCCAGCGCCTGCTGGGGCGTAATGCCGGTGATCATGACCGCTTCCGGCTGGGGCAGATAGTCATCTGCAGGCTTGCAGTAAAAGACCTCCGGCTCACCAATAACGTTGAACCGATCGTCGGTGCGGATGGCGGCAAACTGGGCGGGACGGTCGAGCGACGGGCTCTTGCCGAAGGTTTCATAGTCATGAAACAGGAATGTGGGCAGCGCTGCGGTTTCAGACACGGAAGTTACCATTAAGCTGATGAAAGTCTGGCTCAATGGTAACTCATTTGGCAGGGCATCAGAAGAAGGCTGGCGTTTAAGGCTCCAGCCTCTGGGGCTGCATAGCCTGGCCGCCAATAAGCCGTTTCCCAAGCGCGATGCCCGGTTTTTCTACCCTGTGATAAAGCCCGTAAGCAATCAGATAGGTCACCGGCAGGCAGATACCCGTCACGGTGATAAAGCGCACCGCTGAGGGCAAATGGCTAAAGGCTGTGGCATGCACCAGCAGGCCCGTGACGGGGATAACAATCATCAGATGCAGCAAATACACCGAATACGAAACGTCCCCAAAGAACAGGCTGACCGGCCGCGTCAGCAGTCGCCGAGGATAGTCAACCAGCCGCGTGATGCGCGTTGCTTTTTCAGGCTGCCAGAGCAGGCCCGTCATGCCGACAATCAGCAGACACTCTACGATCAGGCGCAAATGGTTTTCGGCGATACGCATTTGCCAGGCAACAACCGGGGCGAGCAGGGCGAGGGCCAGATAGCGCGGCTGTTTATGGCGCACGGCCTGCGAAATCAGCATGCCGGCAATGAAAAACGGCAGCTTAATCAGGATCATCGACGGCATCGGAAACGCAGAAAAATAATCGGGCAGCAGCCAGCGGGCGGCAAGGCAAAAGACCATCAGCATGAGCGAGGAAATCGCAAAGCCAAAGCGCATAACTAGCAGCATGATCGGCGGGAAGAGCAGGTAATACTGCATTTCCAGACCGATGCTCCAGTCGGGCAGCACGGTACGGTAAGAATACTCAGGAATGAGGCCAAAAACGAAAGTCAGATGGCTGGCAATATTTATCAGTGAATGGTCGGCGTAACGGCTGGTGAGCGTGGCGGTTGAAGGCCAGGCTGCGGCGATAAAATGACGCATTTCACCAAACCATGCGCCAAATACGAGGGCGAAAATGAGCAGTAAATAGTAGAGCGGAGCGATTCTGAAAAAACGCCTGAGCCAAAATATTCGCCAGGTATTCACGCTATTCCACGGCTCTTTTTCCTGCCGGTCCTGATAATTTTTCGCCATTAAATAGCCGGACAATAAGATAAACAGATCGACCCCCGTGCCGGGATCGGAGAGCAGAGGAATCTGGCAGTGAGTTAACAGACAGATATGCCCGAGCAGCACCCAAAGCGAGGCAAACCCGCGCAGTCCCTCAAGCTCCGGCGTCCAGTTCTTACTTTGCACCATGCTGGTACCCTTAGAATAAAAATTACCCAAAAGCGCAAGATATAAATCCACTTTGAGTCTGGCAATAAGAGGACGAGAGGGAAAATTGAATATCAGATAATACGGAGGAGGCGTGGTGGAAATAGCGCAAAATAATCTGGTTAAAATGCGCGGGAAATAGAATATGTCATATTTTCTTGCAATTTTGCCGCGCAAAAATGAATAAATTGCCGTAAAACGTGCCGCTCAAATAAGTTTCTGAGGATATCCCGTTGAAAACCCGCCTGTTACTCGCACTGAGCTTTCTCACAGTGTCTGTTCATTCTGCCTTCGCTGATAACACTTTTGCCGCCGGGCCGCAGCCGCCGCAAATTCAGGCAGGATCGTGGGTCTTAATGGATTACACCACCGGGCAAATTCTGACGGCACAGAATGAACACGTGCAGCGCAACCCGGCCAGCCTGACTAAATTAATGACCGGCTACGTTGTCGATCGCGCCATCGACAGCCAGCGCATTAGCGCCGATGACATCGTTACCGTAGGCAAAGATGCCTGGGCAAAGGGCAATCCCGTATTTAACGGCTCGTCGCTGATGTTTTTAAAGCCCGGCGATCGCCTGACGGTGCGCGATCTGAGCCGCGGCCTGATTATCGATTCCGGCAATGATGCCTGCGTGGCGCTGGCCGATTACGTCGCGGGCGGCGAGCCGCAGTTCGTGGCGATGATGAACAAATACGTCGCCAAACTTGGCCTGCGCGACACCCATTTCGAAACGGTCCACGGCCTTGACGCGCCGGGCCAGCACAGCTCGGCCTACGATTTAGCCGTCCTGTCGCGGGCTATCATCCACGGTGAGCCAGAGTTCTACCACATGTACAGCGAGCGCAGCCTGACGTGGAACGGCATCACGCAGCAAAACCGCAACGGCCTGCTGTGGGATAAAAACCTCAACGTCGACGGGCTGAAAACGGGCCATACCTCCGGCGCGGGCTTCAACCTGATTGCCTCAAGCGTGGAAGGGAAGCGCCGTTTGATAGCCGTTGTCATGGGTGCGGACAGCCCGAAAGGGCGTGAAGAACAGGCTCGCAAACTATTGCACTGGGGTCAGCAAAACTTCGACACCGTGCAAATTCTGCATAAGGGCAAAAAAATTGGCTCTGAGCACATCTGGTATGGCGATACGGACAGCTTTGACGTCGGCACAAACCAGGATGTCTATATGGCGCTGCCAAAAACAGAAGTGCCTAATATTAAAGCGAAATACGTGCTCGAGCGCCAGGACTTGGAAGCTCCGCTGGCGGCAAACCAGCGCGTGGGTGAAATCGAACTCTTCGACCGCGATAAGCTCATTGCCCACTGGCCGCTGGTCGCCCTTAGCGAAGTGAAAAAGGGCGGCATGTGGTCTCGCTTCAGCGATTACCTGCATCGCAAACTCTGAATTCCCCTGAGAAGGAATAACGGGAGGGGAGCGATCCTCTCCCGTTTTTTTTGCCTACACTAAAAGTCGATCCTGCTCGCATATTAATCATTCGGTCCTCATGAGATCTGTCTCGTCGTATATTTATAGTGTATGAATGTACAGTATATTAACCCAGTCAGGAGGATACATGGAATTCACAATTCAGCAGGTTCCCGCACGTAAAGTTGCCGGTTTCCATATGGTTGGCCCATGGGAGCAGACGGTGCATCAAGGCTTTGAACAGCTGGCTCTGTGGGTGAAAACCCAGCGGATAAACGCGAGCGAGTGGCTGGCGGTGTATTACGACAACCCGGACGAAGTCCCCGCAGAAAAATTACGCTGCGACACGGTTATTAGCGTGCCGGAAGACTTTGTCATCCCGGAAAACAGCGAGGGCGTCATCATCACCCGTATTGAAGCGGGTCAATATGCCGTGGCCCGCGCCCGCGTGGAAGACAACGATTTCGCTAAGCCCTGGAATCTTTTCTTTGACGTTCTGATGGCGGACGAAAGTTGCCGGTTAACCGGCAGGCCCTGCTTTGAACACTACCTGAACGACGGCTCAGAAAGCGGCGTCTGGGAAATCGACATGTATATTTCGGTTGCCGGTACGCGTTAATAACAATCCTGAAAATTGCAATGCCTAAATCATCATCGGGGTTGATCTATACCAAACACCTGGAAGCCCCGGCTTTCGGGTGTTGGCAATAAGTCTGTTACAATCGCGCTTTTGATTTCAGGAGACGGGTGTGCGCCCCGATAAATCACTCAGCCCCTTAGAAATGCGTGTCTACAGGCACTATCGCACGGTTCACGGCATCCGTATCGCGCTGGCGTTTATTCTGACGTTTATCCTGATTCGCGTGCTGAACGTGCCGGAAGGGACATGGCCGCTGATAACCCTCGTGGTGGTGATGGGGCCCATTTCCTTCTGGGGCAACGTTGTGCCGCGCGCCTTCGAGCGAATCGGCGGCACAATATTCGGCGCAGCCCTCGGCCTAATTGCCCTCAAGCTTGAACTTTATTCGCTTCCACTGATGCTTATCTGGTGCGCTATCGCTATGTTTTTATGCGGCTTCCTGGCGCTCGGCAAGCGGCCCTATCAGGCCCTATTGATTGGCATCACGCTCTCCGTCGTCGTGGGCGCTCCCGCAGGCGATATGGAAACCGCGCTGTGGCGCAGCGGAGACGTTATTTTTGGCTCCCTGCTGGCGATGCTGTTTACCAGCATTTATCCGCAGCGGGCGTTTATCCACTGGCGTATTCAGATGGCGAACTTCGTGACGTCGTTTGGGCGCATTTACAACGCGGGCTTTTCGCCTAACCTGCTGGAGCGTCCGCGCCTGGAAAAGCCGCTGCACACGATCCTTAACGACGTGGTTAAAATGCGCGCGCTAATCGGGCCGGGCAGCAAAGAAACGCACATCCAGAAATCGATTTTTGAAGGTATCCAGAAGGTCAGCCGCAACATGGTTTGCACGCTTGAGCTGCAAATCAACGCCTACTGGGCCTCGCGAGCCAGCCACTTTCTGATGATTAACGCCCGTACGCTGCGCGATACGCAGCAGATGACGCAAAAAACGTTAAGCACCATCGCGCTGGCCTTGCAGGAGGGCAATCCGTCCCCCATTACGGCCAATACGGAAAAGCTTAACGAAATCGTCAGCGAACTGCGCCAGCTGATGAACGAAGGGCAGGGCAGCGCGCTGCAGGAAACCCCCATCCACGGCTACGTTTGGTTAAGCGTGGAGCTGGCCCGCCAGCTGGAACTTCTCTCGCAGCTTATCTGCCGCGCGCTGCGCAAGTAGTGCGTCAGAGCCCAGCTTTGACATTGCTGGTTTCGATTCAGCAGTATTTGAGGGTAAGATAGGGCAAGCGACTGAGAAAACATTGTCAACGGCCCGCAGTACCTTTATGGTACGCCTTATGGCAGTTGTCTTAACGAATCCGAGTATGAATTTAGCAGGGGTGTAAAAATGGAAAATACTAAGCCTTCTTTCCAGGACGTTCTGGAGTTTGTGCGTTTGTTCCGTCGTAAGAACAAGCTGCAGCGTGAAATCCAGGACGTAGAGAAAAAGATCCGTGACAACTCAAAACGCGTTCTGCTGCTCGACAACCTGAGCGACTACATTAAGCCGGGTATGAGCATTGAAGCGATCCAGGGCATCATCGCCAGCATGAAAACCGACTATGAAGACCGCGTTGATGACTACATCATCAAAAACGCCGAGCTGTCTAAAGAACGTCGTGATATTTCCAAAAAGCTTAAAGCGATGGGTGAACTAAAGCCTGAGTAAGCCTGAGCGAAAACCTTTCTTTAAAACCGCCTTTTTCTGGGCGGTTTTTTTATGGCTGATTATCTGACGCCGCCCGCTATCAGGCTGAGTCTGTGCTGGTCGGGATAATAGCGGGCCGTTCCCATAGCCGTAAGCGCATGAATAATTTCTTCGGCATCGTGACAGCGGGTATCAAACAGCAGGCCTACAAGGCTGCCGCTGTGCGCCACGTTGACGCCGTATAAATCCAGCTTTTCCGCCAGCGCCAGCAGCTCGTTGAACATTGGCTTAGCCAGAATTTGCTGGCTGGCTATCGCGCTGATCGTAGCCGCTTCGCCAATCAGACGGCTCTCCTGTTTTGCGCAGCCCTGCCGGAATAAATCCCATGCTGCTTCCAGCTGCGAAGCGTGGCCTTGCAGCGCCATTTGCCTGTCGAGACGGTGATAGTCAGCGGTGAGCAAAATATCCCGGCCTTCTAACAGCAGCATCTCGAGAGGGGGGAGCGGGCGACAGGCGATCTGAGAGGCCGCTCCCTGATGCTCAAAAAGCGTCGGCAGGCGAAACACCGTGCTGTCGGTTGGCTCCAGCCGCGTGCAAAGGGTGGCCAGGGTGATTTCATCCAGGGATTCACCCAATTGGCGCGCGGTGGCAACGGCAGTCGCGGCGATATCTGCGGTGCTGCTCGCAAAACCTTTCCCCACGGGAATAGTTGAGTGAAAATCGATGCGCAGGGTACGGGCGGCATCTGGCGAATGACCAAAGTGCGTGACCACTTTTTGCAGCATGCGGCGCATCAGCGGGCGCTCCCTGCCGGGCGTTGCCTGTTCGCTCACTTCAACGGTGCTGAACCAGTCGACAGGGCAGGAAACCAGCTTTTCACCGCCCGCAATCCAGCCCTGAATCAGTTCGCCGCCGGAGGCGGGGCACTTTGCTTCAGCCATGCTGCCGGTCTCCTTTCATTAACCGTTTCGTTCTTTTAAGCAAGGGGCGGGATAATACCATGTCGGCCAGCGGCGCGAGGCTGCGAAATCGTGGAATAACTTGTTATAGTGCAACACTTTTCCCGGCGTCGGTTTTACACTGTGCGCGAACTAAATTTGAATCCTGGCGAGGAGTAAGCGTTGACGTTACTGGCATGGGCGCTGGCCAGCCTGCTGGACTACAGGCTGGGCGACCCGCACAGCTGGCCACATCCGGTACGCTGGATTGGCAATCTGATTTCCTTCGCGCAGCGCATCGTCCGCCAAAGCTGCAAAAGCGACCGGAGCCTGCGCATCGGCGGCGGCCTGATGTGGCTGCTGGTGGTTGGCTTAACCTGGCTAATGAGCTGGGGCGTGCTGCGTCTGGCCTGTGCCGTGAATCCCTGGCTGGGCTGGATCGTTGAAGTGTGGATGATTTACACCCTGCTGGCCGCGCGCAGCCTGAGCGATGCTGGCATGGCGGTTTATCGGGCTCTGCAAGAAGGGACGCTGGCGCAAAGCCGGGAGAAACTTTCATGGATTGTGGGCCGCGACACTTCTCAGCTTGAGCGCCCGCAAATCACCCGCGCGGTGGTGGAAACCGTGGCGGAAAACACCGTCGATGGCGTAATAGCGCCGCTATTTTTTCTTATGCTGGGCGGCGCTCCGCTGGCGATGGCCTACAAAGCCGTCAACACGCTGGACTCAATGGTGGGCTACAAAAACGAAAAATTCCGCGCGATTGGCTTTGTGTCCGCCCGGCTTGATGACGTGGCGAACTTCATACCCGCTCGCCTGAGCTGGTTGCTGCTGAGCCTCGCCGCCGGACTGCTGAAAATGGATTTTCGCCGCGCCCTGCGCCTCGGCTGGCGGGATCGCTACCAGCACAGCAGCCCAAACTGCGCCTGGTCTGAGGCGTCGGTGGCCGGGGCTTTAGGCGTTCGGCTGGGTGGCCCCAACGTCTATTTTGGCGAACGGGTTGAGAAACCGTGGCTTGGCGATGCGCAGCGTGAAATAGAAGTCGAAGATGTTCCTCGCACAATACATTTGATGATGCTGGCTTCCGGGCTGGCGTTGCTGTTATTTGCTCTGCTGCGCTGGTGGGTTTATGGCGCGGCATAAAGATTTTGGGGAGGTCAGATGAGCCTTGCAGTCATGATTCAGGGCACCGCCTCGGACGTTGGGAAAAGCGTGCTGGCCGCTGGCCTGTGCCGAATATTTGCCGAGGACGGGCTGAAAACCGCGCCGTTCAAATCACAGAACATGGCGCTAAATTCGGGCATCACGCCGGATGGCAAAGAGATGGGCCGGGCGCAGATATTCCAGGCGGAAGCCGCGGGAATTGCCCCGGATGTGCGCATGAATCCGGTGCTCCTCAAGCCCACCAGCGACTGTAAAGCGCAGGTGGTGCTGATGGGAAAAGTGGCCACTAATATGGATGCGGTCACCTACCACAACTACAAGCCGCAGCTGCGCAGCCAGATTCAGGCCGTTTACCGCAGCCTGGCCGCCGAACATGCAGTGATGGTGCTGGAAGGGGCGGGCAGCCCGGCGGAAATCAACCTTCGCGATCGGGATATCGTCAACATGGGCATGGCGGAGCTGGCTGAATGTCCGGTTATCCTCGTCGCCGACATTGACCGCGGCGGCGTTTTTGCCGCCATTTACGGCACCCTCGCCCTGCTGCTGGAGCACGAAAAGTGGCGCGTGAAGGGCGTTATTATCAACAAATTTCGCGGTGACAAAGCGCTGCTCTATTCCGGCATCGAACAAATTGAAGCGCTCACCCAGGTGCCGGTGCTCGGCGTGATGCCGTGGCTGAACGTCGATCTTGAAGACGAAGACAGCGTGGTGCTGCAACGCGGGAAGTATGACGAAGTCACGGCTAAAGACGTGGATATTGCGGTTATCCAGCTGCCGTATATGTCGAACTTTACGGACTTCAACGCGCTCGCGGCACAGCCCGACGTGCGGCTTCGCTACGTCAGCCAGCCTCATGAGCTTGGCGGCTGCGATCTCGCTATTATCCCCGGCAGCAAAAATACCCTCGGTGATTTGCGCTGGCTGCGTGAAAAGGGCTTTGATAAAGCGATTTTTGCCCATCGCGAAGCGGGCGGTGAGGTGCTGGGGATCTGCGGCGGCTATCAGATGCTGGGGAACCATATTTATGACGCGGTGGAGTCCGGGCTGGATGAAATGCCGGGTCTTGGCCTGCTGGACGTGGTAACCCGTTTTGCCAGCGAGAAAACCACGACGCGCGTGGCCGGAGAAACCTTATCAGGGGCCTTCAGGCTGCAAGGTTACGAAATCCACATGGGGGAAACGGTGCGCGGCCCGAAGGTGAGCCCGTTTGCCCAATTAACCGAATGCAATATGCAGCCTTACGATAGCCTCGATGGGGCCGTCAGCGAAGAGGGTAACGTGCGGGGAACCTACCTGCACGGCGTGTTTGATAACGGCGCGTTTACCCGCTCTTTGCTCAACGATCTGCGGATCCGTAAAGGGCTGAAGGCCTGGGAGGGCGAAGCGTTCGACTATCAGCGCCATAAACAACGGCAGTTCGACATCCTTGCCGCGGCGATGCGCGAGAACATTGATATCGAGCGCATCTATCAGATCATGCGTGAGCATCAGGAGCCGTCATGCAGCTAATTACCGGCGGTGCGCGCAGCGGGAAAAGTCGCCATGCGGAGCAGCTGGTCTCCTCCAGCCCGCGCGTGCTGTATATCGCCACCTCGAAGATTTTCGACGAGGAAATGGCCGGACGTATCCAGCATCACCGGGATTCGCGGCCTGCGCACTGGCGCACCGTTGAACGACACCGTGATTTGCACGAGGTGATTGGTGCGGCCAACGACCCGCAGGAGGCCATCTTGCTGGAGTGCATCACCACGCTTATTACCAATCTTCTGTATGACGCAGCCGGTGAAATTCCGGAGGACGAATGGGATTTTGACGCGCTTGAACAGCACATCGATCGGCAGATTGAGGGGCTCCTGGCGGCCTGTAAGGCCTGTCCGTCGCCCGTTTATCTGGTGACCAACGAGGTCGGAATGGGCATCGTGCCGGAAAATCGTCTGGCGCGGCATTTCCGCGACATCGCCGGGCGGGTTAACCAACGGCTGGCCGCCGAGGCGCAGAGCGTCTGGCTTGTCGTTTCAGGGATTGGAGTAAAAATTAAATGATCTTCCGTTTGTACTTCGCCATGCTGCAATTTATGAGCCGCCTGCCGGTGCCTGCCCGCTGGGCGCAAGGGCTGGAAGTGGATCAGTATGTTCGCGGCATCGTCACCTTTCCTTTTGTCGGGCTGCTGCTGGGGGCGCTGGCGGGCCTGGTTTTTGCGGTGCTGCAACCCTGGTGCGGCCTGCCGCTGGCCGCTTTGGGCTATGTCCTGGCGCTGGCGCTGCTGACCGGCGGCTTTCATCTTGACGGGCTGGCCGATACCTGCGACGGCATATTTTCCGCGCGCAGCCGGGACAGGATGCTGGAAATCATGCGCGACAGCCGTCTGGGCACGCACGGCGGGCTGGCGCTGATTATTGTCATCGTCGCGAAGGTGCTGGTGGTCAGTGAACTTTCCCTGCGCGGCGGCAATATGCTGGCCGTGCTGGCGGCGGCTTCGGTGGCCGGGCGCAGCGCTTCCGTGCTGCTGATGTACAACCATAAATACGCCAGGGAAAAAGGCTTAGGTAATCTGTTCATCGGCAAGGTCAGCGGGAAACAAACTGCGCTGACGCTGGCGGGCGGGGCTGTTCTTAGCCTGCTGCTGGTTCCCGCTGCGGGAATCTTCGCCTTTGCCATCACGCTCGCCGCCATGCTTGTCTTTGCCTGGATGCTGAAGCGCACGCTCGGCGGGCAAACGGGCGATACGCTCGGCGCGGCCATCGAACTTGGTGAAGTCATCTTTTTGCTGGCGCTGCTGTAGCCCGGCCCGAACTCAGAGAAAAATAACATGCAAACACTGGCAGCTCTTCTGGCGGCAATTGCCCCGCTTGACCGTGACGCAATGATGAATGCCCAACTGCATATCGACGGTCTTTTAAAGCCGCAGGGCAGCCTGGGCCGGCTGGAATCCCTTGCCGTGCAGCTGGCGGGAATGCCGGGCATGAAAGCGGGCCTGAGCACCGAGCGCAAAGCTATTATGGTAATGTGCGCGGATCACGGCGTTTATGACGAAGGCGTAGCGGTTGCGCCAAAAATCGTGACGGCCATTCAGACCATGAATATGACGCGTCGCAACACCGGCGTTTGCGTACTGGGTGCGCTGGCCGGTGCAGAAGTCAGCGTGGTGGACGTGGGCGTGGACAGCGAACCGCTGCCGGGCGTGCTGGACATGAAGGTCGCTCGCGGCAGCGGCAATATTATGAAAGGCCCGGCGATGACGCGTCAGCAGGCGGAAGAGCTTTTGCTGGCGGCGGCAAAGCTGGCGCTAACGAAAGCCGCGGAAGGCGTGCGTCTGTTCGGCGTCGGTGAACTTGGCATGGCCAACACCACGCCAGCCGCCGCGATAGTCAGCGCGTTCACCGGCAGCAATCCCATCGATACGGTCGGCATGGGGGCCAATCTGCCGAGCGATAAAATGGCGCATAAAGTGGCGGTCGTGCGAGAAGCGCTGAGGGTGAATCAGCCGGATGCACAAGACGGCGTTGACGTGCTGGCAAAAGTGGGCGGGTTTGATCTGGTGGGCATGACCGGCGTAATGCTCGGCGCGGCGGCGGCAGGTTTGCCGGTGGTGCTGGACGGCTTCCTTTCCTACGCTTCGGCGCTTGCCGCCTGCGCGATTGCGCCGAACGTCCGCGACTATCTGATTCCTTCACATCTTTCCGCCGAGAAAGGTGCAAAAATCGCGCTCAGCCATCTTGAACTGGAGCCGTATCTGCAAATGGGGATGCGGTTAGGTGAGGGAAGCGGGGCCGCGCTGGCGATGCACATCGTCGATGCCGCCTGCGCGATGTACAACAATATGGGATCTTTGGCCGACAGCAATATCGTTCTGCCGCAGCCTTAGTCAACGCAGGGCGGGTGACGCTTCGCTTACCCGCCCTGTAAATTTAATTTTTGGCTCGCTAAGTAAGAATATAAATTCGACCTATGGATTTTTTCTTAAACTTTTTTATTCTTATATCTGTTAAATACAAATATCAAAGAAAATTAGTGTCGTCGCGATCATACTTTATGAAATTGAAGGCATTAATTATCATTAGTTAACTATATTGTAAGGTTGTCGTTTCCCTTTTTTGAGTCAGTTAATTACTTCGGATGAGTAAAATGGATGAGTTATCAAAATTTATTACTGCACTTTCATCATTAGCATGGCCCGTGATTTTCGGTGCTTGTATTTATTTATTGCGTTTTCCAATCGTAAACCTGATTGAGTCTGCCCGAGCGAGGAAATTTACATTGAAGGTTGCGGGTAATGAACTAACAATGGAAGAAAGTTCTGAGCAACAACGAGTTTTAATCTCAGATTTGCAAACTAAAGTGGCCGAACTTGAAAAATTAGTAAAACCTGTAGGTGTAGGGACGGAAAGTGATGTTTTACCTTCTGAACCAACCCGTTCCAGTAAACGTATATTATGGGTTGATGATGAGCCAAGAAATAACAGCTATTTAGTCGCAGCTCTCGAAGATCAAGGACTGCGGGTTGATACGGCGCAGAGTACAAATGAGGCGTTGTCAAAAATCAACAAAGATCATTTTGATATAATCATTTCTGATATGGGTAGGCCTGAAGGTCGACAAGCCGGAATCGATCTCATTAAAACTCTGAGGACATCAAAAATTGATATTCCTGTGTATATATTTTGTGGCTCATATGCTGCAAATGCTTTTCGCGAGCGTGCCATAGATGCTGGTGCCGCTGGAATCACATCTTCAGGAACAACATTAATGAGCATGTTGCCGTTATAAATTTCAGTTTATGATTAATGAAAAAGTTGGGTTGGCTGAAACAGCCCACTTTTTCACTGGTGCCATTTATTCTTCTTCCTGCATCACCCGCAATAGCGTATCCAGCAGCCCTGGGAAGCGCGCGTCTAAATCTTCGCGTCTTAGCGAGATCAAATTCTCCCGCCCTTGCGGACGCTGCCAGATAACTCCGCTGTCTCTTAGCACCCGCCAGTGGTGCGTCATGGTGGATTTCGCCACCTCTTTGCGCAGCGTGCCGCAGGCCAGCTCGCTGCCGCCCGCCAGAGCTTTGATGATGTCCAGCCGCAGAGGATTGCCCAGCGCAAAAAGGACATTTTCCAGGCGGATTTGTTCTCGTTCGGGGTGATTGGCGATCATACTCTTCCTGTGTCGGCTGTAGCGGCTGCGGCCCGGTAATATACCCAAACGACGTCCGCATTGCCACGCGACGGGACAGGCGGACCATCGGCATTAACGATAGCTAAAATAGTTCGAATATACTCGTACAGTTGTACTATGATGAGCGCCATGCAAACGAACCGGCCGCTTCCGGCCATTGAATGTCAAACTGACTAAGGACGCATCATGCCCCGACCCATCCCTCTCGAACGCTACCGCAACATTGGTATTTCCGCCCACATCGATGCAGGTAAGACCACCACCACCGAGCGCATCCTGTTTTATACCGGCATGAGCCATAAACTGGGTGAAGTTCACGATGGCGCAGCAACGACGGACTGGATGGCGCAGGAGCAGGAGCGCGGAATTACCATTACCTCCGCGGCGGTGAGCTGCTTCTGGCCGGGGATGGACCACGGCTATGAGCCGCACCGGATCAATATTATCGATACGCCCGGGCACGTGGATTTCACCATTGAAGTGGAACGTTCCATGCGCGTGCTCGACGGCGCGGTGATGGTTTATGACGCCGTCGGCGGCGTGCAGCCACAGTCTGAAACGGTCTGGCGGCAGGCTAACAAATATCACGTGCCGCGCCTGGCGTTCGTCAACAAAATGGATCGCCCCGGCGCCGATTTCTTCCGCGTGGTGCAGATGATGATTGACCGGCTGAAGGCGAATCCGGTGCCGATCGTTATCCCGATTGGCGCGGAAGATCGCTTTACCGGCGTGGTCGACCTGATAAAAATGCGCGCAATTTTGTGGGACGATGCGACTCAGGGCATGACGTTTAACTATGCACCAGTGCCGGAGGAGCTGCTTTCCACCGCGAAAACCTGGCGTGAAAAAATGATTTCCACCGCGGCGGAAGCCACCGACGCGCTGATGGATAAATATCTGGAAACGGGCGATCTGAGCGAGGAAGAGATTACCGCCGGGCTGCGTGCCCGCACCGTTGCCGGTGAAATCCAGCCGATGCTGTGCGGCAGCGCGTTCAAGAACAAAGGCGTACAGCGCATGCTCGACGCGGTGATAGAGCTGATGCCGTCGCCGCTGGATATCCCTTCCATCAAAGGCGTGGATGAAAAAGGACGGGCGGTTGAACGCCATGCGGACGACAGCGAACCGTTCTCGGCTCTGGCTTTCAAACTGATGACCGACCCGTACGTGGGCCAGCTGACGTTTATCCGCGTGTATTCCGGCGTGCTGAAAAAAGGCGACTCGGTTTATAACCCGGTGAAGGGGAAGAAGGAACGAATCGGGCGTATCGTGCAGATGCACGCGAACGACCGCCACGAGGTTGACGAGCTGCGGGCGGGCGACATTGCCGCCTGCGTGGGGCTGAAAGACGTCACCACCGGCGACACGCTTTGCGATGCGAACGCCGTTGTCTCGCTGGAAAGAATGGAATTTCCGGAACCGGTTATTTCGCTGGCTATCGAGCCGAAAACCAAGGCGGACCAGGAAAGAATGGGCATCGCTTTACAGCGCCTGGCTTCGGAAGATCCCTCCTTCCGGCTGCACACCGACGAGGAGTCCGGGCAGACGATTATCTCCGGGATGGGCGAGCTGCACCTTGAAATTATCGTCGACCGCATGAAGCGCGAGTTTGGCGTGGAGGCGAACATCGGTCGTCCGCAGGTCACCTACCGCGAGACGCTTCGCAAAACGGTAAAAGAAGTTGAAGGGAAATTTGTCCGTCAGTCCGGCGGCAAAGGCCAGTATGGCCACGTCGTGCTGACGCTTGAGCCGCTCGAAGCGGGCAAAGGTTTTGCCTTCGAAGACGCGACGAAGGGCGGCGTGGTTCCGCGTGAGTTTATCCCTTCGGTGGAAAAAGGCGTCCGCGAGGCGCTAAACAGCGGCGTGCTGGCGGGTTATCCGGTGGTCGACGTGAAGGTAACGCTGACGTTTGGCTCTTATCACGACGTCGACTCGTCCGAAATGGCCTTCAGAATGGCGGCGATATTCGGCTTTAAAGAAGGCGCGCGGCGGGCCGATCCGGTTATTCTTGAGCCGGTGATGCACGTCGAAGTGGAAACGCCGGAAGAGTATGCCGGCAGCGTGATGGGCGATTTGTCCTCCCGTCGCGGCATGGTGCAGGGCATGGAGGAGCGGTTAGGCAGCCATATTATCCGCGCCGACGTGCCGCTTTCCGAGATGTTTGGCTACTCCACCACGCTGCGGTCCATGTCTCAGGGACGCGCGACGTACAATATGGAGTTCCACCACTATGCTGAAGCTCCGCGTAACGTGGCGGATGAGATAATCGCCAGCCGCAGTAAAGCGTAATCTGCCGCAACAAAAACCCGCTCGGGGAAACCTAAGCGGGTTTTTATATTAATGACGGGCAGTTCGATTAAATCGAAATGTCGCTATCGCTGAAAAAAAAGTCGCGTTAGCCGTTACTTTTTCTTATAGACGTCGGCGGTACCGTGAATTTTGTTCTCAGTATGGTTTGAAGTCACGACGTAAATATCGCCCCCTTTTTCATCAGCCTTTTTGGAGAGTTCCTCTTTGGCGTCAGAAATAGAAACTTCATTGGCGGTGGTCACGCTGCCCACTTTTACATACTGATCTTTTACTTTCGCAAATTCTTCTTTGGACATCAGGTCTGCGGCAAAGGCATTGAACGCAAGAGCACCGGCTAAAACGCCAAATAAAACTTTTTTCATAAGAAATTCCTTTTGACGGTTACGTGAATGAGGCGCTTATTGACCCCTATATTCATATAGTTTGCAAATGTAACTAAAGCAAATCTACCGCTGCGCTTTCTTAAAATAATCTTCAGCAACAGCCGCTTCTATCACTAATGATCCAGATAAAGGTAATGCATCCAGCTGGTCATGCGCAGCAGCACCTTGCGCATTACGGAAACATGGCTGAAATGGTCTGAATAGACGGCGACCTGCGCAAAAATGCCGTCGGGCAGGGCGTCCACCTCGGCGTTGGGGGACAGCTCAATCACCGCCAGCACGCCGTCGCTGCCGGGCACGATATTCAGGGATTGCAGCGTCCCCTGGGCCTGATAAGCCCCGCCCGGCACCACGGGCAGAATCCGGGTTAGCCTGCCGGGGAAGACCTGGCCGGGCAGGGCATCAAAGACCACTTCGGCTTCGTCGCCCGGCTCAAGGCGCAGCAGCGAGTTTTGCCGGAACTGGGCGACAATCTGTCTTTTTTGCTCGGGGATAAAGACCATCACGGGCCGGAGCGGAATCGCCGCCGCATAGGTGCCGGGGCGAACTAATACCTGCGTGACATAGCCGTTGCTGGGCGCGCGAATAATCGTCTGCTCAAGGTTATATTTAGCTTCGGCGAGCTGCGCCCGTAGGCTGACAATCTGCGACTGCTCGCCGTTGACTACGCTTTCCAGCTGGCTTTTCACCTGCGACTGCTGGGCGACGGAAGCCTGTACCAGCGCGTCCTGCGCCAGGTAGTTTTGCCGGGCGGTATCAATATCGCTTTCTGAGAAGGGATTCACCCTCGCCCGGCTTCCCTTAAGGTAGCGCTGATAGTCTTTGTACAACCTGTCCCGTTCGGCGGAGACGCGCGAGGTGTTGGCGATGGCCTCGTCCAGCTGGCCCTTCAGCGCCTGATTGTTATGTACCGTAGTGACTAAATCCGCCTCAAGTCGATTTACCCGAGCCTGATAGCGGGCAGGATCCAATTTAAAAAGTATTTCACCTTTTTTGATCAGCACATTTTGTTTTTCAATGACTTCAGTCACTACGCCGGTCACCTGCGGCGTAATGGGGATGGTAATAACGGCTTTCTGCGCCAGATAAGTATAAGGATGGTTGTAATTCATCAGCAGAATGAGCGCGCCGACAATAAATACTCCGCCGAGCGCGGCGGTGGGCACGGTCCATTTATTTACCGGTATTTTAAAGATTTTAAATATAGCCCAGGCGACAGCAACGTAGGTCAGGATAATGAGCAAATCCATGATGTTACTCCGAAGGTGGCGGTGGGGTGTCGCCTGATTTTTGCTCCAGCTCGGCCACGCGCAGCTGCAGCTGGGCCAGCGAATCACTCTGATGCTGCATGCCCCAGCCGCGTTCCGGGCGGTAAAGCGTGGCCCAAATCCATAAAAACGGCCAGATAACATGGAGGGTAAAAAGGCTTACCCAGCCGGCAACGTGAATGGCATCGGCGTGCGGATGGTTGCGGGATTTTGCAATAAGATAAGGAATATCATGAAGAATAATAATCCCATAAAAAATAATCAGAAAAACAAAGATGAGTACGCCGAGCGCAAAGTAGTTAAGAAACATAGCTGCCTCGTAGAATGAATTCCGATTCTTTGATAAAGATAGACGCTAAGTTTTCCGAGCGTTAGGCAGGCTTGAAAATATAAATATCCACGAAAGTTAAATGAAAGACATGACTATTTTTATCACCCTTAAGTATTAATTCTTAACAGTCTTACGGGTGAGAGGTCATTATTCTGATAAGTCTGAGCCCAGCCTGAGCGCAGGTTTGAAAGGGGTGATAAAGCACGGTTCGATGCCCCGGACGCAAAAAAGCCGCCTAAGTTTCCTTAAGCGGCTTTCTCTAATTTGGCTCCTCTGACTGGACTCGAACCAGTGACATACGGATTAACAGTCCGCCGTTCTACCGACTGAACTACAGAGGAATCGTAGTGCGGCATATCTTAGCGAGTGCGCCTGGTTTGTCAAAGCCTAAATCAGGGCAACGTGGTCGTTTGCGGATTCCGTCGGCAGTTTGCTTTCTTTTTAGGCGCGAATTGTCAAAAAAATCCTTTGCAGGATAAGCGTTTGTAAATCATTATTTGAAATGTGGTTTCACTTCTCTCACAGGTTACTCTTGAACTTACATGCCGCCCTGCGCCAGCGCGTTGAAAAAACACGCTGGTATGCCAACAGAAAAAGCTATCGAACCCTTTTCTGGCGCGAAATAACCCCCCTTGCCGTGCCGATATTCCTGGAAAATACCTGTGTGTTAATGATGGGCGTGCTGAGCACGTTCCTGGTGAGCTGGCTGGGAAAAGAAGCGATGGCGGGCGTCGGGCTGGCCGACAGCTTTAATATGGTGATCATGGCGTTTTTCGCCGCCGTGGACCTGGGCACGACGGTCGTGGTCGCCTTTAGCCTCGGCAAGCTCGATCCCGAACGCGCTCGCTCGGCGGCCCGACAGTCGCTGGTGCTGATGACGATTATTGCGGTCTTTATGGCTGCGGGCATTCATCTGGCCGGGGAGCATATTGTGAACGTCATTGCCGGTGATGCGACGCCGGAAGTGAAGGGGCTGGCGCTTTCTTACCTGCAAACCACGGTCTGGAGCTATCCGGCCGCGGCGATTGCGCTGATTGGCAGCGGGGCGCTGCGCGGCGCGGGAAATACGAAGATCCCGCTGCTGATTAACGGCGGCATGAATATCCTGAACATTATGATCAGCAGCGTGCTGATCTACGGCCTGTTTGGCTGGCCGGGCATGGGCTTTGTCGGCGCGGGGCTGGGGCTGACGATTTCCCGCTACATCGGCGCGCTGGGCATTGTATACGTGCTGATGATTGGCTTTAATCCGCACCTGCGCATCACGCTGAAAAGCTATTTTACGCCGCTTAAGCTCAACATCCTCTGGGAAGTGCTCGGCATCGGCATTCCGGCCAGCATTGAATCGGTGCTGTTCAACGGCGGCAAGCTGCTGACGCAGATGTTTGTCGCGGGCATGGGCACCAACGTTATCGCCGGGAACTTCATCGCCTTTTCGATTGCCTCGCTGATCAACCTGCCGGGGAACGCCCTCGGCTCTGCCTCAACGATTATCGTCGGCAGGCGATTGGGCAAGGGCGAGATAGGGCAGGCGGAGCGCCAGCTGCGGCACGTTTTCTGGCTATCGACAATTGGGCTGACGATTATTGCCTGGGGCACCGCGCCGTTTGCCGGGCTGTTCGCCTCGTTCTACACGCATGAGGACGATGTCAAAGAGGTCGTGAAAGTGCTGATCTGGCTGAACGCCGCGTTTATGCCCATCTGGGCGGCGTCCTGGGTCCTGCCCGCCGGGCTGAAGGGCGCTCGCGACGCGCGATTTGCGATGTGGGTGTCAATGCTCGGCATGTGGGGCTGCCGCGTTGTGGCGGGCTACACGCTGGGGATTATGCTGGGCATGGGCGTCGTCGGCGTCTGGCTGGGGATGTTCCTCGACTGGGCCGTGCGCGGGGCCTTCTTCTACTGGCGCATGGTCAGCGGCCGCTGGCTGAAGAAATATCCTCGCGTTAAAAGAGAGCCGATTATCAAGCCTGGTCCGCCGCTCGGCTAGCTATCTGCGGCAGCCCGCTAAGCAGCTCGTCGCAGCGCTGCTTCACCGCCTCATGCAGCAACCGCACCGTAGCAGAAAGCTGTTTGCGGTGCGGGCAAATCAGATTGAGCGGCACCGCGTCGCCCTGATAGCGGGGCAGTAATACCTTCAGGCGGCCCGCGCCGACGTCTTCGCTCACGTCCAGCCAGGATTTAAAAGCAACCCCTTCTCCGGCGATAGCCAGGCGGCGGATCACCTCCGCGTCGTCGCTCATCATGCTGCCTTTGACGCCGATGTGGTGGACGTTGCCGTCGAGCGTCAGCGTCCATTTATCAAAGACCCGGCCGCGCAGCACGTAGGTCAGGGCATTATGCTGCGCGAGGTCGGCAATCACTTTCGGTTCGTCGAAGCGCGCCAGATAGGCCGGAGAGGCCACTAAAACCCGGCGGTTATTGGGCGCGAGGGGCAGGGCCACATAAGAGGCATCGTCGTTCACGCCGTAGCGAAAGGCCACGTCTACCGGATCTTTAAACACGTCGGCAATCTGGTCGGAGAACAGGATCTTGAGCTGCACGGCGGGATGCCGGCGGCGAAAATCCTGGAAAACCTCTAGCAGCAGATTGCGGCCCAAATCGGACGGAACGGCAATTTGCAGCACGCCGCGCACTTCATCACTGGCGGGCTGGAGCTGTTCGTAGCCAGCTTCAAGCGTCTGTAAAGCCTGAATGGCGTAGGGCAGCCAGTTCTCCCCCTCCGGCGTCAGGCGCAGGCTACGGGTCGAACGGGCGAAGAGGCGCACGTTGAGGATTTTCTCCAGCCGCTTAATGGCCGTACTCACCTGGGCTGGCTGCAACCCCGCTTCCCTTGCGGTTTCGCTGAAGCTGTTTAACGCCGCCGCCCTGACAAACAAAGTGAGATCTTCCAGCCTGAGCATTTTCACTCCCCGAGGATAAGTGTTGTTTTAGATGGACGGTTTCACAGGGGCCTCTCGCCTTGTAACATGTCTGCACGGTGGCGGGTGCGATTTCCGTCGTGCCTCATGTTAACTAATTCCGAGAATAATCATGAATATTATTGATGCAGCTTCCTCACGCTATTCAACCAAAGCCTTCGACGCAACCAAAAAAATTAGCGCCGATGACATCGAAAAAGTCAAAAACCTGCTGCGCCTGAGCCCGTCGAGCACCAACTCGCAGCCGTGGCATTTTATTCTGGCCAGCAGAGATGAAGCCAAAGCGCGTATCGCAAAAGCCACCGCCGGGTTCTACGTTTTCAACGAGCGCAAAGTGCTTGATGCCTCTCATGTCGTGGTGTTCTGCGCCAAAACGGCCATCGACGAAACGCACCTGAATAAGCTGCTTGAGCAGGAGAATGCCGACGGGCGTTTTGCCAGCCAGCAGGCGATGGAAGGGCAAAATAAAGGCCGCTCTTACTTCGTCAACATGCACCGCTATGATTTAAAAGACGCGCAGCACTGGATGGAGAAGCAGGTTTACCTGAACGTGGGCAACTTCCTGCTCGGCGTGTCGGCGCTGAACATTGACGCGGTGCCGATCGAAGGTTTCGACGCGCGCATTCTGGACGAAGAGTTTGGCCTGCGTGAGAAAGGCTTTACCAGCCTGGTGATCGTGCCGATCGGCTATCGCAGCGTGGAAGATTTCAACGCCGCGCTGCCAAAATCCCGTCTGGAATTCAGCGAAATTCTCACCGAGTGCTAAGCCGCCACGCGGGTTAACTGAGGTTTTAAGGGCTGGCAAGCGAAAGCAAAACCAGCCTTTTTCCGCGAACGATAAAAAGCAAAAAGCCCGCTTAGTTTCCTAAGCAGGCTTCTTAAATATGGCTCCTCTGACTGGACTCGAACCAGTGACATACGGATTAACAGTCCGCCGTTCTACCGACTGAACTACAGAGGAATCGTGTGAACGGGGCGCA
>DASXGN010000038.1:0-343298 GCA_036489025.1 Buttiauxella sp.
GTGCACCAAAGTCTGCCCGAGCGGCGCGATGCACAAGCGTGAAGACGGGTTTGTGGTGGTGAACGAAGACGTCTGCATCGGCTGTCGTTACTGCCATATGGCCTGCCCGTACGGCGCGCCGCAGTACAACGCAGAGAAGGGTCACATGACCAAATGCGACGGCTGCTACGACCGCGTGGCGGACGGCAAAAAGCCAATCTGCGTCGAATCCTGTCCGCTGCGCGCGCTGGATATGGCCCCGATTGACGAGCTGCGCAAAAAGTACGGCGAGCAGGCGGCCATAGCGCCGCTGCCTTCGGCGCACTTCACCAGACCCAATATCGTCATAAAACCAAACGCCAACAGCCGCCCCTGTGGGGATAAAACCGGTTATCTGGCCAACCCGAAGGAGGTTTAAAAATGGGTAACGGATGGCATGAATGGCCGCTGGTATTGTTCACCGTGCTCGGCCAGTGCGTGGCGGGTGGCGTCATCGTGACGGGCGCGGCGTGGCTGTCCGCCAGCAAAAACAGCGAGCTACAGGTTAAAATCGTCCGCGCAATGTTCTTCCTGTGGGTCATCATGGGGGTCGCATTTATCGCCTCGATAATGCACCTCGGCTCACCGCTGCGCGCCTTTAACTCGCTCAACCGCATCGGGCATTCAGGATTGAGCAACGAAATCGCCGCAGGCTCGGTGTTCTTCGCCGTGGGCGGCTTCTGGTGGCTGCTGGCGGCGCTCGGGAAAATGCCCGCTGCGCTCGGTAAAGTCTGGCTGTTTCTGACGATGGTTCTGGGCCTGGGGTTCGTTTGGGCGATGACCCGCGTTTATCAGATAGATACCGTACCCACCTGGTATAATGGCTACACGACGCTGGGTTTCTTCCTCACCGTTGTGCTCGGCGGCCCGCTGCTGGGCGCGTTTTTGCTGCGCGCGGCGAACTTCCCGCTAAAAGGGGCGAAGCTGGCCACGCTCAGCGTGCTGGCGCTGTTTGTCGCTATCGCGGTGGTAATTTTGCAGGCGTTTAGCCTGGCGGATATTTACAGCTCCGTACAGCGGGCAACCGCTCTGGTGCCGGATTATGCCACGCTGCAGGTGTGGCGCATCGCGCTGCTGGCGCTGGGTCTGGGCTGCTGGGTTTGTCCTCTGATTCGCCGCACGCCGCCGAAAACGCTGGCCCTGCTGGTCGGTTTTGCGCTGGTTGTGGCGGGCGAGCTCATCGGGCGCGGCCTGTTCTACGGCCTGCACATGACCGTCGGTATGGCGGTGGCGGGTTAATTTGTACAAAATACGCGGGGCAACCCGCGTATTCATTACCGTTTTACAAAAGGAAAAATAATGTCATCTCAAGATTCGCAAAGACTGGCGACCATCGAACTGACCGGGCGAGTGCTCGGCATCCTGTACCATCAGGGGCCACAAAGCCGGGACGCGGCGCCGCTCTATGCTTCGCTTGCGGACTCTGCATGGCATGAGCAATGGCCGATCCAAACCGCCGATCTGGCCGGGATTGCGACACGTATGACCAACGGAATTAGCGAACCGGGGGAATCCCTCGGCGAAGCGTATCAGCGGCTGTTTATCGGGCCTTACGCGCTCCCCGCCGCGCCGTGGGGTTCCGTCTACCTGGACAAAGAAAACGTGCTGTTTGGCGATTCCACGCTGGAGCTGCGCCGCTGGATGCGCAAAAACGATATCACCCTGCAGCTCGACCAGAATGAGCCGGAAGACCACATCGGCACGCTGCTCATGCTCGCCGCATGGCTGGCCGAAGAAGGCCAGCGTCAGCTGGTGGACGAACTGCTCGCCTGGCACCTTCTGCCGTGGGCCGGGCGCTTCCTTGAACTGTTTATCGAAAAGGCCGGGCATCCGTTCTATCAGGCGCTGGGTGAACTCACCCGCCTGACGCTTGCCAACTGGCGTGAAGGCCTGCTGATCCCGGTGGCCGATAAAGAGCTTTATTTCTAAGAATCTGAGTCTTTGAGGGGATTTTCCCCTCTTCTCACCCCCTTATTGAAAAGAGAGAACGTCTGCGGTTCCGCCTGCTTTGCTCTTCTCCACGCCAGTCCTATAAAGTTACAACGTAACCTCTCGTTAACACTTTTAAGACAATTCCTGACACATACTCATTAAGCGAGGCGGCATAAGGCCCGACATTGATTCACCTCATGAATCATTAGCCGCTTAACGGTTGCCGAAACTGGAATCATTCCCGTCGCGTTGCTATAGGTTTCAACACCCTGCCGACACAAGGCATAACAACAGGCTACCGCCAGGTGGCTATAACGCGTGCAACAGGGAGACACACTGCAATGCAACAGACATCCTTCGCAAAACGTACCCTTTTGGGGGCTTTGGCCCTGATTGTGGTGCTCGGACTGCTGGTCTGGGGAATTGGGCCAGACACCATCCGCGCCCGAAAGGTCGATTTACTGTATCTCGGACAGCAGCATTTAATTCTAGTGTTTAGCTCTATGGCGCTGGCCCTGCTGACTGGTATTCCCAGCGGGATCCTGCTCAGCCGCCCCGCCGCCCGCCGCTGGGCGGAGTACGTCATGCAGATCTTTAACGTCGGCAATACGCTGCCGCCTCTGGCGGTGCTCGCGCTGGCGATGGTGGTGATTGGCATTGGCGACAAACCGGCAATCATCGCCCTGTTCCTCGCATCCCTGCTGCCTATTGTGCGAAACACCTACGCCGGGCTGTGCGGCGTGCCTCCCTCACTGATTGAGGCCGCCAACGGCATAGGCATGACCAAATGGCAGCGCCTTCGCCAGGTGGAAATTCCCAATGCCCTGCCGGTGATGCTTTCCGGGGTGCGAATTGCCACGGCGATTAACGTGGGCACCGCGCCTCTGGCATTCCTGATCGGCGCGAGCAGCTATGGCGAACTGATTTTCCCCGGCATCTATCTGAACGACTTCCCGACGCTGATTCTGGGCGCGGCGGCAACCGCCCTGTTTGCTCTGATCCTCGACGTAGCGCTGGCCGGAATTGGCCGGGCATTAAGCCCGCACGCCGCGCAATAACAACAATAAGGAGCGTTGAATGAACCCGTTTAAACGTTTGTTGGCCGCGGCTGTCGCCTCGACTCTGCTGGCCGGTGCCGCGCAGGCCGAACCAATAGTACTGGCGACCAAAAGCTTTACCGAACAGCACATTCTCTCGGCAATGACCACCGAGTACCTGCGCAAAAAAGGTTTCCAGGTCACGCCGCAGACCAATATCGCCACGGTAATTTCCCGCAATGCGATGGTGAACAAACAGGTGGATATGACCTGGGAGTACACCGGCACCTCGCTGATTATCTTCAACCATATCAATAAGCGCATGACGCCGCAGGCGTCCTACGACACGGTGAAAAGGCTGGACGCCAGGCTTGGCCTCATCTGGCTTAAACCCGCTGATATGAACAATACCTACGCCTTCGCCATGCAGCGCGAGCGCGCAGAAAAAGAAAATATCAACACCATGTCGGAGCTGGTGGCCAAAATTGAGCACATCCGCCAGACCGAGCCGAAAAAGAACTGGATGCTCGGCCTGGATCTTGAGTTCACCGGACGCAGCGACGGCATGAAGCCGTTGCAGGAAGCCTACAGCATGCCGCTGGATCGTCCGCAGATCCGCCAGATGGATCCCGGCCTCGTCTATAACGCGGTGCGCGACGGCTTTGTTGACGCGGGCCTGATTTACACCACCGACGGCCGAGTTAAAGGCTTCGACCTGAAAGTGCTGGAAGATGATAAAGGCTTCTTCCCGAGCTACGCGGTAACTCCCGTGGTGCGTAAAGACACGCTGGCGGCAAATCCGGGGCTTGAAGAGGCGATGAATACCCTTTCCGGCCTGCTCAATAACGACGTGATTTCCACCCTGAACGCCAAAGTGGATATCGACCATGAAACCCCGCAGCAGGTCGCCCGCGAGTTCCTGCAGCAAAAAGGCTTGCTCTAAGGAGGCATCATGGACACGTTGCACTACATGATTGATAACGCTGGCTATCTCGGCAGTTTGACCCTTCAACATCTGTGGCTGGTGCTGATGGCGGTGGGTCTGGCTATCGTTATCGGCGTGCCGCTGGGCATCCTGATCGTGCGCCATAAATGGCTGGCAACGCCGGTTTTGGGGATTGCCACCATCGTACTCACCATTCCGTCCATCGCCCTGTTCGGCCTGATGATCCCGCTGTTCTCGCTGGTCGGCCAAGGGATTGGCGTGCTGCCCGCGATTACCGCCGTGTTCCTTTACTCGCTGCTGCCGATTGTGCGCAACACGCACACCGCGCTGGACAGCATTCCGGCGGGCCTGCGCGAAGCAGGCCGCGGGATCGGCATGACTTTCTGGCAACGGCTGCGCTGGGTTGAAATCCCGATGGCGCTGCCGGTTATTTTCGGCGGCATCCGCACCGCCGTGGTAATGAACATCGGCGTGATGGCGATTGCCGCCGTTATCGGCGCGGGCGGCCTGGGCCTGTTATTGCTTAACGGTATCGGCGGCAGCGATATTCGCATGCTGATTGCCGGGGCCGTGATGATTTGTGTTTTAGCCATTGTGCTGGACTGGCTGCTGCATCGCCTGCAGCTGGTTCTGACGCCAAAGGGGATTAGATAATGATAAAACTGGAAAACCTCACCAAACAGTTCACGCAGAAAAACGGTCAGAGCCTCAACGCGGTGGACAACGTTAGCCTGAACGTGCCCGAGGGTGAAATGTGCGTGCTGCTCGGCCCTTCCGGCTGCGGCAAAACCACGACGCTGAAAATGATCAACCGGCTGATTGCCCCCAGCAGCGGCAACATTCTGATCAACGGCAAGAACACCAACGAGCTGGATACGGTAACGCTGCGCCGCAACATTGGCTACGTTATTCAACAGATCGGCCTGTTCCCGAACATGACCATCGAAGAAAACATTACCGTCGTGCCGCGCATGCTCGGCTGGGACAAAGCGCGCTGCAAAGAGCGCGCCAGCGAACTGATGAGCATGGTGGCGCTGGACCCCACTAAATTCCTGCATCGCTATCCGCGCGAAATGTCCGGCGGCCAGCAGCAGCGTATCGGCGTGATTCGCGCCCTGGCGGCAGATCCTCCGGTGCTGCTGATGGATGAACCTTTCGGCGCGGTGGATCCGATTAACCGCGAAGTCATTCAGAACCAGTTCCTGGACATGCAGCGCCAGCTGAAAAAAACGGTCATGCTGGTCAGCCACGACATTGACGAGGCGCTGAAGCTCGGCGACCGCATCGCGGTCTTCCGCCAGGGCAGAATCATTCAGTGCGCAAGCCCGGACGAGCTGCTGGCGAAGCCGGCCAACGAGTTTGTCGGTTCGTTTGTCGGGCAGGACCGTACGCTCAAGCGCCTGCTGCTGGTGCAGGCAGGCGACGTAACGGATCGGCAGCCGACGATTACGGCGCGGGAATCCACGCCGCTGCCGGAAGCCTTTGCGACGATGGACGACAACGACATGCGTTCGATTACCGTCGTAGACGGAGACGGCAGGCCGCTGGGCTTCGTTAAACGCCGTGAGGCGCGCGGGGCAACGGGAGCCTGTAACGATCTGCTACATCCGTTCCGCATTACCGGTCGGGCGGAAGACAACCTGCGTATCGTGCTGTCGAAGCTGTACGAGCACAATATGGTCTGGATGCCGATTACCGACGAGGACGGGCGCTACAGCGGGGAAATTTCTCAGGACTATATCGCCGATTATCTCAGCTCGGGTAAAACTCGCCGCGTGCTGAACATTTCTCAGCCATAAAAAATAACCCCCCGTATGCGAAGAGCATATGGGGGTTTTAATAACTAATCTCTCTCGCCGGAGGTAATGGCTTTTATCTCTTGCGGACGTAAACGAATCTCCGCCGCGCGGCGGTGAGCCTGCATTCCTTCCGTTCTGCTTTGCCTCACGGCTGGCTCCGCAATAGCCGCAATCCCCTCATCGTCTATCCACTGATGGGTACATATTTTCACATACGCGCCCACCCACAGCCCGCCGGTATAGCGTGCGGCGGCCATCGTCGGCAGCGTGTGGTTAGTCCCGCAGCATTTATCAGAGAACACCACGCTGGCATTCTGGCCGATAAACAGCGAGCCATAGTTGCGAATTTTGCTGGCGGTAGCGTGAGGATCGCGAGTGTGAACCTGGAGGTGCTCGGTCGCAATATGGTCAGCCCAGGCGATAAGCTGCTCTTCGTCGCGACAAACCACAATTTCCCCCTGCCGGCGCCACGCTTCCCCGGCCGTGGCCGCCGTAGGCAGATTCAGAAGCTGGCGTTCGATTTCGCTGAGCGTTTCGCTGGCAATCCGCGGGCTGGTGGTCGCCATGCCAACGCGGGTATGCACATCGTGCTCAGCCTGGGCCAGCAGATCGGCCGCAAGCATCTGCGGATTTGCGCTGTCGTCGGCCACGACGTAGATTTCGCTCGGCCCGGCCAGCGCGTCGATCCCGACTTTGCCAAACACCTGCCGCTTGGCTTCGTTGACGAAGGCGTTGCCCGGCCCGACGATTTTATCCACCGCCGGGATAGACTCCGAGCCCCACGCCATCGCGGCAATCGCCTGCGCGCCGCCAACTTTGAAAATACGGTGCGCGCCCGCCAGATGGCAAAGGGCAATCATCGCCGGATGCGCGCCCGGCGGCAGGCAGGCGATAATCTGGTCGCAGCCCGCAACGACCGCAGGCACGATAGACATTATCGGCGCGGAAAGAATGGGGTAGCGCCCGCCCGGCACGTAGCAGCCAATTTTCTCAATCGGAATGATGCGGTGGCCTAAATGCACGCCCGGCAGCGTTTCAATTTCCAGCGGCTTCATGGTCCCCAGCTGCGCCTGAGCAAAGCGTTTCACCTGCGCAATGGCAAATTCGCTGTCTTTGCGCGTCTGCGGGTCAAGCTCCGCCAGCGCACGGGTAATCTCGCTCCCGGTCACCTCAAAGCGCTGCGGCACGGTTTTATCGAACTTTTCTGAATAGTCGCGCAGGGCCGCGTCACCGCGGCCCTTGACCTCGCCAATAATAGAATGAACCGTATCCGTCAGCGCCCGGTCCGCCTGCGTGTCCTGCCCCTGCGCACGCTTGATAAACTGCACGTCGTTTTCAATAGTCGCGGCCATAGCTTATTCCCCCATCTGACCCAGTTTGATTTGCGCCAGCATCGCCAGGTGATCGTAAACCACCCACTCATCGACAATTTTGCCGTTCACGATGTGGTAATGAGACATGCCCATGACAAACAGGCGTTCACCGGTCGGCTTGCCCAGTTCGCCGTAGCCGAGGTGGTGGCCTTCCATAATCCAGCGCACCGCGACCTTCGTACCGCCCTCTTCGCAAGGGTTAGAACAGACGTGCTGCGGCATCCACGCGCCGTCCGGGATCATGCCGATCAGCGCCAGCGTCTGGTGAATCACCGCCGCCTGACCGTACAGCTCTTTCATCAGCGGGCCGTGCCACTGCACGTTGGTCGCGTAGACATCTTTGATTTTGCCGAGCATGCGGCGGTTATAGATTTCGTGCAGCCAGCGCAGACACTGCTCTTCAATGTCCGTATGCGCGATGGAAACGTCGCATTCCATTTCTGGCGGATACTGGCCTACCATACGGCGGTTTTCACCTATATCCGTCACGCGGAAACCTTTATCGAACTGCTCTTTGGCCATGCCATAGGCCACCGCATCGGTGTCCAGACCGAGCTGTTTCATCATCGACATGTTGTCGCTGACCACCCACTCACGGTAGATTTTGTTTTCGTGGATCATGCAATCCGCCACGGTGCGGGTCACGAACGTGCGGTTGGTCGGCTTGCCGAGGTGGCTGTACTGCGTATGGCGGCCGCTGCCGGTCACCAGGTGCGAGGTATAAAACCCGTCGACGTCGTTGCCGTTCCAGATGACCTGGGTCGCCATGCCGCGGCGTTCGGGGAAGGCAATCAGGCGCTGTAAAGTATCCTGCACCACCTGCTCGCGGTTATACATGGTGCCCAGCGCGTTATATAAAACGCAGTTATGCGTGTAGTGGGTATAAATTAGCCCCACGTCGCGCTCATCCCATATTTTATGCGTGCAGCGCACAATGTAATCGACAATATCCGTATAGCAATCATCGAACCCGCGTAATGACTGCGCGCGCGGGCGCTTCTCCGGCACTAAATCTATAAAATCACGGCGTTCAACCTGTAATACAGATTCATCCCGCGCGGATTTTGCGTTATTTTTTTCAGCCACTACCGGCGTTTTATTTGTCGTTTCAGTTGAAGACATATAACCTCCTGCGTTCGATGGATGCGCAGAGACATTTCCCGGCGCACGTTATTAGGGATGTGACAACCCCTCACTGCAATTAGTGAAAATAAGCTTGTACAAATTCAGACAGCAGCAGCCCAGGGAAAATGAATTACCCAAAGAAAACGTTTATTTAAAGGGGGAACATTCCCCCTGAGATTAATTAACTATTTGTGACCAGATGGCTAATTCGTCGATGCCCAGATATTCACGGATGATTAATCCGTCGCGTAATTCAAGCTGGCTAATACCCGTGATCGAAACAGGTCGGCGCGTCGGGGCGCCAAACCGGCCGTAGCCGTCGTGCCAGGTGAGTAAAGACCAGCGCAGCGAAAGCCTGACCGGTTCATTGGCATCGCGCCGCACAATCAGGTGGTGCAGGCTCGTTTCGCTGTCGGCAAAGGAAGCGCGGTAGCCGGAAAGGAAAGCGCCAATATCCTGCTCGCCGGTGCGCAGCACGTGTGACGGCCCGTGCAGCGTTGCGGCAGGATGATAAAGCCCCGGCACGACGCCGCTGTTGCCGCCCGCCCACATCGAAAGATAGCGTTCCACCAGCCCGGCCAGCGGGCCGTCCACGTCGTCCCCTTCTGGCCCACCGGCCCAGCGGGCGTCCAGCTCTTCGGCACTGGTATTTTCCAGCGCCAGCTCACGGCGCGCATCCGCCAGCTGTACCGCAAAATCTCGCACGTTCAGCCCGATCTGCGAAACAATTGCCGCCCTGTCCTGCAACAGCCACTCCTGCCGCACGGCACCTTCGGCACAAATGCGATCGGCCCAGGTGCGCACCCAAACGGATTTGCCGCTCGGCCTGCCGAAGAAACCCTCGCCCTGATGCTGGATACAGGCAAGGGTGCGCTGCGCGGCGTAATATTCAGCCTGCGGGCTTTGCGTTAACAGAATATCTTCGGTCAGCACCGTGCGCTGCGGAAAGCTGTGCATGGCCTCCAGCGTTAAGCGCATAAACCCGGCGAGATCGTTAAGCTGCTTTTCCGGGGTTAAAAAAACCACCGGCGTGGCGTAGAAGTCCGCCAGCTGGCCGATATCCTTCTGCTCCCACACGACGTGGGTCAGCGTCAGAATAAACTGCTGGATTGAGTCAAACTGAGGGCTAAAGCCCGGCAACCTGGTCATTCAACCTCCTGGGGAAGGAATAGGGACAGCCCGTCTTTATCCACCACGCCAAAGCGCGGGCGGCGAGCGGAGTGGCGAACAACCAGTGCGCCGTGTACCACCACCTGTTCGGGCTCAATATTTCCACTGTCAATTTGCTTCATCAGCAGCGCAACCGTGGCGCTGACCATCTCGTCCACCGGCTGCGACGCGGAGGTTAAAGCATAAGACGGCCAGCCCGACGGGCCGGTATCGTCATAGCCGATAATCGAGATATCTTCCGGAATGCGCAGGCCAAACTCGTAGCGCGCGACGTCCATCACCATCAGGGCCATATGGTCGTTGGCGGCAAAAATGGCATCCGGCGGCTGGGGCGCGGAGAAAAGTTCGTAGGCGGCACGCGTGGTGACCTGCGCGTCGTAATCACCCTGCACGACTTTGACATCCTCGATTCCCTTAGCCTGCAAGGTGCTGATAAATCCGTTCTGGCGAGCCAGGTTGACCGAGGAGTCGGCCAGCCCGGCAACGTAAGCGAAACGCTTATGCTCCCCGGCCACTAAAAATTCGGCTATCTGGCGGGCGGCGGCTTCGTTATCGGTATTCACGCTCGAAACCATGCCGTTTTCGTCGCTGCGGTTGAACAGCACGACCGGGATCCCGGCGGCCAGACACTCCTCGGAGAGCTCGATAGACAGCGAAACCGAGGCCAGCACGATACCATCCACCCGGTACTGCATAATCTGGTCGAAGATTCTGTCGACGTTGCCGTCGCGATCGCCGACGAACAGCAGCAGATGATAGTTCAGCTCGTCGAGCTTTTGCGCCAGCGCCTCAAGCACCTGCGGATAAAACTGGTTGTCGAAATAGGAAATAACCACTCCGACAATCCGCGAGCGCGCGGTATTCAGCGAACGGGCAATGGCGTTCGGCCGGTAGCCGAGCTCGCGGGCGGCCTTAAGCACCTTCTCACGCGTGGCGGGTGAAATGCTCGCCCCCGGCGTGAAGGTGCGCGACACCGCCGATTGTGATACCCCCGCGATCTGCGCCACCTGCTGCGAGGTCACGGGTCCAAAAGTCTTACGTTTCATTGCCGGTTATCCTTATCAACATTCCCGTTATGGCTCTTAGCAATTAAAAACAAGGGCTTGCCTCAGTGTAATCACGCCTCTGAGAAATACCAGCCCGCGCAATTGCTCCCTGCTGGAATGCCTGTTTTTTATACTTACACCATCTTTGCATGCGTATGCAACAGCCAAAATTATTTTTTTCACATTTACAAACTCAACCTTTACAAACCTGAAACCTTTTCGTAACTTCAATTTTTGAATACGTATGCATGGAATGCAAAAACGCCGTCATTTTTTACCGGGGACATGTGGTCACGACTGGGTGATTGAACCGGTTACGCCGTACTTGATTGGTCATAACCCACTTATTTTAAAGAGGTTCACCACCATGTTTCGTGCCCTATTTGGTCGTTCTGAAGTCAGGCTGTTCTTTACTATCAGCGTGCTGTTCTTCATCTGCATTCACAGCATCGACGCCTTTCTCGCCCCGATGTTGATTAGCGAAGGCATGCAGCCGGAAGTGGTCGGCATGATTATGGGGGCCAGCGGGCTGGCCACCCTTTTCGTTCGCTTTCCGATTGGCATCCTTTCCGACGTGGTGAAGAGCCGCAAAATATTTATCCAGTTCAGCCTGCTGCTGCCGCTGATCACCTGGCCGATTGCCTGGTTTGAGCCCAACGCCACCACGCTGTACCTGGCGAAGGCCGCCGACGGCTTCACCGCCGCAACCTGGGTGCTGTATAACATCCTGTTTATCCGCTATTTTGACCGCAAAGACGCTCCCGCCGCCGTCGCCCTGCTCGCCCTCGCCGGGCCGCTGGGGGTGTTCCTCGGCAACTGCATCGGCGGCGCGCTGATTCATTTCTTCGATAAAAATATTGGCTACTTTGTTTCCAGCGTCTCGGCGCTGCTGGCGCTGATCCTCACCACCCGTATTAAAGAGATCCACAACGCCGCTCAGGCCCCAACGCTTGCCGCCTGTATCGCCAGCGCTAAACGCCAGCTCAGCGACTCTTCCGTGTGGATTATCGGCCTGCTGGCGACGATTGTAATTCTGGTGCCGTTTGCCACCCGCGACACGCTGACGCCCATTTATGCCCAGCAGCTCGGTGCGAAGGCGGGCATTCTGACCCTGCTGAGCAATCTGCATCTGATCTTCTACGCCCTGGCCATCGCGATGTGCAGCTCGGTGTTTTATAAGCGGCTGGGCCTTGCGAAAACGGCCATTATCGGCATCGTGCTCCAGCTGGTTTCAACGGTAGGCGTGCCGTTCACCGGCAATATCTATCTGATTTATGTGCTGCAATCCGTTGGCGGCTTTTCTTTTGGCATGGCCTTCGCGGTCTTTATGTCGCTGAGCGTGGTCAACACCGTCGAAGATGAACAGTCGACGCGGATGGGGCTGTTCCAGACTATCTATTCCTGCGGCATGTTTGTTGGCCCGGTATTGATGGGCCTGATGCTGCAACACATTAATTTATCTTCCGGCTATTTATTTATCGGCGCGCTTTGTTTTATTGCCGCAGTATTAACGCCGCTTGCCGTGCGCAGCGTCAACCAAAGGCAAAGTCATCAATACGCATCAAAGACGAATGCCGATAATTTATCTGCGGCGCAGGATTACAGTAAATAAGGTTAGCTTCACCCTCTAATTTATTACCCGATTACCTCTCCCATTTATTTGGGCGAACCCGACACGTAAGTATGATGGAGAAGAACATGGCGCACTATTTAAAAACCAGTAAATCATTGTCTGAACGACAGCAGGCCAATAAGCAAATCAGCATTACGGTAGAGAACATCCTGGCGGATATTGAGCAGCGCGGAGATGCGGCAATTCGTGAGCTGTCTCTAAAATTTGATCATTATGACCGCAAGGATTATCGCCTGACGCAGGCCGAAATTAACGCCTGTATTAAGCAGCTTGGCCGCCAGGATATTAAAGATATCGAATTCGCCCAGCAGCAGGTATTTAATTTCGCTACCCAGCAAAGAAAGTGCCTGCTTGATTTGGAGGTTGAAACCAGACCGGGCGTGATTCTTGGCCATAAAAACATCCCGATTAATGCGGTCGGCTGCTACGTGCCCGGCGGCAAGTATCCCCTGCTGGCCTCGGCGCACATGTCGATAATCACCGCCAACGTTGCAGGCTGCTCGCGCATTATTAGCTGCGCACCACCTTTCCACGGGCAGCCCGCGCCGGCCATTGTCGCCGCGCAGGCCATGGCCGGCGCAACGGAAATCTATGCTCTCGGCGGCATTCAGGCTATCGGCGCTATGGCGCTGGGCAGCGAGACTATCCAGCCCGTGGATATGCTCGTCGGCCCGGGCAATGCTTTTGTCGCCGAGGCCAAGCGCCAGCTGTTTGGCCGCGTGGGCATCGACCTGTTCGCTGGCCCGACGGAAACGCTGGTCATCGCCGATGAAACGGTAGACGGCGAGCTGTGCGCCACGGATCTGCTCGGCCAGGCTGAACACGGCATCACCACGCCCGCCATCTTGCTGACCAACTCCATGCAGCTTGCGCAGGATACGCTGCGCGAGGTTGAGCGGCTTCTCACCCGGCTCCCGACGGCGGAAATTGCCCGTGAGGCGTGGCGCGACTACGGCGAAATCATCGTTTGCGAGAGCTACGAGGAAATGCTGCTGGAGGCAAACCGTATTGCCTCAGAGCACGTGCAGGTGATGACCAGCCGCGACGACTGGTTCCTTGCAAACATGACTAACTTCGGCGCGCTGTTCCTCGGCCCGCGCACGAACGTGGCCTACGGCGATAAAGTCATCGGCACTAACCATACTCTTCCGACGCAGAAAGCGGCTCGTTACACGGGCGGCCTGTGGGTCGGCAAATTTATGAAGACCTGCACCTGGCAGAAAGTGCTCAGCGACGAAGCATCGACGGAGATCGGCAGCTACTGCTCGCGCCTGTGCCAGCTGGAAGGTTTCTCGGGTCATGCTGAACAGGCCAATATCCGCGTCCGCCGCTACGGCAATATCGACGTACCCTACGCGGGGTCCGTGCCGCCGGTTGACGTGGCGAAGGCAAGCTAACCATGAGCCTCCCTCGCACCCCGGATTTTCGGCTCGATAGCCGCAGGGCGCTGGTGACCGGCGGATCAAGAGGCATCGGATTCGCCGCTGCCGTCGCGCTGGCTCACGCCGGAGCAGAAGTGTGGATCGTCGCCCGCAGCGCTGCCCAACTGGCTGAATCATCGGCGCTTGCCGCCCGGGAGGGGTTGAAGCTCCATCCCGTAGCGGTGGATATTACCGACGCCTCCCGAGTGGCTGATGCCCTCGCCGGGCTCCCGGACTTCGACGTGCTGGTCAACAGCGCCGGGCTGGCGCGGCACCAGCCGTTTCTTGAGGTAAGCGAACCCCATTACGACGAGGTGATGGCGCTTAATCTACGGGCGACGTTTTTCGTCAGCCAGCAGGTGGCCCGCAGGATGGTGTCGCGGGATAACGGCGGATCCATCATCCATATCTCCTCCCAGATGGGCCACGTCGGCGGCCCGGAACGCAGCGTGTACTGCGCCTCGAAGTTTGCCCTTGAAGGGCTGACCAAAACGATGGCGCTGGAGCTGGGGAAAGCGGGCATTCGGGTCAACACGCTGTGCCCGACCTTTATCGCGACTGAACTTTCACGCACCGCCCTCGCCGACCCGCCATTCCACCGCTACGTGCTGGATAACATCAAGCTCGGGCGGCTTGGCACCCTGGAAGACATCATGGGCCCGGTGGTGTTCCTCGCCTCGCCCGCTGCGGCGCTCATCACCGGCGCTTCGCTGCTGGTAGACGGGGGCTGGACGGCAACATGATTCCCCCCCTGATTGATAATCGAAATCTTCCGCTGGTACTGCTGGGCGGAACGCTGTGCAACGCTCGCCTGTGGCAGCCGGTTATTGCCCGGCTGAACGTTTCGAGCGTGACCAGCCTGATGGTTTGCGGCGCGGATTCCGCACGCGAATTCTCCGCTCAGGCGCTGGAAGCTTTGCCTCCGCGCTTTTGTCTGGCCGGATTTTCGCTCGGGGCTATCGCCGCGCTGCAAATACTGGCCGATGCGCCGGAGCGAATAGCCGGGCTGGCGCTGCTGTCTGTTAATCCATTCAGCGATTTACCTGCCAACGCCGCCGTCAGACGCAGCGCCGTAGATAAGGCCGCAGCTCAGGGCATCGGCCATTGGCTAACCGAAACGCTGTGGCCGAAGTACGTCGCGCCGCAGAATCAGGACAATTCGCAGCTGCACGCGACGATCGCGCAAATGGCTGAGGAATGCGGCATGGCCGTTTTTACCCGGCAAACAGAGATAGCTATCTGTCGGGACGATCATCGGCAAGCGCTGGCAGCGTTCGCCGCACCCACGCTAATCCTTAACGGCCAGCACGACGTTATCTGCACGCCCCGGCACCATCAGGCAACAGCAGCCCTTAATAGCCGCTGGCTTACCCATCCGTCCAGCGGACATTTTCTTCCGTTGGAGGCGCCTTTTTGGGTTGCCGACGCGCTCCGCACCTGGATTAAGGAGATCCTTTCATGAGAAAAAATGCGTTAAAAACGGCCTGGCGTCAGCAGCAGGCCACTATCAACGGCTGGCTGGCTATCCCCTCCAGCTATAGCGCTGAGATTGCCGGGCATCAGGGCTATGACTCTGTCACCGTCGATATGCAGCACGGGATGATTGATTTTGCCAGCGCCCTGACGATGCTGCAGGCGATATCCGCCACGCCGGCCACGCCGCTTGCCCGCGTCAACAGCAACGATGCGGCGCAGATTATGCGGCTGCTGGACGCCGGAGCCTGGGGGATTATCTGCCCGATGGTTTCCACCCCCGAACAGGCCAGACAGTTTGTGGCAGCCTGCCGCTATCCACCGCTGGGCAACCGCTCTTTCGGGCCTGCCCGCGCCCTGCTCTACGGCGGAAAAGACTATCCGCAATACGCCAACGACGAGATCCTCACGCTGGCGATGATTGAAACCCGCGAAGCGCTGGAAAACCTGGACGCAATCCTCGCCACCGACGGGCTGGACGGCGTTTTTATTGGCCCCAACGATCTTTCTCTGGCCCTGACCGGCAGCGCAAGCGCCGAATCGCAGCATCCCGATATGCTGGCCGCCGTGGAACGGGTCCTCGCCCGCTGCCGCGCTCATAGCAAGATCGCAGGAATATTTTGTACCTCCGGTAAAGCCGCAGCGCAGCGGCTGGCGGAAGGTTTTAGCTTCGTGACCCCCGCCAATGACGTCATGCAGCTTGGTCGCGCCGCCCGCGAAGCCATTGCGCTGGCGCGTGGTGAAACGCCGCCTGCGGGCGGTGCCTCAGGCTATTAAGGAGAGAAATATGCAAAACGTAACGCTAACGCAGGCCGAGGCTCGTCGTCGGCTGGTGCTGCCGGAAGACAGAGTTTCATGCAGCGTGGCTTTTATTGACTGCAAGCTTCCCGGCTCGCACCTCAAGCAGAACTACTCTTTCATCGGCCCCGGCGTGACGCAGTCCGCCTCGCAGGTGGTGAATATTCCCGAACCGCACGGGTTTAATATTGGTGCTGCCGCCATGCCGAAAGGCGTCACCAATAATCTGCATCTGCATTTCACCGCCGAAGTCTTCCTGATTCACGAGGGCAGCTGGCGTTTCCGCTGGGGGGCAAACGGCGAGCACGAGGCGGAATTTAGCGCCCCGGCAATTTTGTCTTTGCCGACGTGGATTTTCCGCGGCTTTACCAACGTCAGCCCGCAGGAAACTAACGGTCTGGTGTTTACCGTACTCGGCGGCGACAACACCGGCGGTATCATCTGGCATCCTTCCATTCTTGCGGCCGCGCGCGAATACGGTTTGTACCTGAGCCGGGACAACATGCTGATCGACGTTGAAGCGGGCAGCCCCGTCCCCGCTGAAAGCGAGCTGCTGCAACCGCTGGATGACGAGCATATCGCCGCGCTGCGGGATTACTCAATTGCGGACATGCAGGCGCGAGCCGTCACGGGAGAACAGCGTCAGTGGTCACGTAACGCCCTGCTGGATGCGGTACTGCCCGGCCACGGCGGCGAAATTGCGCCGGTCATCGGCTTTGGCATCTCTCAGGATCGCCACGGGCTGCCGCCTGTCGGGAATCCTCACGGCTTCTCCGTCGAATGGCTACGCCTTCAGGATCGGCACCTCGTCGGGCGGCACTTCTGCCCGGAAACGCAGGTGCTTATGGTGTTTAAGGGGACGCTGGAGGTGACCTACAACCAGACCGGAAAAGAAGTGATCATAACCGCCGTTGAAGGTTCGGTGGTTTCCGTACCCGGCGGCTGCTGGCGCAGTTATCGTGCGGCGGATGGCGTGATGGAGGCAACCTTAACCGCTCGCGGCGACCAGCGGAAAACGCTCTACTGGGACCGCGAAATTATTGAGCAGGCCCTGGAGTGCGACCGCTGCATCGATCCGGATGGCTTCGTCGCTGTCGCCAGTATCCTGCCCGCTACCGCACGTCGCGCCGGGGATAAGCTTGCCCACCCCGTTTAGCCTGCGGGCATGAGCCACAGGAAGAGCCTGCCGGACTCCGCAGGTTCTTCATTTACTTATGCGGCTTCCGCCGTTCTGTTGCACAATATCCTCCTTTTCCCACTACGCTAGTTTTTATGCACCGCTTACATCACTTCCCCGACATTCAGAGCATGCTGCGACGGCTGGTTTTTGCCGTTGGGATTGGCATTGCCTCCGCGCTGGTGGTCTGGCTGTTTCGCCAGTCGATGTATTTTCTTGAAGGGCTGCTGCTGGGCTCTCATAGCGGGAGCCTGGTCGCTGCCGCCGCGGCGCTGCCCGCCTGGCGTCGGCTGATAACGCCCGCCTTTGGGGGCCTGTTTGCCGGGCTGCTTCTGTGGGGCTGGCAGCGGGCGACCCGCCAGCGTCCCGGCGCGCCGACGGATTATATGGAAGCCATCGAAACGGGCGACGGCAGGCTGGACGTGCCCGCAAGCCTGGTCAAATCCGCCGCTTCTTTGCTGGTGGTGGCCAGCGGCAGCGCCATCGGGCGCGAAGGGGCGATGGTGCTGTTGGCGACGGTTTTTGCCTCCGTGGTGGCCCAGCGTTTTACCCGCAGCGACGAATGGAAGCTGTGGGTGGCCTGCGGGGCCGCCGCCGGGATGGCAAGCGCCTATCATGCTCCGCTGGCGGGCAGCCTGTTCATCGCCGAAATTCTGTTTGGCACGCTGATGCTCGCCTCGCTCGGCCCGGTAGTGATTGCCGCCGTGGCCGCGCTGCTGGTCACCAACCTGCTCGGCGGCGGGCAAACGCTGCTTTATACCGTGAAGGTGCTCAGCGCTCCGCTGCCGATACAATATCTGCTGATGGGCGCGCTTGGCGTGCTGGCAGGCGTTGCCGGGCCGCTGTTCCTCTGGCTGATGGCGCAAAGCGGTGAAATGTTCCGCCGGCTGCATCTTACTCCCCCGCTCCAGCTGGCGCTCGGCGGGCTGATTGTCGGCCTGCTGTCGCTGATCACACCGCTGGTCTGGGGCAACGGCTACAGCGTGGTGCAGTCGTTTCTTTCCAGGCCGCCTGCGCTGATGTTTGTGGCGGGGATTTTGCTGTGCAAGCTGGCCGCCGTGCTGGCCAGCAGCGGTTCAGGCGCGCCGGGGGGCGTTTTCACGCCGACGCTATTCGTTGGCGCCGCGCTGGGCATGCTGTTTGGGCAGTTCTGCGGGCTGTGGCAGCTGAGCGGGGATTCGGTGGCGATTCTGATGGCGTTAACGGGGATGGCGACGCTGCTGGCGGCGACGACGCATGCGCCGATTATGGCCACGCTGATGGTTTGTGAAATGACCGGAGAGTTTGCTTTGCTCCCCGGCCTGCTGATGGCCTGCGTGGTGGCCTCGGCGCTATCGCGCTGGCTACGCCCCCACTCGGTTTACAGAAAGACTGCCGCTGAGCACGGATAAATCGATGTACTGGGCGAGCTCGCGCTGTTCCGCACGCGGCAAGTACGGCAGTTCGCCAACCAGCGGCCCCGGCAGCTTTTTGCTGAGCACGTCGATGATTTCGGCATAGTGTGCAAGGCCCGGATTGATACGATTCGCCACCCAGCCCACCAGCGGCAGGCCGTCGTTGGCAATCGCCTGCGCCGTGAGCAGCGCGTGGTTGATGCACCCTTCCTGAATGCCCACCACCATCAGCACCGGCAGCTGTTCCTGCACCACCCATTCGGAGAGCGGACGCAGATCGTTCATCAGGCTGCGCCAGCCGCCGGTGCCTTCGACCACCACGTGATCGACCTGGCCCGACAGTTTCGACAGCCCGTCTGACAGCAGCGTGTAATTGATGGGGCAGCTGTGGCTGACGCTGCTTTCCTCTTCGCTCAGCGCGATAGGATTGATGGCGCTGTAGGGCAGCGCTAGCGAAGAAACGCTTTGCAGAACCAGCGCGTCTTTATTACGCAAACCGTCTGGCGTCTCTTTGCTCCCTTTGGCTACCGGCTTATAGCCGACAACACTTTTGCCACTGGCAGCCAGCGCCTGCAGCAAGGCGCGAGACACGACGGTCTTACCAACTGCGGTATCGGTACCTGTGATAAAGAAACGCTTAAGCATGGTAACTCCCGGAGGTCATACGCAAAAAACTGATTAAAAAATTGAATAGTTCAGGCCCGGGAGTGTAGAAGAAGAGAGAAATGGCCAGTTTGAGATAGCGCAATTTTTAGTGGATCAATGCAAATGATTATCCTTGCAGCAGGCGAATCAATAAAGAACCGTTATACATTGCGTCTTTAACCAGCGCTGCCCCCGCCATCGTGCCGCGATGGTTGTACTGGGTGCTTTCAACAATCATATGCTGGCTGTAAGCGGGTAAAGACTGCTGGCGAATGCAGCTGGTGATGGCCGGATGCAGAATATCCGCGGCGCGATTGAGCGGCGAACCTATCAGTATCTTTTGAGGGTTAAACAAATTCACCATAATGGCGAGGATGCGCCCGACGTTCACCCCGACGCCGAGGATAATGTCTTTGGCAAGCAGGTCGCCCTGAAGCGCGGCGTCGCACAGCGACTCCACCGTCAGCGGCTGGCCGTGCAGCATTGACCCCATCGACTGATTCATGCGCTGCTGGGCGAGTTCCAGCACGCTTTCAATGCTGGCAATGGTTTCCAGACAGCCGTGGTTGCCGCAGTAGCAGCGTTTGCCGTAGGGATCGACCTGCGTATGGCCGATTTCCACCAGGCTGCTGCTGCCCGCGTGCAGCAGGCGACCGTCGGTAATCACCCCGGCGCCCACGTTGTGGTCGATAACCACCTGAATCACGTCTCGCGCGCCTCGGGATGCGCCAAACAGCCCTTCGGCCATCGTCCAGGCGCTGATGTCGTGCTGGATAAATACCGGCACGCCGGTGTGGCTTTCCAGTACCTCACTCAGCGGCATATCGCACACGTCGTAAAAAGGCATGCGGTGCACAATACCGCGCACCGTGTCGATAATGCCCGGCAGCGTGATGGCGATGGCGGTCAAACGCTCAAGCCTGTCCTGATGGCGGATAAAGAACCGATCCACCTGCACAACAATGCGTTCCAGCAGCGGGCTGGGATCGTCAATCGGCAGCGAAACGGTGTCTTCCACGATAAGCCTGCTGCTTAAATCGTGCAGGCCCAGCGAAATCTCGCCGCGATTAATGCGCACCGAAAGGTAATGCCAGGCTTCCGTTTCCAGCATCAGCCCCACCGCCGGGCGGCCACGGCTGCCGGGATCCTGGATTTCGGTTTCCTGAACCAGGTGCGCTTCGAGCATTTCACGCACGATTTTGGTGATGCTGGCGGGCGCCAGCTGCGCAAGGCGAGAGAGATCGATACGCGATACCGGGCCGTGGCTGTCAATGAGGCGGTAAACCACGCCCGCATTGGTCTGCTTGATCTGATCGATATGGCCCGGTTGGCTATCAGCAACCACGTAGAACTCCCTTTATTTTCGCGCTTCGAAATAAACTTTCGGCTATGGTGAAACACTTCACGCGGGGGAGTCAAATATTTACGTAGGGTTGTGATTTACCGCACATATTGAGGCGTATTTAGGCTTAATTTTTCGTCGAAGCAACCTCGGTTAACAGCGCAGAAATACGCTGCGCGGCGGCGGAAAGCTCACGATGCTTTGGCCAGACCAGCCACATTTCGGAACGCGCCTCCGGCTCACGCAGCGGGAGCCAGACCACGTCGTTAAGCCGAATCCGCTGGAAGGAGGCAGGTAAAATAGAGACGCCCAGCCCCGCCGAAACTAAACCAATAATGGTCATCGCCTCGCCCACCTCCTGGGTGATGTACGGCGAAATGTCGTAGCGGCGCAGCAGGCCGATAATGTCGTCGTACAGGCCGGTGCCGACGTGCGGGTCGAAAAAGACGAACGGCTCCTGCGCCAGCTGGCGAAGGGAAATATCCACCGACCCGGCCAGCGGGTGATCGCGATGCACCATCGCCAGCAGCGGCTCGCGCAGGATGAGCTGCCAGTTCAGCGTATCCGGCAAAGTTGTATTGCGCATCAGGCCGAGCTCCAGCTCGCCGTCGTTGAGCGGCGCAATCTGCTGGCGGGTATTGATCTCACGCATCTGAATATGCACGTCGGGATAACGCTTTCTGAAGGTCGAAAGGCTGTCGGCCACGCCTTTAATGAAGGGAGCCGAAGAAGTGAAGCCCATTCGCAGCTCGCCCGTTTCACCGTTGTGCAGCCGCTCGGCCCTCGCCGCGGCCGTATCAACCTGATTCAGAATCTGCCGCGCATCCGCCAGAAACTGCCGCCCGGCGGCGGTAAGGCTGACGCTGCGGTTCGTCCGGGCCAGCAGCCTCGCGCCGATCTGCTGTTCAAGGATTTGAATTTGCTGGCTTAAAGGCGGCTGGGAGATACGCAAACGCGCGGCGGCGCGCCCGAAATGCAGCTCTTCCGCCACCGCGATAAAGTAGCGCAGGTGTCTGAGTTCGATATTCATACTTTAAACATATCAATTGAGATTATTAATATATTAGACAGAACATTCGCCGTTTTCTACCCTGAAGGGACAGAAGCAACGCATCGAATCGTTTTCGCTAAGGATTGATCTTGAGCCGTACATCCACCGTCAGCCCTGCTCCGGCCCGGGAAGTTGACGAACGCATATCCACCCGGCCCGCAGCTGCAACCTATATCAAACGTGGTACTCCCCAATTTATGCGCGTCACGCTGGCGCTCTTTTCTGCCGGGCTGGCGACCTTCGCACTTCTTTATTGCGTGCAGCCGATTCTGCCGGTGCTCTCAACCGAATTTGGCGTATCGCCCGCCAGCAGCAGTATTTCGTTATCTATTTCCACCGCGATGCTTGCCGTCGGCCTGTTATTTACCGGACCGCTTTCGGACGCCATTGGGCGCAAGCCGGTGATGGTCACCGCCCTGCTGCTCGCCTCCAGCTGCACGCTGCTTTCGACGATGATGACCAGCTGGCACGGCATTCTGATTATGCGAGCGCTCATTGGCCTTTCGCTGAGCGGCGTCGCCGCCGTCGGTATGACCTGGCTCAGCGAAGAGATTCACCCGAGCGTGGTCGCCTTCTCTATGGGGCTTTACATCAGCGGCAACTCCATCGGCGGCATGAGCGGCCGTCTGTTGAGCGGCGTGCTGACGGATTTCTTTAGCTGGCGCATCGCCGTGGCGGCTATCGGCTGCTTTGCCCTCGCCTCGGCGCTGATGTTCTGGAAAATATTGCCGGAATCCCGACACTTCCGGCCTTCTTCGCTGCGCCCGAAAACCCTGTTTATCAACTTCCGCCTGCACTGGCGCGACCAGGGCCTGCCGCTGCTGTTTGCCGAAGGCTTTCTGCTGATGGGCGCTTTTGTGACCCTGTTTAACTATATTGGCTATCGGCTGATGGAGGCCCCGTGGTTCCTGAGTCAGGCGGTAGTTGGCCTGCTCTCCGTTGCCTATCTGACCGGCACCTGGAGCTCGCCGAAGGCCGGGGCGATGACCGCGAAATTTGGCCGCGGCCCGGTGATGGTCTGCTCCACCGCCATCATGCTGCTGGGGCTGGTGCTGACGGTGTTCTCGCCGCTGCTGGTTATCTTCGCCGGGATGCTGCTGTTTTCCGCCGGATTCTTTGCCGCGCACTCCGTCGCCAGCAGCTGGATTGGGCCGCGAGCAAAGCGGGGTAAAGGCCAGGCTTCATCACTTTATCTGTTCAGCTATTATCTCGGTTCAAGCCTTGCGGGCACGCTCGGCGGCGTGTTCTGGCATCGGTACGGCTGGCCCGGCGTGGCCGGTTTTATCGGCTCGCTGCTGATGATTGCCCTGCTGGTAGGCGGGCGTCTGCATCACCGCGCACACTAACCGTTAACGGGCCTCGTTTTTGGCAACGCTTTTTGTTATTTTCGCAGCGTTAACAACACTCACGAGGCCCCATGGAAAAGCAAAACTATAACCATCTCACCCGCACCTTCCAGCGCCTGTCTCGCTTCGGGCATCTCTCGGCAATCGCTGGCTGGGATATGTTTACCCATATGCCGCCGAACGGCAGCGCCGCGCGCGGTGAAGCGCTCGCCGAGCTGAGCGTTCTGCAACATCAAATTCTGACCGATAAAAAAATCGCCACGCTATTACAGGCCGCGGCTCAGGAAGATCTCAGCGACGTGGAGCGGGCTAATCTGCGCGAAATGACCCGTCAGTATCAGGAAGCTATTTTGCTGCCCGACTCGCTGGTGGAAGAGAAATCGCTGGTTGGCACCCGCTGCGAACACGGCTGGCGCACCCAGCGCCCGGCTAACGACTGGCAGGGCTTTGCGAAAAATTTAAAAGAAGTGGTGCGCGTGAGCCGCGAAGAGGCCCAGCTGCGCGCCGAAGCTAAAGGCAAGTCCCGCTACGACGCGCTGCTTGATATTTACGAGCCGGGCATGACGAGCGCCAGGCTGGATACGCTGTTCGGCGATTTGCGCACCTGGCTGCCGGACCTGCTGCAAAAGGTTGTCGACAGGCAGGCCTCGCAGCCGGTCATCAGCCCGGTTGGCCCTTTCGCCACGCAAAAGCAGCGCGAGCTGGGCCTGGAAACCATGCGGCTGCTCGGCTTTGATTTTGACGGCGGGCGGCTCGACGTCAGCGCCCACCCGTTCTGCGGCGGCGTGCCCGAAGACGTGCGCATTACCACGCGCTATGACGAAGCCGACCTGGTCAGCTCGCTGTTCGGCGTCATCCACGAAACTGGCCACGCGCGCTACGAGCAGAATTTACCGCGTGAATGGCTGGGCCAGCCGGTCGCCCTCGCCCGTTCTACCGCCATTCATGAATCGCAAAGCCTGTTTTTCGAAATGCAGCTGGGCCGCAGCAAAGCGTTCCTGAATCTGCTGCTGCCGAAGGTTGTCGCCCACTTTGGCGCGCAGCCCGCTTTTGAGGCGCAAAACTTTAGCGCGGTGAACCAGCGCGTCGAGCGCGGCTACATTCGCGTTGACGCCGATGAGGTAAGCTACCCGGCGCACGTTATTCTGCGCTATGAAATCGAGCGGGCGCTGATTGACGGCGAGATTGAAGTCGAAGATATTCCGGCCCTGTGGGATGAGAAAATGCAGCGGTGGCTGGGTCTGTCAACCAAAGACAATTACCGCAACGGCTGCATGCAGGATATCCACTGGACCGACGGCGCGTTTGGCTACTTCCCGTCGTACACGCTGGGCGCAATGTATGCGGCGCAGCTGTTTAATGCGGCAAAACACGCGCTGCCGCAGCTTGAAAGCGATATTTCACAAGGGAATTTCACCGCGCTGTTTGACTGGCTGCGCCAGAATATCTGGCAGCACGGCAGCCGCTTTACTACGGCTCAGCTGATCGCCAATGCCACCGGTGAAGACCTTAACCCCTTGTATTTCCGCAGGCATTTAGAAGCTCGCTACCTGTAACCTATTCTGCCGGGAACCTGAATTCCCGGCTTTTTTCCGCCCGCCCCCTACTTTGTACATTCCGTTACACGCCGATACCAATCACTCACTGAAGCCGATGAATCATAAGCCTATAGTTCATCTCAACGGCCCCGCAGTGGGGTTTAAACATAAACAAATTCGAGGAAGTTGAGATGAACAAAGTATTAGCTCTGGTTGTTGCCGCTGCAATGGGTCTGTCTTCTGCTGCTTTCGCGGCTGAAACTACCGCGGCTCCTGCTCCTGCCGCTACAGCAGCCGCACCGGCTAAAGCACCGGCCAAGACCACTCATCACAAAAAACACAAGAAAGCCGCCACCGAGCAAAAAGCTCAGGCAGCCAAAAAACACAAAAAAGAAGTGAAGAAAACTGAAGCGACTGCCGCTAAACCAGCCGCAGATCAGAAAGCTCAGGCGGCTAAAAAGCACCACAAGAAGGCCGTGAAAACTGAAGCGGCGCAGCCTGCACAGAAAGCCCAGGCCGCTAAAAAACACCACAAGAAAGCCGTGAAAACTGAAGCAGCTAAACCTGCACAGAAAGCTCAGGCCGCTAAAAAGCACCACAAAAAAGCTGCCCACCACGCAGCCGCAAAACCTGCTGCTCAGCCAGCAGCATAAGCTAGCCGGGTAAACCGGAGAAAAACCAAATGAAAAACACCCGGCTTGCCGGGTGTTGACTTCTGGAGTGGGGATGATGCTGCGACGCTACGGTTTTGAAATCATCCTCTCACTGCTGATTCTTTGCGGCATTATTGCCTTTAGCTTTTGGATTTAAAGGTGTAGAACGCTGTTTTTACTCCCACTTTCGGCGCGACCCGTCTATAGTTATCCATTCATCGGGTTTATACAAAAATCATAATTAATCGCCCCACAGAGAGTGATATGCGCAAAAGAGTTGTTTTGCTGTTAGGAGCTTTGTGTTTATTACCGGCCCTGTCCCACGCTGATGAAGACAGCGCGGCGGAGGTCAAAACGCTGTTTTTTGGCAGCGATAACCGCACCCGCGTAGCCGATCCTGCCAGCAGCCCCTGGGATGCCATTGGCCAGCTGGAAACCGCCAGCGGCAATTTATGCACCGCCACCCTGATTTCGCCCCATCTGGCCTTAACCGCCGGACACTGTCTGCTCCAGCCCCCGCGCGGAAAGCCTGATAAAGCCATCGCGCTGCGTTTTATCTCTGACAAGGGAAAGTGGCGCTACGAGATCCACGATATTGAAGGCCGCGTTGAAAGTTCGCTTGGCCGCCGCCTGAAGCCGGACGGAGAAGGTTGGATCGTACCGCCGGGCGCGGCCCCGCACGATTTCGGCCTGGTGATTCTGCACAATCCGCCTTCGGGTATTACGCCGCTGCCGCTGTTCGAGGGCGACCGCGACGCGTTAACCGAGGCGCTGAAAGCCCAGGGACGCAAAGTGACGCAGTCGGGCTATCCGGAAGATCATCTGGACGACTTATACACCCACAATAATTGCCTGGTGACCGGCTGGTCGCAAAAAACCGTTCTGTCCCACCAGTGCGACACCCTGCCGGGCGACAGCGGTTCCCCGCTGATGCTGAAAACCGACGGCGGCTGGCAGCTGATTGGCGTGCAAAGCTCGGCCCCGGCGGCGAAAGATCGCTATCGGGCGGACAATCGGGCCATTTCCGTGACCGGCTTCCGCGACAGGCTCGAAGAGCTGGCCAGCCAGTAATCAGCCCTGACGCCGCTCGCGAAGCTGGAGCAGGTCGTCAATCGGCATCGGCTGGCTGAAGTAAAATCCTTGCAGGCGGTCGCAGCCTGCAAGGCGCAGCAGCCGCATCTGGCTACAGTTTTCCACCCCTTCCGCCGTCACCATCATGCCCAGCGCGCTCGCAATACGCACCGTGCCGCTGACCAGCGCGGCGGCCTGATCGTCCGTATCGACCAGCCCCGCCAGCGATTTATCAATCTTAATCGTGTCGAAGTTAAAGCGACGGAGATAGCCGATGCTGGAATAGCCGGTGCCAAAGTCGTCCAGCGCCATCGAGGTGCCGAGATTCTTCAGGTTGCTAATAGCGGCTTTGGCGCGATCGGGATTTTCCAGCACGTAGCCTTCCGTCACCTCCAGCTCAAGGCGCTGCGCCGGGAAGCGAGTTTCTGCGAGCACCGCCGCAACCTTGGTTTCAAATTCAGGATCGCGGAACTGCGCCGGGGAAATATTAACCGACAGACGCAGCTCGCCCAGCGGCTGTAAATCCTGGCAGGCGCGACGCAGCACAAACTGGCCAAGCTCGTAAATCAACCCGCTGGTTTCGGCGATGGCGATGAAATCATCGGGCCCCAGCGCACCGGCTGCCCGGCGCGGCCAGCGTACCAGCGCTTCAACGGAGATCATCGCCTGCGTGCGGGCATCAACGATAGGTTGATACCAGACTTCAAACTCTCCGCGTGCAAGACCGTCGCGGATATCGTTCTCAATAACCAGCTGATGCTCGCGGGCGTTGTTCAATGCCGCATCGTACCAGGTCACCCGGCCTTTACCGGTAATTTTCGAATGGTACATGGCGATATCCGCCCGGCGAAAAAGCTCCGAGCTGGTGCAGTCCACCAGCGTGCCGGAAGCAATGCCGATGCTCGCGCTGATATGAATTGTTCGTTCGCCTACCGGCATCGGTGCGGTGAGATATTCCAGCACAAAGCCCGCGAAGGCCGCAGATTTCTCACCGGCCCTTTTGCCTTCCAGCATCAGGGCGAACTCGTCCCCGCCCATGCGCACCAGCATGCCGCTTTCCGGTACCCGGCCACGCAGCGTATTCGCAATCGTGACAATCAGCCGGTCGCCAATGTCGTGGCCGTAAATATCGTTCACGTCCTTGAAGCCGTCGAGATCGATAAACACCACGCTGATTTCATTTTTGTCGCCGCGCTTGCTCAGCGTTTCCAGGCGTTCAATCAGCGCCCGACGGTTCGGTAAATGGCTCAGCCAGTCGGTCAGCGCGTTGATCCTCGCCTGCCGCTCGCCTTTAGCCAGCTTATAAAGACCAAAGCTGCTGATGGCGATGAAAACGAAAATCAGCGCGGCGGCCAGCATGACAAACTGGCGAATATCTCCCGCCGCGGCCTGTGCGGCCTGGGCTCCCGGCAGGCGCGGTTTCCAGGTGAGATAACCCAGCGTTTCGCCCGCCGCGCTGGTCAGCGGCACGCTGGAGCTCGCCTGAGGCCTATCGACAAAGCTCAGGTCGTCAATCTGGAAAGTGTTTCCCAGCTCCTTCAGCATTTCGGTATTGATGTGGCGCGTAATCACCAGATAGCGGCGCGTAGCATCATGCACCTGCAAACGGCCCAGCATCGGGCGAACGAGGCCAACCGCAATAAAGGCTGCGCCTTTTGAGGTGCGGGTAATGCCCGCGTAGATAATTTTGTCGCTGGCCAGAGAGCGAGCGTTCTGATGAATCAGCGTTTTAAAACCGTTGCCTAAAAATGTCAGATCGCGCCCGGCGTAGGGTTTGCCCTGGAAGGACGCCCACATGATATTGAAGTGTTGATCGAGCACCAGCGTGCCGTCGTAAAGATTGTTAACCTTGAATCCCGCGCCCCAGGTGTTGTACAGCCACCGGGTGTCCAGTTCGGGAGCGTAGAGCACGTTTACCGCGTCGTCCCATACCGCGTTATCAATGACCAGCGCCCAGACGCGATTGACCGACGTCTGGATAGCGCCCTGCACCGACATCGCCGCCCGGCGATCGTCGATTTCATTCGTTTTACTGCTGATAAGGTTCAGGGAAAGGTAAAACAGAGTGATGATAGAAACGATCAGCCCAATACCTGCCACAAAAATCATGGCAAATAAGGTGCCTGCACCGGGGATATTTCTCCAACTCAGCAAATTACGCAATAGGGCTACCCTCTCTGGACGGCCAATAATTTTAGTTAAGCGATTATTGAGATAAATAAATCCTGTCAGGCTTAACCTAAGCGTAATACAGCTTTAAAAATTCGCAGCCCGGCGACGTGCCGGGCCGCTCAGTTTCAGGCGAGTTTTATAATAATCATGCCGATAAGCAGGAATATCAGCCCCAGCCAGCCCCGCCGGTTAAGGCGCTGGCCGAAGAGGATCCAGCCTGCCGCCACGGTTGCCGCAATACCAAATCCGCCCCACAGCGCATAGGCGACCGACAGCTCAATGCCTTTCACCGCCTGCGCCAGCGCGCTAAACGCCGCCAGCACAGCAAGCAGGGACAGCACGCCGTAGCCCATGCGACGGAAGCCGTCAGAATGCTTGAGGAAGATATTGGCCGCGATTTCCAGCACGATAGCGACCAGCAGCCAGGCCGCGTGAACCCATTCAAACGATGGCATGGTTGCCTCCGTTTACTTTCTTCGTGGTCGTGCCGGATTTAATCAACGCAATGCCGACAACCAGCGTAGTCAGTCCGGTAATTTTCAGCAGCGAAATTGATTCGTCGAACAGCAGTACGCTAAACAGCGTGATGAATAAAATACCGATGCCTTCCCACATGGCGTAGGCCACGCCGAGGGCGATACGTTTAATAGAAAACGACAGTAAAATATACGAAAGGGCAATCATCACCAGCATGAAAATATAACCCAGGTTATCATCGCTGACGCTGGACCATTTCATCGATAGCGTACCAATAATCTCGGCCGCAATAGCCAGACCTAATAAAATCCAATAAATCATGATTTCTCTCCTGACAGAGAAAATAACGGTGCCGCAGCCTGTTAATCACCCGTGGGGGTAAACAGAACGAGCAGAAAAAAGTTAAATGGCCTTACAGCGCACGGAGCGTGCGTGATGCCGGATGCAGGAGAGCGGGACTACAGCGCGTTGCGCCAGTGTTGTTCACCGGAAAGCGAGTATGGGGAAGAAAAAACGTGGGGGTGGTTCATTAATAACGTTTTGAACAGCTTGTTCGCACACATAATGTCCATAATATTCACAACATATCCGCGGGGTTGCTTCTCATCAGTTGCGGATAGTAAATTGTCCTCAGTAGTCAAACACGCCAAATTTGTACCATATTTCAGGTCGATATTTTCGCCCCTTTTCACTTCTTTACGTTGGCCGTGAGGAAAATAATAGTGTATGCCGCGTATATTCGCTCGTATTATAGCGGAAAATAATTACCGAATAAGTTGCGCCGGAGAAGCTTCCACGTGACCTCTGTTGCACACAACTCTGTGGAGAGCCTCATTAATGGCAAAACCCATCATTACCCTCAGCGGTTTAAAGCTGGTCATCATGCTGGGGATGCTGGTCATTATCCTGGCGGGCATCAAAGTCGCGGCAGAGATGATTGTGCCGTTTATTCTGGCGCTGTTTATCGCCGTTATCCTCAATCCCGTGATTCATCGCCTGGAGAAAATCCGCGTCCCCAGAGTGCTGGCGATTATGCTGGTGGTGGTGCTCATCGTCCTGTTTATGGCCCTGCTGCTTTCCTATCTTGGCACCTCGCTAAACGAACTGGCCCGAACTTTGCCGCAGTATCGTTCCTCGCTGGTGGCGCCGCTGCAAACGCTGGATCCCTGGCTACAGCGCGCGGGGATTGAAGTTTCGGTGGATGAGCTGGTTAAGTATATCGATCCCAACGCCGCCATGACGCTGGTCACCGCCCTGATTACCCAGCTCTCCAACGCCATGACGTCGGTCTTCCTGCTGCTGCTCACCGTCGTTTTTATGCTGATTGAGGTTCCACAGCTGCCTGCAAAGCTTCAGCAGCTGATGTCGCGCCCGGCGGAAGGCATGAAGGCGATTCAGCGCGGGCTGGACAGCGTGAGCCATTATCTGGTGCTGAAAACCGCCATCAGCCTGGTCACCGGCCTGGTGGTTTGGCTGATGCTGAGCCTGCTGGACGTGCGCTTTGCCTTCGTCTGGGGCCTGCTCGCCTTTTCGCTTAATTACATTCCCAATATCGGTTCCGTACTGGCGGCTATACCGCCTGTCGCGCAGGTGCTGGTTTTTAGCGGATTCTACGACGCGCTGATCGTGGTGGCGGGCTACCTGGTGATTAACCTTGTTTTCGGCAACGTTATCGAACCGCGCATGATGGGCCGGGGGCTGGGCCTGTCGACGCTGGTGGTGTTTTTGTCGCTGATCTTCTGGGGCTGGCTGCTCGGCCCGGTGGGCATGCTGCTCTCCGTCCCGTTGACCATCGTGGTGAAAATCGCGCTTGAGCAGACCGAAAGCGGCAAAAGCATCGCCGTTCTGCTGAGTGATTTGAGCAAGGATTAAAGGCTGGCAGGTTCGCCTGAAAAGACCCGATTACGTTGCATAACCGGGCCGGCAATAGCTAGTTCATTTCAAAGCGGTGGAGAATAAACTCCATCGCCTTCGCCACGCCCTCAGCGCTGATAGTGTGCACCACGCCCGGTTCGAACAGCGTTTCTACCTCGTAGCCCTCTTCCGTCAGCGCGGCTGCGGCCGCTTCGCTTTCCGTCCACGGAATCACCCGATCCGCCATGCCGTGAACCAGCAGTACCGCCGAATCGCCTGCCGGATGATATGGCTTCGGCGACGACAGCCGCCCGGAAAAAGCGGCTACGCCCGCCAGCGGGAAGCGCGCCGTCACCAGCGCATCCAGAGCCATAATTGACCCCTGAGAGAAGCCCAGCAGGATAACCTGGTCCCTGCCCGGCGTGACGTCGTGCTGCTTAAGAATCCCGTTGATTATCGCATCGAACGCCGCCCGGGCTTGCACAATGCGCGCAGGACGGGTTTCTTCGGTGACTCCTTCCACGCTAAACCACTGGTATCCAGGCCCGCCGCCGTCAAAGCGCGAACTGCCGTTGGGCGAGGCGAAAATAACCTCCGGCATAACCTGCTGCAGATACATCCCGAGGCCTTCTAAATCGGCGCCGGAGCTGCCGACACCGTGTAAAAAAATCACCAGCTTTTTCATTTATATCCCTTAGTATTGGTCGCGGCTTAAACTCACGCGATCGTCCGGGCGCGGACAAAGATCTACAGAGAATCCCACAGGGTTATACACCGTTTCTGTGGATAACTTATCGGGCCGTGCGCCTGCGCACCGCCCCTCATTTTATGGCTTCAGCCAGGGCGAACTGGCGCTCCAGAAAATAATATCAGCTCCCAGGTCATCCTGGGCAAACCGGGTGAACTCCTGACGGGTAAATTTTTTGTGCGTTTTGGGATTAGTGTAGGTCAGCGTAGGCTCCTGCACCGCCATGGCAACCAGATCCAGCCTGTTTTTGTACTGCCGGAAGAAGGGATAGGAATTCTTCATCTGAGCCTGTTTATCGGGCACGACATCCGGCCCGCCGAGGCCCACTTTGTTGTTGTGCGCGGCCTCAAAGAGGCGGGACATATAGCGATGGTCGTTGTTCCATTCGCACGGCCAGAAGTTCACATATTGTACAACGTGAGATTTCCTGAAGGCTTTTCGCGCAAAGAGCATGTTTTCCACCGTGGCGTTGAAATAGCCGTCGCAGGTGAAGCCGCTGGCCGGGTCTTTCATTTCAATGTCAATCGCCGTTTCGGGCAGGTTAACGCCCGCCACGCGTCCGTCAAAGCGAGCGGCCAGCGCGGACAGCAAACGCTGAAAACGCCCTCTTACCGCATCGTTCCACTGCATCGCCACCCAGCCCTGAGCGGCAGATTTGCCTTCGCCTGGGTTGTCCGTTTGCGCCACCAGCCCGCCGCGATACTGCGGCTCCTGCTGCAAATAGAGCGGGATATTCCGCGCCTGCGGCTCAAAAAAGCGGTCCTGAATCTGGATAAACAGCTTCTTATGCGCGCGCGAAACCGTGGCGAGGTCTTTTTCAATGGCGGAGAAATCGTATTCACCCCTGGCTTTTTCGAGCTGCTTCCACGAGTAGACGATTTGCACCCCGGCAATATCATCGCGGGCAAGAATATTCTGGAGATCTTCAAGCTCGCCGGAGGAGGTGTAGAGATAATTTTGTACAGCCGCCTGCGCAACGGCGGAGCAGAAGAAGGCAGCTAACGCCAGTAGCCTCATGATTTTCATGACAGTTTCCTTACATAAAATGCCCGTAACGGGCTCGAGTATAGAAGCTGCCGGCGTTTTTTAATAATCGGTTAAACCTTACGCGAAGCTACAGGCTGTAGCCCGGCTTTTTAGCGAGGGTTTCCAGCGCGGGTTTGATTTCTACATCATAGACGTCGTCTTTCCAGCTTTCGCGCTCCACCGGGATCAGGGCAACCGAGAGTGAATCGTCGGCAGAACTAAAATGCTTTTTAACCACGTCGCAAAGATCGGTCGCAAGGGCCTGCTTTTGTTCGTCGGTTAGCTCACGCGGGAAGTGTTTAACGGTGATATGTGGCACAGGTTGACTCCATTATTATCGGCAATTAGCGGAACATTATTGTTACCGGGTCGGCCCCCGGTTTGGCAAGACCTAATCAGCAGCGAAACGTGCGGTTAAAGCTCTCGAAGTCGATGCCGTGGACGGGATCGTCCAGACGTATTCCCAGATGCGCGTGCAGGGCCTGATAGATCGAAGCGCTATCGGCGAGCATCTGTTTTTCACCGTCCAACGTGAGCTGGTTGTCACCGAGCGTCACGGAGCTGCCGTCCGTCATATGCAAACAGACAGCCAGGTGATGGCGGAAATGAGATTCGGGCCACGTCGCCACGTAGTGGTTGGCCGCTTCATAATCGGAGAAATACTGTCTTTGTAAATCAAAGCGATACATCGGCAACCACTCATCGGCCTCGCGCTTGCTCAGCAAAAAGTCTGCGTCTGCCCGGGTGATTTTGTACAGGCCGTGCGGCGTGGCCTGCTCAACGTCCGGCGCAAAGCGCAGCGGCGCGGTCAGCGTTTTGCCGCCAAATCCGACGTCGGTCAGCCAGCGTTCCTGCCCCAGCGTGACGAGCTGCAAACGATGCGTGCGGGCCGGCATCTGCGGCGGGCGCATAAGCACCACGCGCGCGGCCAAATCTTCGGTCTCATAGCCTATTTCCTGCAGCGCTCTTCTGAACAGCCCGTTCTGCTCAAAGCAGTAGCCGCCCCGCCCGGCGCTGACCAGCTTGCTAAAGATACCCTCGTCGTCGAGGTAAATTTTACGGCCCAGCAGGGCGTCCAGGTTTTCAAAAGGTATTGCGCAGGCGTGCAGCAGGTGAAGCTGGCGCAGGGTTTTTAAATCCGCCGCAGCGCTGCCGTCAAAACGAATGCGGGCGAAGTAGGCTTTCAGGTCAAAGGCCATGGGGCAAACTCCATCGTAGTTAAGTTGCTGTCACTATAGAGGATTGCCCCAGGCCCAAATGATCGTTGGTGCGATCACAGCATTTCGTTGCGGCTGCATATCTCCTGCATCCCCTCAAGCTGACGGACCCTTTGCGCAATGGCAAAAAGCTTTGGCGCTGATTGTTCAAACCACGCCCGACGAGGCCGCCAGCTAATCATCGCCGCAGGGTAGGCGTCCAGCAGCGTCAGTCTGTTGCCAAAAATATACGGGCCGTCATTAAGCTGAGATTCCAGCCACAGAAAAAGCTCTTTACGGTAGGCGTTGGTACTGGCTACCAGCTCCTGCGCCCCGCTTTCCGTCCAGCGCTGCGGATAGTCACCGTAGGTAAAAGTGGGATAAACGTTTGCCACCAGCCAGACCAGCAGCCGGTAAAAACGAGGGCGATCCGCGTGTTCAGGCGGCGGAGCAAATTCGGGATGTTTATCGAGCAGCATCAGGGCAATTGCCGCGCTTTCGGTCATCACCGAGCCGTCCGCCAGCACCAGCGTCGGCACCTGGGCGAGCGGATTTAGCTCAAGCAGCGCGTCGCGCTGCGGGCCGGGTTCGTCGTAGCCCGTGACGTCTTTCCATTTATAGGCCTCGCCCGTCAGCACGAACATCATTTCGACTATCGCTGACCCGCAGCCCGGCGCACCGTAGAGTTTGTACATGAGGCTCTCCCGTCTAAAGTGAATAAGTGTAGAATAGCGTCGGACTTTAAGAGCGATAAGGAAACCCGCATGAAACCCAAATCAGTAACGCTTTACGATGTGGCGGAAAATGCCGGCGTTTCCTATCAGACCGTTTCACGGGTTATCAATCAGGCCAGCCACGTTTCTGAAAAGACGCGCCTGAAGGTTGAAGCCGCGATGGCCGCGCTGAACTACGTGCCTAACCGCGTGGCGCAGCAGCTGGCCGGAAAGCTCAGCCAGACCATCGGCCTCGCCACCACCAATCTTTCTCTTCACGCCCCCTCGCAGATTGTCGCCGCCATTAAAACCCAGGCTGGCGGAATGAATTTCAACGTGGTGATTTCGATGATTGAAAGCCCCGGCCTCGCCGCCTGCAAAGCCGCGGTGAACGGCCTGCTTTCCCAGCGCGTCGACGGGCTAATCGTGAACATTCCGCTGGAAAATGAAGACGCGTTGGCCGTGCAGGAAGCCTGTGGCGGCGTGCCGACGCTGTTTCTCGATGTTTCACCAAAGCTTGCAGCCAACGCCATCGTGTTCGATCCCTTTGAGGGCGCGAAGCTGGGCATCGAGCATCTGCTGGGCCTGGGCCATAAACAGATCGCCCTGCTCAGCGGGCCGCGCTCATCCGTGTCTGCCCGCCTGCGCTTTGAGGGCTGGAAACAGACCCTCAGCCGCCATAATTTGCAGCCCTGCGCGGTGATGGAAGGCGACTGGAGTTCGCTTTCGGGTTTTGAACAGGTCTCCGGGCTGCTGCGCTCGGGCCAGATCCCCACGGGCATTATCGTTGCCAACGATCAGATGGCGCTGGGCGCGCTGCGGGCGCTTGCGGAACAGGGTCTGGCGGTGCCGGGCGAGGTGTCCGTTGTCGGCTATGACGACACGGAAGACAGCGCGTGCTTCATCCCCCCGCTCACCACCGTCAAGCAGGATTTTAAAAATCTGGGCAAAGCCAGCGTCAATCGTCTGATGGAGCTGATCTCCCGTCCCGAAGCCCAGCCCCAGGCGCAGGTTTTGCCCGTCACGCTGGTTGAACGCAAAACCACCGCCGCGCCCGGCGCGAATGCTGTCTCCGCGCAGGCTCTCTCCGAAGCGCTGCTGGTGCTCGCCCGCCAGGTCGGCAGACTGCGTTAATTTTGTGAAACCCGTCACCTAATGCCACCCTGCTGCTTTACACCCCTGCCAGGAAAAATCATATTGCCCTAAATTGTGAGCGCTTCGCAAAACAATCAAGGAACCTGGAATATGACAATCAAAGCAGGCACCTCCGCCGCCACTTTAGCCTCCGTACTCGCCCGCCGGGACTGGGAAAATCCCGCGGTTACCCAGTTGAATCAGCTCGCTGCCCACCCGCCGTTTTCAAGCTGGCGCTCGGCCGAACGGGCGCGGGACGATGAGCCTTCCACACGGCTCCACCTGCTGAACGGCAAGTGGAAATTCAGCTACTTCGCGCAGCCGGAAGCGGTGCCCGAAGGCTGGCTGGCGCAGGATCTCAGCGACGCCGACGAGATAAACGTGCCGTCTAACTGGCAGATGCTGGGCTACGATGCGCCGATTTATACCAACGTTACCTATCCTGTCCCGATGAATCCTCCGTTTGTACCGCAGGAAAACCCAACTGGATGTTACTCGCTCACATTTAATGTCAACGCCGACTGGCTGGCGGATGGACAGACGCGAGTTATTTTCGACGGCGTGAATTCAGCCTTCCATTTATGGTGCAACGGACACTGGATTGGCTACGCGCAGGACAGCCGTCTGCCTTCGGAGTTTGACCTGAGCGCGGTGCTTCAGCCCGGCGAAAACCGCCTGGCCGTGATGGTGCTGCGCTGGAGCGACGGTTCCTGGCTGGAAGATCAGGATATGTGGCGCATGAGCGGCATCTTCCGCGACGTTACCCTGCTGCATAAACCGCAAACCCACCTCAGCGATCTGCGCGTCCAGACGCATCTGTTTGACAGTTTTACCCGCGCCGAACTTGAAGCGCTGGTGGTAGTTCAGGGCGATGCACAGCAGGAGTCGCAGATTTGCATACAGCTCTGGCGAGGCGACGAGCTGATTGGCGAAAAAGAGCAGCCCATCGGCAGCGAAATTATTGACGAACGCGGCGCTTATTCAGACCGCACGACGGTTCGCCTGCTCGTAGAACGCCCGCTGCTGTGGAGTGCCGAAACGCCGCATCTTTATCGCCTTGTGGCAATGCTAAAGGATGGCAACGGTGCGCTGGTTGAGGCCGAGGCCTGCGACGTTGGCTTCCGTAAGGTCGAAATCTCCCAGGGCTTGCTGAAGCTTAACGGCAAGCCGCTGCTGATCCGCGGCACCAACCGCCACGAGCACCATCCGCTTCACGGCCAGGTCATGGATATCGACACCATGCGCCAGGACATTGTGCTGATGAAGCAGCATAATTTTAACGCCGTGCGCTGCTCCCATTACCCTAACCATCCGATGTGGTACCGCCTGTGCGATCGGTACGGCCTGTACGTGGTGGACGAAGCGAACATTGAAACCCACGGCATGGTGCCGATGAATCGCCTGAGCGATGACCCGGTCTGGCTGCCCGCGATGACCGAGCGCGTCACCCGCATGGTGCAGCGGGACCGCAATCATCCGTCGATCGTTATCTGGTCGCTGGGCAACGAGTCCGGCCACGGCGGCAACCACGATGCGCTGTACCGCTGGATAAAAACCAACGACCCGAGCCGCCCGGTGCAGTACGAAGGCGGCGGGGCGAACAGCGCGGCCACGGATATCATCTGCCCGATGTACGCCCGCGTGGACCAGGACCAGCCTTTCCCGCAGGTGCCGAAATGGTCAATCAAAAAATGGATTGGCCTGCCGGATGAAAACCGCCCGCTCATTCTGTGCGAGTACGCTCACGCGATGGGCAACAGCTTCGGCGGCTTCGATAAATACTGGGCGGCTTTCCGCCAGCATCCTAAGTTACAGGGCGGTTTCGTCTGGGACTGGGTGGATCAGTCGCTGACTAAGCTCGACGAAAACGGCCAGCCTTTTAGCGCCTACGGCGGGGACTTTGGCGATACGCCTAACGATCGCCAGTTCTGCATGAACGGCCTGGTGTTTGCCGACCGCACGCCGCACCCTGCTCTGTTTGAGGCGCAGCGGGCGCAGCAGTTCTTCCAGTTCGCTCTGCTGCGTGAAACGCCGCTGAAGATAGAAGTCACCAGCGAATATCTCTTCCGCGCCAGCGACAATGAACGCCTGCTGTGGTCGGTGAAGCAAAACGGCCAGCAGCTGGCTCGTGGAGAGGCTCTGCTCGATGTTTCCGCGCAGGGGAAACAAACTATCGCGCTGGACGATTTGCCCGCCATTACCGCCGCGGGCGACGTATGGCTGACGGTTCAGGTGCAGCAAATCCACGCTACCGCCTGGTCAGAAGCAGGCCATCTTTGCGCCTGGGACCAGTGGCAGCTGCCGGGCGTACTGGCTTTGCCTGAGCCAGCCGCGCAGGGTGAAGCCCCGCGTCTTGAGGCCGGCGAAGCCAGCTTTGGCATTCATCAGCGCGGCCATCGCTGGCATTTCAGCCGCGCAACCGGCCAGCTGACGCAGTGGTGGCATGATGGGCAAGCCACGCTGCTTTCACCGCTGATGGACCAGTTCACCCGCGCCCCGCTCGATAATGATATTGGCGTCAGCGAAGCCACGCGCATCGATCCTAACGCCTGGGTTGAACGCTGGAAGGCGGCAGGCATGTACGAGCTTGAGCCAGAGCTGCTGGTCTGTGAAGCCCAACAGCTGGCCGATGAAGTGCTGCTGCGAACCGTTCATCAATGGGTTCATCAAAACAAAACGTTATTTATCAGCCGTAAAACCTGGCGTATTGACGACCAGGGTGAGCTGCATATCGATGTCAACGTGGAGATAGCTTTTGGTACGCCCGCGCCGGGGCGTATCGGTCTGAGCTGCCAGCTGGCTGAAGTTCAGCCGAGCGTGAGCTGGCTGGGCCTTGGCCCGCACGAAAACTATCCGGATCGCAAACAGTCCGCTCTGTTCGACAAATGGCAGCTTCCGCTGGAGGAAATGTACACGCCGTACGTGTTCCCCACCGAAAACGGGCTGCGCTGCGACACGCAATGGCTGAGCTATGGCCATAACGAATGGCGCGGCAGGTTCAATTTCAATATTGGACGCTACGGCCAGCGGCAGCTGCGGGAAACGTCGCATCGCCATCTGCTGTCCGCCGAGCCGGGCAGCTGGCTGAACATTGACGGTTTCCACATGGGCGTCGGCGGGGATGATTCCTGGAGCCCGAGCGTCTCGTCTGAGTACCTGCTTGAAAAACAACAATATCACTACGCAGTGAGCTGGGCGCGTCGTTAAGCCTTCGCTTTAGTCCGGGCAGGCCTGGCCAGTCTGCCCCGCTCTTTACCCTAAGGATAAAAACCATGTACTACTTAAAAAACACCAACTTCTGGATGTTCGGGCTGTTCTTTTTCTTCTACTTTTTCATCATGGGCGCGTACTTCCCATTCTTCCCCATCTGGCTACATGACATCAACCACATCAGCAAGAGCGACACCGGCATCATTTTCGCCTGCATTTCATTTTTCTCGCTGCTGTTCCAGCCGGTTTTCGGGCTGCTTTCCGACAAGCTCGGCCTGCGCAAGCACCTGCTGTGGATAATCACCGGCATGCTGGTGATGTTCGCCCCGTTCTTTATTTACGTTTTCGGGCCGCTGTTACAGACCAACATTCTGCTGGGCTCGATAGTCGGCGGGATTTATCTGGGCTTTATTTATAACGGCGGCGCACCGGCCATAGAGGCTTACATCGAGAAGGTTAGCCGTCGCAGCTCGTTTGAATTTGGTCGGGCGCGCCTGTTTGGCTGCATCGGCTGGGCGCTGTGCGCATCCATTGTCGGCATCATGTTTACCATCAACAACGAGTTCGTGTTCTGGCTCGGCTCCGGCTGTGCGGTGATCCTCGCCATTTTGCTGTTCATCGCCAAACCCGAAACCCAGCCGACGGCTGAAGTGGCCGATTCGCTCGGCGCGAACCACTCGCCGTTCAGCATGCGCCTCGCGCTGGAGCTGTTGAAAAACCGCAAGCTGTGGTTCCTTTCGCTCTACGTGGTCGGCGTTTCCTGCACTTACGACGTATTCGATCAGCAGTTTGCCAACTTTTTTACCTCGTTCTTTGAATCCAGCCAGCAGGGTACGCGGGTCTTCGGCTACGTCACCACCATGGGCGAACTGCTGAACGCCAGCATCATGTTCTTCGCCCCGCTGATTGTGAACCGCATCGGCGGTAAAAACGCTCTGCTGCTGGCCGGGATGATTATGTCGGTGCGCATAATCGGCTCGTCCTTCGCCTCCTCGCCGCTGGAGGTCATCGTGCTGAAGACGCTGCACATGTTTGAGATCCCGTTCCTGATTGTCGGCTGCTTTAAATACATCACCAGCCAGTTTGAGGTGCGTTTCTCCGCCACGATTTATCTGGTGTGCTTCTGCTTCTTCAAGCAGCTGTCGATGATTTTCATGTCGGTGTTTGCCGGTTACATGTACGACAAAGTGGGATTCCAGGGCGCTTATCTGGTGCTGGGCCTGGTGGCGCTTTCCTTCACCGTGCTGTCCGTGTTTACGCTCAGCGGCATGGGCCCGCTTGACGCGATACGTTCATTCGGCAGGCCGAAAGAGAAGCTGGCCTGACTTCACGCCGGGGATGGACGCTAACGCCATCCCTTTTTTATACGTCTAGGCCTCCCAGGCTTCGTGCATCGCGTCCAACAGCTGCGCTAACAGAGGCTGGGCAATTTTCCCGGGGTTTGAAAGCGTCACCAGCGGATGCGACAGGCCTGAATCGCCAAATTCAGTTTCAATACGTTCAACGCCTTCCCAGCTCTCGGCCTTAAAATGCGCGGGTAAAAATGCCCAGCCGTCTCCGGCAGAAAGCAGGTTCTCCAGCATCGCCATTTCGTTAACGCGCAGGATCCTGTCGGCAATTTGCAGGCGCTGGGCAAGCCACTGCGGCATCGCTTCGAAGGGAACCAGCTGCGTGCAGGAGGCGAGCTGAAGCGTAGTGACCGGCTTCACCGGGAAATAGCCCGCTCTGGCATAGACGGCAAGCGCGATACTGCCTACCGCCCGCCACTGAAGCTTGTCGTTTATCGAACGGTTCATCGCCTGATAAACGCCGATATCTGCCAGCCCTTCCTCCAGCCAGCGCTCCGCCTGCCCGCGCTCGCAAAGCAGCAGATCCAGCTGGATCTGCCGCGCGCGCAGCAGCCTGGTCAGCCGAAAGAGAAAGTCACGCGGGGTAAAAGGGTCGTAGCACAGCGTAATGCGTGCGCTGAGCTGCTCGGGGATCTGGCGGGCGATTTGCGCAAACGCCTGGGCTTCATGCAGAAAGAGACGAGCCTGGCGATAAAGCTGCTGTCCGGCCTCGGTTAAGGTTAGCGGGCGCGTGGAGCGATCGAACAGCGAATAGCCGAGATCTAACTCCAGATAATCCACCAGCTCGCTGATGGTCGTGCGGTCTTTTTTCAGCTTCCGGGCAGCCTGGGTCAGCGTGCCGCATTCGCAGACGCAGGCGAAGGCTTCAATTTGCGCCAGGGTAAAATTAAGCAGGTTCATGGGTTCCTTCCGGGACATCGAGTTTAGCGGGTAAGGTGAAAACTTTCGTCGATTAGCCCCAGGATTTCATCGTCGGGCACGCTCTCCAGCAGCACCGTCACCCAGTGCTCTTTATTCATGTGGTAGGCAGGCAGAATGCCGGGCTGCATTCTGAGTGAGCCCAGCATCTCCGGCTGGACTTTAATGTTCATGGCCTCCAGCGGTTGCTCACCCGGCAGGCCGAGCTTCTCCGGCTCGATGCGAAAGATCAGCGCGAACCACTTTCGCTTAAATTTGTGTCGCAGCACGGCGTAATCGCTGTTTTTCTGCCACGGATAATCAGGCTCGACCTGGTATTTCTCCCATATCGCCTGAAAGAGCGCTTCACGTTTCATCAGCTGTTTCCCACCTTGCGCAGAGTGAATCTGCTCACGTTACCACAGCGCCAGCCTGCGTTTCGATTCGCTTGTCATGTCAATGACTTCACGGAATAGCGCAGCAGGTTTTGCGTTGAACTTCATTTCCTGTCAGGATTCATCGCCGAAAATTGGCAGGCTCGCTTTCCACCAAACTACAGGGCCGTCAATTTCAGGGGTTAACTATATTAAGGCAAACAGGAACAACAATGAAAACAACGCACAAAACAGAAGCTGAGCATCGCGCGGCCAAAAGGCGCTGGCTCAATTCCCACGATTCCGGCTATCACAAGGCGATGGGGAATCGCCAGGTGCAGATGATTGCCATCGGCGGCGCTATCGGCACGGGGCTATTCCTCGGCGCGGGCGCCCGTTTGCAGATGGCAGGCCCCGCGCTGGCGCTGGTCTATCTCGTCTGCGGCATCTTCTCTTTCTTCATCCTGCGCGCGCTGGGCGAACTGGTTTTACACCGCCCTTCCAGCGGCAGCTTTGTGTCTTACACCCGCGAGTTTCTCGGTGAAAAAGCCGCCTACGTCTGCGGCTGGATGTACTTCGTCAACTGGGCGATGACCGGCATCGTCGATATCACCGCCGTGGCGCTATATATGCACTATTGGGGCGCGTTTGGCGACGTGCCGCAGTGGGTGTTCGCTCTCGGGGCACTGGCGATTGTCGGCACCATGAATATGATTGGCGTGAAGTGGTTCGCCGAAATGGAGTTCTGGTTCGCGCTGGTGAAAGTACTGGCGATCGTAGCCTTTCTGGTGGTCGGGACGGTGTTTCTGGGCAGCGGTAAAATGCTCGACGGCAACGCGACCGGCTTCCATCTGATAACCGACAACGGCGGATTCTTCCCGCACGGCCTGCTGCCAGCGCTGGTGCTGGTTCAGGGCGTGGTGTTTGCCTTTGCCTCCATCGAACTGGTGGGGACGGCGGCGGGCGAATGCAAAGATCCGCAAAACATGGTGCCGAAGGCAATCAACAGCGTTATCTGGCGTATCGGTCTGTTTTACGTGGGCTCGGTGGTCCTGCTGGTGCTGCTGCTGCCGTGGAACGCATATCAGGCGGGGCAAAGCCCGTTTGTCACCTTCTTCTCGAAGCTCGGCGTGCCCTACATCGGCGACGTGATGAATATGGTGGTGCTGACCGCCGCGCTCTCGAGCCTTAACTCGGGGCTTTACTCAACCGGACGTATCCTGCGCTCTATGTCGATGGGCGGCTCCGCGCCGAAGTTCATGTCGAAAATGAGCGGACAGCAGGTGCCGTACGCCGGGATTCTGGTCACGCTGGGGATTTACGTGATTGGCGTGATACTGAACTATTACGTGCCTTCTCAGGTGTTTGAAATCGTGCTGAACGTCGCCTCGCTGGGTATTATTGCCTCGTGGGCGTTCATCGTGGTTTGCCAGATGAAGCTGCGCCAGGCGATAAAGCAGGGCAAGGCGGACGACGTCAGCTTTAAGCTGCCGGGCGCGCCGTTTACCTCATGGCTGACCCTGCTGTTCCTGCTCAGCGTGCTGGTGCTGATGGCCTTCGACTATCCGAACGGCACCTACACCATCGCTTCCATCCCTGTTATTGCGATACTGCTGGTTATCGGCTGGTTCGGGGCGCGCAGGCGCGTACACGAAATTGCAGGCCAGGTTCACGACCATCATATTGAAGCTGAGCCAGAAACCCCGATCCCTGCGGATAATTTGCAACAGTAGTAAACCTCTGGCGGGCAAGCGCTGCGAGCCCGTCAGACCGTGCTTTCCGGATAAATGACATGACCGCTGTAACCGAATATGTGGTGCTGCTGGATGACGGGCTCAACGTCTCTGGCACCATGGAGAAATCCCGCGTACACACCACCGCCACGCCGCTGCATCTGGCCTTTTCCTGCTATATCTTCAACGAGCAAAACCAGCTGCTTCTCACCCGTCGTGCAAGGGTGAAAATTGCCTGGCCTGGAGTGTGGACCAACTCCGTCTGCGGCCATCCGCAGCCCGGCGAAGCGCTCCCCGACGCGGTGATCCGCCGCTGTTATGACGAGCTGGGTTTGGCTATTGCAACGCCGGAGCTGGTGGATGACTCATTTCGCTACCGTGCCACCGACGCCAGCGGCATCGTCGAGAACGAATACTGCCCGGTATTTTTCACCCGCGCCGCATCCCGGCCGCAGCCTAACGAACGGGAAGTCATGGATTATGCCTGGCTGCCCGTGGAGAAGCTGCTGGCCGCAGTCAAAGCCCAGCCCGCGGCGTACAGCCCGTGGATGGTTGAGCAGCTTAAAAGGCCGCTGATTCAAAACGCGCTGGCTAAACAAACCGGCTACAGCGCGCCGCTGTAAACAACCGGCCCCGTGGGCTGCCCGGTTGGCGAGCCGCCGAGCGGCTCCAGGCTGATGGCAATGGTTGTACCAGGTGACAACGTCACGTTATCCACAGTGAGCAGCGTCGGCCGGCTGGATTTCAGCAGGCCCAACGAGACGGGTTTGCTGCCGGAAGGTATCGCCCAAAGCTGCAGGCTGCTGCTGTTCGCCACGTTTTGCGGCCTGACCGGCGTCAGGCTCAGCGTTTTGCGCAGGCTATCGGCGCTAACAATCCACTGTCCCTGCTCCGCCGAACTGCCGTTAAGCACCACCAGCGGCGTCAGATCCGGCGATTTGCTGATGAAATACGGCACCAGCGCAACGGCGGCCAAACCGGCGGCCAGCGCCCAGCCGAGCGTATTCCAGCCCAATCGCGGCGCGCGTTTGACCGGCGGCAGGCTAAGCTGAATTTTCTTCCAGACTCGTTCCGACGGCACCTGCGGAACAATATTTTTGTCCAGAACGCCCAGCATCGTTTGCCAGCGAGCCACTCGCTCCGCGAGCGCCTTTTCCTGCGCCAGCCGCCTTTCAAAGCGCAGACGGGCGCCGCCGCGTAGCGTGCCCAGGGCATACTCCGCGCTCAGCGCATTGTCGATTTCATCTGCATTTTTCATAAGCCGACACAGTCCTTTAAATGATCCAGCGCCCGACGAACCCAGCTTTTCACCGTGCCCAGCGGCTGATGCAGCCAGGCGGCAATCTCGCCGTGCGACATGCCCTGGTAATAGGCGAGCACCACGCTTTGCCGCTGCTCGGGATTAAGATGTTCCAGACAAAGCGTAAGCTTATCGACCTCATCGTGGCCGTGCAGCGCGTCTTCTCCGCGAGCGTATGCCTCCGGCGTCCGGTCGGTAAACTCCTCTTCCAGGCTGCTGGTTTGCATTGCCCCGCTTCTGAGCCAGTCAATGCAGCGGTTGCGAACAATATGCGTCAGCCAGGTCATGGGAGAACTTAAGGCGGGATCGTAAGTTGCGGCGCGGTTCCAGACGGTCAGGAAGCTGTCGTGAAGCACCTCTTCGGCCAGCGCCTGGCGGCGCAGCATTCTCAGCGCTACCGGGAAAAGCAGCGGTGAAACCTGACGATATAGCTGTTCAAAAGCACGACGATCGCCTGCGGCTACCGCCCTGACTAAAGCCACCTGTTGCTGTACCAGCGCTTTATCCATAGCCATCCTGAAAAGTGAGGGCATTCCGCGGGTTGCGTATGCCCACACCGAGTATAGACAGGAATTACTTAGGCATCAGGACAGTATCGATGACGTCAATCACACCATTTTTCTGATGAACGTCGTAGGTGCTGATATTGGCCACGTTACCCTTGCCGTCTTTAAGCTGAATATTGTGCAGGCCGTTGCTCATGATCCACAGCGGTTGGCCGTTGACCGTTTTCAGCTCGGCGTGGCCGCCACCCTGTTTGATTTTTTTCTCCAGCTGTTTCATGTCGTAGCTCCCGGCCACCACGTGATAGGTCAGGATGCTGGTGAGCTGCGCTTTATTTTCGGGTTTGACCAGGCTATCCACCGTACCCGCCGGAAGTTTGGCAAACGCAGCGTTAGTGGGCGCGAAGACGGTGAATGGCCCCGGACCTTGCAGCGTATCCACCAGTCCGGCAGCCTTCACGGCGGCAACAAGCGTAGTGTGATCTTTCGAATTAAGGGCGTTTTCGACAATGTTTTTCGAAGGATACATTGCCGCTCCGCCGACCATGACGGAGTCGTTGTTCATCATCGCAGCCATGCTTAATGCGCTGAACAGTAAGGAGGTAGACGCGGCGGAAACGAGATATTTGTTCATGGTTAATGCCTCATTTGTAGGGGAGCGCGTGGGTGGCTCACAGTCTTATGTACGCAGGGTCCGGCAAACTGGATGCAGGAAAACAAAATTATTTTTTTCTTCACCCAACGGGCCGCGCGGCTTGCGTTTTTCCCTTCCCTGACAAATGCTTTGCATTCACGTAATGTGCCTTTACAGTTTTCAAACTTTCATCATAAGTATTAACATGTGCCGCAAATGTTCCAGATGGTTCGTCTGGACAATCGCCCTTCTCACCTGATGAATATGCCCTGATGAAAATGACACAACATGGAAAGTCCTCGCTTCACCTCCTGCTGCTCCCCGCGCTGGCTTCCTGGGCCGCGCCTGCTGTTTCAGCCGACGCGCCTAAAAATGACGAGCAAACGATGGTGGTGACCGCCACGCCGGGCGGCATTTCCGAGCTGGATACGCCTGCCGCCGTCAGCGTGGTTAACGGAGAGGATATGCGTCAGGCCGCGCCGCGCGTGAACCTTTCAGAAAGTCTGAGCAGCGTGCCCGGACTACAGATACAAAATCGCCAAAACTACGCTCAGGATTTGCAGCTTTCCGTGCGCGGATTTGGTTCGCGCTCCACCTACGGCGTGCGCGGCGTGCGGATGTACGTCGACGGCATTCCGGCGACCATGCCGGACGGACAGGGCCAGACGTCTAACATTGACATTAACAGCGTGGAAAGCATCGAAGTGCTGCGCGGCCCGTTTTCGGCGCTGTACGGCAACGCATCCGGCGGCGTGGTCAACGTCAGTACGACCACCGGCACTCAGCCGCCAACGCTTGAGGCCAGCACGTATTACGGCAGCTTCGGTAGCTGGCGCAATAGCGTTAAAGCCACGGGTTCGACGGGCGATGGCACCCAGGCGGGCGACGTGGATTACGCCGTTTCCGCCTCCCGCTTTACTACGCACGGCTACCGCGATCATAGCAGCGCGCAGAAGAACCTTGGCAATGCCAAACTGGGCGTACGTCTTGATGAGGCCAGCAGGCTAACCTTCCTGTTTAACAGCGTGGATATTGACGCTAACGATCCGGGTGGCCTGACCGGGCAGGAGTGGCACGACAACCCAACCCAGTCGCCGCGAGCCGATCAGTACGATACGCGGAAAACCACCAAACAAACCCAGGCGGGCCTGCACTACGAGCGTCAGCTGACGGCAAATGACGACCTGAGCGTGATGGTTTACGCGGGCGAGCGAGAAACCACGCAGTACCAGTCGATTCCCGTCGGGCCGCAGCTCAATCCTACCCATCCGGGAGGCGTAATTCAGCTTGCTCGCCACTATCAGGGCATTGATTCCCGCTGGACGCATCGCGGCGATATCTTCTCCGTACCGGTCAGCTTCACGACGGGCCTGGATTACGAAACGATGTCCGAGAAGCGCAAAGGGTACGAAAACTTTGTGGTCGAAAACGGCACCACGGTATTGGGCGAAAAAGGCAACCTGCGCCGCAACGAGCGCAACTTAATGTGGAACGTCGATCCGTATCTGCAAACCGCGTGGCAGTTTACCGACAAACTTAGCCTTGATGCTGGCGTGCGGTTCAGCTCGGTTTATTTCGACTCCAACGATTATTACATTACCGGCGCTAACGGCGATGACAGCGGCGAAGCGAGCTATCACAAATGGTTACCGGCCGCCTCTTTGAAATACGCCGTCACCGACGCGTGGAATATCTACACTTCGGCGGGGCGAGGGTTTGAAACGCCGACCATCAATGAGCTTTCCTACCGTGACAGCGGCCAGTCGGGGCTGAACTTTGGCCTGAAACCGTCCACCAGCGACACGATTGAAGTGGGCAGTAAAACCCGTATCGGCAACGGCCTGTTCAGCGCGGCCGTGTTCCAGACCGATACCGACGATGAGATCGTCGTCGATCAAAGCAGCGGCGGACGCACCACCTATAAAAACGCCGGCGAGACACGTCGCCGGGGCGTGGAGCTTTCGCTCGATCAGCAGTTTGCCTGGGACTGGCGAGTCAAAGCCGCGTGGACCTATCTGGATGCCACCTACCGGACCAACGTCTGCGGCGGCGAGAGCTGCAAAGGCAACCGTATGCCGGGCATCGCCCGCAACATGGGCTACGCCGCGCTGGAGTACGCTCCGCAGGAAGGCTTCTATGCCGGGGCGGACATTCGCTACATGAGCGATATTCAGGCCGATGACGAGAACGACGCCAAAGCGCCAACCTACACCGTCGCCTCGCTGAACAGCGGCTACAAATTCCGCATTCAACAAAGCTGGCTGCTGGACGTCTGGGGCCGTGTGGACAACCTGTTCGACCGTGATTATGTCGGATCGGTCATCGTTAACGAAGGCAATGGCCGCTACTTCGAACCCGCGCCGGGACGTAACTACGGCGTTGGCGTTAATTTGAGTTACACCTTCCAGTAATCCCTCACGGCGGAACCTCAGCGTTCCGCTTTTACTTTACCCCGCTGAGCTTTGAAACAGCAGTTCTCTGAGCCACTGATGGGCCGGGTCCTGATGGGTGCGTTCATGCCAGGCCGCAACTTTAGTAAAGCCCGGCACGGCCAGCGGCGGTTCGCGGGTTGTGATTCCCTGCCCAGGCACAATCAGCCTTGCGGGCACGACGGTGATTAAATGCGTCGTACGAAGCACCTCTTTGAGAAATAAAAAGCTCTGCACCGACAGGCTGACCCGCCGCTGATAGCCCAGCTTTTGCAGCGCGGTATCCGTCACGCCGTTAAATTCGCTGCCGCTCCACGAAACCAGCGCGTGGTCCCAGCCACAAAAATCATCCAGCGAAAGATCCTGCTGGTTTGCCAGCGGGTGGTGCGCTCCCATCGCGCACACGTAGCGCTCTTCATAAAGCGTGCGGGCATGTAAATCCGGGGCGATAGCGTAAGTCGTAACGATCGCGATATCGATTTCCCCTTTTTCCAGCTGCTGCTGGGTGTGGTTATCTTCCGGCGGACGGACGGCGACGCGCATGTTCGGCGCGGCCAGACGTAGCCGGGCGATAAACGGCAGCACGATGGCCTGTAGCGCATAATCCGTGGCGGTCAGGGATGCGGTCAGCGTCGAGGTCGCCGGGTCAAACTCTTCGGGCCTTAGAATCATTTTGCCTCTAACGAAATCATCGTTCCTGGCCTGAGCGCCGCTGAAGTCTGGCGCTGGCTGACCGATACCCAGGCCTGGCCGGAGTATTACGGCAACGTTTCAGAGGTGAAATTTTACGACGAAAGCGGCCCGCAGCTAAGCGCCGGGGCCCGCTTTCGCTTCACCACTTTCAGCTTCCCGGTTGAAGCCCAGGTAGAAGAGTTTTTGGCTCCGCGCGACGGACAGCCGGGGCGACTGGCCTGGCACGGCTGGGTTGACGGCGATGAGCAAACGGCTCTCGACGTGCATCACGCCTGGCTGCTGGAGGACTTACCGCAGGGCCGCATGCGTATTCTTACCCAGGAGACGCAGAACGGAAAACCCGCCAGAGACCTGGCCTCAACCCTGCCAAACCCGATGATTAACGCCCATCAGGAATGGATCGGCGGCCTGGCAAAAAAAGCGCTGGCTGAAAAGTCTTACTGAGGAGGATGGCCGGTCATCTGCACGGTCAGCCAGTGATATATCACGGCCACCACGTAGCGCTGCTGCTCGGCGGAAAGTGTCGTTCCTGCGGGGATGCCGTGCCATTTCGCCAGGCAGCCCCGGCAGCAGGTGGCCGTGGCGTGCTGGGCGATAAAGACCGGATGACCGCGCATCGGCGTTTGCTTACCGTCATTTTTCGGCTCCGCCGGTGCGAGGCGCCGGGCAATAAAATCATCCGCGTGGCGGGCCAGCGTTTCCGGGCCTTTATCAAGGCAGTACTGGCGTTCTTTCGGGCCAAGGCGAAAACGCTGACGAAACGCAGAGCGGGACAGGCGCTGAAAAAGAGAATCGAAATTATTCACGGCAAAGCTTCAGATAACCGAACACGGGAGCCACTGTTTTCCTCCTTTGGCCGCTGGATGGCAAGCGGATCAGACGCGTTTATCGGCATAAATCGTCATGGCTATCCCCGCGAGAACGGCGGTTGTCGAGGCCACGAGCTGAAGCGTGAAGTTTTCGCCGAGGAAAACCACCCCGCCCAGCGCCGAAATACACGGCACGCTGAGCTGTACGGTGCTGGCGGTGGAGGATGTCAACGCGGGAACAATGGCGTACCACAGAGCGTAGGCCGCGCCCGAGGTTAGCCCGCCGGATAGCAGAGCCAGCATCAGCCCCGTGGTATCAGTATGCGCATATTGGTTGAACGCCAGCGAGAGGATTACCGCTGCGGGTGCCGCCAGGATAAAACTGCCCGCCGTGGCCGCCGCGGCGTTTTTAACGCTTTTCCCAGCGATGCAGTAAGCCGCCCAGGCAAGGCCAGAAAGCACCATCGCCGCAGCAGGAAGGATGGCCGGGCTGTTTGCTCCGGGCAGTAAAAGGCAGCCGATCCCCGCGCCGGCAAGCATAATGCCGCTGCATTTTATCCACGTTAACTTCTCACCCCGGTAAGTTCCCCAGCCGGTCATCACCAGTTGAACCGTGCCGAACAGCAGCAGCGCGCCCTCTGCTGCGCCAAGGTGGACATAGGCCGCAGAGAAAGCTAAAACGTAAACGCCCAGGAAGAAGGCATTTTTCCCGTACCATTCAATTTTGCGGTTCAGAAAAGGTTTTAGCAGCAGTATAAAGAGCACGACGGCGCCGCCCACCAGCCGCAGGCTGCTGAATGAAAGCGGGTCAATATGCACGCCTTTAAGCGCAACGCGGCAAAGGATGGAATTAGCCGCGAATGCCAGCATCGCCAGCGTGATTTTGCCCGTCATACTTTCTCTCAAAGCCGCATAGGAACGTTGATATTAATCCAGCCCGAGGCTGGAAGCAGAGAATATTTCACGATGGAATAGCGCTTTACAAAGCCTATGGACTCAGAATATTTCTTCATAAGCTGTGCGATAATCGATTGATGAAATAACTAAAGATCGCCCGCTTCACCTTCTCTTTCGCGGTTTTTTTTTGCATTATTCTTTGCACAACCTTTTGAGAACAGGACGAACTATGCCTTCAGTTGACCCGCAGCAGCTTGCCAGGCGAATTGATACCGTGCTGGATATTCTGGTCGGCGGCGATCACGCTTCAGCGATAAACAACCTTGAAATCCTCAAAGCCGAGCTGCTGAGCATTGCGAAAGGTGAAGAACGCCACGACAGCGATCTGAAAAAATCACCGTGGGAGATTTAGACGAGGAGAGCTTACGGGAAGCGCCTCGACGCAGCCCTCTCCCGCAGGAGAGGGCTACATCAGTTACAGCGTTAAAGAACCGAAAGCGCCCTGCCAGTCTTTTTCAAAAGTTTCAATCGCGGCGGTAACCGCAGGCGTGGTCAGCAGCTGATCCGCAACGTCTACCGGCAAGGTGATAGATTCACAGCCCGCCAGCAGGCAGGACATCGCCTGGTGCGGCGTGCGGAAGCTTGCCGCCAGCACTTTGGCGTGCGGGGCATGCAGCGTCAGCAGCTGTTGCAGATCCTGCACCATCTGAATACCGTCGCCGCCCTGCGCGTCCAGACGGTTGACATAAGGAGCGACGTATTCCGCTCCGGCCAGCGCCGCCAGCAAACCTTGTGCCGCACCGTAGACCGCCGTGCCAAGCGTTGGAATACCCAGAATTTTCAGCTGTTTCATCGCCGCCAGACCTTCAACCGTGGTTGGTACTTTGACGACCAGGCCCGGTACGCGGGCAGTCAGAAGCTGAGCTTCGCGCACCATTTCGTCGGCCTTAGCAGCAATCACCTGAGCAAATAATCTGCCCTCACCGCCCAGCTCATCCTGCAGCGCGGGCAACACTTCCCACAGTGAACGACCTGCTTTCGCGACAATCGACGGGTTGGTGGTGACGCCATGCAGCGGTAAAACTCGCGCCAGGCGCTTAACGGCGGCCACATCAGCGGTATCTAAATACAGTTCCATAGGTTCTCCAGATTCGAGTCAGATCTCATTGTCGCCATCATAGCTCCGCCTTCTGAATATTAGCTGATCAAAATCAATAAAACTTTCATTCGAAAGTAATCTAATTTACGAAAGAAAGCAGAGAGGCAAAAATATGCTCTTCAATATCCAGCGTTACTCCACGCATGATGGCCCCGGTATCCGCACGGTGGTGTTCCTTAAGGGCTGCTCTCTCGGCTGCCGCTGGTGCCAGAACCCGGAGAGCCGCGCGCGGACGCAGGATGTTTTATTCGATGAGCGTCTGTGCCTTGCGGGTTGCGATTTATGTTCGCACGCCGCCCCGCAGAATATTACACGCCTGGATGAAAAGCTGATCATCGCGCGCGAAAAACTCAGCCACGACGAGCTGGTCGCACTCACCGACTGCTGCCCGACCCAGGCGCTTTCGGTCTGCGGCGAGACGCAAAGCGTGGAGGCCATTATGGAAAAAGTGCTGCGCGACAAACCGTTTTACGATCGCAGCGGCGGCGGTATGACTCTTTCCGGCGGCGAGCCTTTTATGCAGCCTGAAATGGCGGGAGCGCTGCTTCAACGCAGCAAGGAAGCCGGAATAAATACCGCCGTCGAATCCTGTCTGCACGTGCCGTGGAAGTATATTGAACCGTCTTTGCCGCATCTGGATCTTCTCCTCGCCGACTTAAAGCACGTTGATCAACAGCGCTTCCGGCAGTGGACGGACGGCAGCGCTGAACGCGTGCTGGATAACTTCCGCAGGCTAGCCGCTCACGGCGTGGAAATGACCATTCGCGTACCGCTAATCCCTGATTTTAACGCTGACGAGCAGTCTGTTCGCGCCATCAGCGATTTTGCCGCCGATGAAATCGGCGCGAAAGCGATTCATTTTTTGCCCTACCACACCCTCGGTATCAACAAATATAAGCTCCTGAACGTTCCCTATCTGGCCGCGCAAAAACCGCTCGACGCGCCCGAACTGCTGCATTTTGCCGAGCAGTACGCCAGCCAGAAAGGAATGACCGCCTGGATTAGAGGATAAACATCATGACCGAACTGAACCTGAACTTTTTAAGCCCGCGCGTGAAGGCGCACAAAGAAGCGCTGATCCACATCGTTAAGCCGCCGGTTTGTACCGAACGCGCGCAGCATTACACCGCCGTTTATCAGCAGCATCAGGATAAGCCGCTGCCGGTGCGCCGGGCGCTGGCCCTGGCGTATCACCTTGCCGAGCGCACTATCTGGATCAAACACGACGAGCTGATTGTCGGCAACCAGGCCAGCCACGTGCGAGGTGCGCCTTTCTTCCCGGAATATACCGTTGGCTGGATTGAAACCGAGATCGACGAGCTGGGCGACCGCCCTGGCGCAGGTTTTTCTATTGCTGACGAAGATAAAGCGGTAATGCATCAAATTTGCCCGTGGTGGCGCGGGCAAACCGTGCAGGATCGCTGCTACGGCATGTTCACCGACGAGCAAAAAGCGCTGCTGGCGACGGGCATCATTAAGGCCGAAGGCAATATGACCTCCGGCGATGCGCACCTGGCGGTAAACTTCCCGCTGCTGCTGGAGCTGGGTCTGGACGGCCTGCGTGAAAAAGTGGCCGAACGCCGCGAGCGTTTACATCTCACGGACTGGGAAGATCTGCATAAAGAGCAGTTCCTGAAGGCGATTGATATTACTTTCGCCGCGCTGAGCGACCATATTCTGCGCTTTGCCGCGCTGGCGAAAGAAATGGCGAGTAAGGAAACCCGAGCGGCCCGCCGCGACGAGCTGCTGGCCATGGCCGATAACTGCGAGCATATCGCTCATCAGCCGCCGAAATCTTTCTGGCAGGCGCTGCAGCTGAGCTACTTCGTGCAGCTGGTGCTGCAAATTGAATCTAACGGCCACTCGGTTTCCTTTGGCCGCCTCGATCAGTATCTCTATCCGTGGTATCGCCGCGACGTGGAGCTGGAGCAAACCGTCAGCCGCGAACAGGCCATTGAACTGCTGCAAAGCTGCTGGCTGAAGCTGCTGGAAGTCAACAAAATCCGCTCCGGCTCGCACTCTAAAGCGTCGGCGGGCAGTCCGCTTTATCAGAACGTGACGATTGGCGGACAGACGCTGTTAAACGGCGAGGCCATTGACGCGGTTAACCCACTTTCCTATGCGGTTCTGGAATCCTGCGGCCAGCTGCGTTCCACGCAGCCGAACCTCAGCGTGCGCTACCACGCCGGAATGAGTAACGATTTCCTCGATGCCTGCGTGCAGGTGATTCGCTGCGGCTTTGGGATGCCGGCATTTAACAACGATGAAATTGTTATTAGCGAATTCATCAAGCTGGGCGTCAGCCGCGAAGACGCCTACGACTATGCGGCAATCGGCTGCATCGAAACCGCCGTCGGCGGCAAATGGGGCTACCGCTGCACCGGCATGAGCTTTATCAACTTTGCCCGCGTAATGCTGGCGACGCTGGAACAGGGCCGCGATGCCACCAGCGGAAAAGTGTTTCTGCCGCAGGAAAAAGCGCTGTCCGAAGGAAACTTCACAAGCTTTGATGAAGTGCTGGCCGCCTGGGACGCACAGATTCGTTACTACACGCGGAAATCCATCGAGATCGAGTGCGTGGTGGATACCGTGCTGGAAGAAAATGCTCACGATATTCTCTGCTCCGCGCTGGTGGATGACTGTATCGAGCGCGGTAAAAGTATCAAGCAGGGCGGCGCGAAATACGACTGGGTTTCCGGGCTTCAGGTTGGGATTGCTAACCTTGGCAATAGCCTTGCCGCCGTGCGCAAGCTGGTGTTCGAACAGGGTGCCATTGGGCAGCAGCAGCTTGCCCAGGCGCTGGCCAACGACTTTGCAGGGCTGAGCGGCGAACAGCTTCGCCAGCGTTTAATCAACGGCGCGCCGAAATATGGCAATGACGAGGATGAAGTGGATTTACTGCTGGCCCGCGCCTATCAGACCTACATTGACGAGCTGAAGCAGTACCACAATACGCGTTTCGGCCGCGGCCCGATTGGCGGGACTTACTACGCGGGAACATCGTCCATCTCGGCAAACGTGCCTTTTGGCGCAGCCACGATGGCGACACCGGATGGCCGCAAGGCCAGGACTCCGCTGGCGGAAGGAGCAAGCCCGGCTTCGGGTACAGATCGCCTGGGACCCACGGCGGTCATTAGTTCGGTTGGCAAGCTGCCTACCAGCAAGATTCTGGGCGGCGTTTTGCTGAACCAGAAGCTGAATCCGGCGACGCTTGATAACCCGCGCGATCGCGAAAAACTGATGTTCATGCTGCGAACTTTCTTCGAAGCGCACAAAGGCTGGCACGTGCAATACAACATAGTTTCCCGCGAAACCCTGCTGGATGCCAAACAACATCCTGATAAGTATCGTGATTTAGTGGTGCGCGTAGCAGGTTACTCGGCATTCTTTACAGCCTTATCTCCTGACGCGCAGGATGATATTATAGCCCGAACAGAACATACTCTTTGACGACTCCGGCGGTGGCTAAGGCCATCGCCTAAACTTGGCTGACATGAATTCCAGACAACAAATCATATTACAGATGGTTATCGATCAGGGCCGCATGAGCGTGACCGATTTAGCCAAAACGACCGGCGTTTCCGAAGTCACTATCCGTCAGGATCTTAATCTTCTGGAGAAGCGTAGCTATCTGCGCCGTGCCCACGGCTACGCCGTTCCGCTGGACAGCGATGACGTCGAAACCCGCATGATGAATAACTACACGCTGAAACGGAATCTCGCTGAATTCGCCGCTTCGCTGGTACACGATGGCGAAACGGTCTTCATCGAAAACGGCAGCAGCAACGCCCTGCTCGCCCGCACCCTGGCTGAAAATAAACGTATTACGCTGATTACCGTCAGCAGCTACATTGCCCATCTCCTTAAAGACACCGAATGCGAAGTAATTTTACTCGGCGGCATTTACCAGAAAAAAAGCGAAAGCATGGTTGGCCCACTGACGCGCCAGTTCATTCAGCAGGTGCATTTCAGCAAGGCCTTTATCGGCATTGACGGCTTTCTGCCGGAAACCGGCTTCACCAGTCGGGATATGATGCGCGCCGACGTGGTTAATGCCGTGCTGGAGAAAGGCAGTGAGGCAATTGTGCTGACCGACAGCAGCAAGTTCGGCGTCATCCATCCCTACACGCTGGGGCCAATTGCAAAATTTAGCCGAGTTATCACCGATGACGGACTGAGCGAAACCGCAGGTCAGCAGCTTCAGGCCAGCGGGGTGCACGTCGATATTGTGCGCCAGTTCCCTATTAGCTAATCCGCTTATTGCAGAGCCGTCAGGCAGTCGGTTCTGCTATCGGATTTTTCTCGCGCGCTATTTAAGACTTTTTACCTGTCTTAATTCCCGGCAAAAATTAGAATATTTATTAGCGATATAACAGGATGTAATAATCACCTAAGTTATTTTTAGGTCCGTATCGCGACACCGTTTCACGGCAGCTTCGCTTAAGACGCTATACTTAACAGGAGACTTGTTTCCGTGAATCAACCATTCAGGAGAAAGTATTATGACCTTAAATAACAAAAAAATTGCCGCTGTTGTTCTGGCGCTTACCGTTGCGATGTCCTTGAGCGCCTGTTCAAACTGGTCCAAACGTGACCGTAACACCGCGATTGGCGCTGGTGCCGGTGCCGTTGGTGGTGCAGTCTTAACGGACGGCAGCGCTCTGGGTACGTTAGGCGGCGCGGCAGTAGGTGGCATTATCGGTCACCAGGTCAGTAAATAAGGCAGGATGCCAGCAAAAGCTTAATGAGCTTTGACGAATTGCAATAACGTTTCGACTTTCAGGTCTGGCAGCAGTTATAAAAAAGGCCACGGATAATTCCGTGGCCTGATATTTTGTCTCTCCGGCAGAAATTATCCCCCGGCCAGTTTTACCTTCATGCCTTTCGCTTCCAGCAACGACTTAATCAGGTCGCGTTTATCACCCTGAATCTCAATCACGCCGTCTTTAACCGCCCCTCCGCAGCCGCATTTCTTTTTTAACTCGGCGGCCAGGGAGGCAAGCGTTGCGTCGTCGGCATCTACGCCGGTTATCAGGCACACGCCCTTTCCTTTGCGCCCGCTTGTCTGGCGCTGGATGCGAACAACCCCGTCACCTTTCGGACGTACAGCTTCGGTCTTAGGTTCGTCAATGCGGCCCGTTTCGGTGGAATAAACCAGGCGGCTGTTATCGTCTTTCATACTTATGCTCCCTGTTGCAGAGAAGCCCGGATGTCACGCAGCGTTTGTGCGGGATTGGCAGATTGGGTGATTGGACGCCCGATAACCATATAATCCACGCCCGCCGTTTGCGCCTCAACCGGGGTCATGATGCGGCGCTGATCGCCCGCATCGCTGCCTGCCGGACGAATGCCCGGCGTGACCAGTTTGAAAGCCTGGCCTAGCTCATTTTTGAAGCGCACCGCTTCATGAGCCGAACAAACCACGCCGTCAAGACCACAGCTTTGAGTCAGGCGCGCCAGGCGTTCCGCGTAATCTGCCGGGCTGGCATGAATGCCGAGATCGGCTAAATCACCGGCCTCCATGCTGGTCAGCACGGTAACGGCGATCAGCAGCGGCGCGTCTTTGCCAAAGGGGATCAGCGCGTCACGCGCGGCGCTCATCATACGTGCCCCGCCGCTGGCGTGTACGTTCACCATCCATACGCCGAGATCTGCCGCCGCCGCAACCGCACGTGCGGTGGTGTTCGGAATATCGTGGAATTTCAAATCGAGGAAAACGTCAAAGCCGCGCTGCTGAAGTTCGCTGACGAACTGAGGGCCAAACAGCGTGAACATCTCTTTGCCCACTTTTAACCGGCAGTCCCGCGGGTCGATTCTATCGATGAACGCCAGCGCACTATCGCGATTATCATAATCGAGAGCAACGACGATTGGCGAGTCGGCGGCAACGCGGGAGGTGGAGGATGCGGTTGAATTCATGGCTAAACCTTCTGACAGTTGGGCACCGGCGCGGCGCGTAGATAAACGGCAAGCATTCTACCCGCCGGCCCACAAAATTTACAGGAGCCATTCGCCCTGCGGAGCAATTAGAATGCGGAGGTTGAACTGTGGCGCGGGATAAATAAACAAGTATGTTGTAACTAAAGTGCGGACTTTTTAAAAGCAGCGCCTGAACGCCGCCTGTTTTACTGACCGTCCAGCCCGCGAATGGGCTTCACCGTCGACCACGCCCGACATGACGGGCAGTGCCAGTACATGGTGAACGCGGTAAATCCGCACTTCTGGCAGCGGTAGCGCGGCTTGGTGCGCACCTGCTCGCCGACCATATCGCGCAGCACAATCAGGCTCTCTTTCGCTCGCCCCTCTTCCGCATCCTGCAAATGGTAATCTATCAGACGATGGAAAACGCGCATCGTAGGATGGCGCTGCAGCTGGCGGTTGATATACACCTGCGCGGTGTCCGCCCCTTCTTTCTGCTCCAGAATCCCGGCCAGCATGAGTTCGGCCACGGCACCGGTGTTTTCTTCCACGCAGCGCTTCAGGAAGGCTTCCCACTCCTGCGGCTTGTCGAGCTGCTGGAAGCAAACCTGCAGCATTTCCAGCGTCTCACTGACCAGCTCGCTGTCCTGGTCGATAACGCGCTGCAGCGTTTCTACCGCTTTAGCATATTCGCCTTTCGCCATAAAAATGCGCCCCATCATGATGGAGACGCGGGCACAATTTTTGTCTGCCGCCGCCCCTTTCTTCAGCAGGGACATGGCGCGATCGAGATCGTCGCTGCCCATTAACTGCAGGGCAAGCTCACAGTAAAAATGGGCGATTTCGGTGCGCTGTTTGTCCTTGCCCAGCTTGACCAGCCTTTCAGCTACCTCGATAGCCTTCTGCCAGTCGCTGGTTGCCTGATGAATAAGCAGGAGCTGTTGCAGCGCGCCTACGCGGAAATCTGTTTCATCCACCAGTTGAGCGAACATATCTTCCGCGCGATCGTACAAACCCGCGGCCATATAATCGCGGCCCAGCTGCTGCACGGCCAGCAAACGCTGTTCGTAGGTTAGCGAGGCGCTTTCCATCAGGGATTGATGAATGCGGATGGCGCGATCGACTTCGCCGCGTGAGCGGAAAAGGTTGCCTAACGTGAGGTGTGCTTCAACGGTGCTGGTATCTTCCTTGAGCATATCAAGGAACAGATCGACAGCTTTATCCTGCTGATTGGACAGCAGGAAGTTCACCCCGGCAACATAGTCGCGGGACAGGCGGTTGGCTTCCTGTTGTTTGTCCTGATGTGCACTTCTGCGTCCCATGTACCAGCCGTATGCGGCGGCCACGGGCAACAACAGAAACAGCAGCTCCAGCATATACGGTTATTCCTTCACTGCCGGAACGGTGACAGCAGGCGCGACGGATTCTGCCGTCACCTGCTGTTCAAGGCGCTTAACTTTACGCTCGGCGCGCGCAAGAGAGACGCGTACGCGCAGCCAGAACAGGCTGCAAATGAGCCAGCCGATGATAAATCCTGCGGCAAAGAGGGTCGCCAGTAACGTGGAGACGCGGTATTCGCCCTGAGCCAGCAGGTAATTAAAGTTCACGACCTGATCGTTTTGCGCGCCTAAAGTGACGGAAACCACAAAGATCGCCAGCACCAGTAAGAAAATGAATAAATATTTCACATTACTTCCCGTTATGTGGTCTTTCGCGACGGTTATGCCCTAATGCTTTTCAACGGTATAAACTACCATTTCCCGCGGGTGCGGGGAATCCATTAGCGACGTCCAATTCATAAGAAATGGGGCTTAAATCAATAATCTCAAGCCTCCGGGTCTCTTTCGGCTATTTCTTCAGCTTCTTCAACCGGCGGCGACAGTGGCCCACAGAGCTTTTGTGCAAGCCAGGTTGCCAGCGTGACCAATAGCCAGGAGAGCAAGGTGGCGACGACTAAATCACGCGGCCAGTGCATGCCCAGCAGCAGCCTGCTGCCCATCACGCCGGTGGCCCACACCAGCAGCAAAACGATAGTGAATGTCCTGCGGCGCGGCCACAGAAGGCCAACACCCAGTAATGCCCAACTTGCGGCAAACATCGTGTGGCCCGAAGGGAAAGCAAAACCGGTCTCTTTTTGCCAGTGTTTGCGTAGCCAGCCGGGCACTTCGGTATGATCGGCAAGCTGTGTTTTCACCAGCTCACCGCGCTGTTTACGCTTTAAATTGTAGAACTCATCGGTGGGGATATCCTTTGTTTTTTCAAGCCAGACGACGAAAGGCCGCGGCTCCTGAACCCGGTCTTTAATCACGGACTTAACCCCTTGTCCGATGATGATGGCGGCGGCGAGGATCGCAAACAGCGTAACCGCAGCCTTTAAACGAAATCTTAAGCACCACAGGAACCAGCCGCACAGCAGTACGTGTGTGATGATGCCCCATGGCTGCGTGACCGTTTCGGTGACTCCGTACAGCGCTTTTAGCCAGACGCTGTTGCCGCCCGGCGTCCAGTGCCAGCCGGATAGCCAAACGGTTAACGGCATGATCAACAGCAAACCTGCCCCAACCGCCGTTCGTTTTGCAATTGCTCGCATTATTTATCCTTAAGAGTCAACGTTATCCAAGGATAACCGAAAAAGTGCACTGATGGGTAAACGCGAGCGACACCAAAAAGTAAAAATAGCAGCCTGCCCAGCTAATTAGGCGAAGCGTTCTGCGTTGTGGCAAAATAGCCAACAATAATTGCACAGGCCAGAAAGCTGGCAGGCACCTGCGGGTGTCAAAAATAAGTACCTGGAGAATCACATGCAGCTTAAACGTGTGGCAGAAGCCAAACTGCCAACCCCATGGGGCGATTTCCTGATGGTGGGTTTTGAAGAACTGGCAACCGGACAGGATCACGTCGCTCTGGTTTTTGGTGATATTACCGGCGACCAGTCCGTGCTGGCCCGCGTCCACTCCGAGTGTTTAACGGGCGATGCGCTATTCAGCCTGCGCTGCGACTGCGGTTTTCAGCTTGAAGCCGCGCTGGCGCACATTGCCGAGGAAGGACGCGGCATTCTGCTCTACCATCGCCAGGAAGGTCGCAATATCGGTCTGCTGAATAAAATCCGCGCCTATGCGTTGCAGGATGAAGGCTACGATACGGTAGAAGCGAACCATCAGCTTGGCTTTGCCGCCGATGAACGCGACTTCACTCTTTGCGCCGACATGTTCAAACTGTTGGGCGTGGACGCGGTTCGTCTGCTGACGAACAATCCGAAGAAAGTGGAAATCCTGAGCGAAGCCGGAATCAATATCGTGGAGCGCGTACCGCTGATCGTAGGCCGCAACCCGAAGAACGCGCACTATCTGGATACTAAAGCGGCCAAGATGGGCCACCTGCTTTCAGAGTAAAATTTTCTCAGATCCCAATTTTAAGCCCCCATCGCTGGGGGCTTTTTTATTACTTCAGCATATTGCGAATAACGTAGTGCAGGATGCCATCGTTGCGGAAATAGGTCAGTTCGTTTCCGGTATCGATACGGCAGCGGCACTCGATAACTTCTTTTTTGCCGTTCTGGCGTGACAACGTCACCGGGACAACGGCGCCGGGTTTCAGGTCGTTAAGCCCCGAAATATCAATCGTTTCCTCACCGGTCAGCGCAAGCGTTTTACGCGTCACGCCCTGCGGGAACTCCAGAGGCAGAATCCCCATGCCAATCAGGTTCGAACGGTGAATACGCTCGAACGACTCAGAAATCACCACGCGCACGCCAAGCAGACGTGGCCCTTTTGCCGCCCAGTCGCGGCTGGAGCCGGAGCCATACTCTTTGCCCGCAATCACCGCCAGAGGAATACTCTTCGCCTGGTAGCGCATTGCCGCGTCGTAAATGGACATGACTTCATCACCCGGCAACAGGCGCGTCATTCCCCCTTCGACGCCGGGAACCATCTCGTTACGGATACGGATGTTGGCAAAAGTGCCGCGCATCATCACTTCATGGTTGCCGCGACGCGAACCGTAGGAGTTGAAATCTTTGCGCTCCACGCCATGATTTTGCAGATAGCGCCCCGCCGGGCTGTCCGGCTTGATGCTGCCCGCAGGGGAAATATGATCGGTGGTCACCGAGTCGCCAAGCATTGCCAGGATACGTGCGCCATGGATGTCCTGCACCGGTTTTGGCTCGGCCTCCATATCGTCAAAGAACGGAGAAAGGCGGATATACGTGGAATCGCTCTGCCAACCGTAAGTGTCCGAACGATCGACCTGAATATTCTGCCACTCTGGCGTACCCTCGAACACTTCGGCGTACTCTTTATTGAACATTTCCGTGGAAACCTGCGCCACCGCACGGGCGATTTCCTGGCTGCTCGGCCAGATATCCTTCAGGTAGACCGGATCGCCTTTACGATCGTGCCCAAGCGGATCGGTGGTCAGATTGACGTTCATATTCCCTGCCAGCGCATAGGCGACAACCAGCGGCGGCGAGGCAAGCCAGTTAGTTTTGACCAGCGGGTGAATACGCCCTTCAAAGTTACGGTTGCCGGAAAGCACCGCGCCCACCGTGAGATCGCCTTTTTTGATGGCCTGTTCGATAGGATCCGGCAGCGGGCCGGAGTTACCGATGCAGGTTGTGCAGCCGTAGCCGACCAGGTTGAACCCTAAATCATCGAGATACGGCGTCAGCCTTGCCTTAGCCAGATAGTCCGAGACGACTTTTGAGCCCGGAGCCAGCGAGGCTTTGACCCACGGCTGGCGTTTCAAGCCCAGCGTCAGGGCTTTTTTCGCCAGCAGGCCCGCCGCCATCAGCACGCTTGGGTTAGAAGTATTGGTACAGGAAGTGATCGCCGCGATGACGACGGCCCCATCGGGAAGCTGGTACTCACGCCCGCCCATGGTGTAGTCGACAGGCGCGCGGTCTTTATGACTGGTATTTAGCTCCAGCTCATTGCTGGCGCTGAAGGCCTTCGGCACATCGCCCAGCGGCACGCGATCCTGCGGGCGCTTCGGCCCGGCAAGGCTGGCCTCCACTTCATTCATGTCCAACGCAAGGGTGCTGGTAAATACCGGCTCGTCGCCGGTATTCCGCCACATGCCCTGCGCTTTAGCATAGGCCTCAACCAGCGCGACCTGCTCGTCTGAACGACCGCTAAGGCGCATGTAATCCAGCGTCACATCGTCAATCGGGAAGAAGCCGCAGGTCGCGCCATATTCCGGAGCCATATTGGCAATGGTGGCCCGATCCGCGAGAGGAAGAGAATCCAGACCGTCGCCGTAAAATTCAACGAACTTACCGACCACGCCGTGCTTACGAAGCATCTGGGTGACGGTCAGCACCAGATCCGTGGCGGTGATGCCCTCGCGGAGCTTGCCGTCGAGCTTAAAACCAACCACGTCAGGGATCAGCATCGAAACCGGCTGGCCCAGCATGGCCGCTTCCGCCTCAATCCCGCCAACGCCCCAGCCCAGCACGCCCAGGCCGTTAATCATTGTTGTGTGGGAGTCCGTCCCGACCAGCGTGTCAGGGTAAGCCACCAGCTCGTCGCCCTGCATTTCACTCCACACGGCTTTGCCCAGATATTCCAGGTTAACCTGGTGGCAGATACCGGTGCCCGGCGGGACTACGCTGAAGCGGCTGAACGCCTGCTGGCCCCAGCGCAGGAAAACGTAGCGCTCGTGGTTGCGCTCCATCTCCAGGCGAACGTTCTCTTCAAAGGCCCCGTCATCACCGAAGTGGTCCACGGTAACGGAGTGGTCAATGACAAGGTCGACGGGAGAAAGAGGGTTTACTTTGGCGACGTCGCCGCCGAGGCGTTTTACCGCTTCGCGCATGGCGGCCAAATCCACCACGGCCGGGACGCCGGTAAAATCTTGCATTAATACGCGCGCCGGGCGGTACGCGATTTCACGGTCGGCGTGGGCGCTTTGCAACCAGTTCGCCAGCGCGTGAATGTCTTCTTGAGTGACGGAATCTTCGTCCTGCCAGCGCAGCAGGTTTTCGAGTAAAACTTTTAGCGACTTGGGTAGACGGGCGATATCCCCAAGTTCCTTTGACGCCAGCGGCAGGCTGTAATAGTGATAGGTTTTGTTCAGCGCCTGCAGTGTATCCTTACTGGCCTCGCGTAGGGTTAACGACATAGCTCCTCCTTAATGACAGGGATAGCGAGTGCCCCGATTGAATTCAGGGTCACTATTAAAGATAACACAAACATGTCGTAACGTTTTGATAACAACCCAAAATGATAAATCGGGTCGCGGGAAGAGATTTGGCGCGAGGAAATGAAACGCCCCGGCGTGAAAGCCAGGGCGTTAGGTGTTTAATTGACGAACGTCGCTATCAGCTGCGCCCAAAACAGGACGGATACGCTGAAAACGCCGAGCCATGACCAGTATTTAATACTGCAGTGATTATTCATAAGCATTACTCTTTATCTGCGCTATGCAATTTGGCTGATTAAATAATCAGTCCCGAAGAATATTGCCGTGTGTAGTGATAAAGTCGGGCGCCAATAACGGCATCTGATTAAAAGTGTGATTAACCGCAGGTTAATTAAACGTAACTAAAATGAGTCTTTATTGTTTTTTGTGATCGTCAGCAGAGAACATCTCGATAAACGCCTGCTGTTGGTCAGTAAGTTTCCAGGAAGCTGGCGTGGTTTTCTCCGCTGTATGCTCCTGAATCGGCCTGTCATTTTTTTGACATACCTTTTTTGCCTGCACAGACTGCCCGTGAGCTGCCATTTTTAGCTCCAGTAATGCCAGGCCACCAGCGCGACCACCAGCCAGAACAGGCCTGAGACTAAAAATACCGCCAGCCAGGCTTTGCGTTTCAGCTCGGGATCCCTTTGCGGTTGTTCACTTCCTGAAGGCATTGCTAACCTCATACAATCGACACCACTTATCATAAAACTTGTTAACAATCGGTATAAGCAATCGTCCGTTGGGATTAATCCTAAAGAAACTCTAGCGCAAAAGCCAGCAAATTTGCTCCCCGTTTACAGGAAAAGATTTAATCTTTTGACCTGAAATAAATAATTGAAGTCCCAAATTTGCGCTGTCGTTATCTATTATCTACGGCTGTCTCTTAATAGAGACAGATTAACCCTTTGTATGTTGTGGGTAATATTAGCGCGGGGTAATAAAGAGGATGAGATTAATTCGTATTTATTAGGCGTGAAGGGAAACGGTATCTCCTCAAGACGAGAAGATACCGGCCGGCATTATTTGGCGGGTAATTTAATATCTTTGAACATCGCTTCAATATCTTCATTCGACCTTAATGCAACGGCGGCGTCCACCACGTCGCGGGTCAGGTGCGGCGCAAAGCGTTGAATGAAATCATACATATAGCTGCGCAGGAAGGTACTACGACGGAAGCCAATCTTCGTGGTGCTGTGGCTGAACACGCCCTGGGCTTCAATACGCACTAAATCCGGGTCGGATACCGGGTCTACGGCCATGCTGGCGATAACCCCTACCCCCAGGCCCAGACGCACGTAGGTTTTAATCACGTCCGCATCGGTTGCGGTAAAGACGATACGTGGCGTAAGGCCCGCGCGGTTAAATGCGGTATCGAGCTCCGAACGGCCGGTAAAGCCAAAGGTATAAGTGACCAGCGGATACTGCGCCAGCTCTTCAATCGTGACGGATTCTTTTGAGGCCAGCGGATGTTCAGGCGTCACCACAATGGAGCGATTCCAGTGGTAGCACGGCAGCATCACCAGGTCGTCATAGAGGTGCAGCGCCTCGGTGGCGATAGCAAAGTCGGCATTGCCTTTAGAAACGGCCTCGGCAATCTGCGTAGGCGAGCCCTGATGCATATGCAGCGAAACGCGAGGGTAGCGCTCAATAAAACCTTTGATCACGCTCGGCAGAGCATAGCGAGCCTGAGTGTGGGTGGTCGCGACGTATAAAGAACCTTTATCAGGCCAGGTATGCTCCCCGGCAACGGATTTAATTGCGTCAACTTTTGACAGCACCTCGCGGGCTATACGAATGATTTCCTGCCCGGCCGGAGTGACCTGCGTGAGGTGCTTACCGCTGCGGGCAAAAATCTGAATGCCCAGCTCGTCTTCCAGCATGCGTACCTGCTTACTGATCCCCGGCTGCGAAGTGTAAAGCCCTTCCGCCGTCGACGAGACGTTAAGGTTGTGGTTGACCACCTCAACGATATAACGAAGCTGCTGTAGTTTCATGACTTACCATCCAGGTCAAAACGCCCCGGCGCAGGCGGTACGGGGAGTCAGACGATGTGAGATTAAAGGGGTATGCGATGAAAACACTATATCAGTTATATCTTCTCTGTATAGATGGAAAGAAAAAATAATAAACAGGTTATATAAGAGGATAAAAAAAACCGGAGCACAAGCCCCGGTTTCTGGTAGTTAGCAGGCGTTATTTCTTGCCTTCAACCCATTTTCCGTCCACGAAGAAGGCAGACCAGCCGGTGGCTTTGCCCTCTTTCTCAGAGGAAACGTATTGCTGCTTCGTTTTACGGCTGAAGCGAACGACGGATTTGTTACCTTCTGCATCCTGCTGCGGCGCATCGGCCAGATAGCGCAGCTTCTCTGGCAGACGGTCACGGAAGCGGTACAGCTCTTCCACTAACGGTGCGCGCGTTTCACGCGATTTAGGGAAGGTATTGGCCGCCAGGAACACGCCGGCGGCGCCGTCGCGCAGAACAAAGTAGGCGTCCGATTTTTCGCAGGGCAGCTCCGGTAATGGCACCGGATCTTCCTTCGGCGGGGCAACTTCGCCGTTGCGCAGGATTTTACGCGTATTTTTGCAGTCGTCGTTGGTACAGGCCATGTACTTGCCGAAACGTCCCATTTTAAGGTGCATTTCAGAACCACATTTTTCACACTCAACGATAGGTCCGTCATAGCCCTTGATGCGGAACTCGCCCTCTTCGATTTCGTAGCCGTCGCAGGTTGGGTTGTTACCGCAGACGTGCAGCTTACGTTTTGGATCGATAAGGTAGCTGTCCATCGCCGTGCCGCATTTGGCGCAGCGGCGTTTCGCACGCAGCGCGTTGGTTTCCGCGTCATCGCCTTCAAGGACGTTGAGCACTTCGTTTTCCGGCACCAGGTTGATGGTGGTTTTGCAGCGTTCTTTCGGCGGCAGCGCATAGCCCGAACAGCCCAGGAAAACGCCGGTGCTCGCGGTGCGGATACCCATTTTGCGACCGCAGGTCGGGCAGTCGATGCTGGTGAGCACCATCTGGTTGGGGCGCATGCCGCCTTCTTCCGGATCCTGCTCGGCTTTCTCAAGCTGGCCGCTGAAGTCGGTGAAGAATTCGTCCAGCACGCCTTTCCATTCGGCCTGGTTATTGGCCACCTGGTCGAGGTTGTTTTCCATCTGCGCGGTAAAGTCGTAGTTCATCAGCTCGCGGAAGTTTTCTTCCAGACGATCGGTGACGATCTCGCCCATTTTCTCCGCGTAGAAGCGACGGTTTTCAACGCGCACATAGCCACGATCCTGGATTGTGGAGATGATAGACGCATACGTTGAAGGACGACCAATCCCGCGTTTTTCCAGCTCTTTAACCAGCGACGCTTCGCTAAAGCGAGCGGGCGGCTTGGTAAAGTGCTGACCCGGAATCAGTTCAAGGAGCGTCATCGCGTCGCCTTTGTTGACCGCAGGCAGGGTGCGATCTTCATCGCCCTTACGCAGCGCAGGCATCACTTTCGTCCAGCCGTCAAAGCGCAGGATACGACCGCGCGCTTTCAGGCGGTAATCCCCTGCTGCCACGGTTAACGTTGTGGAATCATACTGGGCCGGCGTCATCTGGCAGGCCACAAACTGGCGCCAGATCAGCTGATACAGTTTCTGCGCGTCGGCTTCCATATCCTTCAGGGATTCAGCCACCACGCCCACGTCAGAAGGACGAATCGCCTCGTGCGCTTCCTGTGAATTTTCTTTGCTGGTGTACTGGAGCGGCGATTCCGGCAGGTATTTCTTGCCAAAATTCTCGTCGATATAGCCGCGCACCATGCTGACCGCATCCTGGCTCAGGTTGGTTGAGTCAGTACGCATGTAGGTGATATGGCCCGCTTCGTACAGGCGCTGCGCCATCATCATGGTTTTCTTCACGCCAAAACCAAGACGGGTGCTGGCAGCCTGCTGCAGCGTGGAGGTGATAAACGGCGCGCCAGGCTTGCTGCTGGTCGGTTTATCCTCGCGCTCAAGGACGGTGTAACGAGCTTTTTCAAGTTCGCTAACCGCCGCCATGGTCTGCTCACGGTTAACCGGGCGGAACGGCTTGTCTTTGTGATGGCTGACCTGAACCGGAAGATTGTCGCCTTTAGGCGTGGCCAGATTGGCATCAATTTCCCAGAACTCTTCCGGTACGAACGCTTTGATTTCACGCTCGCGCTCGACGACCAGACGCACCGCAACGGACTGCACACGCCCGGCGGAAAGGCCGCGGGCAATTTTCTTCCACAGCAGTGGAGAAACCATGTAGCCCACTACGCGGTCCATAAAGCGGCGCGCCTGCTGAGCGTTGACGCGATCGATATTCAGCTCGCCCGGCTTTTCAAAAGCCTGACGGATAGCATTCTTGGTGATTTCGTTAAACACCACGCGGCTATAGCGTGACTCATCGCCACCGATCACTTCCCGCAGGTGCCACGCAATGGCTTCCCCTTCGCGGTCAAGGTCGGTTGCGAGATAGATATGGTCGGCTTTTTCAGCAAGGGATTTCAGTTCTGAAACCACCTTTTCTTTACCCGGCAGCACTTCATACTGGGCTTCCCAGCTGTGCCACGGATCGACTCCCATGCGATTTACGAGCGCGCCGCGTTCATCCTTTTTGACCTTTTTGGTCCCTTTGGTGGAGGCAGAGTCAGCGCTCTTCTTGGTGGTTGATCCACTGGTCGGCAAATCACGGATATGGCCTACGCTGGACTTAACCACATAGTCATTACCGAGATATTTGTTGATCGTTTTGGCTTTTGCCGGGGACTCAACGATGACGAGAGCTTTACCCATATTCACCTTTACCTAATTTGATTCATCCAGAGTACGTCGCACGCAGTCTGATTCTTCTGAGGCCGTGCCTTTTATATTGCGACAGCGTCAGGGGAGATCAACTCTTTTTTCAAACACGACTCCGCAAGCAGGCTTACGCAGGTGGTTGAGATACCGGGTCTTTCCTGCCGGTGACATAGCACGACGGAAGTTTGGTTGAATGTCAAGCAATTCCGTTGCCAGATTTGCGAAAGCGTCACACTCTACCTGATAAAATCCGATACGCAAATTTATTAGCATGCAAAACGGATTCCCGCCAGCATAGTTAACTTTTTTACGCGCCGAAGGTTTACCGCCAGATATTGCCCTTTGCCGCCGTGTGGACGTAAACTAGCGCCAGTTTTTTTGGAGGAGACAACATGCAATCGACAACTCAACCTATTGACCGTGAAACGCTCCTTGCTGAGGCCAATAAAATCATTCGTGAACATGAAGATTTTATTCACGGTATTGAAGCGACTGACGTCGAGCAAAAGAACGGTGTACTGGTCTTTCGCGGAGAGTATTTCCTTGATGAGCAAGGCTTGCCTACCCCGAAAAGCACGGCGGTATTCAATATGTTCAAACACCTTGCCCACGTGCTGTCCGAGAAATACTACCTGCAGGACTAAAACAATCAGCGAGGCCAGAGCCTCGCTGTTCTTCCTACTTTTACAATAGCGGTTTTTCACCGCGCTGCCACCAGCGCAGCAATAACCTGTCCAGACTGTTAGCCGCGCTGCCGGTAAAACGATCCATAACTTTTTTACGCTGCGCATAGCGAACGCCAATCACCTCATGGTTTTTCATCAGGCTAATCAGCAGGTCGTCGCTGGTACTGACGTCATCGACCAGCCCTTTCTCTTTTGCCTGCAGGCCGTACCAGTGTTCGCCGGTAGCCACGGCGTCGATATCGAGGGTTGGACGCATTTCGTGGACGAACTGCTTAAAGAGCAGGTGCGTTTCGTTAAGGTCTTCACGGAATTTCTCACGGCCCTGCTCGGTGTTCTCACCAAACAGCGTCAGCGTGCGTTTGTACTGCCCGGCAGTATGCAGCTCCACGTCGATATCGTTGCGTTTTAACAGGCGATGGAAGTTAGGCACCTGCGCGACCACGCCGATGGAGCCAATAATAGAAAACGGGGCGGCAACGATACGATCCGCCACGCACGCCATCATATAGCCACCGCTGGCGGCTACTTTATCGACCGCCACCGTCAGACGCACCTGACTCGCGCGCAGGCGCTGTAGCTGCGATGCAGCAAGACCATAGCCGTGCACCACGCCGCCGGGGCTTTCTAAACGCAGGAGTACCTCATCTTCTGGCTTGATAACGGCCAGCACAGCGGTAATTTCTTCGCGCAAAGAAGTGACTTCGTGAGCGTCCATACTGCCTTTAAAATCCAGCACATAGAGCGTAGGTTTGTCGGAACTAACCGTTTCACCTCGTTTGGCGCGGGCTTTCGCCTGTTTATCTTCAAGCTTGTGCTTTTTCTTCTGGCCTTTATGCCAGAGCTTTTGCTGATGGCCATCGAGCCGCGCCACCTGCATATCTTCCTTCATTTCCTCGTACTGCTCGCTTAAATTGGTCAGGCGCAGCTCGCCGCGCTGATGTTTTTTACGCTGCGCGACATTGACTAAAATGATGGCAATAGCCGCGATCGCGACGACAAAAGTGACAATTTTGGCCAGAAACAATCCATAATTCGCAATAAAATCCACGTATTCCGCCTTTCTATCAGAGCATTGATCATGCCGATGAGTTTACCCGAGCGGGCCAGCCGCGTCTTCAGTCAACTATAAACGCTGTGCGATGCCTTCCAGCAGGGCTTTCCGGCAATGAAACTTTTGCAAAATGTTAACCAAAGGTAATGTCTCCTGATGGCTGATTGAATTAACCCCGCCTTTCAGGCATAAAGCCCTGTGTAATAAAAACCACGAGAAATAAGACGCGAGCAGCAGCCGACATCGCGCGAGGAGCCAATTTTGCACTACCAACCGAAAACCGATTTACTGCAAAACCGCATTATTCTGATCACCGGCGCCAGCGACGGAATAGGCCGTGAAGCCGCGCTAACCTATGCCCGCTATGGTGCCCGCGTGATTTTACTGGGCCGCAGCGAAGATAAGCTTCGCGCCGTTGCGCAGGAGGCAGGCCATCAGTCAGGCGAAGCGCCGCACTGGTTTACGCTCGATTTGCTGACCGCTACGCCGCAGGAATGCGAGCAGCTTGCGCAAAAACTTTCCGGACTGGTGCCTCGCCTTGACGGCGTGCTGCATAACGCAGGTTTCCTTGGCGACGTGGCCCCCATGGACCAGCAGGACCCGCAAACCTGGCAAAACGTCATGCAGATTAACGTGAATGCCACATTCTTCCTTACCCAGGCTCTGCTTCCCCTGTTGCTTAAATCAGATTCAGGTTCGCTGGTGTTTACCAGCTCGAGCGTGGGCCGCCAGGGCCGCGCCGGCTGGGGCGCTTATGCCGTCTCCAAGTTCGCTACCGAAGGCATGATGCAGGTGCTGGCGGAAGAATATAAGCAGCAAAATCTTCGCGTGAACTGCATCAATCCCGGCGGCACGCGTACCGCAATGCGGGCCAGTGCCTTCCCGACGGAAGATCCGCAGAAGCTGAAAACCCCGCGTGATTTAATGCCTCTTTATTTATGGCTGATGGGCGATGACAGCCGTCGCAAAACCGGCATGAGCTTCGACGCCCAGCCCAACCGCAAACCAGGAATTTCCGAATGAGTGACGATCGTTATCAGCAGCGCGCCCAGCGTCAGAAAGAGAAAGTTGATGCCCGTATTGAGGCGGCCCAGGAAGAACGCGGCATTCTGATCGTGTTCACCGGCAACGGAAAAGGGAAAACGACGGCGGCTTTCGGCACTGCCGCTCGCGCAGTCGGCCATGATAAGAAAGTCGGCGTTATCCAGTTCATTAAAGGCCAATGGCCAAACGGCGAGCGGAATCTGCTGGAGCCGCATGGCGTGGAGTTCCAGGTCATGGCAACCGGCTTTACCTGGGAAACACAGAACCGAGAAACGGATACCGAAGCCTGCCTTGCCGTCTGGCAGCACGCTAAGCGTATGCTGGCGGATGAATCACTCGATATGGTCATCCTCGATGAAATCACTTATATGGTGGCCTATGATTATCTGCCGCTGGAGGAAGTCATGCAGGCGCTCCGGCAACGTCCGTCGAACCAAACGGTGATTATCACCGGCCGCGGCTGCCACAGGGACATTCTGGAAATTGCCGATACGGTCAGCGAACTGCGTCCGGTGAAACACGCCTTTGACGCCGGCGTCAAAGCGCAGCTGGGAATTGACTACTAGCTTCCGGGCGTAAAAAAGCCCGTCAAAGCTGACGGGCTGGATTTATTGGCTACAGGCCGAGCGTTATTTGTTGATTTCAGCCAGGCTCAGCCAGGTTTGCACCACGGTGTCCGGGTTCAGAGACAGGCTGTCGATCCCCTCTTCCATTAGCCAGGCCGCGAAATCCTCGTGATCCGAAGGCCCCTGACCGCAGATGCCGACGTATTTGCCCTGCTTCTTCGCCGCTTTGATAGCCATCGACAGCAGCGCTTTCACCGCGTCGTTGCGCTCGTCAAACAGTTCGGATACCACGCCGGAATCGCGATCCAGGCCCAACGCGAGCTGCGTCATATCGTTGGAGCCAATTGAGAAACCGTCGAAATATTGCAGGAACTCGTCCGCCAGCAGAGCGTTGGACGGGATCTCGCACATCATGATGATTTTCAGCCCGTTCTCGCCGCGCTTCAGGCCCTGGCGCTCCAGCTCTTCAACCACCGCCTTCGCCTGCGCCACGGTGCGCACAAACGGCACCATGACCTCAACGTTGGTCAGCCCCATCTCGTTGCGCACGCGCTTCATGGCCGCGCATTCCAGCGCAAAGCAGTCGCGGAAGCTGTCCGCCACGTAGCGGCCCGCGCCGCGGAAGCCCAGCATTGGGTTCTCTTCTTCAGGCTCGTAACGCTCACCGCCCACCAGGTTGGCGTATTCGTTAGATTTGAAGTCGGACAGGCGAACAATGACGCGCTTCGGCCAGAAGGCCGCGCCCAGCGTCGCAATCCCTTCGGTCAGACGGCCCACGTAAAACTCAACCGGATCGTCGTAGCCCTTCATCATTTCGCGAATTTCGTTTTGCAGCGCGGGCTCCTGCCGATCGAACTCAAGCAGAGCGCGTGGGTGCACGCCAATCATGCGGTTGATGATAAATTCCAGACGCGCCAGGCCCACGCCTTCATTCGGCAGGCAGGCAAAGTCAAAGGCGCGATCCGGGTTGCCGACGTTCATCATAATTTTCAGCGGCAGATCCGGCATGGTGTCCACCGTTGAGCTTTTCACGGTGAAATCCAGCAGGTCCTGATAAACGTAGCCGGTATCGCCTTCGGCGCAGGATACGGTTACGTTTTGGTTGTCCGTCATGCGTTCGGTGGCGTCACCGCAGCCCACGACCGCCGGGATGCCCAGCTCGCGAGCGATAATTGCCGCATGACAGGTGCGCCCGCCGCGGTTGGTCACGATGGCCGCGGCCTTCTTCATGATCGGCTCCCAGTCCGGGTCGGTCATGTCCGTGACCAGCACGTCGCCCGGCTGAATGAGGTTCATTTCGCTGATGTCGTGAATGACTTTGACCGGGCCAGCCCCAATGCGGTGGCCGATGGCACGACCTTCAGCGACAATTTTTCCCTGGGAATGCAGCTGATAGCGCTCCATCACCTGGCCCTGAGAGCGTACGGTTTCCGGACGGGCCTGGACGATAAACAGTTTGCCGGTGTGCCCGTCTTTCGCCCATTCGATATCCATCGGACGGCCATAGTGCTGCTCGATCTGCACCGCCTGCTTAGCCAGTTCCTGCACTTCTTCCGGCGTAATGGAAAATTTGTCGCGATCGGCCTGCGGCACATCTTCGATGCGCACCTGCTTGCCGTGCTCCTGGGTCGGCGCGTAGACCATGCGGATCTTTTTCGATCCCATCGTGCGGCGCACGATAGAAGGTTTTCCGGCCTCAAGCGTTGGCTTATGAACGTAGAACTCGTCCGGGTTTACCGCGCCCTGCACGACCATTTCGCCCAGGCCAAAAGCCGACGTGATAAACACCACCTGATCGAAGCCCGATTCGGTATCAATGGAGAACATGACGCCGGAAGAAGCAAGGTCCGAGCGCACCATGCGCTGCACGCCGGCGGAAAGCGCCACGCCGCGATGGTCATAGCCCTGATGTACGCGATAGGAAATCGCCCGGTCGTTAAACAGCGAGGCAAAGACGTGTTTGACCGCCACCAGCACAGCGTCGTAACCCTGCACGTTGAGGAAGGTTTCTTGTTGCCCGGCAAACGATGCGTCCGGCATATCTTCCGCGGTGGCGGAGGAACGCACGGCGAAAGAGGCTTCAGCATCGTCAGCGGAAAGCTGTTCGTAGGCGTCGTGGATGGCTTTCTCCAGCTCCGGCTGGAAAGGCGTGTCGATAATCCACTGGCGGATTTGCGCCCCGGCTTTCGCCAGCGCCGACACATCGTCGATATCCGTTTGATCCAGCAGTTCATAAATACGCTGGTTAACGCCGCTCTGGTCGAGAAACAGATTAAACGCCTCGGCGGTGGTGGCAAACCCGTTAGGCACGGAAACACCGACGCCCGAAAGGTTGGTAATCATTTCACCCAGGGAGGCATTTTTACCCCCGACCCTGTCTACATCATTCATGCCGAGTTGGTTATACCAAAGCACCAGCGGTGACGAATTGGACATCGAAACAATCCTTTTGTGATATATGAATGGGTACAAGAAACGCATTACATCTTTATTAGCCTGGCATATTCGCGCCCCTGAGTGAAACGGTTGAATCGTTCAAGCAAAATAAAAATATGACTTTTTCGGATACATTAACCTTATTCATAAACCATTGATTATCCATTTAATCCTTATCTTTATCAGGGATAAATCGTGATTCTGAAAAACGCCCCCTCTTTTCAGTAAAAATAAAAACACCATTTCATTTTAAAATTTCGACATTGCTGGCAACGGAATGCATTGTTTTAATTTATGCTTTACAAAATTATCGTCATGCACAGGAACAGGAAATGGATAACGCCGTAGACAGACAGGTTTTTTATATTTCAGATGGCACCGCGATTACCGCCGAGGTATTGGGTCACGCGGTGATGTCACAATTCCCGGTCGCTATCAACAGCATTACTCTGCCCTTTGTGGAAAATGAAAGCCGCGCGAAGGCGGTGAAAGAGCAGATTGACGCGATTTATCAGAAGACAGGCGTGCGCCCGTTAGTGTTCTACTCCATCGTTTTGCCCGAGATACGCAATATCATCGTGCAAAGTGAAGGTTTTTGTCAGGACATTGTCCAGGCGCTGGTCGCCCCGCTACAGCAGGAACTGAAGCTCGAACCCACGCCGATTGCTCACCGAACCCACGGACTTAATCCCGGCAACTTAATAAAATATGATGCCAGGATCGCCGCCATTGACTACACGCTGGCGCACGATGACGGCATTTCTATGCGTAACCTCGATCAGGCGCAGGTTATCCTGCTGGGCGTGTCGCGCTGCGGCAAAACGCCGACCAGTCTGTACCTCGCCATGCAGTTCGGTATTCGCGCCGCAAACTATCCGTTTATCGCCGACGATATGGACAATATCCAGCTGCCTGCGGTGCTGAAACCGCTTCAGCACAAACTGTTTGGCCTGACGATTAATCCGGAGCGTCTGGCCGCTATCCGTGAAGAGCGCCGGGAAAACAGCCGCTATGCCTCGATGCGCCAGTGCCGCCTGGAAGTCGCTGAGGTTGAAGCCCTGTTCCGTAAGAATCAGATTCGCTACCTCAACAGCACGAATTATTCCGTCGAAGAAATGGCCACTAAGATCCTCGATATCATGGGCCTGAACCGCCGCATGTACTAAAGAACTAGTACACAAGACAGATTTTATATGTCAGGATAGGCAGATTGCGATGGCGTTATTCCCTTTGTGCGGTTGAAATTGGCATAAATTGGTTTATCGTGATCGCCATCACTTCCCGGCACTCTCGCCGTGCAGAAGACAAAAATTTCTGAGACGCACAATGAATAAAACAGATGAACTGCGTACAGCGCGCATCGACAGTCTGGTTACACCTGCCGAACTGGCAGACCGTTTCCCGGTCTCGCCGGTCGTGGCTCAAAACGTTATCGCCGCTCGCCGCCGCATTGAAAAAATCCTTAACGGGGAGGACAACCGCCTGCTGGTGATTGTCGGGCCGTGCTCCATTCACGATCTGGATGCGGCCATGGATTATGCCCGCCGCCTTGAAACGATGCGCCAGAAGCACGGCGATCGTCTTGAAATCGTGATGCGCACCTATTTTGAAAAGCCGCGCACCGTGGTGGGCTGGAAAGGGCTGATCTCCGATCCTGAGCTTAACGGCAGCTATCGCGTTAACCACGGCATTGAGCAGGCCCGCCGTCTGCTGCTCCAGGTTAACGAGCTGGGCGTGCCGACCGCAACCGAGTTTCTCGATATGGTGGTCGGCCAGTTTATTGCCGATCTCATCAGCTGGGGCGCTATCGGGGCGCGCACTACCGAAAGCCAGATTCACCGCGAAATGGCCTCCGCGCTCTCCTGCCCGGTTGGCTTTAAAAATGGGACCGACGGCAACACGCGCATTGCCATCGACGCCATCCGCGCCGCCCGCGCCAGCCACATGTTCCTTTCGCCGGATAAAAACGGCCAGATGACGATTTACCAGACCAGCGGCAACCCGTACGGCCACGTGATTATGCGCGGCGGGAAACAGCCCAACTATCACGCCTCGGACATTGCCGAAGCGTGCGATAGCCTGCATGAATTTGATCTGCCCGAACAGCTGGTGATTGATTTCAGCCACGGCAACTGTCAGAAGCAGCACCGCCGTCAGCTGGAAGTTTGCGAAGACGTTTGTAGCCAGATCCGCAACGGATCGCGCGCCATCGCAGGCATCATGGCAGAAAGCTTTATTCGTGAAGGCACGCAGAAAATCGTCGCCGGACAGCCGCTCACCTACGGCCAGTCGATTACCGATCCTTGCCTGAGCTGGGAAGACACCGAGACGCTGCTGGCGATGCTGGCAGAAGCTACCGACAGCCGTTTCTGATCCTGCGGCGAGGGAGAGTTTGCCAAAGCTCCCTCGCCAAAATCAGCGCTATGACGCCAATATCCCCTCCGCGCTTCCCATAGCTCAAAATTGATCCATTCACAAAGTTATTACAAATAACGCTTGCCGCTGAAACATTCTTTATTGATAATGATTATCATTGTTATATTAATTGTCATTTGTATACAGAGTGGATCGTATGGACAAACCGTTCACCCCTGCCGCCCCAAAGCTTCTGACCGAGCCTCGTCAGATCGATAGCAAGTCGCTGCTTGGCTCCGATGGCCGTGTCGTCATCGTCCATGAGGGGCAGCAGTATCTGTTACGTCAAACCCAGGCCGGGAAGTTAATCCTGACCAAATAAACCCAGGCTCGATTCGCAAGCCACCCAGGTCATCCCCAGGCAGCCAGCGCTTTTCGTTTTTCCTCATGGAGAGTTGCGCTATGCCATTTTTACACACAGCCGGATTTCGTCTGTCGCTCCTGACGGTCGCGATCTTTGCCGCCCTGCCCGCCAGCGCCAAAGATGACCAGGTTACCGTGGTCGCCACCGGCAACCAACGCAGCACCTTTGAAGCGCCGATGATGGTTAGCGTCATCGATGCCGTAACGCCTGAAGGGCAAACGGCCTCATCGGCTGCCGATATGTTACGTAAAGTTCCGGGGATCACCCTTTCCGGTACGGGCCGCACTAACGGCCAGGATGTGTCGATGCGCGGCTACGATCGCCGTGGCGTGCTGATGCTGGTTGACGGCGTTCGTCAGGGTACCGACACCGGACACCTGAACAGCACCTTCCTCGATCCGGCGTTAGTCAAACGGATTGAAGTGGTTCGCGGTCCTGCGGCCCTGCTTTACGGCAGCGGCGCGCTGGGCGGCGTGATTTCTTATGAAACGGCCGACGCCAGCGATCTGCTGTTCGAGGGGCAAAACAGCGGCTACCGCGTCTTCGGTACCGGCGCTACCGGCGACCACAGCCTCGGTATGGGTGCCAGCGCCTTTGGCCGCACCGACGACCTGGACGGGGTGGTTTCCTGGTCCAGCCGCGATCGCGGGGATATTCGCCAGAGCGACGGCAAAACCGCGCCAAACGATGAAAGCATCAGCAACTTCCTGAGCAAAGGAACCTGGCGAATTGACCCCGCACAGTCCCTTTCCGGCTCGCTGCGCTACTACAATAACGCTGCGCTGGAGCCCAAAAACCCACAAACCACAGACGCCAGCAGCTCAAATCCGCTGGCAAACCGTTCCACTATCCAGCGCGATGCGCAGCTCAAATATCATCTTGGCCCGCAGGATAACGACTGGCTAAACGCCGATGCTACGGCCTGGTGGTCAGAGGCGCGTATCAACGCCCAGACTCAGGCCGACGGCGGCGAGTTCCGCAAGCAGACCACCAAAGGCGGCAAGCTGGAAAACCGCAGCCGCCTGTTCAGCGACAGCTTTGCCTCACACCAGCTGACCTACGGCGGTGAATATTATCGCCAGGAACAGCATCCGGGCGGCAATACCACCGGCTTCCCGCAGGCGAAAATCGACTTCAGCTCCGGCTGGATGCAGGATGAAATAACCCTGCGTGATATTCCCGTTTCTCTGCTGGCCGGAACCCGCTACGACAACTACAGCGGCAGCAGCGACGGCTACGACGACGTAGACGCTGATAAATGGTCATCCCGCGGCGCGGTTTCCGTCACCCCAACAGACTGGCTGATGCTGTTCGGCTCTTACGCACAGGCTTTCCGCGCCCCAACCATGGGCGAGATGTACAACGACGCTAAGCACTTCTCCATCGGCAGCTTCTATACCAACTACTGGGTGCCCAATCCAAACCTGCGTCCGGAAACTAACGAAACGCAGGAATACGGCTTCGGGCTGCGCTTTGACGACCTGATGCTGGCCAACGACGGCATTGAATTTAAAGCCAGCTACTTCGATACCAACGCGAAGGACTACATCTCCACGACGGTCGATTTCGCGAAGGCCACCACGATGTCGTACAACGTGCCAAACGCCAAAATCTGGGGCTGGGATATGACCGCGAAGTACACCAGCGATCTGTTCAGCCTGGACGTGGCCTACAACCGGACGCGCGGCAAGGACCAGGACACCGGCGAATGGATTTCCAGCCTCAACCCGGACACCGTCACCAGCATTCTCGATATTCCCGTGGCGCAAAGCGGCTTCTCCGTGGGCTGGGTGGGCACCTTCGCCGAACGTTCAACGCATATCAGCAGCAGCTACAGCGCGCAGCCGGGCTACGGCGTGAACGATTTCTACGTCAGCTACCGCGGCCAGCAGCAGCTGCGCGGCCTGACCACCTCCCTGGTGTTCGGCAACGCCTTCGACAAAGAATACTGGTCGCCACAGGGACTTCCGCAGGACGGGCGCAATGGCAAAATCTTCGTTAGCTATCAATGGTAAGGAACCTCGCATGACTGAACGTTATGACAGCTGGCTGCAGCTCAAACAGCAGCACCCTAAGCGCTACGCCCGCGACATCGCAAAGCTGATGAAGATCGGCGAAGCAGAATTAGCCCATGCCCGCGTCGGGCATGATGCATGGCGCCTGAAAGGCGAAATTCGCGACATTCTGACCGCGCTGGAAAACGTAGGTGAAACCAAATCCATCTGCCGCAACGAGTACGCGGTACATGAACAGATTGGCCGCTATGAGAACCAGCATCTTGAAGGCCATGCGGGCCTGGTGCTGAACCCGCGCGCGCTGGATCTGCGCCTGTTCCTGAATCAGTGGGCCAGCGCTTTTCACGTCCGCGAGGCTACCGCCCGCGGCGAGCGGCAGAGCATCCAGTTCTTCGACCATCAGGGCGACGCGCTGCTGAAGGTTTACACCACCGACAACACCGATTTTGGCGCGTGGGGTCAGGTGCTGGCGAAGTTCATTTTTGCCGATAACCCGGAGCTGGATCTGCAAACGCCGGAGGAAGTTGTTATGACCCCCGCGGCGGATGCCGGTCAGGTAGAAGAAGAGTGGCGCGGTATGCGCGACGTGCACCAGTTCTTTGGCCTGCTCAAACGCCATCAGCTTACTCGTCAGCAGGCATTTCGCCTGGTGGCGGACGATCTGGCCCGCCAGGTGGATAACACCGCGCTGGAGCAGCTGCTGAATATGGCGAAGCAGGACAAAAATGAAATTATGATTTTTGTCGGCAACCGCGGCTGCGTACAAATTTTCACCGGCGTGGTGCAAAGGATCGTGCCGATGGATAACTGGATCAACATTTTCAATCCAGCGTTCACGCTGCACCTGATGGCCGACAGCGTCGCGGAAAGCTGGGTCACCTGCAAGCCAGCCGGCAACGGCTTTGTCACCAGCCTGGAGCTATTTGCCGCCGACGGTACGCAGATCGCGCAGCTTTATGGCCAGCGCACCGAAGGCCAGCCGGAGCAGCAGCAGTGGCGCACCCAGCTGGCGACGCTGACCAATAAAGGGCTGGCGGCATGAAACGCTGGCTGGCCGTTCTGATTGCGCTGCCGATTTTCGCCCACGCCGCCGAGCGGGTGGTGGCTATTGGCGGCGACGTTACGGAAATTGCCTTTGCGCTTGGCGCGGGTGAGCAGCTCGTTGCCCGCGACAGCACAAGCCTGCATCCAGCTGCGGCGGCCAGGCTTCCGGACGTCGGCTATATGCGCCAGCTCAACGCCGAGGGAATTCTGGCGATGCGTCCCGATTTGGTCTTAGCCAGCGCGCAGGCTAAGCCTTCTCTGGCGCTGGAACAGGTGGCGGCGAGCAAAGTCGAAGTGGTGACTATTCCGGCAGAAAACTCGCTGCACGGCATCGGGGACAAAATCACCGCGGTTGCCAGGGCCCTGGGTAAAACCACGCAGGGTGAGGCGCTGCGAAAAGAGGTCGACAGCAAGCTGGCTTTGGTTCCCGCAAAATCCCTGCCGGTAAAAGTGCTTTTTATCATGAGCCACGGCGGAATGACCGCGATGGCCGCCGGACAGCAGACCGCCGCAGATGCAGCGATTCGCGCGGCGGGTTTGCAAAACGCCATGCGGGGATTTAAACGTTATCAGCCGCTGTCCCAGGAAGGCGTTATCGCCAGCCAGCCGGACCTGCTGCTGGTCACCGTTGACGGCGTGAAAAGCCTCGGCGGCGAGGACAATGTCTGGGCGCTGCCGGGCCTGACGCAAACGCCGGCGGGAAAAAACCATCGGCTACTGGTGGTGGACGATATGGCGCTGCTCGGCTTCGGCCTGCAAACGCCGGACGCGATCCTCGAGCTTCGTAAAAAAGCGGAACGACTGCCGTGATACGCCGCCCTCTTCCTGGCCAGGCTCTCTGGCTGCTTGGCCTGGCTTTGCTGGCCCTGGCGCTGGTGGCAACCAATCTCGGGGCCATGCGGCTGTCTATCGCCGTGCTGTGGCAGGCGCACGACGACGCGCTGCGCCATATCTGGCTGAATATTCGCCTGCCGCGAGTGCTGCTGGCGGCGCTGGTTGGGGGCGCTCTGGCCCTGTCGGGCTGCGTGATGCAGGGCCTGTTTCGCAATCCGCTGGCTGACCCTGGCCTGCTGGGCATCAGCAGCGGGGCCGCGCTGGCGGTAGGATTCTCAGTGGTTTTGCCGCTGGCGCTGCCCGCCGTGCTGGCGCTGTACGTGCCGATGCTGGCCGCATTTGTCGGCAGCCTCGGGGTGACGCTGGTGATTTTCATGCTCAGCCGCCAGGGTAGCAGCAGCCTTGCGCGCCTGCTGCTGGTCGGGATCGCCATCAACGCCCTGTGCGGTGCCGCCGTCGGCGTGCTTTCGTGGATCGGCAACGACGCGCAGCTCCGCCAGCTTTCGCTTTGGGGCATGGGCAGCCTTGGGCAAGCGCAGTGGTCGACGCTGCTCGCCATGGCGTCTTTGATTCTCCCGGCTTCGCTCGGTATTGCATGGCTGGCTTCGCGTCTGAACCTGCTCCAGCTTGGCGATGAAGAGGCGCACTACCTGGGTGTCGATGTCAAGCGTACCCAGCGCCAGCTGCTGATCCTTAGCGCCCTGCTGGTGGCTGCCGCGGTCGCCGTCAGCGGCGTGATTGGCTTTGTCGGGCTGGTGATCCCGCATCTGGTACGCATGTGGCTGGGCGCCGATCACCGCTGGCTGATCCCCGGCTCGGTGCTGGCCGGAGCGATGCTGCTTTTGGTGGCCGATACGCTAGCCCGCACGATAGTGGCCCCGGCCGAAATGCCGGTTGGTTTGCTGACCAGCCTGCTCGGTGGCCCCTGGTTTTTAGCGCTGATATTCCGTCAACGGAGAGAAAATGATGGCTGATATTTTACAGGCGCGACACGTTTCACTGCGGGCGGGGCCGCGCCTGCTGCTCGATGACGTGAGCCTGTCGCTGCGGCAGGGGGAAGTTGTCGCGCTGATTGGCCCCAACGGGGCCGGTAAATCGACGCTGCTGCGCGTGCTGACGGGCTATCAGCCTATGGATGACGGCAGCGTAAGCCTTGCCGGACTGCCGCTGAACGAATGGTCGAACGAAGCGCTTTCCCGTAGGCGCGCGGTGATGCGTCAGCGCAGCGGCATGACCTTTAGCTGGAGCGTCGAAGAGGTGATCGCCATGGGCCGGGCGCCCTGGCCCGCGGCGCAGACGCCACGCATCGTCAGTGAAGTCATGGCGCTCACGGGCTGCGACACGCTCGCGGGCCGTGATTTCTGCCAGCTTTCCGGCGGCGAGCAGCAGCGCGTGCAGCTGGCCCGGGCGCTGGCCCAACTGTGGCATAGCGGACAGCCCCACGGCTGGCTGTTTCTTGATGAGCCCACCTCTGCGCTCGATCTTTATCATCAGCAGCATATTTTACGGCTGCTGCGTCGGCTGGCTTTAACCGGCACGCTGTCGGTTTGCGTGGTGGTTCACGATCTGAATCTGGCCGCCCTGTGGGCCGATCGCATCGCGCTGCTTCACGCAGGGAAACTGGTGGCCGAGGGCACGCCGCAGCAGGTGTTGGATGAACGGACGCTGACCCGCTGGTATCAGGCCGAAGTCAGGGTGTTCAGCCATCCCGAACACCCTGTTCCGCAGGTCTGGCTCCGGCAGTAATCAGCTCGAACAGCTCACTTCCAGATGCTTGCCCCAGTCCGGCGGACGCTGCGCAAAATCGTCGCTCGCGTCGGCAAACGGCTGACGCAGGGCTTCATGCAGGCGCTCAAGCTCGCTCACATCCCCCTGCTCCGCCGCGCTAATCGCCCGCTGCGCCAGCCAGTTTCTTAACACAATGGCCGGATTCGCGGCTTTCATCGCCTTTTGCCGTTCTTCGTCGCTGATTTGCTCCTTTTGCAGGCGCTCGCGATAGCGGCTAAACCAGCTGTCAAAAGCGGCGCGATCGATAAACTCGTCGCGCAGCGGCGAGCTCGCATCGTTCTGTTCGGTCAGGCTGAGCATGCGGAAGGTGCGCGTGTAGTCGCTTCGCTCCTTCGCCATCAGGCCAAAAAGTTCGCTCAGCAGTTCGTTGTCCGCTTTTTGTTCGCTGAAGAAGCCAAGCTTCGCTCGCATCCGAGTGCCAAAGGCCCGCATCAGCGCAAACTGATAATGGTCCAGCGCGTCGTTCAGCTTATCGACGGCGATGAACGGCGACAGCGACTGTGCCAGGCGTTGCAGATTCCACAGGCCGACGGCGGGCTGGTTATCGAAGGCGTAGCGCCCCCGATCGTCGGAATGATTGCAGATGAAATCCGGCTGGTAATCGTCCAGAAAACCGTACGGACCGTAGTCCATCGTCAGGCCGAGGATCGACATATTGTCGGTGTTCATCACGCCGTGCGCAAAGCCGACCGTCTGCCAGTGGGCAATCAGGCTGGCGGTACGTTCAACGACGTCGCGGAACCACAGATCGTAGCGTTCCGCCTGCCCGAGCAGATCGGGCCAGTGATGCCCGATAACGTAGTCGGCAAGCTGCTGCACTTTTTCGGGCTCGCGACGATAATAGAAATGTTCGAAATGACCGAAGCGCACGTGGCTTTCCGCCACGCGCAGCAGCATTGCGCCCTGCTCCATGGTTTCACGTCTGACCGGCGTGTCGCTGGCCACAATGGTCAACGCCCGGGTTGTCGGGATGCCCAGCGCATGCATCGCCTCGCTGGCAAGGAATTCACGGAGGGTGGAACGCAGCACGGCTCGCCCGTCGCCCATGCGTGAATAAGGCGTGAGGCCCGCCCCTTTCAGGTGCCAGTCAAATTTACGGCCATCGGCCAGCTGCTGTTCGCCCAGCAGAATACCGCGCCCGTCGCCAAGCTGCCCTGCCCAGACGCCAAACTGGTGCCCGCTGTAAACCTGCGCCACCGGCTGCATGCCCGGCAGCAGCGTTTCACCGCTCCAGATCCCCGTGTGTTCAGCATCAAACAGTGAAGACTCAAGCCCCAGCTCGTCAGCCAGCTGGCGATTGTGGTACATCAGGCGCGCATTGCGCAGCGGCGTGGGTTTCAGTTCGCTATAAAAGCCGGGCAGCTCATTGCGCCAGGTATTATTAAAGTTGGGGTTGTCAGTCATGGGGCCTCCTGACTGACAGTGTAGTGTCTTCGCGAGTTTTTAAATACGGAGCGCCCGCAGGGTCTTTACGACGAAAAATCGTCCACCGGCGGGATAAGGTCTGCTATTTCTTCAGGCGGCACCGCGGGCCAGAGACTTCCCTGCATGGCGCTAAATCCTATGTCGCGGGCCTTCTCAAACGAAACGACATCATCAATGCCCGCAATCAGCAGCGCGCGGCAGAACGGTGAGATTTGATCGCGAATGGCCAGCATAAACGGCGTGAAGGAATGCATATGGATCAGATTATGTATAAACGCTTTGTCCATCACTATAGATGAAAACAGTCCGTCAAAAATTGATTTTGTGGTCGCAAGTCCGGCGCCAAAGTTTGCCAGGCCGAGAGAAAACCGTTGGCTTATTTCCTTGAGTCGAAGATTGTCTGCGCCCAGATTTATATCGGGAAAATTCTCATTAATAGTTAACTCGATAAAAGGCAACTGACTGATACGCGTAATTAATTCCTGGCCAGCCAGAATAGCATCGATAATATTTTCATTTATATTTACCCACACCAGCAGGCGTTGAGCGATAAAGAAATGCTGATACTCTTCGAGTAATGATAGTTTTTCGCAAAACAATGTTAATTCTTGTTCCGCGTTTATATGCGGAAGAATCAGTTCCGTTGGAATACGCACAGGGTTCTCTGCGCCGACGAAATTGGTGGTTAACTCGACGCCAAAGAGCGCCCCCTCTGGCGTTCGCACCGGCTGGAAATAAAAATACGAGCGATAAACAATATCCAGGGAAACAATCATATCGCCGACCGTGATTTTATAAGAGGAAACGGCATGACCACGCGCTGAGTATCCGCTATCGAGCGGATTGATTTTACTGCAATTGGAGTCACTTTCATCCCTGAAACGTTTTAGCTTTTTTACTGAAGTATAATTTTAGCTTATCCTGGTTACTCCCGTATGGCTAGATTTACCTTAGAGACCTAACGGAGTCACGGTGGATAATCAAAGGACTAAAAGTTTCTTTCAGACAATTCTCGTCCAGTAATTTGCGAATGGCAAAACTTGCCATCTCGCTAATCGGAAAATGAACGCTGGTTAATGCCGGGCGAACAAACGCCGCGCGTTCGCCACTGTCATAACAAATAAGCGATATATCCTGAGGAATGCGTAAACCCCGTTCGGTAATGGCCAGCATGGCACCAATGGCCATTTCCTCATTGCAGCAGTAAATAGCCGTGGGCTGGTATTCTTTCAGGAGGGCCGAGGTTTGCCGGTGGCCGCTCGGCATATCGTATTCCCCTTCAAGTACCGCAACCGGTTCAAGCCTTGCCTGCGCCATGGCCTCTAAAAAACCCTGGCGACGTAGCAGGCTGGAAGCACGGGTGGAGGGACCGTGCAGACAGGCAATCGCCCTGTGTCCGCCGTCGATAAATACCTGGGTTGCCATTGCGCTCGCCGCCCGATGATCGAACACCACGCAGCGCTCCTCAAGCCCAGGAACATCCCTGTCGAGCACGATAAATTTACGTCCCTGCCCGGCCAGCTGTCTTAATGCTTCATCCTCAAGCGCGCGAATGTGCAGCACCAGGCCATCGCAGCGCAGATTATAAAGCCGCTGCATAGCGTTCAGCTCTTTATCGGCAAAGCTGCGCCCCTGCGTCACCAGTAACTGCTTGCCGTGCCGTTCCGTTTCGCTTTGCACGGTATCCATCAGCGCACCGAAGAACCCGCCGCGATAGGAGGTGGTTACCAGGCCCAGCGTATTGCTCTGGCTGGAGGCCAGTGCCCGGGCCGCTGGGTTAGGTGAATACCCCAGGTCGGCGATGGCCGCCTCAACCTTTGTACGGGTTTGAGCTTTAACATTGGTATCGCCGTTTACCACGCGGGAAACCGTGGCGCGCGAGACACCGGCGCTGGCAGCAACATCTTCCAGAGTGACCATCAGGATCCTTATCAAAAAAACGTGAAAGAAATCGCTTTTGATATTACCTGATAAACGACACCGCGCCTGGGTTGCCCCCTGAATTACGGATGACAGTCACGATTTAGGAAAAAAGAAAGGAGGCTGACCCCAACGGGCCAGCTTAACGACTAGATTCGACGCGCCTGCCAGAATTTTTTGCGCCAGTAGACGTTGTCGAGTGAAGATCGCATTACGCCCCGGCTGGTCGATGCATGGATAAACTGATTGTCCGTGTCGTAAATTCCGACGTGCAGGCCGTTTTCACCCGAACCGGTTTTAAAGAAAACCAGATCGCCCGGCAGCAAATCATCTTTATCGATTTCAGTGCCGATTTCGGCCTGCTGGCTGGTCATCCTCGGCAGCTGGAGGTCAAACTGATCGCGGAAGGTGGTCAGTACAAAGCCGGAACAGTCGACGCCGCGGCGGCTCATGCCGCCGTAGCTGTAAGGCGTGCCGCGCCAGCCGCTGAGCTGATCGTTAAGTTTTGCTATAACGGTTATTGAGTCTGAAAGCCGGGCGTTCGGCGGCGGCGCATGGTGGCTACACCCTGCGAGTATCAGACATGCCACTACCATTAGCCATACGCGCATTTTCAGGCTATTCCTCACCCGTTTTATGATTGGCAATAATTTAGCGTTTCATCCTGATTTGTTGCAAGTTTTACCCTTCGGAAAGCGGGGTAATCAGCATTTTGTGCCCTTCAACCTGCAGGCGGCGGAAATACATGTTGTAGGCCACCTCTAAATGCTGCGGGGTCAGTACGTCATCGCAGTTGCCCTGGGCCACCATCTTACCCGCCCGCAGCAGCCAGGCGGTATGGGCATGGCGCAGAGAATGGTTCAGATCGTGGCTGCTCATCACCACGGCGATGCCCGCCTCGCAAAGCGCCAACAGCTGCCTGTCCAGCGCTGCCTGCTGAGCCACATCCAGACTGTTCATTGGCTCATCAAGCAGGAGCAAACGCCCCTGCGAATTAACCTCAGGATGGATTTGCAGAATAACCGCCGCAAGCCGCGCGCGCTGCCATTCTCCGCCTGAAAGCTGATTCACCGGACGAGACAGCTTGTCCTTCAGCCAGAACGCCTCGGCCAGCGCCATCGCCAGCGCCTCAGCTTGCGCAGAAGCCTGATGCAGCCGTAGATAGTGCCAGACCGGTATGGCAAAAGGCGCTATCTGCTGCTGGGTGAGATAAGCGCGAGTGCGCGCCAGCGCGGTAGTCGACCATTCTTCTAAAGGGAGATCGTTCAGCACAATCTGCCCTTCCCCTGTCGACAAGCCCGCCATTCGCGTAAGAAGCGTGCTTTTACCTGCTCCGTTTGGCCCAACGAGATGAACCAGTTCGCCGGACCTCACCGAGGCGGAGATTGGCCCCAGCCGTCCGGCAACAGCGACGTCCTTTAACTGCAAAAGCGGCATAGCGTTACTTAGCCAGCGCCAGCTTGATGGCTTCCATCACAATAGGATCTTCCGGCGTCATATCAGGGGAGAAACGCTGAATAACCTGTCCGTCGCGCCCAACGAGGAATTTTTCGAAGTTCCACAGGATATCATCCGGATAAAGCGGTGCGCGGCCTTTGCTGCTCATGCGTTCATAGAAACCGCTGCTTTCAGGCGCCACGGCCGTGGGGGCGGCGTTAATCAGCTTAAGGTATAGCGGGTGGCGATTTTCGCCGTTGACATCCAGCTTGCTGAACATCGGGAAGGTCACGCCGTAGGTCGTGCTGCAGAAGGTTTTAATCTCCTCCTCGCTGCCAGGCTCCTGGCCGAGGAACTGGTTGCAGGGGAAACCAAGCACTGAAAAACCCTCTTTTTCCCAGGCCTTATGAATATTTTCGAGCTGCTCATACTGCGGCGTTAACCCGCATTTCGACGCGACGTTAACCAGCAGCAGCACTTTACCCTTCCAGCGCTCAAGCGTGGTGGTCTCGCCATCAATCGTTTTGATTTCAGTATTCAGAATGTCCTGCATAACGTCCCCTCAATGATAAAGCGCGGTGTTGCGACGCAAAAATAAACATCGCCGGCTAAGCGACCGGCAGGCCTTTAATAATAGCCATATAGCGAAAGGATTATTGAGCTTTTTGAAAAATCAGGGTAACAAATCTTTTCATGTGATATTGTAAGTTACATGAAAAGAGACAGCAAACTATCAGGGATTCTGCACGTCCTGCTGCACATGGCGGAATACAGCACGCCGGTGACGTCAGAAACGCTCGCCGGGGTCATGCAAACTAATCCGGCAGTGATTCGGCGGATCATGTCCGGCCTGCGCGAAAGGGGCTACGTCCACTCGGAAAAGGGGCACGGCGGCGGATGGCGGCTAATCTGCGATTTAGAGCAGCTTACGCTGGCCGACGTCTGGCGAGCCGTGGGCGAGCCCACACTTATCGCCCTGTCCAACCGGACGGAATCCCCCGGTTGCCTTATTGAAAAGGCAGTGAACCACGCGCTGGATGCTGCCAGTCAGGAAGCCGAATCGCTGCTGATTGCCAGGATGGAGGAAGTTACCCTCGCCACGCTGAGACAGGACTTTCACCGGCATTTACCCGCCAACTCAACAAAGGTTTCCTGCCATGAATAATACTAACGATATTTTTAACGCTGATTTTTCACGGCACTACGACGCCAGCAGCAGGCGATTAGGCCCAATTGCCGACAACCTGCACTTTTTAATTAAGCTGCTGGTGCGAGATCTGCCGCAGGATGCTCGCGTGCTGTGCGTGGGCGTGGGAACGGGCACGGAGATACTTCATCTGGCTGAAACCCATCCCGGCTGGCGGTTCACCGGCGTAGATCCCTCCCCGGATATGCTGTCGGTTTGCGCTGAAAAGCTGGTTGAAAAAGGCGTGGCTCCGAGATGCGATCTGATTGAAGGCTATATCAGCGATGTGCCTGCCGCTGAGAAATACGATGCGGTTTTTTGCCTGCTGGTAACGCATTTTATTCAGGATCCTGCACGCCAGGGCATTTACCAGCAAATGGCTGAAAGGCTGGGGACAAACGGGCAGCTTATCGTCGCAGAAATCGCCGGTGACATGGACGCAGCCGATTTTGAAGAGAAATTAAAAAGCTGGACGGCAATACAGGACCTCGGTTTTCAGCAGCAAAAAAGTATGGCGGAGGTGAAAGCACAGATGGCCCAGCGCCTTCTGCTGTTGGCGCCGGAAAAAACGGAAGCGCTCATCATGCAGGCTGGTTTTGCTGCGCCGCTGCGCTTTTTCCAGTCGTTCCTGATTCACGCCTGGCAGGCGAAAAAAATCTGACTTGCGAACCGATTTATCTGGCGTGTGACTTTAGGAGCAGCCAGATAAATACCGGTGCGCCCAAAGAGGCGGTCACCACGCCAATTGGCAGCTCTGCGGAGGTGAGTGCCAGCCGGGCAATAATATCGGCACCAAGCAGCACGGACGCTCCGGCAAGCGCGCTGGCCGGCAATAAAACGCGGTGATCGGTCAGCCCTTTTAGTCTGAGCATGTGTGGAATCACCAGGCCGATAAAGCCTATCGCACCGGCAAGCGCCACGCTAACGCCGACCAGCCAGCCGGTCGCTATCACCAGAATATTACGCCAGGCCCAAACCGACAGGCCAAGCTGGCGCGCGGACGTTTCCCCCAGCGCCATCAGATTCAGAGGTGTATGTTTGCCGCACAGCCAAACCATCACCGGCAGAAGCGTCACCATCAGCCACCATTGACGCCAGTCCACCCCGCCAAATCCGCCCATCATCCAGTACATGAGCTGGCGTAAATCCAGGCTAGTGCTGAAATAGACCGCCCAGGTCATCAGCGCGCTGCAAATGATCCCCAGCGCGACGCCCGCCAGTAATAATCGGCTGGTGGAGAGATGACGGCGGGAGAAGCGCAAAAGAATAAGCGTGATAAGCAGCGCGCCCACAATTGCGCAGAGGCCTAAAGCCCAGGTGGGCAGCATGCCTTGCCCAAGCAGAACGCCAGCAATCAGCGCCACGCCTGCCCCGTTTGAAACGCCAAGCAGGCCTGGTTCGGCCAGGGGATTTTCAAACAGCGCCTGCATAATCGTGCCGGAGATCGCCAGCGCGGCCCCAACCAGTAAAACGGCCAGCGTGCGGGGCAGACGAATCTGCCAGACAAAAAGCCGCGCATCGTCGCGCCACCAGTTCAACGGCGAATACCAACGGTCGCCAGCGCAGAGGCTCACCGCGACCATAGCAATCGTCGTCACCAGCAAAATAATCAGCCAGGAACGTTCAAGACGGCGCTGTCGGGAGACAAAAGTGAGCATCAGGCTGTGGGTCCATAGGAGTGCAATCAGGCTGCTGATTTTACGGGGAGTTTGTCCGGGAGGACAAGCGAAGAAAATAGGCAGGGTTTTAGCGGCGATAAAAACCTTTCGGACAATTTCTTTTCGTCATAACCAATGATGGAACATATTGATAGCATTTGCAGCCGGAGACCTGGCGTCCCGGCTGCCGGATAAAGTCCTGTGAAGGGAGGTTACTGTTTTAATCGGCAAACTTTTGAACGACATTGCCGAAGGGTAAAAAAAGAAAAAGGCCGCGAAGGCGGCCTTTTTGGTTAACTCAGGTTACTCGTCTTTTGGCGACGCGTTTTCAACCCGACTCTTCAACTTCTGACCAGGTCGGAACGTCACCACACGGCGGGCCGTGATGGGAATGTCTTCACCGGTCTTCGGGTTACGCCCGGGACGTTGGTTTTTATCGCGTAAGTCAAAATTACCGAAGCCTGATAGTTTAACCTGCTCGCCGTTTTCCAGAGCGCGACGGATCTCTTCGAAAAACAGCTCTACCAGCTCTTTCGCGTCTCGTTTGCTAAGCCCAAGCTTATCAAACAGATATTCTGACATTTCAGCTTTTGTAAGCGCCATACGTTCAATCCCTCAATGATGCCTGGAATCGCTCTTTTAATGCCTCTACGCATTTTGCAACGGTAGCGGCAATCTCCTCTTCTTCGAGTGTACGGCCGGTATCCTGAAGGATAAGGCTTATGGCGAGGCTCTTATAACCTTCGGCTACGCCTTTGCCACGGTACACATCAAACAAGTTTACGCCAACTACCTGATTTGCGCCAACTTTCTTACATTCGACCAAAATATCTGCTGCGGGAACGTTTTCAGCGACCACAACGGCGATGTCGCGACGGTTTGCCGGGAAGCGAGAAATTTCCTGCGCATCAGGCACCACGCGGTCTGCGACCTTGTTCCATAACAGTTCAAACACCAACGTGCGGCCGTTAAGCGAAAGCTTACGTTCCAGTTCAGGATGCACAACGCCAATGAAACCAATGTATTCGCCGTGTAAATAAATGGCCGCACTTTGTCCCGGATGCAGGGCTGGATTGCTCGCCACTCTGAATTCGATGCCTGAAAGTTTGCCCGTCAGATCGAGAACGGACTCCAGATCGCCCTTCAAATCATAGAAGTCGACGGTGTTGCGCGCCAGATCCCAATGTTCTTCATAGCGGTTGCCGCACAGCGCCCCGGCCAGCATAACGTCCTGGCGAATGCCGAGGTCTGCCTGCGTATCAGGCACAAAGCGCAGGCCACTTTCAAAAATACGCACGCGGCTTTGCTGGCGATTCTGGTTATAAACGACGGTATTAAGCAGCCCGGTCAGCAGCGAGAGACGCATAGCGGACATATCGCTGGAGATCGGGTTAGGAAGAATCAGATTTTCTTCGCCCGGGTGCAGCAGCTGCTGAATTTTTGGATCCACAAAGCTGTAGGTGATGACTTCCTGATAACCTTTGTCCACCAGCATGGTTTTCACACGCTTCAGGGAAAGGTCCGCTTCGCGGTGGGTGCCCATGATTAAACCCGCCTGGACCGGTTCGTCAGGAATGCTGTTATAACCGTAGACGCGGGCCACCTCTTCCACCAGATCTTCCTCGATCTGCATGTCAAAACGCCAGCTTGGCGCAACGGCAGTCCATTGATCCTGACCGTCGGTGACTTCACAGCCCAGACGACGCAGAATATCGCCCACCAGCGCATCTTCAATATGATGGCCGATCAGACGATCCAGCTTGCTGCGGCGCAGAGTAATAGTGGCTGGTTTTGGCAGGTGCGTATCATTGGTGACATCAATGACCGGGCCCGCTTCGCCGCCGCACAGCTCGATAAGCAGGCGAGTCGCACGCTCCATCGCTTTGTATTGCAGCGCAGAGTCAACGCCGCGCTCATAGCGATGGGATGCATCGGTGTGCAGGCCGTGACGACGCGCGCGACCGGTAATAGAAAGCGGGTTGAAGAACGCGCATTCCAGCAGGACATTTTGAGTGGCGTCGTTTACGCCGGAGTGCTCGCCGCCGAAGATGCCGCCCATTGCCAGCGCTTTGTTGTGGTCCGCAATAACCAGCGTATCAGCGTTCAGCTTCGCTTCGTTGCCGTCCAGCAGAGTCAGCGTTTCGCCCTCTTCTGCCATTCGCACAACGATACCGCCTTCGATGCGATCCAGATCGAACGCGTGCATCGGCTGGCCCAGCTCCAGCAGAACGTAGTTAGTGACGTCAACCACTGCGTCGATGGAGCGAATACCGCAGCGGCGCAGCTTCTCTTTCATCCACAGCGGGGTTGGCGCTTTAACGTTAATACCTTTCACTACGCGCCCCAGGTAGCGCGGGCACGCTTCCGCCGCATCGACGCGGATTGGCAAAGTATCATTGATAGTCGCAGCTACCGCGGTCATTTCAGGCTCAACCAGCGGCAGCTTGTTCAGCACGGCAACGTCACGAGCAACGCCGATAATCCCCAGGCAGTCGGCACGGTTTGGCGTAACGCTGATTTCGATGGTGTTATCGTCAAGCTTCAGGAATTCGCGGATGTCGGTCCCGACGGGTGCATCAGCAGGTAGCTCGATGATGCCGTCATGATCGTCGGAAATACCCAGCTCGGAGAAAGAGCACAGCATGCCTTCGGAAGGCTCGCCGCGTAGCTTAGCCGCTTTAATTTTGAAGTCGCCGGGCAGCACTGCGCCAACCGTTGCCACGGCAACTTTCAGGCCCTGGCGGCAGTTTGGCGCACCGCAGACGATATCCAGCAGACGATCGCCACCGACGTTGACTTTTGTAACGCGAAGCTTATCGGCATTAGGATGCTGGCCGCACTCGACGACTTCGCCGACAACCACGCCGTTAAAAGCCCCGGCGACCGCTTCAACGCCGTCAACTTCCAGGCCCGCCATGGTTATCTGACCAGAAAGCTCTTCACTGCTGTTGGCTGGATTGACCCATTCGCGTAACCAGAGTTCACTGAATTTCATTGGATATCCTGCCCTTATTTGAACTGTTTGAGGAAACGTAAGTCGTTTTCGAAAAATGCACGCAGATCGGTCACGCCGTAGCGCAGCATGGTCAGACGTTCCATGCCCATCCCGAAGGCGAAACCTGAATAAACTTCAGGATCGATGCCCACGTTACGCAGAACGTTAGGGTGCACCATGCCGCAGCCCAGCACTTCAAGCCACTTGCCGTTTTTGCCCATCACGTCGACTTCAGCGGACGGTTCAGTGAACGGGAAGTAAGACGGGCGGAAGCGAATCTGCAAATCTTCTTCGAAGAAGTTGCGCAGGAAGTCGTGCAGCGTGCCCTTCAGATTGGTGAAGCTGATGTTTTTATCTACGATCAGGCCTTCCATCTGGTGGAACATTGGCGTGTGGGTCTGGTCGTAATCGTTACGATAAACGCGGCCCGGTGCAATGATGCGGATTGGCGGCTGTTTGTCTTTCATCGTACGGATTTGTACGCCGGAGGTTTGCGTACGCAGTAGACGAGTGGCGTCAAACCAGAAGGTGTCGTGATCCGCACGCGCCGGGTGGTGACCGGGGATATTCAGCGCATCAAAGTTGTGATAGTCATCTTCGATTTCCGGGCCGGTTGCTACGGTAAAGCCGAGCTCACCAAAGAAGTTTTCGATACGATCGATAGTCCGGGTCACCGGGTGCAGGCCACCGTTTTCAATGCGGCGACCAGGCAGAGAAACGTCAATCGTTTCCTGAGCCAGACGCGCATTCAGCGCGGCGCTTTCAAGAGATGCTTTACGCGCGTTCAGCGCTTCCTGCACCTGCTCTTTCGCTTCGTTTATTACCGCCCCTGCTGCCGGACGCTCTTCCGCCGGCAGCTCACGCAGGGTGGTCATCTGGAGGGTCAGGTGCCCCTTCTTCCCTAAATACTCGACGCGTACGCTGTCTAACGCGGCGACATCCTGGGCCTCGTTTATGGCGGCCGTTGCGTTGGCAACCAGCTCTGCGAGATGTGGCATGGTATTCCTCTTATGCCGGCATAATTACCGGGGTGGTTTGTCTGTACAAATTCAATATGCAAAAAAAAAGCCTCCACAAAGGAGGCTTTCAGCGCTGTTTTTCGTTTCTTCTCTTACGCGCAAAGCCCCCTGAGTCAGGCGCTAAAGTAAAAAAAGAAACGGAAAATAGCAGCATTCATGCTTGCAGTTACCTTAATCAACGGTTTCGTTGCGTGTATTGAAAAGCCTCACACCCGAAATGTCAATATTTTGATTATGTTAGAAATTAAAAGAGGGAGACAAGCTCCCTCTGATAACTGGCTTACGCCAGAGCTGCTTTCGCTTTTTCAACCAGGGCAGAGAATGCCACTTTGTCGAAAACTGCGATGTCAGCCAGGATCTTACGGTCAATTTCAACAGAGGCTTTTTTCAGGCCGTTGATGAATTTGCTGTAAGAGATACCGTTCTGACGAGCTGCAGCGTTGATACGTGCAATCCACAGCTGGCGGAACTGACGCTTACGTTGACGACGGTCACGGTAAGCATACTGACCAGCTTTGATAACAGCCTGGAAGGCAACGCGGTATACGCGTGAACGCGCACCATAGTAGCCTTTAGCTTGTTTGAGGATTTTTTTGTGACGAGCACGTGCGATTACACCACGTTTTACGCGAGCCATATTAGCTCTCCTGTTCTATATTCTGAATTAATTAAAAAGTTAACTTATGCGTACGGCAGGCACGCGACTACCAGGCCCAGATCCCCTTTGGAGACCATGCCTTTCGGACGCAGATGACGTTTACGCTTAGTAGACTTTTTAGTCAGAATGTGACGCAGGTTTGCGTGCTTACGCTTAAAACCACCACCGGCAGTCTTTTTGAAGCGCTTAGCGGCGCCGCGTACTGTTTTAATCTTTGGCATTTAATTACTTTCCACTTCGCATTGTTAATTAAACGAACCAGAAGGCGAACAAATCCTGCGAGGCGTGAGCCCCGCGGGAACTGTTACTTGAGTGCCTTACTGTTTCTTCTTAGGAGCGAGCACCATGATCATCTGGCGGCCTTCGATCTTCGATGGGAAGGATTCGACTACTGCCAGTTCACTCAGATCGTCACGGACGCGGTTAAGCACTTCCATACCGATCTGCTGGTGAGCCATCTCACGACCGCGGAAACGCAGCGTGATCTTAGCTTTATCACCCTCTTCCAGAAAGCGAACCAGGCTGCGGAGTTTTACCTGGTAGTCGCCATCGTCAGTGCCAGGCCGGAATTTGATTTCCTTAACCTGAATAACTTTTTGCTTTTTCTTCTGTTCCTTAGAAGATTTGCTTTTTTCGTAGAGGAACTTGCCGTAGTCCATGATGCGGCAAACAGGCGGTTCGGCATTAGGACTGATTTCGACTAAATCAACCCCAGCCTCTTCGGCTTTTTCTAAAGCTTCATTCAGACTGACAATACCTAGCTGCTCGCCGTCTACACCTGTTAGACGAACCTCAGTGGCACGAATTTCTCTGTTAATGCGATTAGGACGCGCCGGTTGAACTCTTTTTCCGCCTTTAATACTTTATTCCTCCAGTTGATTTAGATTGCGGCTGCGAATCTCTTGCTGCAGCTTTTCAATCAATTCGTTGACGTCCATGCTTCCCAGGTCTTTGCCACGACGGGTACGAACGGCAACTTTGCCTGCTTCGACCTCTTTGTCGCCACAAACCAACATATAAGGGACACGACGCAACGTGTGTTCACGGATTTTAAAGCCTATCTTCTCATTTCTCAAGTCTGCTTTTACGCGAATGCCTGCATTTTGTAGTTTACGGGTCAATTCGTTAACGTATTCAGACTGTCCGTCGGTGATATTCATGACCACTGCCTGCACCGGCGCAAGCCAGGTTGGGAAGAAGCCAGCGAACTCTTCGGTGAGAATCCCGATAAACCTTTCCATCGAGCCAAGAATGGCGCGGTGAATCATAACCGGCACCAGACGTTCGTTGTTTTCGCCGATGTACGACGCATTTAGGCGCGCAGGAAGGGAGAAATCGAGCTGTACAGTCCCGCACTGCCATGCACGATCCAGGCAGTCATACAGGGTAAATTCAATTTTCGGGCCGTAAAACGCGCCCTCACCCGGCTGGTAGTCAAACGGGATTTCATTTTCCTGCAGGGCTACGGCCAGGTCAGCTTCTGCACGATCCCACATTTCATCGGTGCCGATGCGTTTTTCTGGACGAGTGGACAATTTAACGACGATTTTTTCAAAACCGAAGGTGCTGTACATGTCATAAACCATGCGAATACAGCTGTTCACTTCATCGCGAACCTGATCTTCAGTACAGAAAACGTGTGCATCATCCTGGGTGAAGCCACGAACGCGCATCAGGCCATGTAAGGCGCCTGAAGGTTCATTACGGTGACAGCTACCGAATTCTGCCATGCGCAGCGGCAGATCGCGGTAGGATTTCAGACCCTGGTTGAAGATCTGCACGTGTCCCGGGCAGTTCATCGGCTTGATGCAGTATTCACGGTTCTCCGAAGAAGTGGTGAACATCGCGTCTTTGTAGTTGTCCCAGTGGCCGGTTTTTTCCCACAGCACACGGTCCATCATGAACGGGCCTTTAACTTCCTGATACTGGTACTCTTTCAGCTTGGAACGCACAAACACTTCCAGCTCGCGGAAGATTGTCCAGCCGTCGTTGTGCCAGAACACCATGCCCGGCGCTTCTTCCTGCATGTGATACAGGTCGAGCTGCTTACCGATTTTACGGTGGTCGCGCTTGGACGCCTCTTCCAGACGCTGCAGATAGGCATTGAGTTGTTTTTTATCCGCCCATGCAGTGCCGTAGATGCGTTGCAGCATTTTATTGTTGCTGTCGCCACGCCAGTACGCGCCGGACGTTTTCTGCAGTTTAAAGTGATGGCAGAAACGCATATTCGGTACGTGCGGACCGCGGCACATATCAACGTATTCTTCATGATGGTACAAACCAGGTTTGTCATCATGGCTGATGTTTTCATCAAGAATGGCAACTTTGTAGCTTTCGCCGCGGTTGACGAAGGTTTCACGGGCTTCATGCCAGCTCACTTTCTTCTTGATAACATCGTAATCTTTCTCGGCCAGCTCGTGCATACGCTTTTCGAGCAGCTCAAGGTCTTCCTGGGTCAGGGTATGGTCAATATCAACGTCATAGTAGAAGCCGTTGTCGATAACCGGGCCAATCGCCATTTTGGTATTGGGCCACAGCTGCTTGATAGCATGACCCAGCAGGTGAGCACAGGAGTGGCGAAGAATTTCCAGGCCGGCTTCGTCTTTTACCGTGATGATGGCGAGTTTCGCATCGTGGTCAATGATATCGGAGGCATCCACCAGCTCACCGTCTACGCGGCCTGCGATACAGGCTTTTGCAAGACCGGGACCGATATCAAGCGCCACATCCAGCGGGCTAACGGGACGATCGAAATGGCGTTGGCTGCCATCAGGAAGAGTAATTACAGGCATGATAAGTCCTTATTTGCAGTGGTGACCCACACGTAAGATCACATGCAACAGAAATAGTTATTTAAAATCAATAAGTTGCGCAACCATCTGACCAACAATTGTCGGATTGGTACACAATCTGGTACACAAATGAAAAATCGGCGTTGGCTGCCTTTCATCCGTGTCGGCAATGGTAACATTAAAAAAAAGGTGAATACACCACGGCTATATGAAGGCACTTTCTGAAATCACAACGTCGGCACCCTGTCACGGGGAACGGTGACTATCCGGCACTCTCACCCGCCGATTATTTCGAAAGTTGCGCTGGAAGCGGAGTTGATGACCGACAGTATGTTCACGCGGGTGCGCCTCATGCTGATCCTCAGCGGCGGATTTCAACCAATAAAAAAGCCGCCTTAGCGACCCTCTGGTTTATTTCTGTTAAAAGCATCCAGCCAGTCATACCTCTTTTTAGTCCCGACATCCCTTTCCCCTTCTTCGAGCTTCGCTAACAGCCGGCGTTTGAACACATTATCCTGATTAAAAAAATAGGGCGTCAGCCTCTCTGACAGCGCTTCATACATAGCCTGGGCGACTTCCTCGCCCTGTTCCGGACCATACTTATCAAATTCATTTTTGATATCCTGAAAGTCCTGAATCATTTTCTCTCTCCCGATAAATTCAAGAAAATTAGTATGATTTAGCCCGGCTGATTTTTCCACCGCCTGCGCTCTACAGCCAGTTCCGCATGCAGTTTTTCTTTTACAAAGCCTGGAGGACAATTGTGTGTTTGAGGTGGTCTGCATATTGTTTCTCATGGGAGCGAGAATACAGAAAATACGGCCCGGCATTTAAGAACCAAAAGAGTTAAATCGCCAAATGCTGACGTTAAATAAAAATGTAGCAGCGGTTTAAATGTAAAAAAGCCGGGATATCTCCCGGCTTAGCCAATTACATTTTGTAGCCAAGCGTAATGGCGGTTTTTCTGTCCGTATGATCCGGCGCAGAGTCCGGCGGATTGGAGTTCCAGGTCACGTTGTAAGCAACTTTCAGACCAAAATGCTCGTTGATAGCCACTTCCAGCCCCGTCTCGGAGTTCACCGTCGTGTCTTCACTCCCCAGCACGGAAACGCCCTGAATAAATTTAGCATTGTCCGTCAGCTGCCAGTTATAGATCCCGGAAGCATAGCCCAGCGCCTGAGTTTCATGCCCGCCGTCGGTGTATTCGTCATAGCGCACGCCAGGACCAAATTCCAGACGGAAAAAGTGTACCGGGCCGCTAAGGAACTGGCGGCCGTAACCCGCGGTCAGCACATCGCGTGCACGGTAGCCGTTGAAACGATCCGTTAACCAGCTTGCCTGGCCAAACAGATAGTCGCTGTCCGTCACGTTATAGCGGCTACGACCACCCGCAGAGTAAGTCTCTGACGAGCGTTCATCGTTGGAAGAGGTGTTGTTCGCATTCCCCCAAATTGACCAGGCCGTGGACGCGTTATACCAGGTCATATTGGTATTGGCAGTGAGCGTGGAGCTTTTGGTGTTACCTGACTGGGCAAGATAGCCCGCATTAAGATTACCTTCGAAAGGTTTTTTCGCGGTAGTCGGGTCATCCATGACAGTGAAAACCGTAGTATCTGCAACTGCAAAGTGACTCAATAGCGCACTTCCGGTCAGCAAAATTGCAGCCGGTACTGTCTTAACAAGCTTCATTTATTAATCCGTACGACAAAAAAAGAAACCACCAAGGTTCCGGAATCTTCCTCGAGGATCAAATGATTATGCCCTCAAGAAAGGTTACAAATTATAAAAAAGCCTGAATAACATAGCAATGAATTCCTCTTTCATTTTTTGAATAAGAGAGCTCTTAAAACATCTTTATTTTCATATAGATAGGCAGCACTTGCTTTTTGGTAATTAATTGAAAAATCATGATGTTAATTAAAATATTCAGCGGTGGAACGGTGCTAAGCTTAGGCATTCATTAAAAAGGAGGATTCATGGCTCGCATCTATACGCTGACACTAGCTCCCTCTCTTGATAGCGCCACAAAAACCCCACAAATTTATCCGGAAGGAAAACTACGCTGTACCTCGCCGATTTTTGAACCGGGCGGAGGCGGGATAAATGTCGCCCGCGCCATTGCGCATCTCGGCGGCAAGGCAACGGCTATTTTCCCCGCAGGCGGCGCAACGGGTGAACATCTCTGCGCCCTGCTAACTGAAGAAAAAGTAGCAATTGATACCGTCGACTCTCACGACTGGACGCGGCAGAACCTGCATGTTCATACGCAGTCGACCGGCGAGCAGTATCGCTTTGTTATGCCGGGAGCTGCGCTGACGGCCGAAGAATTTCACCGCCTGGAAGAAAAAGTCCTGGCTATCGATTCAGGTTCAATTCTGGTCATCAGCGGAAGCCTGCCGCCGGGCGTGGACGTTGGCAAACTTTGCTCGCTGGTGCGGGCGGCGCAGAAAGCCGGAATTCGCTGCATTATTGACAGCTCGGGCGAAGCGCTAAAAGCCTCGCTTGAAATCGGCGGTATTGAACTGGTTAAGCCGAATCAGAAAGAACTCAGCGCGCTGGTTAACCGTGAACTGACCCAGCCTGATGACGTCCGCCAGGCCGCGCAGGAGATTGTCGCCAGCGGTAAAGCCCGCCGCGTTGTGGTTTCACTCGGTCCACAGGGAGCGCTGGGAGTGGACGCCACAGGCTATGTGCAGGTCGTTCCACCGCCGGTAAAAAGCCAGAGTACCGTAGGCGCGGGTGACAGCATGGTCGGGGCTATGACCCTGAAGCTTGCTGAAAATGCTCCGCTGCTGGATATGGTGCGGTTTGGCGTCGCTGCGGGCAGCGCAGCAACGTTGAATCAGGGCACGCGCCTGTGCTCTCTTGCGAACACACAAAAGATTTATGATTACCTCCGCGCTTAAAAACGCCCCCCGCTGGCGGGGGGAACCTCCTTTCCGCCCTCTCTTCGCTGCGCTAAAAGTCGCCATTTCAGGCAGATGAACTATGCTAAAACCTTTGGGATAACAATGAGGTGAATCATGAGTAGTGGAGGCATAGAACGCTTCGTCATCACCGTCACGTTTAAAGAAGAAAGCCTGACCGACATCAATGAACTCAATAACCAACTGACGCGCGGCGGTTTTTTACTCACGCTGAGCGATGACGATGGCAAAGTGCATGAACTGGGCACGAACACATTCGGGCTCGTCGGGACTCAGAGCAAAGAGGAGGTTATCGAGCTGGCAAAAGCCCTGGGCCAGGTCGCGCTGGGCGTTGAGCCTGAAGTCAGCGTCCAGACCTGGGAGGAGTGGCAGAAATCGCCAAAGTGAGAAAGGAGTTCAATTACTGACCGGGGATGTGCGTTGGTTCTTGGTTTTGCCCCGGTTAAAAGTGCAAGCTAATGATCTACCAGAGCAACTGGGGAGAAATATCATGTGGCAAGCCATCAGTCGTCTGTTAAGCGAGCAGTTGGGAGAGGCTGAAATTGAACAACGCACCGAGCTTCCCGGCGGTGAAATCCACGCGGCGTGGCGGATACGCTATGCCGGTCATGAGATCTTTGTCAAAAGCGACGATCGGGAGATGCTGCCGATATTTACCGCAGAAGCCGATCAGCTTGAGCTTCTGTCGCGCAGCAATACGGTGCGAGTCCCAAAGGTCTGGGGTTTAGGCTCCGACAGAGACTACAGCTTCCTGCTCCTCGAGTATCTCCCGGCCAGGCCGCTCGACGCCCACAATGCATTCCTGCTCGGGCAGCAGCTTGCCCGCCTGCACCAGTGGAGCGACCAGCCACAGTTTGGTCTCGATTTTGATAACGATCTTTCCACCACGCCGCAGCCCAACGCCTGGCAGCGCCGCTGGTCAACCTTCTTTGCCGAACAGCGCATCGGCTGGCAGCTGGAAATGGCGGCGGAGAAAGGCATTCATCTGGGCGACATCGACATGATTGTCGATTATGTGCACCGCGCTCTTGCTTCCCATCAGCCGCAGCCTTCTTTACTGCACGGTGATTTATGGTCGGGCAACTGCGCGCTGGGGCCAGACGGGCCGTTTATTTACGATCCCGCCTGCTATTGGGGCGACAGAGAATGCGACCTGGCGATGCTGCCGCTGCACGGCGACCAGCCGCCGCAGATATACGACGGCTATCAGTCCGTTTCCCCTCTTCCCGCCGGTTTTCTCGACAGACAGCCCATCTACCAGCTTTACACGCTGCTGAACCGGGCCATTTTGTTTGGCGGGCAGCATTTAGTTACCGCCCAGAAAGCGCTGGAAAGAGTCATTGCGGCGTAGATTGTGCGAAGCCACTCCCAGCCGGAGTGGCTGTTCTCAGATAAAACCGAGCAGAGAGAAGAAGAAGTATCCTGCCACAATCAGGATCGCCGGCAGAATATAAAGCGGGAAAATTTGCAGCAAAATAGTATGGCGCGGCACCACAATTTTAGCGTCCAGCTGCGCTTTGGTTAACCCCTCCGACCCTTTCGCCTGTTCCAGAATCAGCCGATCCTGAACCCCTTCACGCAGGAAGCGGGCCTGACGCCCCATTCTGGCCCCAGAATCCTGTAATGCCAGGCCAATAAAAATCAAAGCATAAATCACCCAGAACAGCACGTTGGCATGCTGATGGAAATCCGGCTGCGGCGAGTTGTACCAGAAGAAATTAAGAAACGGCGTGTTAAAACGCATCATTTCAATCATCACGTGCGCAAAATCCAGCATCACGGCGTTAATGCCTGGCTGCTTTTCGCTGTGCTCATACATAAATTTCAGGAGTGATACCAGCGTTGATAACAGCGCCGGGATAAAAATCACCCAGCCCGCAACGCGTTTCAGCACGGCAATGCGTCCAGCTTGTTGATACGTCATTCTTTCCCCTTTGATAAAGACGTAGCTTACTGGCACAAAGTCTACCTCGTCCGGCCACATTTCGCCTGAGCTTTGCGGGCGAAATTCGCAAAAGCGGTGGCATCCGCTGCCTTTTCCCGCTATTCATATGGGCAACTTTTTAAATGAACGCTGACAGGAGTCCCGATATGGCCGACACGCGCCAAATTTTAGCTGCGATTTTTGATATGGACGGTTTACTTATTGATTCTGAACCTCTCTGGGACGAGGCTGAATTAGACGTCATGGCAGGTATCGGCGTGGATATATCCCGACGCCACGAGCTGGCCGATACGCTGGGGCTGCGCATTGATTTAGTGGTTGAACTCTGGTTTGCCCAGCAGCCGTGGAATGGCCCAACGCGTGAAGAAGTGACTCAGCGCATCATTACCCGCGCACTCTCTCTGGTAGAAGAGCGTCGTCCTCTTTTGCCCGGCGTGCGGGAAGCCGTGGCCCTGTGCAAAGCTCAGGGCCTGAAAGTGGGTCTGGCCTCCGCTTCCCCTTTGCATATGCTTGAACGCGTGCTGGAAATGTTCGGCCTGCGCGAGCAGTTTGACGCTATTGCCTCTGCGGAACACCTGCCCTACAGCAAACCCCATCCTCAGGTTTACCTCGACGCGGCGGCCAGGCTGGGCATTTCCCCGCTGGCGTGCGTGACGCTCGAAGATTCCGTTAACGGCATGGTCGCCACAAAAGCCGCTCGCATGCGTTCTATCGTCGTACCCGCGGAGGAAAACCAGAGCAACCCGCGCTGGTGCCTGGCCGACGCAAAGCTTAAGTCACTGACCGAGCTGCGCGCTGAGCACCTGCTGGGCTGATGATTACAGGGGGCAGCGCGCGCTGCCCTTGAAGCGAAACCCAACGCGCATCAACTTTATGAAACGCCATTTCAATTCCATTTGAATTTCCTCTGCCTCCTGCCTATCCTTTTCAGACCAGCGCCAGCGCGCGCCATCATTTTACCGGGGTAGCTATGATTCTCGAGGCTTTCAATTTGCAGGGCAAAGTTGCGCTCGTCACCGGATGTGATACCGGCCTGGGGCAAGGCATGACGCTTGGTCTGGCCGAAGCCGGCTGCGATATTATTGGCGTTAATCGCAAAATCCCCCATGAAACCGCGCAAAAAGTTGAGGCCCTGGGACGTCGCTTCACCGCTATTCAGGCCGACCTGAGCCAGTCGGGCATCATTCCAGGCCTCGTTGAAGAAGCCGTCTCGCGGATGGGGAAAATTGACATTCTGGTCAACAACGCGGGCACTATACGACGCGAAGACGCGCTGGCGTTTAGCGAAAAGAACTGGGACGACGTCATGAACCTGAATATCAAGTCAGTGTTCTTTCTCTCCCAGGCCGTGGCGAAACAGTTTATCCGTCAGGGCCAGGGGGGAAAAATAATCAATATCGCCTCAATGCTCTCTTTTCAGGGGGGGATCCGCGTTCCTTCCTATACCGCTTCCAAGAGCGCGATGCTGGGCGTAACGCGCCTGCTGGCAAACGAATGGGCGCCGTACAATATTAACGTCAATGCCATCGCACCTGGATATATGGCGACCAACAACACTAAGCCGCTGCGGGACGACGAAGTACGCAGCAAGGAAATACTGGACAGGATCCCGGCGGGTCGATGGGGGAAACCCGAGGATTTGCAGGGTGCCGCGGTATTTCTGGCATCAGGCGCTGCCGACTATATCAATGGCTATACGCTCGCCGTTGATGGCGGGTGGCTTGCCCGCTAGGCCGCGCTGCCGTCGGGAGATCCCGGCGGTGATAAAATGTTACAGCGTCACCTCTTCCGTCTACTGTATAAAATCCCTATACTGGATGAATCGACAGTTCTCATCCGGGTTGTATCATGACGGCGGAAGGCCACCTGCTTTTTTCCATAGCCAGCGCAGTATTTGCCAAAAACGCCGAGCTCACGCCCGTCCTGGCGCAGGGTGACTGGTGGCATATCGTGCCCTCGGCAATTTTGACCTGCCTGCTGCCCGACATCGACCACCCAAAATCATTTCTCGGTCAGCGCCTGCCGTGGATTTCCAGGCCCATTGCCCGGGCCTGCGGCCATCGTGGTTTCACCCACAGCCTGTTCGCGGTCTTCGCCGGGCTCGCCCTTTTCTATCTTAAAGTGCCGGAAAGCTGGGTGATCCCCGCCGACGCGTTACAGGGCATGGTGCTTGGCTACCTAAGCCATATCCTTGCCGATATGTTAACCCCTGCCGGTGTACCGCTGCTGTGGCCGTGCCGCTGGCGTTTCCGTTTCCCGATTATTCGTCCGCAGAAAGGAAACCAGTTGGAACGGTTTTTATGCATGGCGCTATTCGGCCTGGCCGTATGGATGCCGCAAAGCCTGCCCGAAAACAGTGCAGTGCGCTGGTCGTCACAGATGATAAATTCGCTGCAAACCACCTTCAATAGCTTCTTAAATCACCACCTGGAACAATAATTAAACGAAATAATCCATTTCGTAATAATCAATTCCTTTTGAATATAAGTGAGCGGCGTCTCATCTGTTACGCTTTGCAGCATAAAGGTGGGCGCAGGCCCGCCTGCTTACAAAAAAATCAGGAGATACGGGGATGAACTTTCCACTTATAGCGAACGTTATCGTGTTCGTTATTCTTTTACTGTTGCTGGCACAAACTCGCCATAAACAGTGGAGTCTGGCGAAAAAAGTACTGCTGGGTCTGGCTATCGGCGTGGTGTTTGGCATTGCCCTGCACGCGATTTATGGCGCCGACAGCCAGGTGCTTAAAGATTCTATCCAGTGGTTTAACGTGGTCGGTAACGGCTATGTACAGCTGCTGCAGATGATTGTTATGCCGCTGGTCTTTGCGTCTATTCTGAGCGCCGTGGCAAAACTGCATAACGCCTCTTCGCTGGGCAAAATCAGCTTTCTGACCATTGGCACCCTGCTGTTCACCACGCTGATTGCAGCGCTGGTCGGCGTGCTGGTGACTAGCCTGTTCGGCCTAACCGCCGAAGGGCTGGTGCAGGGCACCGCAGAAACGGCTCGCCTGAGCACCATCGAAACCAGCTATGTTGGCAAAGTTGCGGACCTGTCCGTTCCTCAGCTTATTCTCTCCTTCGTACCGAAAAACCCGTTTGCCGATCTGACGGGCGCGAACCCAACCTCCATCATTAGCGTAGTGATTTTCGCCGCCTTCCTGGGCGTGGCCGCTCTGAAGCTGCTGAAGGACGATGCGCCGAAAGGCGAGCGCGTGCTGGTGGCCATCGACACGCTGCAAAGCTGGGTGATGAAGCTGGTTCGTCTGGTGATGCAGCTGACTCCGTACGGCGTACTGGCGCTGATGACCAAAGTCGTCGCCAGCTCCAACCTGCAGGACATCATCAAGCTGGGCAGCTTCGTCATCGCCTCTTACCTCGGCCTGGCGATTATGTTCGGCGTTCACGCGGTGCTGCTGGCGGTCAACGGCGTTAGCCCGCTGAAATACTTCCGCAAAGTCTGGCCGGTGCTGACTTTCGCCTTCACCAGCCGCTCCAGCGCCGCCAGCATTCCGCTGAACGTAGAAGCACAAACCCGTCGTCTGGGCGTGCCTGAATCTATCGCAAGCTTTGCGGCATCCTTCGGGGCCACCATCGGCCAGAACGGCTGTGCGGGTCTGTACCCTGCTATGCTGGCAGTAATGGTTGCGCCAACCGTGGGCATCAACCCGCTCGATCCGCTGTGGATTGCCACGCTGGTCGGCATCGTCACGGTAAGCTCTGCCGGTGTTGCTGGCGTGGGCGGCGGTGCGACCTTCGCTGCGCTGATCGTTCTGCCAGCGATGGGTCTGCCGGTCACGCTTGTAGCCCTGCTGATCTCCGTTGAGCCATTAATTGATATGGGCCGTACCGCGCTGAACGTCAGCGGCTCCATGACTGCCGGGACTATCACCAGCCAGTTAATGAAGCAGACCGATAAAGAAGTGCTTAACAGCGAAGAAGAGATCGAACTCGCGCATCGCTAAGCTGCCCCCCTAACTAAAAAGGCCGCGTAAGCGGCCTTTTTTTATACTTCGTTTTCCTGACGCACCTGCGTCGCCCACCGCTGAGCGGATTCTGGCAGGGTGAACGGCGGCGACTGACGAAACGAGTCCCCCACCAGCACAAAAGCCACATACTTATTGTGCAGTACCCAAACATCCTTAAACCCCTCGGCTCGCCAGGCGTGCGAAGGCGGCGCGGGTTCCACGCGTGGTTTATAGGTAATAATGGGGCGGTTATTTTGTTGACGCAGTGGTTTCATAGGCGATGACATTGGAAACTGGATTAGTGAACAACCTGTCTATGATAACGGAAAATAGCCCTGTTCGTCGCGTCCAGTAGCTAACTGTCTGATTCTCAGCCCGATCCGTGCCAACGGGCAGCAGAGTCGGGGCATTGTTCTATAGTTAGAGGGGTTTTAACCCGATAACGACCCGGTTATTCAGCTATGAATACAGGAGATAAGATCAATGTCGAAGAATGAGAAACACCCCCTCAGCCACAGCGCACCGATTCACGACGCCAGTGAATCAAAGCCCGGCATGGATTCACTGGCTCCGGAAGACGGTACGCACCGTCCCTCTCAGGAGCCCACGCCGCCCGGAGCAGAGCCTACGGCTGCAGGCAGCTTTAAAGCCCCCGATACCTCCAACGAGAAGCTAAAATCTCTCGACAAGCATCGCAAAGACGGCGAAAACTTTCCGCTAACCACCAACCAGGGCGTCAGAATAGCGGACGATCAAAATTCGCTGCGGGCCGGTACGCGTGGGCCTACGCTCCTGGAAGATTTTATCCTGCGGGAGAAAATCACCCATTTTGACCATGAACGTATCCCCGAGCGTATCGTCCATGCCCGTGGTTCTGCGGCGCACGGCTTCTTCCAGCCTTACAAAAATCTTGCCGACGTCACCAAAGCAGACTTCCTCTCCGACCCGGATAAAATCACGCCGGTCTTCGTGCGCTTCTCAACGGTACAGGGCGGCGCGGGCTCAGCGGACACCGTACGCGATATTCGTGGGTTTGCGACCAAGTTTTACACCGAAGAAGGCATTTTCGATTTAGTCGGCAACAACACGCCGGTGTTCTTTATACAGGATGCGCATAAATTCCCCGATTTCGTCCACGCGGTAAAACCTGAGCCGCACTGGGCTATACCTCAGGGCGGCAGCGCCCACGATACGTTCTGGGACTATGTTTCACTACAGCCCGAAACGCTGCACAACGTGATGTGGGCTATGTCAGACCGCGGTCTGCCGCGCAGCTATCGCACGATGGAAGGCTTCGGTATTCATACGTTCCGCATGATTAATGCCGAAGGTAAAGCCACCTTCGTACGCTTTCACTGGAAGCCGGTAGCGGGGAAAGCCTCGCTGCTGTGGGATGAATCGCAAAAGCTCACGGGCCGCGATCCGGACTTCCACCGCCGCGATCTCTGGGAAGCCATCGAAGCCGGTGATTTCCCGGAATACGAGCTCGGGCTGCAGCTCATCCCGGAAGAGGACGAGTTTAAATACGACTTTGATCTTCTCGACCCCACAAAACTAATCCCCGAGGAGCTGGTGCCGGTTCACCTGGTGGGGAAAATGACCCTCAACCGCAACCCGGACAACTTCTTTGCCGAAAACGAGCAGGCGGCCTTCCATCCGGGACACATCGTTCCGGGGCTCGATTTCAGCAACGACCCGCTTCTGCAAGGGCGGCTGTTCTCCTATACCGACACGCAAATCAGCCGTTTAGGCGGGCCGAACTTCCACGAAATTCCGATTAACCGCCCTACCTGCCCGTACCACAATTTCCAGCGTGACGGCATGCACCGCATGGATATCGACAGCAACCCGGCCAACTACGAGCCGAATTCAATTAACGACAACTGGCCGCGCGAAACCCCGCCAGGCCCTAAACGCGGCGGGTTTGAAAGCTACCAGGCGCGTGTCGAAGGCCATAAAATCCGCGAAAGAAGCCCGTCGTTCGGCGAATACTACTCCCAGCCGCGCCTGTTCTGGCAAAGCCAGACGCCGGTGGAGCAGCAGCACATTATCGGCGCGTTTAGCTTTGAGCTAAGCAAGGTGGCGCGCGGCTATATACGCGAGCGCGTGGTGGATCATCTGACGCATATCGACATCTCGCTTGCGCAGCCGGTCGCGGAAAATCTGGGCATCGAGCTTTCCCATGAGCAAATGCACGTGGCTCCGCCAAAAGACGTTAACGGATTGAAAAAAGATCCAAGCCTGAGCCTTTATGCCGTGCCAAGCGGCTCGGTAAAAGGCCGGGTCGTTGCCGTACTGCTCAGCGAAAGCGTCAAAGCAGCAGACGTGCTTGCCGTGGTGAAGGCTTTAAAAGCTCATGGCGTACATACAAAACTGCTCTACTCAAGGCTGGGGGAAATTACGGCTGACGATGGTTCAAACGTGCCCGTTGCCGCCACGTTTGCCGGTTCACCATCGGTCAGCGTGGATGCGGTCATCGTGCCGGGAGGCGATCTTAGTTCGATTCTGAATAACGGCGATGCGGCCTATTACCTGCTCGAAGCTTATAAGCATCTGAAAGTCATCGGCCTCGCCGGAGACGCCCGCAAGTTTAAAACGAAACTGGGCATTGACGATCAGGGCGAAGACGGCGTGGTAGAAGCCGAGGATGCGGCGGGTAATTTCATGGACGAATTCCTTAAATTACTTGCCGCCCACCGGGTCTGGACGCGCAGTAATAAGGTCGAGCATATTCCTGCCTAAAAAAATAAGCCGCGGCGTACTGCTCGCGGCTTATTCTTCGTAATTGAATTTTATATTTTTCTGCCAGAAATAAAAAAAGCCCGAGCACGATATTAATCGTATTCAGGCTTTTCTTTTCGTGCACGTTAACTGCTCCGGGCTATCCCTTCTTCGCTATCGTAACGCAACACGGCAACTCATTTTTGGCTGAAATTATTCAGCGATGACGTTTGCGGCCGCCGGGCCTTTCGCGCCATTTTCAACGGTGAACTTCACGCGCTGACCTTCTTCGAGCGTCTTAAAGCTGTCGCTTTGAATCGCGGAGAAGTGAACGAACACGTCTTTGGTGCCGTTGTCAGGAGTGATAAAGCCGAAGCCTTTATCAGCGTTAAACCATTTTACTAAACCAGTCAGTTGGGTAGACATAGATGCTTCCTCAAAAATTTTTTATCGCTACGTTGTGTAGCACCATGGTCTGAGTTTCAGAGTAACTTATGGGACTTTAGGAGGAGACTCACGGAGAAGAGGTATCTGTGGATAGCGCTTGACTGAGAACTGCTTTACTAAAATGCTTTACATAAGGTCTGATGAACAAACCGAGAAGGCTATTAACGCATGGGGCAATATATTAAGCAAGCCCTATTTTGCACAAAATTAAATAAAGACACTTCTTTACGTAAAACGGTTAAATTAACGAAGCGGTAAATTAAAAAAGCCGCCCAGCGACGGGCGGCTTTCTTTAAAGGATTTATTTTTTAGCGGCTTGCGGATCGGTATCATATTCCGCACAGCTCTGATAACCCGAGTTCATTACGTGGCCGGTGTCATCCAGGGCAACGAAATAGGTTTCAGTTTTGCCGTCACGCTGGCCCAGAATGTAGGTCTGGCAGGTACCGCGGGCGTGAATCATAGTCACTTCTGAAGAAGGCTTACCGGCAACCTGCTGCACCTGTTCACGGCTCATGCCTTTTTTCACATCTTTCACTACCGGCGTCGCGACCTGATCTTTTGTACGATCGTAAGCGGTACAGCCTGCCAGCATTGTCATCACCGCCGCTGCACTTAAAATTCCTGCTAAGTTCTTGTTCATTTTATATCCTCATTTTCAGCGTATTGCTTGCGCGTGTTAGATAAGCCTGGAATATAAAAGAACATTTTTCAACTTGTTAGCCAAAATGAATCGAATTTAGGACAATTAGCTATACCGTCTTCGCCGCGGCTCAATTGCGCTAAATCCCGCCGATTGAGCTTCCGTCAGGGCCTGCGGCCTTGTCGTTTCTGCGGCGAAAGGTTAGTTTTAACGGATCTGCATTTTGGCAGCCTGCGAGCGGCAGGCACAGCATAACCGGAGGGGTTAAATGGCTCTGCAACAAGAGATTATTCAGGCGTTAGGGGTAAAACCACGGGTTGAGGCGCAGCAGGAGATCCGCACCAGCGTCGATTTTCTGAAAGCGTATCTGAAAACCTATCCGTTTATTAAATCTCTGGTGCTGGGCATCAGCGGCGGCCAGGACTCAACGCTTGCCGGCAAACTTTGCCAGCTGGCTATCGACGAACTGCGCGCCGAAACCCAGGACGACGGCTACCAGTTTATCGCCGTACGCCTGCCGTTTGGCGTGCAGTTTGACGAGCAGGACTGCCAGGACGCCATCGGTTTTATTCAGCCGGATCGGGTTCTCACGGTCAATATTAAAGGCGCCGTGCTGGCCAGCGAAGAAGCGCTGCGCGAAGCGGGCATTGAGCTAAGCGATTTTATTCGCGGCAACGAGAAGGCGCGTGAGCGCATGAAGGCGCAGTACAGCATCGCCGGAATGACCAAAGGCGTGGTCGTTGGTACCGACCATGCCGCCGAAGCGGTAACCGGCTTCTTCACCAAGTACGGCGACGGCGGCACCGATATCAATCCCCTTTTCCGCCTCAATAAGCGCCAGGGTAAACAGCTGCTGAAGGCTCTCGGCTGCCCGGAGCACCTTTATCTGAAAGCACCCACGGCGGATCTGGAAGACGATCGCCCTTCTCTGCCTGACGAAGTCGCACTCGGCGTCACCTATGAAAACATCGACGACTATCTGGAAGGGAAACCGCTGGATACAGGCATCAGCTCAGTAATTGAAGGCTGGTATACCAGAACCGAACACAAGCGCCGCCCGCCGATCACCGTTTTTGACGATTTCTGGAAAAAATAAGCGGCTTCACGCTTCGCAGAGATATAACTTCTGAGGAAATTCAGGGTCCTGGTTCCCGAAAAGACGCCAGACTCTGAGTTCGCCCAGGCTATCCCAGGCTTATCATCAAGTATCAGGGTGGCTATTCCCCTTTTATTGACCGGACGCACATGGACAGTTCTTCGCAACGCGCTACGCTCTTCGGCCTGCTGGCCATCCTCCTGTGGAGCACCTCCGTTGGCCTGCTGCGCAGCATCAGCGAGCATTTTGGCCCGGTCGGCGGCGCGGCGCTGATCTACACCGTCAGCGCGGGCTGTCTCTGTCTGGCTCGCGGCCTGCCCAAAGTTCGCGAAATGCCGCCCCGCTATCTGTGGATCGGCGGCGCGCTGTTTGTCACTTACGAAATCTTTCTCGCCCTCGCCATCGGGCTTGCGCATACCCGCAGCCAGTCGCTTGAGCTGGGGATGATCAACTATTTGTGGCCAAGCCTGACTATCGTACTGGCCCTGTTTATTAACCAGCAGCGGGCAAGTCTGTGGCTGTGGCCGGGCCTTGCGCTTTCGCTGGCGGGCATCATCCAGGTGATGAAAGGCAACGGCGGCTGGTCGCCCGTTCAAATGTGGCACAACGTCCTCGACAATCCGCTTGCCTACGGACTGGCCTTTGCGGCGGCGATTATCTGGGCGCTGTACTGCAACCTTACCCGCCGCTGGAGCCAGGGCAGAAGCGCCGTCACGCTGTTCTTCTGCGCCACGGCGCTGGTGCTATGGGCGAAATACGCTTTCGTTCATGAAGCGCCGTTGCACTTTACTTTGCCCGCCACTTCTCAGCTCCTCTTTATGGGCATGTCGACCGCCGTGGCCTACTCCGCCTGGAACGCCGGAATACAGCGCGGCAATATGACGCTGCTGGCCACCGCCTCGTATTTCACACCGGTCCTTTCGGCGCTGATCGCCAGCCTGTGGCTCGGGCTGCATCCGGGCTGGTCGTTCTGGCAGGGGGTGGTGATGGTCGTGGGCGGGTCCCTGCTTTGCTGGCTTGCCACGCGCAAACACGGCTAACTCGCTGCTTTTTTCGTCAACCGCTCTCTGTTAGACTGGATAAGTAAACAGTATTCAGGAGTTTTTCGTGGTTCGACGTCTCAGCACCCCGCGCCTGCATTTTGAGGCCGCGGCAGTTTATGAATATCCCGAACATCTGCGCCCCTGGCTTGACGGCCTGCCCAAAACGCCGGGCGTCTATGTCTTTCACGGCGAAAGCGACGCCATGCCGCTCTACATCGGCAAAAGCGTAAACATCCGCACCCGCGTGATGTCCCACTTCCGCACGCCGGATGAAGCCGCCCTGCTGCGCCAGGCACGCCGTATCACCTTCATCCGCACCGCGGGTGAACTGGGCGCGCTGCTGCTTGAAGCGCAGATGATCAAAGAACAGCAGCCGCTGTTTAATAAACGCCTGCGCCGCAACCGCCAGCTTTGTTCTCTTAGCTTCGCGGGGAAAAAGCCGCAGGTGGTCTACGCCCGCGAGGTTAACTTCTCGCAGCAGCCAGGTCTGTATGGTCTTTACGCCAACCGCCGGGCGGCATTGCAAACGCTGCAAACGCTGGCGGACGAACAGCGGCTTTGCTATGGGCTGCTGGGGCTGGAAACGCTGAGCGCTGGCCGGGCATGCTTTCGCGCAGGCCTGAAGCGCTGCGCCGGGGCCTGTTCAGGTAAGGAAAGCCTGGAAGCACACCACGAAAGGCTGCTGGCCGCGATGGAAAAAATCCGTCTGACCTGCTGGCCGTGGTCGGGCCCGGTGGGGCTAAAAGAGAGCGGGCACGATCTCACCCAGTATCACATTATCGACAGCTGGTTTTATCTGGGATCGGTCACCGATTTAAACGCCGCGGCACAGCTGAGCAAAGCGCCAAAAGGCTTCGATAACGACGGATACAAGATTTTGTGCAAGCTGGTAATCGGCGGGGAATATGAGGTGGTGGAGCTGTCACCCTCCACCACGCCGTAGCGGCTACTTCACCATCGGCAGGTTTAATTCATATTCGCGCGCGCAGGCCACGGCGCTTTCATAGCCCGCGTCCGCATGGCGCATCACGCCCGTCGCCGGGTCGTTCCACAGCACGCGTCCCAGACGCGCGTCCGCTTCCGCAGTGCCGTCAGCCACAATGACCACGCCGGCATGCTGGGAGAAGCCCATTCCCACGCCGCCGCCGTGGTGCAGACTGACCCACGTCGCCCCGCCCGCGGTATTGAGCAGCGCGTTCAGTAAAGGCCAGTCGGACACCGCGTCGGAACCGTCCTGCATCGCTTCCGTTTCACGGTTTGGCGAAGCCACGGAGCCGCAGTCCAGGTGATCGCGTCCGATAACAACCGGCGCTTTCAGCTCGCCGCTGCGCACCATCTCGTTGAACGCCAGGCCCGCCAGATGGCGCTCGCCCAAACCCAGCCAGCAGATACGCGCGGGCAGCCCCTGGAAGGCAATCCGTTCCTGAGCCATATCCAGCCAGCGGTGGAGATTATGGTTGTCCGGAAACAGTTCCTTGAGCTTCGCGTCGGTTTTGGCGATATCCTCCGGATCGCCGGACAGCGCCACCCAGCGGAACGGGCCTTTGCCTTCACAGAATAATGGCCGAATGTAAGCCGGTACGAATCCCGGGAAGTCAAACGCGTTTTCTACGCCTTCATCAAACGCCACCTGACGAATATTGTTGCCGTAGTCGACCGTCGGCACGCCCATTTGCCAGAAGTCGAGCATCGCCTGGACATGGACCGCCATCGAAGCGCGAGCCGCTTTTTCTACCGCTTTCGGCTGAGAGGCGCGCTCCTGCTGCCAGCGCTCCACGGACCAGCCTGCGGGCAGATAGCCGTTCACCGGATCGTGCGCGGAAGTCTGGTCGGTCACGATATCCGGGCGGATGCCGCCTGCCCTGGCTCGCTTCACCAGCTCCGGCAAAATTTCCGCCGCGTTCCCCAGCAGTCCTACGGAGATCGCTTTTTTCTCGGCGTTAGCCTGTTCAATCATCGCCAGCGCTTCACCGAGGCTGGTCGCCTTGTAATCCAGATAGCGAGTGCGCAGGCGGAAATCAATGCGCGATTCCTGACACTCAATCGCCAGCACCGAAGCCCCGGCCAGCACGCCTGCCAGAGGTTGTGCGCCGCCCATCCCGCCCAGGCCGGCGGTCAGAATCCAGCGCCCGCGCAGATCGCCGTTATAGTGCTGGCGGCCCGCCTCAGCGAAGGTTTCAAACGTGCCCTGCACGATGCCCTGCGCGCCGATATAAATCCACGAGCCTGCCGTCATCTGCCCGTACATCATCAGCCCGGCCCGATCGAGCTTGTGGAAGTGATCCCAGTTGGCCCAGTGCGGCACCAGGTTCGAGTTGGCAATTAAGACGCGGGGCGCGTCGGTATGGGTGCGAAAAATCCCCACCGGCTTGCCGGACTGAACCAGCAAAGTTTCGTCTGCTTTAAGCGAGCGCAACGAGGCAAGAATTTGCTCGAAGCATTCCCAGTTACGCGCGGCTTTGCCGATTCCGCCGTAAACCACCAGATCCTCCGGGCGCTCGGCCACATCAGGATCGAGGTTGTTCTGGATCATGCGGTACGCGGCTTCGATCAGCCAGTTTTCACAGTTCAGCGTCGCGCCGTGCGGAGCACGAACGGTGCGGGCAACCGCCTGTTTTACAGATTCAGTCATCATGACTCCTGGCGTTACGCCGAAGTGGAAGGAAGGATACGGACAATCGCGTCAGGCCAGTTATCGCTGGCGCCCCACTGGCGCATCCGATCGATATCCGGGGCCAGCAGACGATCTTTTTCAAGGAAGGCCACGCGCTCGCGCACGCCGCTGAACATCTCTTCCATCAGCGGCGAACTGCGCAGCGGGCGGGAAAACTCCATGCCCTGCGCGGCGGCCATCGCCTCAATGCCCACGACGGCGGCGGTGTTAAAGCACATATCCCCCAGCCGACGGGCGGCGTAGGTCGCCATAGAAACATGATCTTCCTGATTGGCGGAGGTAGGCAGGCTGTCCACGCTGCCGGGATGCGCCAGCGATTTGTTCTCAGAGGCAAGCGCGGCGGCCGTCACCTGGGCAATCATAAAGCCTGAATTGATACCGCCCTCTTTCACAAGGAACGGCGGCAGGCCGGAAAGCCCGGTATCCAGCAGCAGGGCCAGGCGACGCTCGGAAATCGCGCCAATCTCCGAGATTGCCAGCGCGAGAATATCGGCGGCGAACGCCACCGGTTCAGCGTGGAAGTTACCGCCCGAAATCACCTCGCCGCTTTCGCTAAACACCAGCGGGTTGTCCGACGCGGCGTTGGCTTCAATTTGCAGCACGCGAGCGGCATGGCGCAGGTTATCCAGGCAGGCGCCCATAACCTGGGGCACGCAGCGAATAGAATACGGATCCTGCACGCGGCCACAGTGCCGGTGAGAATCAACAATTTCACTGCCTTCAAGCAGCGTGCGAACCGCAGCCGCCACGTCAATCTGTCCGCACTGACCGCGCGCTTCGTGAATACGGGCGTCAAAAGGCTTCACCGAACCTTTGATAGCCTCGAGAGACAGCGCTCCGGAAACCAAACCTGCGGCAAACACTTTCTCGCCTTCAAACAGGCCGCGCAGCGCCAGGGCCGTCGAAACCTGCGTGCCGTTCAGCAGCGCCAGGCCTTCTTTCGGCCCGAGCACCAGAGCCTCAACGCCCGCCAGTTTTAAACCTTGCGGGGCAGGAATCTCTTCCCCGTTAACGCGCACGTTGCCTTCGCCCAACAGCATCAGCGAAAGATGTGCGAGCGGCGCGAGATCGCCGGATGCGCCCACGGAACCTTTCTCAGGGATAACCGGCATCACGCCCGCGTTGAACAGCCTGAGCAGGCTATCAATCACCTGCACCCGCACGCCGGAATGCCCGCGAGCCAGACTGATAACCTTACTCGCCATCACCAGGCGGACTACGTTATCGGGCAGCGGATTGCCAAGCCCAACGCTGTGGGACAGCACCAGGTTGCGCTGCAGCTCGGCGAGGTGATCGTTGGCGATGGTCGTTTGCGCCAGCTTGCCAAAGCCGGTGTTAATGCCGTAGACCACGTCGCCGTGATTCACAATGGCCTCCACCGTCCGCTGGGCACGCTCAACGGCACCGATCGCTTCAGGATCGAGCGCCAGGGTGACGTTGCCGTGGTAAATCTCGCGCAGTGTGGCAAGCGTTACGTGGCCCGGAGTGAGAGTACAGCGCTTCTTTTGCATCGACATAATAGCATCCTGATGGCAGCAAATAACTTGAACGTATAGAGTTGTATAGACAAGTTAACTAATAAACCAAAACCACCGCCAGTCGGTCATACGGATTTTTTATCGAACAGTGAGCGAGATCGCTGTTAACACCTGGCGATTACAAGGTTAATGGCGGGCGGGGGCACATTTAAGACGGGGCTACAGCAGAATAAACGGCCCGGCGACAGAAATGACCGGGCTTTGCGGAACAGAATTTAAAGGTAGGTAATTTCGCTGAACAGCAGCTGCCCTTCTGGCTTTAGCAGGCGCAGCGTATGGCGGCCTTCCTGCCACCAGGCGCCCTGATCCGGCGACAGCAGCTTATCGCCGAGCTGCCATTCACCGCTGATGACATAAACGATGCCGCCGCGCGTGGCAAAAGTTGTGAAGGTGCGATCCGCCACGCGAACCTTTGCGCGACAGCGATCGCGCCGCGTCATGACGTTGAAATCCATCGACATACCGTGCGTCAGCTCTGCCTTCACCGCCTGCTCGCCCGAAAAAGCGAACGGCTGATGCTTCTTTAGCGTATGGCGAAAAGCTCTCCCCGCGTCCAGAACCACCTCTCCTCCTTCCAGGAGGGTAATAACGCGATCCACCTGAGGAAAAGCCGAAAACTCGCCGCTGCTGGCGAGGGAAGCTATGCTTGCGCGCCAGTTAAAATCACGGGTTGCGGGCGGAAAGCAGCAGATCTCACGGGTTTCCCCGGCGCCGTTGCGCCAGAGGCTGACCGGCACTTTCCGTATATCGAAAAATTCCATTACCACTCCTGAAGGCTGCGCATCACCTGCGCAAATTGTTCATTGCTTTGCTCATCGAGCGGGTGCTGCCTGTCAGTTATCACCTGCCTTCCAGCCACCCACACGTCTCTTATCTGTTCTCTTTGCCCGCTGAACAGCCAGCGGTTCAGCACGGCGTAATCGTCGATATGCGTCAGCCACGCGTCGCGCTCCAGCACCAGCCAGTCGGCGCGATAGCCCGGAGCCACCCTGCCCAGATCAACCCCGCAGGCCTGCGCTCCACCCGCCGCGGCCTGGCGCCACAGCACTTCACCGACCTGCGGCAGCTCCGGCACGGCAATACGGTTGCGGCGTTTATCCCGCAGGCGCTGGCCGTATTCCAGCAGCCGCAGCTCTTCCAGCGCGCTCACCGATACATGGCTATCGGAGCCGATTCCCCAGTGCCCGCCCTGGGCGATAAAATCCGTCGCCGGGAAAATGCCGTCGCCGAGATTCGCCTCGGTTGTCGGACACAGGCCGGCCACCGCGCGACTTTCCACCATTTGCGTCACTTCGTCAGCCGCCAGGTGCGTGGCGTGAACCAGGCACCAGCGATCGTCGACCGCGAAGCGGTTGTACAGCCAGTTCACCGGCCGTTCGCCGCTCCAGGCCAGGCAGTCTGCCACCTCTTTCTCCTGCTCGGCGATATGGATATGCACCGGCAGACGATAATCGCTGGCCTCCAGCACATCTTCCATTTGCTCCTGCGACACGGCGCGCAAAGAGTGGAAACACAGCCCGTGATTAATCAGCGGATAGCGGCGCAGCGCCTTTTCCAGCGCATGCTGCTGGCGCAAATAACGATCGACATCCTGAATAAAACGCTTCTGGCCCGGCAGTGCGGGCTGCGCCCCAAAACCGGCGTAGCTGTACAGCACCGGCAGCAGCGTTTGCCCGATTCCACTGTTATCGGCAGCCACCACCAGTTGCTGTAGCATCATATCGCCAGAGGCGTAGGGTTTGCCATTAACGTCATGATGCAAATAGTGAAATTCTGCGACCTGGGTATAGCCACCCTTCAGCATGTCGATATACAGCCGCGTGGCGATGGCCCCAACCTGCTCCGGCGTCAGCTTGTGAACCATGCGATACATCAGATCGCGCCACGTCCAGAAGCTATCCTGCGGGTTGCCCGCCACTTCGGTCAGGCCAGCCATTGCCCGCTGAAAGGCGTGAGAATGGAGATTGATCGTTGAAGGAATGACGATGCCCGGCAGAAGCGTAGCCCCTTCCGCGCTGGCTCCGGCCTCGACGCGGCTGATAACGCCCTGCTCGTTCACGGTAATTCGTACATTGTGTCCCCAGCCCTGCGGGAGCAGTACGGAAGGTGCAAAAAATGCCGGCATAAATCGGTTCCTTCTTTTAGCGGTGACAATGGTTTAGCGATAAATTCGCGCCGACGCAAAAGAAATATATTCTCGCCCGACGCTGCGCCATAAATTTGTGTGGCGAGCGACAAAATGTTGCAACTTTGTCACCAAAATTAGCGGCGGCTGTTGATGAATGATGCGCGCTGTGCCAGGTTGTTTGTGATTGTCTATACAACCTAACCAGGAGTTTTTCATGTCCTCCCCCCTGAACTGCGATAGCCTCTGGAGCGGGGCTACCTTCATTACTATGCGCGACGGCAGCTATCACGCAATAGAGGACGGCGCGCTGGCGGTGCAGCAAGGTAAAATAGCCTGGCTTGGCCCGCGAAGCGCAATGCCCGACGTCAAGGCGCGGGAACATCATCATTTTACGGGCGGCATCGTGCTGCCGGGCTTTATCGACTGCCACACGCATCTGGTCTTCGGCGGCGATCGCAGCGCCGAATTCGAAAAGCGGCTCAACGGCGTAAGCTACGCGCAAATTGCGGCCGAAGGCGGCGGTATTATTTCCACGGTGCAGGCCACGCGCCGGGCAAGCGAGGATGAGCTGTTCGCCACGGCCCGCCAGCGCCTGAACCACCTGCTGGCCGAAGGGGTGACCACGGTGGAGATCAAGTCGGGTTACGGGCTGGATATTGATAACGAAATTAAAATGCTGCGCGTGATCCGCAGGCTTGGCGAACAAACGCAGGCTGACGTTCACGCCACCTGCCTCGCCGCGCACGCCGTTCCTCCTGAATTTTCCGGCGATGCTGACGCCTGGGTAGAGGTGGTGTGCGAACAGCTTTTACCACGGGTGGCTCAGGAAAAGTTGGCCGACGCGGTGGACGCTTTCTGCGAACACCTCGCCTTCAGCCCGGCGCAAACCGAACGGGTATTTGACGCTGCGCGCACGCTCGGCCTGCCGGTTAAACTCCATGCTGAACAGCTTTCCGCTCTCGCGGGCAGCAGCCTTGCGGCCCGATTCGGCGCGCTTTCCGCGGATCATCTCGAGTACGCTACGGAACAAGATGCAAAGGCGATGGCAGAAAGCCAAACGGTCGCCGTACTGCTGCCCGGCGCGTTCTATTTGCTGCGTGAGAAACAGCGGCCTCCCGTCGAGGCGTTTCGCAAATACGGCGTTCCGCTGGCCGTGGCAAGCGACGCCAATCCCGGCACCTCTCCGGCCTTGTCTTTACGGCTGATGCTGAATATGGCCTGCACCCTGTTCGGCCTGACGCCGGAAGAAGCGCTCGCCGGAGTCACTGTTCATGCCGCCCAGGCGCTGGGCATTCGCGCCAGCCACGGCAGCCTTGAGATCGGCAAAGCGGCGAATTTTGTACACTGGCCCGTGGCACGCCCCGCGGAGCTGGTCTATTGGTTAGGAGGGCAACTGCCCTGCACCGTGATTTACCTGGGAGAGAAACGTGAAAGCAGCCTTTGAATTTTATCCGGGAAAACTGCCGCTTCTGATCAGTATTCCCCACGCCGGAACAGCGCTGACCCCGGAAGTTGAAGCAGGTTTGAGTGAAACAGCCCGTCCGCTGCCCGACACCGACTGGCATATTCCCAAACTTTATCGTTTTGCCCGCGAACTGGGCGCAAGCGTGCTGATCGGCAACTATTCCCGCATGGTTATCGACCTTAACCGCCCGTCCGACGACAAGCCTCTTTATACAACGGCTACGACCGGGCTATACCCGGACACGCTGTTTGACGGCACGCCAACGTTTTTAGCCGGCAAAACGCCAAACGAGCAGCAGCGCAGGGCCGCGCTGGATAATATCTGGCAGCCGTACCATCAGCAGTTGCAGCGTGAGCTGGAACGCCTGAAGGCAGAACACGGCTACGCGCTGCTGTTTGACGCGCATTCGATAGCCAGCCGCATTCCGCGGCTGTTCGAAGGCCAGCTGCCCGACTTAAATTTCGGCACCAACGGCGGGCAAAGCTGCGATGCGCTGATTGAAGAGCATCTTACGGCCTGCGCCGCAGGCCAGAAGCAGTTTAGCTGGGTGGTCAACGGCCGGTTCAAAGGCGGCTATATCACGCGGGCCTACGGCAATCCGGCGCAGGGCGTGCATGCGGTGCAGCTGGAACTGGCGCAGCGCAACTACATGGACGAGCAGGCTCCGTTCGGCTGGCGGGAAGAAAGAGCCTCAGCGCTAGGGCCGCTGCTGGAAGAGTTGATTCGCGCCATGCTGAAAAGCGCGGCGGAGATTGCATAAAAGTGCGGTCGTCTGCCCCCTCATTCCTCCCGGATTAGGGGAAAGCCCAAAAGAAAACCGCCGGTCCTGTCCACAGCGAATACGCTATTGTGGACAGGACCGGCGGTCTTAAGTCGGCGATCTGTTATTCCTGATCTGCTGGCATTTTACCTTCATGCTTAGGACGTTCTGTCAGACGCTTCTCAAAATTCGCATTAAATTGTTTTTTCTGCTCCGGCGTCAGAATGTTGTAGATCTTGTTCTGCGTTTCCATGTGGGCGAGCATGCGGGCTTTATTCTGCTCGGCCATTTTATCTACCTGAGCCTGCGCTTTAGCACGGTCGAAGCTGTCGCTGGCGATAATGCTGTGCGCCGCACGGCGTTCTTCTACTGATGGACGCTCCATCTTACCGCGCTGCTCTTTCATGATGTCGCGCACCTGCTGTTTCTGCGCGTCGGTCAGGTTCAAATCTTTAAACATCATATCGTGGTGGCCGCCGCGCGGGCCTTTATGATGCATCATCGGCGCATCTGTTTTTGCCGCAGTCGTGGTGGTTGCATCGGCCGCGTGTGCCAGGTTCGCCGCGCCCAGAGCCAGAGTTGTAGCAACAAAGAGGGAAGTTAATTTACGCATATTGTTTATCCTTTCTGGTTTCTATTACGACAGGGTCTGTCGGGTTAACGAGATTGAGTTTACGGGGCCTGGCGTCAAGGAAACCATTGCCTCGGTAAAGCATTGCAAGGGTAAAAAACAAATATGCATCAAATATGGAGAAAATAAGAATAAAGGCAGAGGGAATTGCAACAAAATATAACAACACGATGATTTCAAAGAAATTATGGAGAGAGTGTATAGTATTTATAGCGATGAAGAAAGCAGCAGCTTAAGAATTATCTGCATACGGGTATTATTGCGTGGGTTTATTAAACGGCCCGCAGACTCAGGGCCAGGTATTTTATTTTTCGCGCAGCATTAATCCGGCCCGCAGCCCTAACGCCACGTTGGGATTGGGGAACAAAACAAACTCCCTATCCTCATTAACCACGTAGCGCGTACCGCCATCCTCGGCCAGCAGCGTGCCTTTCGGGAAGGCGGTGAAGTTTTGCGTTTGCGCGCCCATGTGCAGCACAAAGGCTTCGCTCAGCCTGGTAATTTGCTGGGCCACCTCATAGCGCAGCGGTTCGCCCTCGGTTATCGGCAGCTCACCCCCCGTTAACAGCGCGCTCAGCGCCTGATTCGTCACGGCAAACTGGCTTAAATCATTTTCACCAAACGGCTGCGCTTTGCCTAGCTCCAGCGTGCAGCTCAGCGCGGAAAAATGCTCGCTGCTGAAATGGGTAAACGTCCCGCCTGGCGCTTGATGGAAAACCAAAGCCTGCAGGCCTGCGCATCCCAGCCAGGTGAGAAACCCTTCGTCATAGGGCAGCGCACGCGCGGGCAATACGCCAAAACGGGGATGGTACGAACTGCGAATCGCGGTATGCATATCCAGATGCCAGAAAATCGGCTCCTCGCCCTGCGAACAGAAAAGCTCGAGCGCGTGCTCCAGCCGACAGGCCCGCTGGGTTTCGATACTTTCCGGGAACTGCTGCCAGCGGCCGCCGAACATGCGGTTCATATCGCTGTGCATAAAGCGTTTATTGGCCCGCAGCGCCGCAGGGTTGCCCAGAATAATCAGCAGCCGCCACTGCAAAGCCAGCTTACCCGCCAGAAGATCGTCCACCAGCTGCGCCAGCATCTCGACCGGCGCGGTTTCGTTACCGTGCACGCCTGCCGAAATAACCAGCGCTTTTTCAACCGGCTGCAAGGGCGTCAGCGTCAAAATACCTTCATCGCACCACTGCCAGCTCAGATGGGCATTATGGCCTTCGGTTTGCGTTGGCGCTTTGCCCGCCAGGGTCTGCGCCAGAAAGTCCTGCATTGTGCCTCCTGTCAGCACTGAAACGGATAAACAGACCCTAAGTCTAGTATACGAGTCAGCTCATCGAGCGCTTCTCTGCCCTCGCGCAGCAATAGCGGGTCGGCGAGGTCAGCCTGAGTGAGCCTGTCGCGATACCAGCGATCGACCCAGGCGTTCAGCGTGGTGAACAGCGCATCGTTCATCATGACCGCCGGATTCACCGCCCCCAGCTCGGCCTCATTGAGCACTACCCGCAGCCGCAGGCACGCCGGGCCGCCGCCGTTAGCCATGCTCTCGCGCAGGTCGAAAACGTTCAGCTCGCCGATGGGGTTATCCGCTGCCAGCAGCTCGTTCAGATAACCCCAGACGCCCGCATGCTGACGCGCCTCTTCCGGCAGCACCAGCGTCATGCTGCCGTCTTCACGGCTCAGCAGCTGGCTGTTGAAAAGGTACGTCGAGACGGCGTCCGCCACCGAAATGCGGCTGGCAGGCACCTCAATCGGCATAAAGCCCGGCACTTTTTTGCGCAGCGTCTCGTAAAGCTCGGGCTGATGCAGGAAGGCCTGCTCGTGGCAAAACAGCACCTGGCGGTTTGAAACGGCGATAACGTCGTTATGGAACACGCCCTGGTCAATAACCGCCGGGTTCTGCTGGGCGAATACCAGCAGATCGGGATTCACCTGGTTCAGGCGAGCAACCGCCTGGCTCGCTTCCAGCGTTTGGCGCGCCGGGTAGCGAGTGGGCACCAGCCCGGCCTTCGCCTCTTCACGCCCGTAAACAAACAGCTGCACCGCAGGCTCGCCGTACGCGCCGCCGAGCCGGTTGTGGTTGGCTGCGCCTTCGTCACCGAACATCGCCACCTGCGGCAGCGCGCCGTGCACCGAGAAATAACGTTCGTTGCGGAACATCGCATGCAGGATGCTTTCCGTGGCTGGCGCCTCGCTCGCCCGGTGGAATTTATTATTAAGGTTGGCAACGGTAAGGTGCACCTTACCGTCCAGACTGTCCGCCGAAGGCGAAACCGTGGCGGCATTTGCCACCCACATAGAAGAAGCCGAACCGGCGGCGGAAAGCAGCTGTGGGGCCTGGCGGGCAGCCTGCGCCACCACTTTTTCATCGCTGCCGCTAAAGCCAAGCTGGCGCAGCACCGGCACGTTCGGACGCTCCTGCGGGGCAATAACGCCCTGCGGGAACCCGGCATCCGCCAGCGCCTTCATCTTCAACAGCCCCTGTTTAGCCGCCAGCTGCGGATTAGAAACCCGGTGCCGATGCCTGGTGGAGGCTTCGTTGCCAAACGACAGCCCGGCGTAATGGTGAGTCAGCCCCACCAGCCCGTCAAAATTGACCTCGCGGGCTTTCATGGCTGCTCCTCACGGCTGAAATCCAGGCCGGGACTGAGCGTTTCAGGCAGCGCGAACGCCGGGCTTTCCAGCGTGGCCATCGGCCAGGCGCAGTAATCAGCGGCATACCAGGCGCTGGCGCGATGGTTGCCCGAAGCCCCGACGCCACCAAAAGGTGCCGTGCTCGCCGCGCCGGTAAGCGGTTTATTCCAGTTAACAATCCCGGCGCGCGCCTCGAGCAGCAGCTGGTCGAACTGCGCGCGATCCGGGGAAATCAGGCCGCTGGCCAGCCCGAAGCGCGTGCTGTTCGCCAGTCGAATCGCGTCGTCAAAGCTGTCGTAGCGATAAACGGCGAGCAGCGGACCAAAAACTTCCTCATCCGGCACGTTCACCACGCCGCTAAGCTCGACGATCCCCGGCGTCATAAGCGAAGTTCCCGCCTGAACCATCTTTGGCTCCAGCAGGGCTTTGCCGCCGCGGGCGAGGTGCTCCTGCCAGGCGGTCAGCACGCGTTCAGCGGCCTGCACGGAAATAAGCCCGCCGATAAACGGCTGCGGAACAGCGTCCCAGCGGCCCGGCTTAATGCGTGAGGCAACCTCCACCAGACGTTGAATAAACGCGTCACCGCGCTCGCCCTTTTTCACCAGCAGGCGGCGGGCGCAGGTGCAGCGCTGCCCGGCGGTAATAAAGGCTGACTGAATCGCGACGTGTACCGCGCCGTCGATATCCGCCGGGTTTTCGACAATCAGCGGGTTATTGCCGCCCATTTCGAGCGCCAGAATTTTCTCCGGCTGCCCGGCGAACTGGCGGTGCAGCTGATAGCCTGTATTCGCACTGCCGGTGAACAGCAGCCCGTCCAGAGAGGTTTGCTGCGCCAGCGCCTGGCCGGTTTCACGCCCGCCCTGCACCAGGTTCAGCACGCCCTGCGGCACGCCCGCCTGCTCCCAAAGCTTCATCACCTGCTCACCGATACGCGGGGTCAGCTCGCTCGGCTTGAAGATAATCGTATTCCCGGCCAGCAGCCCCGGTACGATATGCCCGTTCGGCAGGTGCCCCGGCAAATTGTACGGGCCGAATACCGCGAGCACGCCGTGGGGCCGATGGCGCAGGGTGGCAGCTCCGTCAGGCATCGACGTATGAGTTTCTCCGGTGCGGGTATGGTAGGCCTTGATGGAAATGGCGATTTTATTGATCATCGCGGTGGCTTCCGTTGCCGCTTCCCAGCGCGGCTTGCCGGTTTCCTGCGCGAGAGTCGTCGTCAGCTCATCTTTATTCGCTTCCAGCAGGCGGGCGAACCGTTCGACAATCGCCTGGCGTTCGCCAAAAGGTTTCTTAGCCCACGCAGGGAAAGCCTCGCGTGCGGCCTGACAGGCTGCGGCTACCTGCTCAGCATTTGCCGCCAGCCCTTCCCACAGCAGCTCGCCGCTCACCGGATTGTGCTTTTGCATCGCTTCGCCGCGACCGGCGCTCCAGGCTCCATTAATCCATTGAGTCATGCTTTTTTCTCCTCTGGGCACAGGCGGACAAGGCGCACCATGTCGCCCGCGCTGCATTTCAGGGTGTCCGCGGTAGCGGCGTCAACAATCAGCCGATCGCCCTTCGGATGGGCTTTAATCAGCATCGCGCGGAAGTGGGCGTATTTTTCATTGGCGACGAGGCAAACCGGCAGCTCTTCCGTCGCGGGCTGGCCGATAACCAGCTCAACCAGACGGCTCTTGCGAATAGCGCGCACGCGATCGATGTCGCATTCCAGCGTCGGGCCGCCGTCAAAAATATCAACGTAGTTGCGGTAGCGAAAACCTTCCGCTTCAAGCACCGTGCGGGCCGGGGCCGTCTGCGGATGAACCTGGCCGATAACCGCCTGCGCTTCCGGCGACAGGAAGTCGGTATAAATAGGATGCTTGGGCATCAGCTCGGCGATAAAAGCTTTCTGTCCGGTGCCGCACAGATAGTCGGCGCGGCTGAACTCCATTGAGAAGAAGCGATTGCCCAGGCTTTCCCAGAACGGCGAATGCCCGTGTTCGTCGATAACCCCGCGCATTTCTGCCACCACTTTTTCGTTAAAACGCTCGCGGAAAGCGGCCATAAACAGGAAGCGCGATTTTGACAGCAGGTAACCGTTGCCCTCTTTGCGCCAGTCGGCGTCCAGAAACAGCGTGCACAGTTCGCTGCTGCCGGTGTGATCGTTGCTGAGGAACAGGGTCGGCAGCGCGTTGTAGATGTTCAACTCTTTGGAAGCGTGAACCAGCGTGCCGAAGCGGTAATTGTACCAGGGATCGTTCAGGCCGACGGCCACCTCAATGGCGCAAATCCCTACCACTCTGCCGCTGGCCGAATCTTCGAGCACAAAAACGTACCCTTGATCGCCCTTCGGCAGGCCGCCAGCCCAGGTCTGGAGGGAACGCTCGATGCGCTCCGAAAGCGTTTTTTCATCGGCGGGCAGCGAGGTCAGCCCGCCGCCCGTTTTTCCCGCAAGCTGAAGCAGCCCTGACAGGTCGCCGCGCTCAACCGGACGGATCACCATCATGATTTTTCTCCCGCTATAAAGCGTTCACAGGCCCGCTCAAAGCGCTCCAGCCCCGTGTGAACTTCGGCCTCGCTGACAATCAGCGAAGGCGCGAAGCGAACCACGTTGGCTCCCGCAATCAGGGCTATCAGCCCTTCCTGAGCGGCGGCCTGTAGAATAAGTTTAGCCTTCCCGGCGTACTCCGGTTGCAGCACGCAGCCAATCAGCAGGCCCAGCCCGCGAATCTCACTAAACAGCTGATGCTTTTGGTTAATGTTATTCAGACGTTCGACAAACCATTCGTGGCGCTGCTTCACGCCGTCGAGCACTTCGGGGGTGTTGATAAGCTCCATCACCCGCCCCGCTACCGCGCCCGCCAGCGGGTTGCCGCCGTAGGTAGTGCCGTGCGTGCCCACGGTCATCACTTTGGCGAATTTATCGGTGGTCAGCATTGCGCCAATCGGGAAGCCGCCGCCCAGCGCCTTCGCGGTGGAAAGCACGTCCGGCGTAATGCCGTAATGCATATAGGCATAAAGAGAGCCGGTGCGGCCTACGCCCGTTTGCACTTCGTCAAAAATGAGCACCGCGTTGTGGCGATCGCACAGCTCGCGCAGCCCTTGCAGGAACGTTGGGTCGGCGGGAACCACGCCGCCTTCGCCCTGCATCGGCTCTACGATCACCGCACAGGTATTTTCGTTAATCAGCTCGCTGGCAGACTGCAAATCATTAAAAACGGCATGGCTGATTTGCGGCGGAAGCGGCGCGAAATCCTGTGAGTAGGCAGGCTGGCCGCCCGCTGACACGGTAAATAAAGTGCGGCCATGAAACGCGTTTTTGAAGGCGACGATGCCGCTTTTCTGCGGGCCGTAGCTATCGTGCGCGTACTTGCGGGCCAGCTTCAGCGCGGCTTCGTTTGCCTCGGCGCCGGAGTTACAGAAGAAAACTTTGTCGGCAAAGGTCGCGTCGATCAGCCGTTTGGCAAGACGCAGGATAGGCTCGTTGGTATAGCCGTTGCCGGTGTGCCAGAACTTTCCGGCCTGTTCAATCAACGCCTGACGCAGTTCGGGGTTGGCGTGGCCAAGCGCGTTTACCGCAATCCCGCCCGCAAAATCGATGTAATCCTTGCCCTGCTGATCCCACAGGGTGGAACCTTCACCGCGTACCGGAATAAATGCCGCAGGGGCATAAACGGGCATCATCCATTCGTCGAAGTTCTGGCGTGTTATTGACTGCTGCATAGCGACCTCTTCCGGTAAACAAAAAGTAGATTAAATGTTAAATAATTGAGTGTTTGCGCTGTAAATGTAGATTGCAGCGTTCGTGCCAGCTAGCGGTAAAAATGCATAACGGGAGAGGAGAAACGAAAAATCAAGGCGTTAGATATCATCCATATGCAATTAAAGTGAATAATTAGTGCATAGTTTTACGAGAAAGCGGCAACCCCCGCATGAAAACAAGAAATATTATGCACACGTAAAATATAATGCTGGAATTGTGATCGACGCCGGGATTTGTTTGGCTTTATTGCACCATGACCGCGCAGAACGAGTGAAAGTGGTGCAGATCTTGCTCTGAGATGCTAATCGCGCCCCGGTTAATTGCCTTCGTCGGCAGAGCAAACCCCGACTCCTGAAAGCCATCGCCCGGCAGCATTCCCGGTAATTTTCTGCTAACATCCTGCCACCTTGACTTGTTACCACGGCAGCGACTCATGAAATTTGTCTCTTTTAATATCAACGGCCTGCGCGCCCGCCCGCATCAGCTCGAAGCGATTATCGACCAGCACCAGCCGGACGTTATCGGCCTGCAGGAAACAAAAGTACACGACGATATGTTCCCGCTTGAGGATGTCGCAAAGCTGGGCTACAACGTCTTTTATCACGGTCAGAAAGGGCATTACGGCGTCGCGCTGCTGACCAAAGAGACCCCCATTTCCGTACGTCGCGGCTTCCCGAACGATGATGAAGAGGCGCAGCGCCGCATTATCATGGCGGAAATCCCTTCCCCGCTGGGCAACCTGACGGTGATCAACGGTTATTTCCCGCAGGGCGAAAGCCGCGACCATCCGACCAAATTCCCGGCGAAGGCAAAGTTCTATCAGGATTTGCAGGATTACCTGGTTAACGAGCTGGACAACGCGAAGCCGGTGCTGATTATGGGCGACGTGAACATCAGCCCAACCGATCTGGATATCGGCATCGGTGAAGACAGCCGCAAACGCTGGCTGCGCACCGGCAAATGCTCCTTCCTGCCGGAAGAGCGCGAGTGGATGGCACGCCTGATGGGCTGGGGCCTGGTCGACACCTTCCGTCACGCCAACCCCGAAGCTCAGGATAAATTTTCGTGGTTCGACTACCGCTCCAAAGGCTTTGACGATAATCGCGGCCTGCGCATTGACCTGCTGCTGGCAAGCCAGCCGTTGGCGGATCGCTGTATTGCCACGGGCATTGACTACGACATTCGCAGCATGGAAAAACCGTCCGACCACGCGCCGGTGTGGGCGCAATTTAAACTGTAAAAAACGGCCGCGCGGGGAAACAAAAATGGATTTAGCAGACCGGAAAGAGCGCTTACAACATGCGTAAGCTGCTTTTTATTATTCTGGTCGCGGCTTTTGCGCTGATTGTGTTTTATCTGCCGCCGGGCGCGCTTAGCCTGGCGACGCTGCAACAGTACCAGGCCCAGCTAGCCGCCTGGCACAGCCAGCATCCTGCGCTCGCCGCCAGCCTGTTTTTCATCACCTATATTCTCGTCATCACCCTTTCCGTGCCCGGCGCGACGCTTTTAACGCTGCTGGGCGGCGCGCTGTTCGGCCTGTTTCAGGGAACCGTGCTGGTGGCCTTCGCCGCGACCTGTGGAGCCACCTTTGCTATGCTGATTAGCCGTTACCTGCTGCGCGACCGGGTGCAAAAACGCTTTTCCCGCATGATGGCCACGGTAAACGCGGGCATGGAGCGCGACGGCGCGCGCTATCTGTTTGCGTTACGCTTAGCGCCAGTCTTTCCGTTTTTCCTGGTTAACCTGCTGATGGGGCTGACGCCGATTTCCGTGCCGCGCTACTTTGCCACCAGCCTGGTCGGCATGCTGCCCGCCATCGTGGTGTATCTCAACGCCGGGCGGCAGCTCAGCCAGCTGCGCTCGCTGACGGACATTCTGTCCCCCGGCATGATGCTGACGTTTGCCCTGCTCGGCCTGCTGCCTCTGGCGTCACGCTGGCTTGTTCGCGTTATCGAAACCCGCAGGACGGACAGGCTCTAGCGCTCACCGCCCGGCATGAATAAGAAGGATTTTTCTGTGCGATTACTTTCACTGCTGCTCGGACTGGCGCTGTCCAGCTTTGCCGCCAGCGCGCAACAGCCCGGCTGGGATGCCCTGCGCGAGCAGGCTAAAGGCCAGACCGTCTATTTCAACGCCTGGGGAGGCGACCCGGCGGTTAACGGCTACGTTGACTGGGTCAGCGGAGAAGTTAAACAGCACTACGGTATTACGCTTAAGATGGTGCGCATTGCCGACGCGGCCGATGCGGTAAGGCGTATCCAGAGCGAGGGCAGCGCGGGGAGAACGCAAAATGGCTCCGTCGATCTGCTGTGGGTTAACGGCGAAAATTTCCGCGCCCTGAAGCAGGCCGGGCTGCTGGCAGAGGGCTGGGCCGAGCGGCTACCCAACTGGCGCTATGTGGATCTCAGCAAGCCGGTTCGCGAGGATTTTTCCGTGCCGGTCGACGGAGCAGAATCGCCGTGGGGCAGCGCCCAGCTGATGTTTATCGGCGACAGCCAGCGCAGCAATTTCTTCCCGAAGAGTGCCGATGAGCTGCTGGCTTTCGCCAAAGCGAATCCGGGTAAAGTCAGCTATCCCCGTCCACCTGATTTTACCGGCACGGCTTTTCTCGAGCAGATGCTGATTGTGCTCACTGACCATCCGCAGGCGCTGCGCAGCGCTCCCGACCCGGCCACCTTTGCAAAGGTTACCGCCCCGCTATGGCGCTACCTTGACCAGCTGCACCCTTACCTGTGGCGCAACGGCAAATCGTTCCCGCCTACCCCAGCCCGCATGGACCGCATGCTGGCCGACAGTGAACTTCTGCTCTCGGTTACCTTTAACCCGGCGCACGTCGACAACCTGATCGCCCGTCGGCAGCTGTCGAAAACCGCCCGTTCCTTCGGCTTTACCCAAGGAATGCTCGGCAACGTGCATTTTGTCGCTATCCCGGCGAATGCGCGCGCTTCGGCGGCGGCTCAGGTAGTGGCGAATTTCCTGCTGTCGCCCGAGGCGCAAATTCGTAAGGCAACGCCTGCCGTCTGGGGCGACCCAACGGTGCTGGACACCGCTAAACTCCCCGCCCCGCTTGCTGCACAGCTGAAGGATTTGCTTCCCGCCAGCTTTGAACCTGCCCCGTTCCTCGCCGAACCGCATGCCGCATGGGTCGCGGCGATAGAAAAAGCCTGGCTGCAACGTTACGGTTCGCGATGAAAGCAAAGCTTTCGCTGGCGCAGTGCCTGGCCTGGCCGCTGGTCGGGGCGATTTTTTTGCCCCTGCTCCCCGGCCTTGCCCTGATGGTCAGGCCCCTGCTGGCGAGCGAAATCTGGCTCTCCGTCCGGCAGGACCCGCAATTTGCCCAAGCGCTGCTGGCCACGCTTGTTTCTACGCTGATTAGCGCGGGCGGCGCGCTGGCTATAACGCTGATAATCGTCTGCGGCCTGTGGCCGGGCGTCAAATGGCGGCGCTACGTTCAGCGTCTGCCGCTGATGCTGGCCTTCCCGCACGTCGCTTTTGCCAGCGGTTTTTTGTTTCTGTTCGCGGAAAACGGCTGGCTGGCGAGGCTGGTTCACCTTTCTCTCCCCGTCGATTCCTTTGGCGTGGGCCTGGGCGCGATGCTGGCGCTGAAAGAGGCCTGGTTTCTGCTGTGGTTTGCCAGCACCCAGCTGGCCCAGCATCAGCTGGAACAGCAGCTGATCGTCGCACGTACGCTGGGCTATGGGCCGCTGCACGGCCGATTTGTGGTGCTGATCCCGCAGCTGCTGCCGCGCCTGGGCTGGGCGATGGTGGCTATTCTCGCCTACGGCCTGTCGGCGGTTGACGTGGCCGCGATCCTCGGCCCGGATAATCCTCCGACGCTGGCCGTGCTCGCCTGGCAGTGGATGAGCGATGCCGATCCGCGGCAGCAGGCAATGGGCACGGCGAGCGCGATGCTGCTGCCTGCCATTCTCGGCGTTTTCGGTCTATTGGGTCGAGCGGCCTGGCATTTAGTCCGCACGCGGTCAGGGAAATTTTCCGGGCGGCGTTACGACTGTGATGCGGTCGTCCTTGCCAGGGGCGCAACGGCAGGCATGTCGCTGCTGGGCGTGGCCGCAATAGCGATACTCGCCGTCTGGTCTGTGGCTCAGGCCTGGTTTTATCCCGCCGTTTTGCCGGATTCGCTGACGCTTGCCGGCTGGCAGTCCACCCGCTACGACACGTTGAGCACCGCTCTTTGGCTGGCGCTGGCAAGCAGCCTGCTGGCGACCGGCACGGTTCTGCTGTGGCTTGAGAGCAGCTCCCGCCGATTCGATCTTTGGCTATGGCTGCCGCTGCTCCTGCCCGCCCTGCCTCTCGCCGCCGGGCAGTATCAGGTGCTGCTGCGGATTGAGCTGGAAGGAACCTGGCCTGCGGTTATCTGGAGCCATCTGCTGTGGGTGATGCCCTACACGCTGCTGGTGCTTAAACCCGCCTGGCTGCGCCTCGATGCCCGCCATCCGATCCTCGCCCGCACGTTCGGCTGGTCGGCATGGAAGATTTTATGGTGGATTAAAGTCCCCCTGCTGCTGCGCCCGATTCTGGGGGCCGTCGCGGTAGGATTCTCAGTGAGCGTGGCGCAGTATCTGCCGACGCTTTACGCAGGCGCCGGTCGCTTTGCCACCGTCACCACCGAAGCCGTGGCGCAAAGCAGCGGCGGCGATCCGCAGCAGCTGGCCATTCAGGCCCTGCTGCAAACGCTGCTGCCCGCCGCGATGTTTATTTTCACCGTCAAGGCCGGTCAGACGATTGGCCGTTACCGACAGGGGCTACGTTAATGCTCAGCGTTCGCGATTGTTCAGTGTCCCACGGCGCAAAACCGCTGCTGGAACATCTCAGTTTTGACGTGCGGCCGGGCGAGGTTCTGACGCTGATGGGGCCCTCAGGCGTGGGGAAATCCACCTTTCTGAACTGGATGATTGGCGCGCTGCCCGCGTCATTTCAGGCGCAGGGATCGCTGTGGATCAACGATGTTCGTCGCGATCGGCTGCCCGTGGAACAACGTCACATCGGCATTCTGTTTCAGGATGCGCTGCTGTTTCCCCATCTGAACGTCGGGCAAAATCTGGCGATGGCCCTTCCAGGCAAAGAGAAAGGGCGGCGGCACCGTCAGGCGCTGATTGAAAAAGCGCTTACCGATGCCGGGCTGCCAGAATTTGCGCCGCGCGACCCGGCCACGCTTTCCGGCGGCGAACGGGCGCGGGTCAGCGTGCTGCGCGCCCTGCTGGCACAGCCAGAAGCGCTGCTGTTAGATGAACCGTTCTCCCGCCTCGATCGGGCCCTTCGCTCGCAGTTTCGTGATTTTGTCTGGCAGGCGGCAAAACGGCAGGGGCTGCCCGTGGTGCTGGTCACCCACGATGCGAAGGATGTACCCGCCGGAGGAAAAATCATTAACCTTTAACCGCCCGGCGATAAATGTCGCCAGCATGCGTTATCGCAAAGAATCCACCGCCAGCCTCGCGCAGAATGGCGCCTCTTTTACTCTTCTTTCAGGTTATTAGATGAAACGTGTTTCTCAGCTAACCACCGCCCTGCTGCTGGCAGGGATGACCTTCACCTCTTTTGCCGCCGATATGCCTTCCGCCATGAGCTTCAGCGCGGTTAAAGCGCAAAATGGCGCGCTGATTGATACCCGCCCGAGCGCGTTTTATAACGGCTGGCCGCAGGCTCTGAACGGCGCGGGCGGGCATGAACCCGCCGCATTGAACCTTTCTGCCTCGTGGCTGAATCTAATGAGCGATCTCCAGATGGATGAATGGGCGAAGCAGCACGGGCTTAGCGATGCCAGCCTGATTGCCCTTTATGGCAGCAACGCCGAGACTCAGGCGGTAAAAAATCGCCTGAATGCTCTGGGCTTCAGCAAAGTCACGCTGCTCGCCGACGCCATGCAGGAACCCGCGCGCCTGCAAAAAATGGCCCATTTCGAACAGCTGGTCTATCCGCAGTGGCTCCACGATCTTCAGCAGAAAAAACCGCTCACCGCCGCTCCCGCTGGCGACTGGAAGGTGATTGAAGCCGGCTGGGGCAGCCCGAAAAAATACCTGCTCAGCCATATTCCCGGCGCGGGCTATATCGACACTAACGAAGTGGAAAGCGAGCCGCTGTGGAACAAGGTTTCCGACGGGCAGCTTAAGGCCATGCTCGCCAGACACGGCGTCCGCCACGACACCACGGTTATCCTTTACGGACGCGATGTGTACGCCGCGGCGCGCGTGGCGCAGATCATGCTGTACGCCGGGGTGAAAGATGTTCGCCTGCTCGACGGCGGCTGGCAGACCTGGAGCGATTCAGATTTGCCGGTCGAACGTGGGATGCCGCCAAAAGTTGAGCCTGCCAGCGATTTTGGCGCGCCGATTCCCGGCCAGCCACAGCTGATGCTGGACATGCAGCAGGCGCACGCGCTGCTGCACCGTAAAGACGCCTCGCTGGTGAGTATCCGCTCCTGGCCGGAGTTTATCGGCACCACCAGCGGCTACAGCTACATCAAGCCAAAAGGTGAAATCGCCGGGGCCCGCTGGGGTCATGCGGGATCGGACTCCACGCACATGGAAGATTTCCACAATCCGGACGGCACCATGCGCACGCCGGACGACATCACGGCCATGTGGAAAAGCTGGAATATTTCGTCGGATCAGCAGGTATCGTTCTACTGCGGCACGGGCTGGCGCGCCTCTGAAACCTTTATGTATGCCCGCGCAATGGGCTGGAAGAACGTCAGCGTATACGACGGCGGCTGGTACGAATGGAGCGCGGATCCTAAAAATCCGGTGGTGAGCGGCGAGCGCAGCCCGCAGTAAGCGTCGCAAAAGCTGAATATCTTTTCAGATAAATTGCAGGGCGGATGTGCGTTGAGCGCCATCCGCCTTTTTATTAAGCCAGACGTTTTAAAGTTTGATACCCGCTCCATACCCGGGTGAACGTTGTCATCCAGCACAGCGCGCCGAAAATCCACGCCAGCCAGACAAACGCCGCCGGAAAGAGGCAGCCCAGCACGAACAGCAGGATGGTTTCTGCGCCTTCAGTCAGGCCGCCGAGGTAGTAAAACGATTTGTGCGCATAGCCCGGATTATCAAGCTGATGTTTCTGCGCCAGCGCGGCAAACGCCAGAAAGCTGCTGCCGGTGCCGATAAAGGCGAACAGCAGCCAGGCCCCGGCCAGCGCATTTTGCGCGGGATCGGCGAGAATAAAGCCAAACGGCACCAGCGCGTAAAACAGAAAATCCAGCGCGATATCCAGAAAGCCGCCGGCGTCGCTCAATACTCTGCGCCTCGCCAAAGCGCCGTCCAGTCCGTCGAACAGCCGGTTGAGCACGATGGCAATCAGCGCCGCAACGTACCACTGGAGCGCCAGAAAAGGCAGCGCCAGCACGCCGATGCCAAACCCGACCAGCGTCAGGCCGTCCGGGGAAATGCCGGGCTTATCCAGCTTTTCGGCCAGCCGGTTGAGCAGCGGCTTGATGCGCGGGTGCAGGTAGCTATCAAACATCAGGGCGTTTACCGGCGGGCGGCACGCACAGGCCCTGGGCGGGGATCTCCAGCGCGCTGTTAAAACGGGCGGAGAGATTCTGGAAGGCAATTAGCGCGGTAAGTTCGGTAATTGCCTGCTCGTTAAAATGCGCCTTTAGGTTTTCTTTGATTGTTTCATTAATAGTCGGCGGCGTGGTGGTCATTCCATCGGCGTACGCCAGCGCGGCACGTTCGCGCTCGCTGAACAGTGTTTCTTCCGGCCAGTTCGCCACCGCCAGCACTTTGTCCATTGAGCCGCTGCGTTCGGCCAGACGCAGGCTGTTGGCGTCGATGCAAAACTCACAGTCGCAGCGCTGAGAAACGCGGGTCATCACCAGCGAGCGGGTAACCGGGTCGACTTTGGCACGCCTGCGCTCCAGGAAGCCAACGAACAGCGCAATCAGCCAGAACAGGTAAGGCAGCCTGCCCCACCAGCGGGTAGGATTGAGCACGGCGCCAAAATGCTTCTGCTGCATGGTGACGATTGGGCGCAGGCTGGCGGGCAGCGTTTTCAGGGGCGTGACCCAGGGTAAACTCTTTTTCGACATAGCTTGCCAGAACTCTTCAGATAAACAAATGTGCCGGGTATTATGCCACGCCACGCCGCTCAGAATGGACTGTTATGCCGAATACCCTTGATGTTGTTGCCGCTATTATCGAACGAGACGGAAAAATCTTGCTGGCGCGCAGGCCGGAAAGCGGCGATCAGGCCGGGCTTTGGGAATTCCCCGGCGGAAAGGTCGAAGCCGGAGAAACTCAGCCGGAAGCCTTAGCGCGTGAGCTGCAAGAAGAGCTGGGCATTGAAGCAAGCGTTGGCCGCTATGTGGCAAGCCATAAACGAGAAGTCTCCGGGCGAACGATTCACCTGCACGCGTGGCACGTGCCGGAGTTTAGCGGCGAGATGGTTGCGCACTGCCATAGTGAGCTGGTCTGGTGCGCTCCGCCGCAGGCGCTTAGCTATGCCCTCGCACCGGCGGATATTCCTCTGCTTGAGGCGTTCAGGGTTTTACTCGACGCCAGACCAGCGGGTTAGTGCTGAGCGTTTTTTCGTCGCGCTGGCACTGGAGCAGAATGCCACCTTCGGCTTTCACCACCGCGCCTTCGGTGTAGTTTTTATCCTCGTAAACACAGCACTGGCTGCACGGCGCGGCGCGTTGCCCCTGAGTGCTGAACACCTCAGGCGGAACCATCACGTCGACGTCAGGCTGATGGCGCTGGGCCATCCCCGGCAGACTCACCATCAGCGTCACGACGCCGACGAGCAGGCTTCTTCTTAGCATCATCATTTCCCTCTTTTTTTGCCCACTGTTTACGGGGCTTTTTATTGTCATCCGGGGCCTTAATTCCTTTGAAGGCGTGGCGAACCGGCGTTGTTCTGGCCTGGTGAATCAGCTCATAAAGCGTGTTCACCAGCGGCTGCATAAAGTCCTGGTAGCGGCACTGCTTCTCGCTGATTTGCGTCAGCGTCGATTCCCAGTGGGCGGTCATATCCGGGCGGGCGGCAAGCTCGGGCAGCGAGTGGATGAGCGCCCTTCCAGGATCGGTAGAAATAATATAGCGCCCTTTCTTCACCAGGAAGCTGCGTTTGAACAGCAGCTCAATAATACCCGCCCGTGTGGCCTCGGTGCCCAGACCGTCGGTAGCACGGAGGATTTTCTTAAGTTCTTTGTCCTGCACAAAACGGGCAATCCCGGTCATCGCCGAGAGCAGCGTGGCATCGGTGAAGTGGCGCGGCGGCTGAGTCTGCCTTTCCACCACTTCGCCTTTCTCGCACAGCAGCTCATCGCCTTTGGCTACAACCGGCAGCGGCGTACCGTCGTTTTCTTCATCGCGCTCTTTGTTGCCCAGCAAAGTACGCCAGCCTGCCTCAGCGAGGAAGCGCGCTTTGGCGTTGAACTTGCCGCCTGCAATATCCAGATCGATGGTGCACTTGCGGAATACCGCATCGGCGCAGAACTGCATCAGATACTGACGGGCCACCAGGTTATAGACTTTGGCTTCGTTTTCCGACAGGGAAACGTGAGAGCTGCGCGCCGTTGGGATAATCGCGTGGTGGGCATCGACTTTTTTATCGTCCCAGCAGCGGTTGCGGATGTCGGTGTCTACCGCAGGCTGCGGCAGGAGATCCGGCTGGTGGACGCTGATGGCGTTGATCACCGACTGGCGACCGGCATAATGTTCTTCCGGCAGGTAGCGGCAGTCCGAACGCGGATAGGTAATCAGCTTGTGCGTTTCGTACAGCTTCTGGCAGATATCCAGCACGTTCTGCGCGCTCAGCCCAAAGCGTTTTGCGGCTTCGATTTGCAGGCTGGAGAGCGAAAACGGCAGCGGTGCGACTTCGGATTCCCGCTTATCGTTATAGGCGGTGACGATGGCGGGCTGCCCGGCGATGCGGTTGACAACGTGTTCGGCGAGAGGACGATGCAGTAAGCGCCCTTCTTCGTCCTGATAAGGCTCGCAGGATTCGCTCGGGATCCAGGTGGCAACAAAACGTTCATCCGCCGGGGTGACGATATGCGCTTTCACTTCAAAGAAATCTTTCGCCACGAAGTTTTCTATTTCTTCGTCGCGGCGCACCACCATCCCCAGCACCGGCGTCTGCACGCGGCCAACTGAGAGCACGCCCTGATAGCCCGCATTACGCCCAAGAATGGTGTACGCGCGGGTCATGTTAATGCCGTAAAGCCAGTCAGCCCGGGCGCGGGCCAGCGCGGAAACGCACAGCGGGATAAATTCGCTGTTGGCGCGCAGACGGGAAATGGCGCGTTCAACCGCCTGCGGGTTGAGATCGTTTATCAGGCAGCGCTGCACCTGCTGGCGCTTTTCCGGCGGCAGCTGCAAGTAATCCAGCACCTCATCCACCAGCAGCTGACCTTCACGATCCGGGTCACCCGCGTGAACGATTTCAGAAGCCTGGTCGAGAAGTTTGCGAATGGCGTTGAGCTGCTTGCTCACCGACGGCCGCGGCTGAAGCTGCCACTTTTCCGGCACGATAGGTAAATCGGCCAGGTTCCAGCGGGCGTAGCGACCGTCGTAGGCGTCCGGCTGGGCCTGCTCAAGCAGGTGGCCGATACACCAGGTGACCACCTGGCCGTTGCCGCATTCGATAAAACCGTCGCCCCGGCGATGGGGCTTGGGCAGCACATCCGCAATGGCGCGGGCCAGGCTTGGTTTTTCCGCAATAAACAGCCGCATGAGATTAACGAATCTCGATCATCGGTCGGCCTGCGCGAGCAGATTTCAGCTCGCCGATAGCGGTTAATTTGATGCCGTTTTTCTCGGCGACGGCGGCAACTTCCGCCTGCGCATCCGGACGCACGGCAATCAGCAGGCCGCCCGAGGTTTGCGGATCGCAAAGCAAATCGCGATGTGCGGCGGACATTTCACCGATGAGCTCGCCGTAGCTGGCGAAATTGCGCCCTGTTCCGCCCGGTACGCAACCTTTGGCGATGTATTCTTCAACGTCCGGCAGCTTAGGCACTTTGTCGAACCACACTTCCGCCTGCACGCCAGCGCCCTGACACATTTCGCCCAGGTGGCCCAGCAGACCAAAGCCAGTGACGTCGGTCATGGCGGTCACACCTTCGATATCGGCAAATTCTGCGCCCGGCTTGTTGAGCTGGCACATCACTTCGGCGGCCAGGCCGAAATGCTCAGGTTTCAGCAGCGATTTTTTCTCGGCGGTGGTCAGCACGCCGATACCCAGCGGCTTGGTGAGGAAAAGCTGACAGCCCGCTTCGGCGGAGCTGTTTTTCTTCACGCGCTCCGTTGGCACGATGCCGGTCACCGCGAGGCCAAAGATAGGTTCAGGCGCGTCGATGGAATGACCGCCCGCCAGCGAAATGCCTGCCTGCTGGCAAACAAAACGCCCGCCCTCAATCACTTTACGCGCGATTTCAGGGGCCAGCGTGTTGACAGGCCAGCCGAGGATGGCAATCGCCATAATAGGTTTGCCGCCCATCGCGTAGATATCGCTGATGGCGTTGGTGGCGGCAATGCGGCCAAAGTCGAACGGGTCGTCAACAATAGGCATGAAGAAATCCGTGGTGCTGACCACGCAGGTACCGTTGCCCAGATCGTAAACCGCCGCGTCGTCGCTGGTTTCGTTCCCCACCAGCAGATTCGGGTCGACAAACTTTGCCTGCTCCGAATGCAAAATGGTTTGCAGCACTTTGGGGGAAATTTTACAGCCACAGCCTGCGCCGTGGCTGTACTGCGTTAAACGAACGGTTTGCTCACTCATGGACATCTCCTGTCATTACCGAACAATATGGCGGGTATGGTAACGCCCAAACGCTAACGTGGTAAGTGCAACAACCCGAATTGATGCCCTTGTGCTGATTAAACAATCGATTTCATGACCAGAAATGCGGGCTGGTGCATGAAAATTTCAGATATGGCGTTTAAAATCTTACGGTTGGTATAGATGACTGCGTTAGCGCGCGATCGTTAGTCCTTCAGGAAGCCTCTGATTATTAAATAAGGAAAGAGTAATGAAAAAGAGTGTCCTCGCATTTTGCTTAGCCAGCCTGTTTTCCGTTAACGCATTTGCTCTTGTCTCCCCCGGCAACGACGTGACGACCAAACCCGACCTGTACTATCTGAAATCCGATCAGGCTATCGACAGCCTTGCATTGCTTCCACCTCCTCCTGAAGTAGGCAGCATCGCATTTTTAAACGATCAGGCAATGTATGAGCAGGGTCGCCTCCTGCGCTCAACCGAACGCGGCAAGCAGGCAGCAGAGGATGCAAACCTTAGCGCGGGGGGAGTAGCCAACGCCTTTTCAACAGCCTTTGGCTCGCCGATTACCGAAAAGGATGCGCCTGAGCTGCATAAGCTGCTCACCAATATGATTGAGGACGCGGGCGACCTTGCTACACGCTCGGCAAAGCAGAAGTATATGCGCATTCGGCCCTTCGCGTTTTACGGCGTAGCCACCTGCAATACAAAGGAGCAAAGCGAGCTGGCTAAAAATGGCTCATATCCTTCCGGACATACTTCTATCGGCTGGGCAACCGCGCTGGTGCTGTCCGAAATTAATCCTCAGCGCCAGGATCAAATTCTTAAACGCGGTTTTGACCTTGGGGAAAGCCGGGTGATCTGTGGCTATCACTGGCAAAGCGACGTTGATGCCGCCCGCGTTGTGGCCTCAGCGGTAGTTGCCACGCTGCATACCAATCCGGCGTTTCAGCAGCAGTTGCAAAAAGCGAAAGATGAATTTGCGAAATCGCATAAATAACATTTTTTGAACGCAATTTACGCGGTCTCGCTCTGGCGCAGACCGCGTTTATATTCAGAAGCGACGGACAAATGGCGCGATGTCCGGCACGCTGACGGTGGTGGAGGCTTTCAGCTGCGGAGTGCCCAGATAGAGGAAACCGACCACTTCGTCCTGCTCACGGCAGTGTAACGCTTCACGTACCGCTTCGCTTTCCGTCCACACGCCGCTGCGCCAGATGCCGTTGAAGCCCTGCGCAACCGCCGCCATCTGCATTGCCATGACGGCACAGCCTGCGGAAACAACCTGCTCCCAAACGGGAACTTTATGATCGTCATCGCAATACGCAACCACGGCGATAATCATCGGCGCGCGGAACGGCGCGGTGCGCGCTTTCTCCATGCCCTTTTCATCCATCTCTTCGGCAATAGCCGCCTGCTCGAGAACTTTGCTGAAGCGCTCGCGCCCGTCGCCTTCGATAACGATGAAGCGCCACGGTTGCAAAGTACCGTGATCCGGGGCGCGCATACCGGCGCGGAAAATGTTGTCCAGCGCCTCGCCTGCCGGGGCGGGCTCTGCCAGACGTGACGCGCTACGGCGGTTAAGAAGAAGATCTAATGCATCCATGGGTTAATTCCTGTAATGATTTTTATTCACAAAATTAACACAGCAGGGTGATTTGTTACAGCGCCGGGCCGATTTCCTGCTGACATTTGCCCTGGGGCTATTTAGGATAGCGTTCACTATCGCTGCGATGTTGTGCGGCGGCCTGCGATTTTACGGTTACGGAGAAGACATGCGCACCATTGGGCGATTGATTGCCGGTTTCTTTAAGTGGACATGGCGTCTGCTTAATTTCATTCGAGAATTTATTCTCAACCTGTTCCTGATCCTGCTGATTCTGGTCGGCGTGGGGATCTGGATGCAGCTCAGCAGCACCTCGACTTCTGAGCCCGCGCGCGGCGCGCTGCTACTGGATATTACCGGCGTGGTGGTGGATAAGCCGTCGGTCAGCAATAAGATTGGCGTCATTGGCCGTCAGCTGCTGGGAGCCAGTTCGGACCGCCTGCAGGAAAACTCGCTGTTTGACGTGGTCGACACCATTCGCCAGGCGAAAGACGACCGCAATATCACCGGCATCGTGCTGGATCTGAAAGAGTTTGCCGGGGCCGATCAGCCATCCATGCAGTATATCGGCAAGGCGCTGCGGGAATTCCGCGACAGCGGCAAGCCGGTTTACGCCACCGGCGACAGCTACAACCAGGGCCAGTATTACCTGGCAAGCTTCGCCAATAAAATCTGGATGTCTCCGCAGGGCATGGTGGATCTGCACGGTTTTGCCACCAACTCGCTCTACTACAAAACGCTGCTTGATAAGCTGAAGGTTTCCACGCATATCTTCCGCGTCGGCACCTATAAGTCCGCCGTCGAGCCGTATATTCGTGACGATATGTCCCCGGCCGCCCGCGAAGCGGATAGCCGCTGGATTGGCGAGCTGTGGCAGAACTACGTTGGCACCCTTGCGGCGAACCGTCAGATAACCGCTCAGCAGGTCTTCCCCGGCGCTCAGGGCCTGCTCGATAACCTGCAAAAGCTGGGCGGCGACACGGCGAAATATGCGCTGGATAACAAGCTGGTCGACGAGCTCGCCACGGGCGCAGCGGTTGATAAAGCAATGGTCAAACAGTTTGGCTGGAACAAAGAAAACAAAGATTTTAGCTACGTCAGCATGTACGACTATCAGGTGAAGAAAGCGCCTGAGCAAGGCGGTGCGATTGCGGTTATCTTTGCTAACGGCGCCATCATGGACGGCCAGGAAACGCCGGGCCAGGTCGGCGGCGACACCACCGCCATGCAGATTCGCGAAGCGCGGCTGGATCCGAAAGTGAAAGCCATCGTGCTGCGCGTGAACAGCCCCGGCGGCAGCGTGTCGGCGTCCGAGCTGATTCGTGAAGAGCTGGCGGCGGCCCGCGCCTCCGGCAAACCTGTCGTGGTTTCCATGGGCGGCATGGCGGCATCCGGCGGCTACTGGATTTCGACTCCGGCGGACTATATCGTCGCCAGCCCAAGCACGCTGACGGGTTCTATCGGCATCTTCGGGGTGATTAATACCGTCGAAAACACGCTGGATTCTATCGGCGTTCACACCGACGGCGTGTCAACTTCGCCGCTGGCTGACGTGGCGGTGACCAAAACGCTGCCGCCAGAAGTGCAGCAGATGATGCAGTTAACCATCGAAAACGGCTACCAGCGCTTTATCAATCTGGTGGCGGAATCACGCAAGAAGACGCCGGAGCAGATTGACCAGATAGCGCAGGGCCACGTGTGGACCGGCCAGGATGCGAAAGCCAACGGCCTGGTCGATAGCCTGGGCGACTTCGACGACGCGGTTGCCAAAGCCGCCGAGCTGGCGAAGCTGAAAACCTGGCATCTGAATTTCTGGCAGGATGAGCCGAGCTTTGTCGATATGGTGTTCAACAGCGTGAGCGGCTCCGTGCGCGCCATGCTGCCGCAGGCGTTGCAGGCCTATCTGCCCGCTCCGCTGGCGGAGGCGGCGCTTGCCGTGAAAGCCCAGAATGACAGGTTCGGTACCATGAACGATCCGCAAAATCGTTACGCCTTCTGCCTGACGTGCGGGGACGTGAAGTAAAACGCTTAACAGCCCGGCATTTGCCGGGCTGATTTTTTTCTTCAGCCCCTCTATACTGCGCCCCATTACGTAGCAGCCCTTGAGCTCACCCATGCAAAAAAAATCCATCTACGTTGCCTATACCGGCGGGACAATCGGTATGCAGCGCTCAGAACACGGCTATATTCCCGTTTCGGGCCATTTACAGCGCCAGCTGGCGTTGATGCCGGAGTTTCATCGTCAGGAGATGCCTGACTTTACGATTCACGAATACGAGCCGCTGATGGACTCTTCGGATATGACGCCGGAAGACTGGCAGCATATCGCCGATGATATTAAGGCCCACTACGACGAATACGACGGCTTTGTGATCCTGCACGGCACGGACACAATGGCGTTCACCGCCTCCGCCCTGTCGTTCATGCTCGAGAATCTCAGCAAGCCGGTTATCGTCACCGGATCGCAAATCCCGCTGGCCGAGCTGCGTTCCGACGGGCAAATCAACCTGCTTAATTCGCTGTACGTGGCGGCCAACTTCCCCATCAACGAGGTCAGCCTGTTCTTCAACAACCGGCTGTATCGCGGGAACAGAACGACCAAGGCGCACGCCGACGGCTTTGATGCCTTCGCCTCTCCTAACCTGCCGCCGCTGCTTGAGGCAGGGATTCACATTCGCCGCCTGAACACGCCTGCCGCCCCGCACGGCGAAGGCGAGCTGATCGTGCATCCTATTACGCCGCAGCCTATCGGCGTGGTGACGATTTATCCTGGTATTTCTGCGGACGTGGTCGGGAACTTCTTACGTCAGCCGGTAAAAGCGCTTATTCTGCGATCCTACGGCGTGGGCAATGCCCCGCAGCACGGGCCTTTCCTGCAAGAGTTACAGGAAGCCTGTTCCCGCGGCATTGTGGTGGTCAACCTGACCCAGTGCATGTCCGGCAAGGTGAATATGGGCGGCTACGCCACGGGGAATGCTCTGGCGCAGGCCGGCGTCATTAGCGGTTATGATATGACGGTGGAAGCCACGCTGACCAAGCTGCACTATTTGCTAAGCCAGGGTCTGGGCGTGGAGGCGATTCGTGAAGCGATGTCGCGTAATTTGCGCGGTGAACTGACGCCAGATGAGTGAGGACAGATAATGTATAAACGCGCGTTATTACTGGTCGATTTGCAAAATGACTTCTGCGCCGGGGGCCGCCTTGCGGTGCCTGACGGCGATAGTTCCATTGATGTCGCAAACGAAATGATCGCCCGCTGCAAAGCACGCGGCGCGCTGGTGATTGCCTCTCAGGACTGGCATCTCGCCAATCACGGCAGCTTTGCCAGCGTGCAGGGCACCGAGCCCTACACCACCGGCGAGCTTGACGGCTATCCGCAAACCTGGTGGCCAGATCACTGCGTGCAAAATACCGTTGGCGCAGAGTTTCACCCGCTGCTCAATGCCCACGAAATTGACGCGGTATTTCATAAGGGCGAAAGCCTGCTGATCGACAGCTACAGCGCCTTTTATGACAACGGCCACCGCCTGAAAACTGATTTAGACGGCTGGTTAAAGAACCGCGGCGTGGAAGAGCTAATCATCCTCGGTCTGGCAACCGACTATTGCGTGAAATTCACCGTGCTGGACGCCCTTGAACTGGGCTATAAAGTGACGGTGATTACCGACGGCTGCCGGGGCGTGAACATCAAACCGCAGGACAGTCTGATGGCCTTCCAGGATATGTCCGCCGCGGGCGCAACCTTAATTACGCTTGCCGATTTTCCCGCCCGGTAATGCCTCCGGGCGCCTGGCCGCCCGCGCCTTTCTCGATTCCGCTCTCATTTTGAAGTTTATTTGCTCGCCCTTCGCTGAGAGCGCTCTCATAATCATGCTGCTTATTTATTCAGCAGCTTAGCTGATTTTGAACCTGACCTGCCCACCGGGCAGCGCGGGTGTTGACCAACATTGTCCGTCAAAGAGGAATTGCTATGCAACTTACGCGCAAAATACTGCCGCTGCTGGCAGTCATTCAGCTGGCCTGCGCCGGTGCAGCCCATGCCAGCCCTTATCTTTCCGTGGGTTACTTTAACGGCGGCGGCGATGTGACCGCCGGGCCAGGGGGCGATATCGACAAGCTCGACGTGCGCCAGATTACCCACCTGAACTATTCGTTTGGCCTGATTTACAACGATGAAAAAGGCGAAACTAACGCAGCGTTAAAAGATGGCGCAAAGCTGCATCAGATTTGGCTCTCACCCAAGGTGATGAGCGATCTGGAGAAAGTCCCCGAGCTGAGAAAGCAAAATCCAGACCTGAAAGTTCTGCTCTCCGTCGGCGGCTGGGGCGCTCGCGGTTTTTCCGGCGCGGCGGCCAGCCCTGAAAGCCGGGCGGTGTTTATCAAATCCGCGCAGGCGGTGATTAAGCAGTACGGGCTGGACGGCATCGACCTCGACTGGGAATACCCGATCAACGGCGCCTGGGGCCTGGTGGACGCCACCAAAGCCGACCGCGATAACTTCACCGCCCTGCTCAACGAGCTGCGCCAGGCGCTGGGCAAAGAGAAGCTGCTGACGATCGCCGTCGGTGCGAACGTACAAAGCCCAAAAGAATGGGTCGACGTGAAGGCCATCGCGCCCGCGCTGGATTACATCAACCTGATGACTTACGACATGGCGTACGGCACACAGTATTTCAACTCAAACCTGTATGACTCTAAAAAGTGGCCGACGGTTGCCGCAGCGGACAAGTACAGCGCCAGCTTCGTAGTAGATAACTATATTGCCGCCGGTCTGAAGCCTGCGCAGATGAACCTCGGCATCGGTTTCTATGGCCGGGTGCCAAAACGCGCCGTTGAGCCTGGCATTGACTGGGATAAGCCGGACGCGGCGAAAAACCCGGTCACCCAGCCGTACTTCACGGCAGCCGAAAAAGCGGTTTTCCAGTCGCTCGGTCTGGATTTGGCGAAAGACACCTACTTCAAATACAACGATCTCGTCAGCAGGCTGCTGAACGATCCGCAAAAGCGTTTTACCGAGCGCTGGGATGACGATGCCAAAGTTCCTTACCTGACGATGAAGTCCGCCGAGGGGAAAGATCTGTTCGCGATTTCGTATGAAAATCCGAAATCGGTGGCCATCAAGGCGGAGTACATCAAGAGCAAAGGGCTTGGCGGGGCGATGTTCTGGGAATACGGCGCGGATGATAACAACCAGTTGGCGAAGCAGCTGGCCGAAACGCTGGGCATTAAAACACAGCATTAATAGTTGAGCGGCGGGTGGCGTGAATGCCTGCCCGCCCTGCTTCTTTTAACCTCTAAAAGGTTACAGCTTCACCGTGACAATCGGCGCAGGTTCGATGCCGAACTCCGCTTTCAGCTGCTGTTTACTCTTCATCACGATATTGCCGTCGGTGCCGATCGTCATATGCTGCGGCTCGCTGTTGTGGCGCGTTTGCCACAGCATCACCAGCTGAAGGCTGTTTTCTTTCTGGTCCGGCGTCAGCGCTACGCCATCCGGCCACTTGCCCAGCTCAACCGCGGTCACCAGACGCTGATAAATTTCCGGCGTCATAGCGGCCAACATTTCATCCAGATTCATCATGCAGTGGTGTCCTGTGGAATAATTTGCTGAATCGATTTTTCAGCCTTGGGTTTGCTCACCGTTTTGATCGTCGGTAAAGCTCAGCGAGGCGGAATTGACACAGTAGCGTTCGCCGGTTGGCTGCGGGCCGTCGGGAAAAACGTGTCCGAGGTGAGCTTCGCAGCTGCCGCAGCGGATTTCAACCCGCTCCATGCCGTGGGACAAATCTTTAATGTAGGTGATGGCCGTGTCGCTGACCGGCTCGTAAAAGCTAGGCCAGCCGCAGCCGGAATCGTACTTTGATTCGGACATAAACAACGGCGCGTCGCAGACCAGGCAATGATAAACGCCCTCACGCTTGTTATGCAGTAAGCGCCCGGAGAAAGGCGGCTCTGTGCCGTGTTTCTGGGTCACGTAAAACTGCATCTCATTGAGGTTTTTTTTCGCTGAATCAGGGGGTAACTGGTTGGCCATAATCGTACATCTCGGGCAGTCGTTGCGGTGGTGGATAACAGCATGATTCTAACAAATAATTAACAACGCTGTGCGATTTTTTGTTCTAAACTTAGCCCTGAATTTCTGGCGTGGCGTCAATTGTGATCTTGGTCACAAACCTGACGTTCATACCCTTTAAAATTCCAGGAACCGTCCCCATATGCTCAAAAGCCAAAAGGGAAACGCAAAGCGGATTTATCGTACGATTGCTGTCCACAGGATTGATTTGTAGCAATGATTGACACGATTCCGCTTGACGCTGCGTATGGTTTTTGTAATTTTACAGCCAACCTTTTATTCACTAAAAAATAGCTGGTGGAATATATGACTATCAAAGTAGGTATCAACGGTTTTGGCCGTATCGGCCGTATTGTTTTCCGTGCTGCTCAGGAACGTTCTGACATCGAAATCGTCGCAATCAACGATCTGTTAGACGCTGACTACATGGCTTACATGCTGAAGTACGACTCCACTCACGGTCGTTTCAACGGCACTGTAGAAGTCAAAGACGGCCACCTGGTTGTTAACGGCAAAACTATCCGTGTTACCGCAGAACGTGACCCGGCTAACCTGAAATGGAACGAAGTCAACGTTGACGTTGTTGCAGAAGCAACTGGTCTGTTCCTGACCGACGAAACCGCTCGTAAGCACATCACTGCCGGCGCGAAAAAAGTCGTTCTGACTGGTCCTTCCAAAGACAAAACGCCGATGTTCGTTAAAGGCGCTAACTTTGAAAAATATGCTGGCCAGGACATCGTTTCCAACGCATCCTGCACCACTAACTGCCTGGCACCACTGGCTAAAGTTATCAACGACAACTTCGGTATCGTTGAAGGCCTGATGACCACCGTTCACGCTACCACCGCAACTCAGAAAACTGTTGATGGCCCGTCTCACAAAGACTGGCGCGGCGGCCGCGGCGCAGCTCAGAACATCATCCCTTCTTCTACCGGTGCTGCTAAAGCTGTAGGCGTTGTTCTGCCAGAGCTGAATGGCAAAATCACCGGTATGGCGTTCCGCGTTCCAACGCCAAACGTGTCTGTTGTTGACCTGACCGTTCGTCTGGAAAAAGCAGCGTCCTACGAAGAAATCAAGAAAGCTATCAAAGCGGCTGCTGAAGGCCCAATGAAAGGCGTTCTGGGTTACACCGAAGACGACGTTGTTTCTACCGACTTCAACGGGGAAATCTGCACTTCCGTGTTCGATGCTAAAGCAGGTATCGCACTGAACGATAACTTTGTGAAACTGGTTTCTTGGTACGACAACGAAACTGGCTACTCCAACAAAGTACTGGATCTGATCGCTCACATCTCCAAATAAGTTGAGATGAGCATCTGATTCTAAAGGGCGACTTCGGTCGCTCTTTTTTTTGCCTGAAAGACCCAGGACTGAGGAATTAAGAAATGATTAATAAAATTTTTGCTCTTCCGGTAGTCGAACAAATTACTCCCGTCATCAGCCGCCGTCAGAACGATGAGCTGGAAGTTATCGTGATAGATCATCCGCAGGTTCGCGCCTCCGTTGCCCTACAGGGTGCTCACCTGCTTTCCTGGAAGCCAGCCGGTGAAGAGGAAGTATTGTGGCTGAGCGACAACACGCCGTTTAAACATGGCAAAGCGCTGCGCGGCGGCGTACCCATCTGCTGGCCGTGGTTTGGCCCTGCCGAGAAAGCGGATTTACCCGCGCACGGCTTCGCCCGTAACCTGCCGTGGACGCTGAGCGCACACAACGAAGACGCCAACGGCGTGTCGCTGACCTTCGAACTGCAAAGCGACGATGAGACGCGTAAACTCTGGCCGCACGATTTCACGCTGTATGCACGCTACAAGCTGGGTAAAACCTGTGAAATGGAGCTGGAAGCGCACGGGGAATTTGACGTCACCTCCGCCCTGCACACCTACTTCAACGTGGGTGACATCGCTCAGGTGAAAGTTAGCGGCCTTGGCAACACCTTTATCGACAAGGTGCTCGGCGGCACGGAAGGTCAGCTCACCGACGGCGTGCAAACCTTCCCGGATCGCACCGACCGCCTGTATCTGGCGGCGGAAGATTGCTCGGTCATCCACGATGCCAGCCTGAAGCGCAGCATCGACGTGGTGCATCACCACCAGAGCAACGTGGTCGGCTGGAACCCTGGCCCGGCGCTGTCTGTATCCATGGCTGATATGCCGGACGACGGCTACAAAACTTTCGTCTGCGTGGAAACCGCATGCGTGACAACGTCACAGAAAGCCGCCGCCGACAAACCGGCCCGCCTGGCTGCGACGCTGAGCGTAACGAAAAAAGCTTAAAACGGGGCAACCTCTTTCCAATGCTGTTCTAAGTGAGAAAGAGGTAACCTGGCGGATTTACGCAGGAAAATCTGTTGCGCCAGGGTGCCGCCTTTGCTGGCAGCACCAACATAATGCAAACGGGGCGCAAGCGCCCCGTTTAAGTGCAAAGCCTGCACCAATCAGAAGCTGTAGGTGATGCCCGTCAGCAATACCCCAGTCCACTGCTTTTCAATCATCGGGCTATCCGTCACGTCATCAGACAGACGAACATAGCGGCCCATGCCGAATACGTTCCAGTCGGCGTTCAGCTTGTAGTTCACAGACAGCTCAACGTACGGCGACCAGCTGCTACCCGGATTGTAAGAATCCAGCCCGCTGCGCGCGGACTCTTTCTTACTGATGCCGTAGTAGTACTCATTCATATTCTCGCTGCTCCACGTAACACCGATACCCGGCGTCAGAGTCAGACGTTCGGCGTTATAGCGATACAGCCACGCGGTGTCCCAGACAATACCGTCGCTGTTGCCCAGCATGTCACCGGCCAGCACGGTGCGTAAGAAACCGTAATCGGTGTTATGCACGTAGGACAGGCCGCCCATCAGCGTCGATTTACGGCTATCGAGGGAACGCATGCTGCTGTAGTTGCTGTCTTTCGGTTTGAAGTGCAGCGGTGAATAGAAGATGGTTGCAGACAGCTTATCGGTCTTGTCATTCCACAGGTAGTAACCCGCATTGAACCCGCGAAGATAGAAATCATCCCCTTCGTAACCGACCATCGGCACCGGATAAACGCGGTCCTGATTGCCTTTGTACGGGTCTGGAGTCACCAGCGCAGCCGCACCCAGCGACCACGGACCTTCAGCATGAGCTGCTGTAAAAGATGAGGCAAGAAAAGCCCCTAATGCCAGAATTTTGAATTTGCTCACAATCCATTAAGTCCTTTAACCAAATAATCAGCGGTGCAAGTGTAACCGCGTGAACCTTTTCCCCCAAATTTTTTACAAACAGAAAACACTTACCAATCAATCAGCCTCGCACAAACGGATTTCACGCTCTTTTCACTTTTATGACAGCCGCGCGATCCCAGCGGCCTGGCTTTATCACCGTAGAATAAATATTTGGATGAGTTATTGATATGTCATTGAAATTAGCCCGCTGCCGTATGCAAGTTTTGCAAATGCCATCTACGCTTTATTTTAAGAAGATGAATGACTCTGACGGCAGTACCAAAAGCACCGCGACAGATAAGTTGGCATAAGGGTTGCTGTACTCAGAATACGTCTTCCGGGAGCCTCCATTACTCATACCAACGGCTCTCTAACCTGTGCTAAAAAACGAAAGGACGGCATGCCATGAATATATTCGATCACTATCGCCAGCGCTATGAAGCTGCCAAGGACGAAGAGTTCACACTGCAGGAGTTTCTTGCCATTTGTAAGCAAGATCGCAGTGCCTATGCCAACGCGGCAGAACGGCTATTGATGGCCATCGGTGAGCCAGTGATGGTGGATACTGCCACAGAGCCACGGCTGTCCCGTCTCTTTTCGAATCGGGTCATTTCCCGCTATCCGGCTTTTGAAGAGTTCTATGGCATGGAAGAAGCCATTGAGCAGATTGTTGCCTATCTGAAACATGCCGCTCAGGGGCTGGAAGAGAAGAAACAAATTCTGTACCTGCTGGGGCCGGTCGGCGGCGGTAAGTCCTCTCTTGCCGAACGCTTAAAAGCCCTGATGCAGCGCGTTCCTATTTATACGCTGAGCGCCAACGGCGAGCGCAGCCCGGTTAACGATCATCCGCTGTGCCTGTTTAACCCGCAGGAAGACGCTTCTATTCTTGAAAAAGAATACGGCGTGCCGACCCGCTATCTGGGCACGATTATGTCGCCGTGGGCGGCAAAACGCCTGCATGAGTTTGGCGGCGATATTACTAAATTCCGCGTGGTAAAAGTCTGGCCGTCAATTCTGGCCCAGATTGCGATTGCCAAAACCGAGCCGGGCGATGAGAACAACCAGGACATCTCCGCGCTGGTCGGTAAAGTCGACATCCGTAAACTGGAAAACCACGCGCAGAACGATCCGGACGCTTACGGTTACTCAGGCGCGCTGTGCCGCGCCAACCAGGGCATCATGGAATTTGTCGAGATGTTCAAAGCGCCGATTAAAGTGCTGCACCCTTTGCTGACGGCGACCCAGGAGGGCAACTATAACGGCACCGAAGGTATCTCCGCCCTACCGTTCAACGGCATTATTCTGGCGCACTCCAACGAATCGGAATGGGTAACGTTCCGCAACAACAAAAACAACGAGGCGTTCCTCGACCGCGTTTACATCGTCAAGGTGCCTTATTGCCTGCGGATTTCCGAAGAGATCAAAATCTACGAAAAACTGCTTACCCACAGCGAGCTGCTGCACGCGCCTTGTGCCCCCGGCACGCTGGAAACGCTGTCGCGCTTCTCCATTCTTTCTCGTCTGAAAGAGCCTGAAAACTCCAGCATCTATTCCAAAATGCGGGTATACGACGGCGAAAGCCTGAAGGATACCGACCCGAAAGCGAAATCCTACCAGGAATATCGCGATTACGCCGGGGTGGACGAAGGCATGAACGGACTGTCCACGCGCTTCGCGTTCAAAATCCTCTCCCGCGTGTTCAACTTTGACCACGTTGAAGTGGCGGCGAACCCGGTCCATCTGTTCTACGTGCTGGAGCAGCAAATCGAGCGCGAGCAGTTCCCGCAGGACATTGCGGAAAAATATCTGGAGCACTTAAAAGGCTACCTGATCCCGAAATATGCGGAGTTTATCGGTAAAGAAATCCAGACCGCATACCTGGAATCCTACTCAGAATACGGGCAAAACATTTTCGACCGTTATGTCACCTACGCTGACTTCTGGATTCAGGATCAGGAATACCGCGACCCGGATACCGGCCAGCTGTTTGACCGTGAATCCCTGAACGCGGAGCTGGAGAAAATTGAAAAACCAGCCGGCATCAGCAACCCGAAAGATTTCCGTAACGAAATCGTCAACTTTGTGCTGCGTGCCCGAGCCAACAATAACGGTCGTAATCCTAACTGGACGAGCTACGAGAAACTGCGCACGGTCATCGAGAAGAAAATGTTCTCCAATACCGAAGAGCTGCTGCCCGTTATCTCGTTCAATGCCAAAACCTCGACCGACGAGCAGAAGAAACACGATGACTTTGTCGACCGTATGATGGAGAAAGGCTACACCCGTAAACAGGTTCGCCTGCTGTGCGAATGGTATCTGCGGGTGCGCAAGTCTTCATAACGTCTAAGTCAGAAATGGGTGCCACGACCGTGGCGCCCTTGCGCAGTTGGCAAAGAAGTTGGGGGAACTATGGCCTATTTTATTGACAGGCGACTGAACGGCAAAAACAAGAGCGCGGTGAACCGCCAGCGCTTCCTGCGTCGCTACAAAGCCCAAATCAAACAGTCGATTTCCGAGGCCATCAATAAGCGTTCGGTGACCGACGTGGACAGCGGCGAGTCCGTCTCCATTCCCAGTGAAGATATCAGCGAACCGATGTTCCATCAGGGGCGCGGCGGCCTGCGCCATCGCGTTCATCCCGGCAACGATCATTTTGTACAGAACGACCGCATCGAGCGCCCGCAGGGCGGCGGCGGTGGTTCAGGGGCAGGACAAGGCCAGGCGAGCCAGGACGGTGAAGGTCAGGATGAATTCGTATTCCAGATTTCCAAAGACGAATATCTCGACCTGCTGTTTGAAGATCTCGCCCTGCCTAACCTGAAGAAAAATCAGCATCGCCAGCTCAACGAGTTCAAAACGCACCGCGCCGGGTACACTTCCAACGGTGTACCGGCCAACATCAGCGTCGTACGCTCGCTGCAAAACTCGCTGGCGCGCCGAACGGCGATGACGGCAGGAAAACGCCGCCAGCTGCATGAGCTGGAGGACAGCCTGGAAACGGTCAGCAAAAGCGAGCCTGCTCAGCTGCTGGAAGAAGAGCGGCTGCGCAGGGAAATCGCCGAACTGCGCGAGAAAATTGCCCGCGTGCCGTTTATCGACACCTTTGATTTACGCTACAAAAACTACGAAAAACGCGCCGAGCCTTCGAGCCAGGCCGTGATGTTCTGCCTGATGGACGTCTCCGGTTCGATGGACCAGGCGACCAAGGACATGGCCAAGCGTTTCTATATTCTGCTCTATCTGTTCCTGAGCCGAACCTATAAGAACGTGGAAGTGGTTTATATTCGCCACCACACGCAGGCGAAAGAGGTCGATGAACACGAGTTCTTCTATTCGCAGGAAACCGGCGGCACGATAGTATCGAGCGCGCTCAAGCTGATGGATGAAGTGGTGAAAGAAAGGTATGACCCGTCGCAGTGGAACATCTATGCGGCGCAGGCGTCCGACGGCGATAACTGGGCCGATGACTCCCCGCTGTGCCACGAGCTTCTTGCCAAAAAGCTGCTGCCGGTCGTGCGTTACTACAGCTACATCGAAATCACCCGCCGCGCTCACCAGACGCTGTGGCGTGAGTACGAAAATCTGCAGTCGACGTTTGATAACTTCGCCATGCAGCATATCCGCGATCAGGACGATATTTACCCTGTCTTCCGGGAGCTTTTCCAGAAGCAGACCAGTGATTCTCATAATTAGTGCTTCCCCCGCGCTTTGGCGGGCGGGGGAATACTTCACTCAGCTTCCACGGTAGGTTGAATAGCCGTACTGACTGAGCAATAGCGGAATATGTAATTTTTGATTTTTTTCTGAGACGCTAAACACGACCGGCACCGACGGGAAAAATGTTTTCTGGTTATCAGCCTTGAAATAGTCTCCGGTCAGGAACGTCACTTTATAGATCCCCGGCAGCATATCTTCAGTGGCCGGGAAAAGGGATTTTATCCTGCCATCCTCATTTGTTTTTCCGCTTGCAACGGGCTTCCAGTTCGTACCCGCTTGTTTTTCAAGCTCGACCATTACCCCTTTTGAAGGCAATCCAGTTTGCTGGTTAAGCACATGCACGCTCAAGGTACCTTCCGGTGCGGCGGTGGCATAAAGACTTACAAGGCAAAGAACGGGGGCAATTAAAATTTTCATCAGCTATCCTCACATCAGGTTGTGGGATAACTATAAATTAAGCATTGATAAACAATATTCAATTTCCTGTGATACTTTAACCCGATAATGCTGAAAACCCACCTTTCGGTGGGTTTTCTTTTATTTCTTCGGCACGCGTATATTACTTCGGCACGCGTAAAACCTGGCCCGGATAGATTTTATCGGGGCTTTTGAGCATCGGTTTATTGGCTTCAAAAATCTTGTTGTACTGATTCGCATCGCCGTAAACCTGTTTAGAAATGGCGCTCAGCGTATCGCCTGACTTGACGGTGTAATACTGGCTTTCAGCCGCCGCGTCATTTACCGAAACGTTATCTTCCACGCCGGCAATCCCCGCCACGTTACCGACGGCGATAAGGATTTTTTCCTTCGCTTCCTGGCTTAAGCCTTCGCCGGAAACAACGGCCTTGCCGTCTTCAACTTTTATATCAACTTTATCGGCATCCGGCACGCCCGTTTTCTTCAGATGCTCTTTCAGCAGTTCATTCTGGTCAGCCGCATGTGCTGTGCCCGTCACGGCATGAAGAATTTTTTCACCCGCTTCTTTCACAAAACTGATTAACCCCATAGGTCCTCCTGATAATTTTAGTCCGAACAGTAACAACGCGTTGAACCATAAAGTTTAGCAGAGGAAATATCTGTTCGGAGGCAAACAGTCCGCCATCTTATCTTTTTCAGATATTTCAAGCGGCGTTTTACGGAATGTAAGCCCGGGGAAGAAAATAAAGGCAGAAGTGAAACCGGTAGTTAAATACAGGTTACCAGCGGCGGTCCAGCAACAGCACTGAGGTGACCAGGGAGACAACGATGGCCAGGAATACGCCGGTAATACACATGACTTCGAATAACAGTGGATCGTTCATTTCTCACTCCGCCTGCAAGCCGTTTGCGTAAAGTCATCAACCTATGAATCCATTTTTATCAGCTTAAGATGACAAATTTATTATGCTGCTCTTTTTTTAATCAGGCGATTCTGGCAATGCCTGCGTTCTTCACCCTGAAATATTATGCACCTGCACAAAAGGCAGCTCGCCGCGTGAAAAACCCAGGCAGATTATAACGCCTGCGGGTAAAGTGGAAACTCAAAATAAAAATAGCTTTTCCTCTTATTAAGCAAGGATATGCCATGATATTCGATTCAACTCTGCTTATTTTGCTGGCGCTGGCCGGTTTGGGATTTGTCAGCCATAACACCACGGTGGCGGTCTCGATACTCGTGCTGATCATCGTGCGGGTTACCCCGCTCAGCCAGTTCTTCCCGTGGATAGAAAAACAGGGGCTGACCGTCGGGATAATTATTCTCACCATTGGCGTGATGGCGCCGATAGCGAGCGGCACGCTGCCCGCCAGCACCCTGCTTCATTCTTTTACCCACTGGAAATCGCTGGTCGCCATTGCGGTCGGCGTCTTTGTTTCATGGCTTGGCGGCCGGGGCGTCACGCTGATGAGCAGCCAGCCAAGCCTCGTTGCCGGGCTGCTGGTCGGCACCGTGCTGGGCGTGGCCCTGTTCCGCGGCGTGCCGGTTGGGCCGCTGATAGCCGCCGGGCTGGTATCGCTGGTTATCGGGAAACAGTAGCCCGCCCGTTCAGGCCGCGGGAAATCAGCCAGCCGAGGCCGCTGCACAGCAGATAATAAACCAGCCCGGTAAAAACGAAGATCGCTACGGGATAGACCTGCACGCGGCTGTTAACCTGGCCTGCAACCGTGGTCAGCTCCGGCACGTTGACGATAAAAGCCAGCGAAGTATCTTTCAGCAGCGCGATAAACAGCCCCACATAAGAAGGCACCACGTTGCGCATCGCCTGCGGCAGCAGCACCAGCCGCAGCATTTGCCCGTCGCCCAAGCCACCCGCCGTGGCCGCTTCGCGCTGTCCGTCCGGCAAAGCCTTCAGGCCAGCGTAGGTCGTATGCATCACCGCCGCCGAGGTAAACCAGGCCAGCGCCAGAGTCACGGTTAACGCGCCGGGCAAATCGCTGCCGGTGACAATCGGCAGCAGAAAGTAGAGCCAGAAGATGACAAAAATAAGCGGAATGCCGCGAATGAATTCTGCCCAGACAAAAAGCAGCTTTCTGACCAATCCGCCGTAGCGCCACGCCAGCCCGGCCAGCAGAACGCCAGCCAGAAGCGCCAGAGCCGCCGCTCCCCCGGCCATTAACAGCGTCAGCAGCACGCCGCCAGGCTCGCCCTGCGCCAGACGCCCCCAAAGCAGATAATCCAGATTCTCGGCAATCACCATGAAATTAGCCGTCATGATGCACCTGCTTTAACACAGTCCGCACCCCGGCACGCCTGCACCTGGCCGCTCGCGGGCCAAACCAGCTAAAGAGCATGCTCATCGCCAGGCCCAGCGCCAGATATAAAACGGTTCCCACCGCAAAGGCCTCCAGCGCATGAGCGTTATAGCTTTCAATCTGCCGCACCTGACAGGTTAGTTCGGCCAGGCCAATGCCGGTTGCCAGCGAAGAGAGTTTCATCAGATTGAGATACTGCCCGACGACGGGTTGCCAGGCGTTGACCAGCCCCTGCGGCAGCAGGATCCAGCGGAAAACGGCCCATGAAGAAAACCCCTGCGAAACGGCGGCCTCAACCTGCCCCTTCGGCACGGCCAGCAGACCGCTGCGCAATTCCTCCAGCAGGAAGGCAGAGGTAAACAGTCCTAATCCCCAGGCCGCACACAAAAATTCCGGCGTCAGCCACCAGACGTTACCGGGTAAAATCGACCAGCTATGTTCTTCGTTAATGAATCCGCGCGCGCCCTGCGGCAGGAAATTCCACGCGGCGAAATACCAGAACAACAGCTGAACCAGCAGCGGAGTATTGCGAAAGAGGGAAACCCAGGCGGCGACCATAGTTTGCCCGCCTCGCCCTCCCGCCAGGCGCAGCCCCAGCAGAAACAGCGTCAATAACGTCGCGAGGATGATGCCCGCAATCGTCACCCAAACCGTGGTCAGAAAGCCGGAAACGAGCCACTGTAAGGGCTGGCCGCTCAGCGCCCCCGCCCAGTCAAACCGCCAGCTCATTGTTCGTCCTTTAGCCCGGCGTGCAGCGGGTCGAGAACTTTTTGCAGGAAGCGCCGGGCGCGCGGATGCTGCGGGGCAGTGAAAAACGCCGTCGGCACGCTCTGTTCGAGGATCTCCCCACAGTCGATGAACACCACCCGATCGGCTATTTCGCGGGCAAACTGCATCTCGTGGGTGACGACTATCATCGTAATGCCGCTGTGCGCCAGCGATTTCATCACCGCCAGCACTTCACCAATCATTTCCGGGTCGAGCGCCGAGGTTGGCTCATCGAAAAGAATAATCTGCGGCCCGGAGGCCAGCGCACGGGCAATCGCCACCCGCTGCTGCTGCCCGCCGGAGAGCTGCGAAGGATAACGATCGGCCTTTTCGGCAAGCCCGACTCGCGCCAGCAAAGCGTGAGCCTGCTCGGTAGCGGCAGCGGGCGACCAGCCGTGGACGTGGGTGAGCGACAGAGTGATATTTTGCTCCGCCGTCAGATGAGCATAGAGATTGAACTGCTGGAACACGAAGCCAATACGGCTGCGCAACGCTCGCAGAGCCGTACCTTTAAGCGCTCGCGTGGGCCTGCCATCGATCAGAATTTCACCCGCGCTTAGCGGCTCCAGCTGGTTAATCAGCCTGATTAGAGTTGACTTGCCGGACCCGGACGGCCCGCAAATCGCGACCACTTCCCCCGAGTTGACCGTCAGGCTGACCGACTTTAAAACCTGGCTGTCGCCATAGCTTTTGCTCGCCTGCCGAAACTCCACGCTGGCCTCTTTTAAGTGCGAGAAATCCGCAGCCTTCGCCGCGGATCCGCTGAATAAAGCGCCTGTCATTTTACTTCGCTTCTATTTTAAAGCCGCGCGGCTGGGGCGTTTTACTGCCCGGCCCGAACCAGCCGTCGTAAATTTTTGCCGCCTCGCCCGTTTGCTCAAGCTTAACCAGCTCGTCGTTCACCGCTTTGAGCAGCGCGCCCTCACCCTTTTTGACTCCGACACCGATTTCTTCCTTGCTGAGCAAATCCGGCAATATTTTGAATTTTGCCCGGTCAGGCGCGTCGGCCAGCAGCCCGGCAAGAATGGTGCTGTCCTGGGTTATGGCCTGCACGTTGCCATTGCGCAGCGCGGTTAACGCCAGCGGAATATCGTCATAGGACAGCACGCGAGCCGTCGGGAAGCGCTGATGCAGAGCCTGCTCGCCGGTGGTTCCCTTTACCGCGCCAATACGGCTTTTATCGTAGTCATCAAGCCTGTCGGGAGCGCTGGCCGGCACCAGGAACTGCTGGCCGGTCACAAAGTAAGGCGTTGAAAAATCAACCACCTGCGCCCGTTCGGGTGTGATTGTGATATCAGCCACAATGAGGTCAACTTTGCCAGACTGTAACAGCGGAATACGGTTCGCGGGATTAGTGGCCACCAGTTCCAGTTTAACGCCCAGTGACTTCGCCAGCGCTTTAGCAAAATCAACATCATAGCCAACTATATCGTGTGTTTTAGGGTCTATTGAACCAAATGGCGGGTTGGCGTCAAAAGTTGCCACTTTAACAACGCCCGCTTTTTGAATATCTGCCAGCCGATCCGCCTGCGCAGCCGTTGCTCCCAGCCCGGTCAGCGCCAGTAAAACCAGTGCCGCAACCTTCTTTTTATGAACTGCCATTGCCTGTGCCATAGATTTTCCTTTTTATCCCCGCCAGTTAGCGAGCTATGGCATTACGCTCCCACAACCGCGCTGGCCCCGCCAATGCTTAAAAATCCTTTGCATATGCAGAAATGATCTTAGTTAGCCCCCTGTTAAAAGTTTCACTTATAGATTATTGAAATGATTTCATTAAGAAATTGTTTTTAAAAACAAAAAAACGATTTTTATCGCTTAAATTTGTGATGGCAGCATGATTTTTAACATTCATGAAAAAAGTTTCTTTTGCCTCAGGCCGATAACGTTGGGAGCTAACAGGAGAGGCAAAATGAAATCACTGAAACACAATTTGTTGTTATTGATCTGCTGTTCGGTGCTGATGTCAGCGCTGGTTACCGCCATTTCGCTCTACGGCAGCCACCAAAGCGCTCAAAAGGTGCAAAATGGCCTGCTGGCAAAGGATTTAGTGTCGGACATCCATCCGGCGCCCGTTTACCTGATTGAAATGCGCCTGGTGCTTTCGCGCGTTGTGGAAGGCACCCTGAACGTCGATCAGGCGGACAAAGAGATCAAACGTCTGAGCGCGCTCTGGCATCAAAGGATTGACTACTGGAAGAGCGTTTTGCCTCCGGAACTCCAGGAAAAATTACTCGGGGCGCAGTACACCGAAGGGCTGGCGATGATCAACAGCGCTAACGAACTGGTGGAGCTGATTCGCTCTGGTGCGCCAACGCCGCTCTTTGAACGTCTTAAAGAGGCCGATAAGCATTTCTTCGCCCACGAGAAGGGAATTGTTGAATTCGTGCAGGACTCCGCCAACTACGCCAACAGCGCGGTGGGCGAAGCGCGAAACAGCACCGCCCGCTCGGAAATCTGGCAGCTTGTCGGTTCAAGCCTGGCGGTGATCCTGCTGCTGCTCGTCGGCTACTGGGTCCACCGCAATATTTTCAGATCGCTGGGCGCAGAACCGTCGCAGGTGGCGGAAATCGCCGTAGCCGTCGCAAGTGGAGATTTAACCCGCCACGTACCGGTGCGTGAAGGCGACACGCAGAGCGTAATGGCCTCGATGAAAGCGATGTGCGAAGAGCTGGCAATGATCATCAATATCGTGCATTTCACCAGCGACAGCATCTCCACCAGCTCCAACGAAATTGCCAGCGGCAATATGGATCTTGCCTCCCGCACCGAGGAGCAGGCCAGCGCCCTTGAGCAAACGGCCTCCTCCATGGAGCAAATGACCGCCACCGTGAAGCAAAACACCGAGAACGCGCAAAGCGCCAGCCAGCTTGCGGCTACCGCCTCGCGTAGCGCCGAGCAAGGCGGGGCGGTCGTTGCCCGCGTGGTGCAGACCATGGATGAGATTTCCGCCTCCGCCAGCAAAATCACCGACATCATCAGCGTTATCGACGGCATTGCCTTCCAGACGAATATTCTGGCGCTAAACGCGGCGGTAGAAGCGGCTCGGGCGGGCGATCAGGGCCGAGGTTTTGCGGTTGTCGCAGGTGAAGTTCGCAGCCTGGCCCAGCGCAGCGCCGGGGCGGCAAAAGAGATCAAGGTGCTGATTGAAAACTCCGTGTCGCAGGTCAGCCACGGCAGCCAGCTGGTTAACGAAGCGGGCAAAACCATCAATACCGCCGTATCGGACGTCAGGCGCGTGGCGTCACTGATGGCCGAAATCACCCACGCCAGCGAAGAACAAAGCAGCGGTATTTCGCAGGTCAGCACCGCCATCAGCCAGATGGACGTCACCACCCAGCAGAACGCGGCGATGGTGAACCAGGCTGCGGCGGCGGCAGAATCGCTGCTCGACCAGACTCGCGGCCTGCGTGAAGTCGTTTCACAGTTCAGAATTACCCAGACGGCCTAATCGGCCAGCGACGCCAGGTAGCGGCCCGGCGTCGTCCCCAGCGACTTTTTGAACATGGTAATAAACGCGTTGGTGGACTCGTACCCCAGCGCGTCCGCCGCGTGCTGCACCGTCGCCCCGCCGATCAATAATTGCAGCGCCAGAATCACCTGCAGCTGCTGCCGCCAGCGGCGAAAGTTCAGCCCCGTCTCCTTCACGATTAAACGCGCCAGGTTGCGCTCGCTCATGGCAAGCATCGACGCCCACTGCGCAAGCGTTTTGCGCGCCTGCGGGTTTTTCGCCAGCCCGTCGGCAATGAGCTGAATTTTGGGATGCCGCGACATCGGCATGTGCAGCTGTTCTACCGGCTGATGCGGCAGCTCGTCAAAAAGCACCTGAATCAGCCTTTGGCGGGCTGGCGTCTCGTTTTCGTCGTGCGGCTGCCGGGCGAGATGCAAAATCAGCTCGCGCACCAGCGGGGATATTTTTAACGTGCAGCAGCGATCGGGCATCGCCACCGCCCCCGGCTCAATAAACAAAAAGCAGAGGCGGGCGTTGGTCGTCGCCCGGTTGCTGTGCGGCATCTGGCCGGGTATCCAGACGGCGTACTGCGTCGGCACCATCCACATCGCCTGTTCCACCTCGCAGGTAATTCCGCCGTGCAGAGCCACGATCAGCTGGCCTTTGCGATGCTGGTGAAAAGGGATTTCTTTGACGCTCTCCGCCACGCGGATGCGGAACGCCTGAGCCGCCTGTACGCTGCTGTCCGGATCGAACCCTTCTAAGGCTAAGCCTCGCTCCATCAATCTGTCCGAATTTAGGGATAAACTGGCATTTTACGTTGATTTATTCCATTGCAGAAGCGTGTATCCTGGTCGCTCGATTTTAATGGAAAAGAAAAATGACGATTTCGCCTTCGGCGAGCATGAAAAAGCACGCTCTTTTACTGCTCGGCATTCTGATTATTGCCACCACGCTGCGCGTTACATTTACGGGCGCGGCCCCGCTGCTGGATATGGTTCGCGACAGCTTTGGGCTGACCACGGCGCAAACGGGCATTCTGACCACGCTGCCGCTGCTGGCCTTTGCGGTTGTCTCCCCGATGGCCGCCGGTATCGCCAGACGATTCGGGACCGAGCGCAGCCTGTTTGGCGCAATGCTGCTGATTTGCGCGGGGATTGCGCTTCGCTCGGCGGGTTCCGCCGCCCTGCTTTACATCGGCACCGCGATTATTGGCTGCGGAATTGCCATGGGCAACGTGCTGCTGCCGAGCTTGATCAAACGTGACTTTCCGGGCCAGGTGGCGCGTTTGACCGGCGCTTATTCTTTGACGATGGGCGTTGCCGCCGCCGTGGGCTCCGTGATGGTGGTGCCCGTCGCGCTGCACGGCTACGGCTGGCAGGGTGCGCTGCTGGCGCTAATGATTTTCCCGCTCGCCGCCCTGCTGGTCTGGCTGCCGCAGCTGAAAAAGCATACCCCGGCCAACCTGACGTCCAACACCGCGCTGCACAGCCGCGGGATCTGGTCCTCGCCGCTGGCCTGGCAGGTCACGATGTACCTCGGCATCAACTCGCTGATTTACTACGTCATCATCGGCTGGCTGCCGTCGATCCTTATCAGCCACGGCTACAGCGAGGCGCAGGCAGGCTCCCTGCACGGCCTGCTCCAGCTGGCTACGGCTATTCCGGGTCTGTTTATCGGCCTGATGCTGAGCCGCCTAAAAGACCAGCGCGGGATTGCCGTGCTGATGGCGATGCTGTGGTGCCTGAGCGCAGCGGGCCTGTGGCTGTTCCCTGATTTTGCGGCCGTCTGGGTTTGCATCGGCGGCTTTGGCTCCGGGGCGGCGATGATCCTCGGCCTGTCGTTTATCGGCCTGCGTACCGGCTCTGCGCATCAGGCCGCGGCGCTGTCCGGCATGGCGCAGTGCGTCGGCTATTTGCTGGCGGCGTTTGGCCCGCCGGTGATGGGTAAGGTACACGATGTTTCCGACAGCTGGAGCCTGCCGCTGATGGGGTGCGCCCTGCTGGCTCTGGTGATGGCCGTATTCGGTGCCTGGGCCGGGCGCAACGCCGAGATTGGTTCGCCCGCCAAAGCTAAGGCCTGAGTAAAAACGCGGGAGGGTTAACCTGCTCTCCCGCACTTTCAATTTACTGCCTTGCCGCGTGCAGCAGCGCTTCCACCAGCGGAGAAGACTTATCCTTGAGCGCATTGCGCTCGTGCTGGAACAGCGTGCCGACGAAAAACGGATGATCGGTCAGCTCCACCGCGCGGATTTCCCCCTGCCTGTCCCAGCCCGTGGCCTTGAGCGTCTGATGTTCCAGTTCGGCGGTAAACTGCGCCGAAATACCGTAACGGCAGTGATATCCCTCTTCAATCTCTGACTTTCCGTACGCTTTCGCGATCAGCGAACCCGGAGCCAGATCGATGGTGTCGGACTTTTCCACCAGCGAACAGCTCAGCAGGCCGATAACCAGCCGCCCTTCACGGTCGGTCTCGGCATGCCCGGCATCGCTCCAGCCCATCACATTGCGCGCATATTCCACGATGGAATACTGAAATCCTCCGCAGGTGCCAAGAAAAGGGATCGCGTTTTCACGCGCGAAACGAATGGCGAGAAACGCGCCTGCATCATTTTGATAGGGGCTGGCGGGCACGCACCAGATGGCGTCATAGCCGACTAAATCTTCCGGGCTGGTGACGTCCGGCGTAGGCAGCCAGTCGTAGTCGGCCGTCACGCCCGTCACCTGTGCGGCACGGTCTAAAGCTAAGGGAATAGCCTGATGGGCAATCACCGCCGGGTTAAAATCACCGACCAGCGCAATACGAAGCGTTGTTTTCAGAGTCGAGGCAGGCATTTCTTTGATTATCCTTATGTTTGCAAGCGGGGGACAACATAAGGAAGCATAGAGTAGAGGCAAATTTTTCGCCTGGCAACGCCCAAAAATAGCAGGCTGGAAACGGACCGCTACCTTGTAGTACCCTGGTTATCCCTCCCGCTATAAGCTCAGGTCATGAAAGCAAAGATACTGGTGAGCGCCTGCCTGATGGGCTTTAAGGTTCGCTACAACGGCAGCGATAAGCCGCTGATTGCCGACGCGCTGCAACGCTGGCAGCAAGAGCTGCGCATCGTCACGCACTGCCCCGAGCTTGCCGCAGGCCTGCTGACTCCCCGTTTACCCGCTGAGCTTTCCGGGGGCGATGGCCTTGCCGCCTTGAATGGGCGGGCAAAAATTATCGAAAGCGATGGGGCTGACGTGACTCAGGCCTATTTACTGGCCGCCTGGCTGGCATTAAAAGCCGCCCGGCAAAACGGCTGCCGCTTTGCGCTGATGACCGACGGCAGCCCGACCTGCGGCAGCCAAAAGGTTTATGATGGTCGCTTCCAGGGGAGAACGCGGCCCGGTCAGGGCGTGGCGGCGGCGCTGCTGGCACAGCACGGCATCGAAGTTTTTGCCGAGCATCAGCTGGCCGATCTGGTCGCCCGCGTCGAAGAATACGATAAGGAACAAGCATGATTCGCTGCAAACGAGTTTATGAAGCAGCCTCGCCGGAGGATGGCTACCGGGTTCTGGTCGACAGGCTGTGGCCGCGCGGCGTGAAGAAAACCGATCTTCACTACGACGAGTGGGCAAAATCACTCACTCCCTCGGCGGAACTACGCAAAGCCTTCCACAGCGAAACCATCGATTTCGCAGAATTCAGCAGGTGCTATTGGGAGGAGCTTAAAGCGGTTAGCGAAGAGGCTAAAGCGCTGGCAAAACGCGGCGTTCAACAAACGGTCACGCTATTATACGGCGCAAAAAATACCGGGCAAAACCACGCGCTGGTGCTGGCAGAATTTCTACGCCGCTTAGGAAATTAGCTAACGGACGGCCTGTTTTTCATCGATGCGCGAAACAGAAGGATTATCCAGCGGCATAAGGTGTTCGGCGCGGACAAAAGCATACCCTTCCCGGCCGTCAAACGACACCACGTCTCCGGTGACCAGCCACAGCGGGTAGTTCGCTTCCAGCGGCAAATGCGTCACCACGCCCGTCACCGGATTCACAAACCGTTCGCCCGGCAGGCATAAACCAAAAAGCTCCACGGCTTTCCCAATATTGACCCGGCCCCGCGCGGTGCGGGAACCAATAATTAACGCCGACATACCCGGCTTTAGCTGAAACATAACCCTTCTCTTAAGCTGTTCACCTGCGCCAAATATCAGAACATTCTTAGCCAAAAATGTAAACCGCAATGCGGTTTATGCATTGTCGATGGGTTTACCTGGTATCGGCCATAATCCAGCGGGGTGTCGACGACATCGAACAAAAATGAACGGATAATAAGGCGTCTGGCACGTCGCCAGGCCGAGTAAATCGTGGGCAAACATAGCCCGCTCTTAAGGAACATAATGAAAAAGTTAATGATGGCTGTAGCAACAACAGCGATGCTGGCGGGCTGTGCCCAACAAACCTTTACCGTTAAACCGGACATCGCCGTCGCGCCAAAACAGGTCACGACTCATCACTTCTTCGTATCGGGGATTGGTCAGAGCAAAACGATTGATGCCGCGGCCGTCTGCGGCGGCGCGGATAAAGTTGTGCGCACTGAAGTGCAGCAAACTTTCGTTGACGGGCTGCTGGGCTTCGTCACGCTGGGAATTTATACCCCGCGCGACGCGCGGGTTTACTGCTCGAATTAATCTCATAAACAAACAGGCTCCTGTGAGCCTGTTTGTTTTACATCACGGCGAACTAGTCGCGAGTCTGCACCCAGAAAGCGTGAATCAGGCCTGGGATATAGCCCAGCAGCGTAAGAATGATATTCAGAATAAACGCCCAGCCAAAACCTTTCCCGATGAGCACGCCAAGCGGCGGCAGCAAAATAGTGATAACAACACGCCAGAAACCCATAAACTCTCCTGTTCAAAAAAAATCCAACTGCTTGTAATAAAAATCAATTTTCACTTTAAGCGTAGCCAGGAGATCGGGTTTGTGCAAAAAATGCGGGCTTTCTGTCCGCTTATCGCCTGCTTTCCGGCGGGCGCGTGCCGGTCAGACCGGGCATCACTTCTTTCATCAGCTCAATAAATTTCCGCAGGCGAGCCGGATAATAGCTGGCGTAGGGATACAGCAGATAAATCGGCAGCGGTGCGGCCTGCCAGTCCGGCAATACCTGCTGTAACGCGGCGTCTGCCAGATCGTCTTTCACCACCCACGAAGAAACCATCGCTACGCCAAGCCCGTTCAGCGCCGCCTTGCGCACCGCATAGAGGCTGTCCGTGCTGAGCCTTGGGGCAATATTAAAGACAAATGGTTTGCCCGTAGCCAGATGATGCAGCGTCACTTCGTTACGATAAAAACTGTTCAGCGCAATCCACGGCAGTCGGGCAAGATCGTTCACTTCCTGCACCGCCTCCGCACGGGACAGCAGCGAAGGCGACGCCACCACAATGCGCGGCACTTCGGCCAGCAAAACGGCAACCACGCCAGGATCCGTCACCGGCCCAACGTGGATCGCACAGTCCACGCCTTCCGGAATAAAATCCGGGGAGCGGTCGTTCAGGATCCACTCAATGCTAATCTGCGGATAGCGTTGCAGGTAGTCTCCCAGCGGCCCGATAAGCTGATCCTGTCCGAAAGCGTGGGGCGCCCGAACGCGCAGCACGCCAACGGGATCGTCGCGTACGCCGCTGACCTCATCCTCAAGGAGCTGCCAGTTTTCGATCAGCCTGCGCGCGTGCTGATAACAGCGTTCACCGTCGTCCGTCAGCTTCATGGCGTGGGTGGTACGCTGGATGAGCTTCACGCCGAGCATTTGCTCAAGCGTCTGAAGGCGTCGGCTGATCGTGGGCTGCGAGGTGCCCAGCTGTCCGGCTGCGGCCGAAAGGCTGCCGCTTTCAACGATGCGCACGAAGGTTTGCAGGATAGCTATACGATCTCCTGCAGTATTCAGGTTTTTATTCATACGCAGAGTGTATAACAGTTCTACCCGCTCAGGGGCTACAGCTTATCGCCGGAAACGACAAGAATGGCCGCACACTAACCCATCCGGAGCGAGCCATGAGCCAGCTTTTAGCATTGCAGCACACTACCCCGACGGCGGATAACGCGCTGTCATCCCGCATCGTCTTCCTGCTGGCAGCGGGCGCTGGCCTTAGCGTTGCCTCTATCTATTACGCCCAGCCGATGCTTGGCATTATCGCCAGCGCGTTTCACGCGGGCGTCAGCGATATCGGCCTGGTGCCGATGCTGACGCAAATCGGCTATGCGCTGGGTATTCTTTTTCTTGCCCCGCTGGGCGACCGTTTCGATCGCCGCCGTATTATTCTGGTCAAAGGGACGCTGCTGGCCGGCACCCTGCTGCTTTGCGGATTCGCCTCCTCCTGGCATTTACTGCTGTTGAGCAGCCTGGCTATCGGCCTGGCCGCCACCGTCGCGCAGGACATTATCCCCGCCGCCGCCGCGCTTGCCTCTGACAGCAGCCGTGGCAAAACGGTGGGCATGGTGATGACCGGCCTGCTGGCAGGCATTCTGCTGTCGCGGGTATTCAGCGGCGCGGTGGCCGAATGGCTGGGCTGGCGCAGCGTGTACGCCATTGCGGCTACCGGCGCGTGGGCCGTCACGCTGACGTTGTGGTACGTGCTGCCCTCTTTTAAACCGGAAACGGCACTGCGCTATCCGGCCCTGCTGCGCTCTCTTGGCAAACTCTGGCTGGAGTATGCCGCCCTGCGTCGTGCAGCCCTGGCGCAGGGGCTGCTTTCCGTCGCCTTCAGCGCATTCTGGTCCACGCTTGCCGTTATGCTTGCGGAACGTTATCAGTTGGGGAGTGCGGTGGCCGGAACCTTTGGCCTGGCCGGTGCGGCAGGGGCGCTGGCGGCGCCGCTAGCCGGTTCGCTCGCCGACCGCCGTGGCGCTAACTTTGTCACCCGGCTGGCCTCAGCTATCGTTATCCTCTCCTTTGCTCTGATGTTTATGCTGCCACTGCTGCCCGTTCCAGCGCAGCTAGCGGTGATTGCGCTGAGCGCGGTAGGTTTCGATCTCGGCATTCAGGCCTCGCTGGTCGCGCACCAGACAATTATCTACGCTATTAACCCGGCCGCCCGCAGCCGCCTGAACGCGATAATGTTCACCGTGGTCTTCATCGGCATGGCGGTAGGCGCGGCGCTGGGCAGCAAAGCGCTGGAAAATTTCGGCTGGACGGGCACGGTCGTCCTGGCCACCGCTGCCGCCGCAGGCGCCCTGCTCATTCGCTTAACCACCCGCACACATTAGCCGTGATTTCGGGGGCCCGGCTCCCGTTTTCGCGGCGATAATCCTTGCTCTTCGGCTTCGGATTTATTACTGTACATAAATACAGCTTTATGAAGGGTTTACGAATGTACGTTGAACTGGTTTATGACAAAAGAAACGTGGCGGGGCTGCCCGGCGCGAATGAAAAGATCCTCGCCGAGCTCACCCGTCGGGTGCACGGCATCTTCCCGGAGGCGGACGTAAAGGTAAAACCGATGCAGGCCAATGCCGTGAACAGCGACTGCACCAAGAGCGAGAAAGAGCGAATCAACCGCCTGGTTGAGGAAATGTTCGACGAAGCCGATTTTTGGTTAGTGAGCGAGGAATAATAGCCATGCGAAAAACAACGGTCGTGCTCATTGTCGTAGCGATTGTGGTGTGGTTTGCCAGCCATCAGGGCTGGATTTGAAAGCAGAAGATGGTTTGAGCCCGTCCTTCGGAGAGCAAGCCATCCTTTCATCTCGCCCACCCAGTGTTGCTCTTTTATCAACTATCTCGCCTACAACAGCCATATCCCTCCCTCCCCGCATATCAGGGCTTATGCCGGGAGACGCATCGGCTACGGCCAGAGCTAAATAAAAGTCGTCTCTATACGCTCGATCAAAATACGCTCTCCAGCAACATAAAATAAATCTTTCTGACAGAGGGGGTTTTATATATTTTATTGAAATCTAAACAATAAATGGAATTTAGACGTGATTAATCGTGACTTTGATCATCTGTCCACGCTGCTTCATCAGTTTTTTACCCGCGATGATATCCGGCAAAAATTAAACATCATCGATCGGAACAATATTTCCGGCTGGGAAATCTGGATGCAAATAGAGCTTGCTAACCTGCTGGTATCTACCGGGCATGAATGGTGGCGCGAGCAGCCGCTCGGATGCGATCTGCGGCAAAATCCCACACGAAGTACTCTGCGCACCGATTTCCTGCTGCGCAAGAAGGGCTGGACTCTTGATTCCTACATCGCACTTGAACTAAAGCAGAATAACGATCCCACGTCGTGCGTCAGAAATATGATCCTCGATCTTGAGAAAACAGCCAAAATCAAGCGTTCCGAAATAGATCTACGAAGCTTCTGGACTCTTGGCGTAACCCGTACGATCGAGCCAGAAAGGCTAAACCAACTTATTGACCGCTATCTCACCGAGAAGTACTACCAAACCAAGAGCAGAGATAAGCACGTTCTGTTAGTGCCTATTGAGCAGACGCCTTTTTGCTACATTGTGATTTGAACGATTCGGTTCGATTAACACAGTGATTACTTCAGGGAAAATCCATGTGAAAAACAACGGTCGTGTTAATTGTCGTAGCGATTGGAGCGTGATTTGCGAGTCGTCGGGGTTGGATTTGAACGGAGAAGAGAGAAATGGTGCCGACTACCGGAATCGAACTGGTGACCTACTGATTACAAGTCAGTTGCTCTACCTACTGAGCTAAGTCGGCACTGGCGGGCATATTACACACCTGAACCGGGTGATGCAATTCCCCTGATACTGTTCGCTTAAAAATTCAACTGATTGATATCAATCATCTCTTTATTGAACATTTCTCGCACATGATTCCGCGCCGTATGCCCTGTTACCCTGAGCATACGGCGGCTGAATTATTTGTTCAGCTCCGCTTTAGCCTCTGCCAGCTCGCGCTGTGCATCTTCCAGCTTGCGCATTCTTTTGCCGATCTTGTCCTCGCGGCCCGTGGCCTGCGCTTCAGCCAGCTCCTGCTTTTGTTCAGCTACTTTCTGCTCTTTTTTACGCACGTCTGCTTCACGATCGCGCTTCAGCGAGGCGTCCGTACAGTTGGCCTCCACTTCTGAATAGGCTTTTTCCAGCCCGGCGACGCGATATGAGTTACCGTGCGCTTTGGCGTAATCAATCTGCTGGCGGATCTCATCTTTCTTTGCCGCACAGCCCGTAGACTGGGCCTGCGCAACGGCGGGTAAAATGGATGCCGATGCCAGTAATATTGCTACGATAGTTTTTTTGTTAAGCATGAAAATCTCCTGATAGTTGCTCATCGTCCTTTCGGGTCTGCCGCTACCCTAGCGGCAAGATCTTAACTATTTCTTAAATCACCCTCGTTTTAAAGATTTATTCACAAAAAGCAGATCGGAAAAGCGCGTCGTGTAGCGGGGTGAAAGCATCTCTCGCTTCATTTGCCAGGGCTGCTGAATGCCCTGTCCGGCGAAGTAAAGCGTGCCGCGCCCTCGCCGTTCGTTCAGGCTATCCAGCACCTGCATTAGCGCATCGCTATTTCGTCGGGGGGCATTTTCGTCAAAAAGATTTAGCTGCGCGATGCCCTGGCTGAAGAAATCACCCAGCATGATCCCGGCTTTTTGATAGCGATGACCGTCCCGCCAGATGGCGTCCAGACATTTTGTGGCGGCGCTGATGATGTCCCGGCTGTCCTGAGTAGGGGTCAGAAGCTTTATCGTCGCCTGATTGCCGTAATACGGCTCGTTGGCAGCAAAGGGGCTGCTTTTGACAAAGGCAGAAACATGCCGGCAGTACTGATGCTCTGCGCGCAGTTTCTCCGCGGCTCGCGAAGCATAGCTGCAAATAGCCTGACGCATATGTTCGTATTCCGTAACGCGTTCTCCAAATGAACGTGAACAGACGATCTCCTGCTTCGTGGGCGCGAATTCCTCATGCCCCAGGCACGGCTCCCCGCGCAGTTCGCGCACGGTGCGCTCGAGTACTACGCTAAAGTGCTTGCGGATAAAACGGATGTCGCTGTCGCACAGCTGCAGAACATTTTCTATTCCCAGAGTCCCGAGCTTTTGGGCAATACGCCGCCCCACGCCCCACACTTCATCGACCGGCAATGCGGCCATCAGCCTGCGCTGCCGATCGATGTTAGACAGATCGACCACGCCACCGCTCTGCTGCGGCCATTTCTTCGCGGCATGGTTTGCAAGCTTTGCCAGCGTTTTTGTCGGAGCGATCCCTACGCCAACCGTAAGGTGCGTTCTTTGCAGAATTGTCGCGCGAATTTCCCGGCCAAAATCCTTCAGGTTTCGACAGTTTTGAACGCCCGTCAGATCGCAGAAAGCTTCATCAATGGAGTAAATTTCGCAGCACGGGGAGAGATCTTCCAGCGTGCTCATTACCCGCTCGGACATATCCGCGTACAGCTCATAGTTCGAACTAAAACAAACGATACCGTGTTGCCGGAACAGATCCTTTTGCTTAAAATACGGTGCGCCCATTTTAACCCCCAGAACCTTTGCTTCCGCGCTGCGGGAGATAATGCATCCGTCGTTGTTTGAAAGAACAGCAACGGGCCGCCCTTTCAGATCGGGCCTGAAAATGGTCTCACAGCTGGCGTAAAATGAATTCACATCCACAAGCGCAAACATAGTCAGCTGGCCGATTTAACGATAAAGGTCACCACGCCAAAAATCTCCAGCGCGTCTTCATCGTGGATTTTTAGCGGAGGATAGTCGCTGTTGAGCGGATTAAGCTGGATACCGGGCCGCAGCTGTAATTGCTTAGCGGTAAACTCACCGTCAAAAGACGCAATGACGATATCGCCGTGCTGAGGCGTGCGGGAACTGTCCACCACCAGCAGATCGCCCTCATTGATTCCCCCGTCAATCATCGAATCACCGGCGGCTCTGACAAAATACGTCGAGCCGGGATGCTGGATAAGCAGGGTATTAAGGTCGATACGCTTTTCTATGTAGTCCTGCGCGGGGGAAGGAAACCCGCACTGTACCAGGTCACTGAAAAGCGGGAGTAAGACAACGGGCCGTAGTTTGGCTGGCTGATAGAATTCCATGATAGTACGCTCACATCACATTCACTGTATTTATATACAGTAGTATTGTCGAGACGCACGATCAAGCCCTCTGACGAGCGGGTAACTGTCTGGCGGGCGCGCAGCTGCGCCCAACGTTATGATCCCTGAGAGGATCGCTCTGTCTGTAAATTTTTCTCTCGCCTGTTTTTTTTAACTCATCAGGTTTTGCTCTTTCTGCACGCGCATTGTTTTGCTAAATGATTTGTTATCCGCGTGGCGTTCCGGCGAAAAAAAAGCCACCTGCGGTTACAGGTAGCCTTATATATCACCGGGAAGAAATCTCTGTCGGCGATCGGTACACTTCAATGCTAAATCAGATGTTCTTTAAACCAGCTAATCTGGCGTAGAACAATATGCTCAAAATGCAGCCCTTCATACATTTCATAGTGATTCGCGCCCTCTTCGACCAAAAGCGTTTTCGTTGTTGAACCCGTGGCTTCGTAAAGCGCTTTACCCTGCTCAGGAGCATTGACGGAATCATTGCCCGCCACGACAACCATCACTGGACAAATAACCCTGGCCGCAGATTCTGCAGGTTTATAGTTCAGTGTTTCACGAACGGTCAGGAAGGGAATCTTGATATCCATAGCAGGGAAAAGGGATTTATTGGCGTCAAAGAATGCTTTGGACTCGTCGTCACCCAGCACTTTGGTTATCGCGACAAACATTTCCTTACCCGTTTTCTCCCTTTTATCCGCCATTTTTTCGAGCGTGGCAACGAAACCGGCTTTTTCTTCGGCGGTCATCTTGCCGGTAACAATTTCTTCTCCGTCAGCAAAGCCTAATTGACTGACAATACACCCGATCGCAGGACGCTGAACGGCGGCACCAAATACATGCCCGCCTCCCAGAGAGGTCCCCCAGAGACCGGTCCGGGCCGCATCGACTTCAGATAAAGTTTTTACCCAGTCAATGACGGTAATAATATCGTCAATTTGCATGGAGGGAATAAGCCGACCACGCTCTCCTTCACTTGCCCCAAAGCCCCGGTAGTCAAACGTTACGGCAGCGAAACCTGCTTTCACAAATGCTTCAGCAAATGAGGGCAGAAGAATGTCCTGTATCCCGCAGAATCCATGACACAAGATAATAACAGGCGGCTGCGATAGCCCCTCCGGCAGACGCAGCGTGGCGGCTATACCCGCTTGTAATTGATAGGACTGAATATTCATCTAACTGTTTGCTCCATTGTCAATGAAAGGACATATTAACCCATTGACTACAATGAGTTTATGACCCGGTTCCTGTTTTCTTTAAGTCAAATTATTACTGTGCTAAATACCGTAATGACGCAGCATGGGGTAGGTAAAAAAGAGCAGGTGCACAACATTTAAACCGACGTGGAACGCTACCGCGACCCACAGTCGCCCGCTCCACATCCACGCAATACCGTAAATCACCCCGGCAAGCGCGGCAAAAATGACCAGAAGCGTACCGCCTGCATAATGCATTCCGCCAAAAATAGCGGCAGAAATAATCAGGGCGGCAACGGGATGAATAAAGCCGGATAATCTCTGCTGCAGGTAACCGCGGAATAAAGCCTCTTCGGCTAATGAAACGAAGAATATATTCGCAAGGACAAACTGGACAAACCAGGCGGGCAGATGTGTTTCAAGCTTCAATCCACCAAGATAAACGGCCACGAACAGCAGCACGGGGATCGCTAATATCAAAAGCAGCCAGGAAAGTTTTGACGGCTGGTACTTAGGTTTTGTCACAAACAGCGTTTTCATGCCCGCCAGTAAAATAAAAGGCACCAGCGCCTTATCAAAATTGTAATACATCGTGAAGGGGACGCTTTCCGGCCCGGCGCTAACTGAATCAAGCACCTTTAGATTATGGAAGCCGGGAATCAGATGTACCATGGCCCCAATAGCGCCGGCGACCAGCAGGACTTCCAGAATATATTGTCCACCTCGATGAGCGCTGCCAAATCTTACATATGCACCTGCAATAAGCACCATAACGCCTAAAAACGTCAGGGAGCGCCAGTCAAGAGTGCCGTTTATTCCCCCGATAACCACCGTGATAATAAGCAGGCTCAATGAGATTTTTTTATTAAATTGCAGAGCCAGCAGGGAAAGCGCCAATAATATCCACATAGTTCATCCTTAACATTTTTTAGAATCGGGAAGAACCTAACACTGATAAATCATGTAGACAAACAGAAAGCGCTCGCGCGAATGATTTAAATGCTCCCGGCTTCACATCTTCGTCGGCTCGCATCAAAAACATTTTTAGCTGCCAAAGGCAATAGCAGAGATGATCAAACTCACCCGATTAGCACTGCTACCTTTAGTGCAGGAATAATCAGAGAGGACGCTTGAATGATCGTTTTATGTAAAGCCTGCGGCACATCCTATGAGACTATCGGTTGCCATCCTGAGCGCTGCGAAATTTGCGAAGATGAGCGGCAGTATGTGCCCGTCGAGGGACAAAAATGGATCGAGCCGAACACGCTCGTTGCTTCACACACCAATAAGTGGAAGCAGCACGCGCCCAATATCTACAGCATCCAGACCGTTCCTGAATTTGCGATTAATCAGCGCGCTTTTATTCTCACCACGCCGCAGGGCAATATTCTATGGGACTGCATTGCCGCGCTGGACGACGCCACAAAAACGCTGGTTTCCGCGCTGGGCGGGCTTAAGGCCATCGCCATCTCACATCCTCATTACTACAGCACGATGCAGGACTGGGCAGACGAATTTAACGCTCCGATTTACCTTCATGCCAGCGATCGCCAGTGGATTATGCGCGACAGCCCGTGGATCACGCTGTGGGAAGGCGACACGCTAAAGCTGGGCAATGACGTCACTCTGCTGCGTTTAGGCGGGCATTTTGCCGGCGGCAGCGTTCTTCATTGGGCAAAGGAGGAAGGCGTGCTGTTTACGGGAGACATCGTGCAGGTTGCGCCTGGTGCAAATGCCGTCTCCTTCATGTGGAGCTACCCCAATATGCTGCCGCTATCGGCCATGACGGTTAGCGACATCGTACGCCGCCTGAGCACGGTGAAATTTAAAAAACTCTACGGCGCATTTGAAGGAAAGGATATCAAGGATAATGCCGATGATATCGTGCAGCGATCCGGCAGAAAGTATATTGCCTGTCTGGAATAGTCGCTGCGGGAAACTTGCGGCCATCGGCTTGCGCGTATATGGCCAATGCCATCACCCTACCGCAATAATGAATATTTTTTATCAATCGCGAAAATCTGGAAATGTTGTACTAAACTCAAATGGCTTAAGCCTATATTTTTTAATGTTAATCTGGATAAGGATATTTTATATGAAAACGACCGCTTTAGCCGCTTCTCTACTGATCGCAACCTTCTCTTTTGGCGCCTTTGCCGCTGACCAGGTTTCCAAAGATGAAATCAAACACTTCAAGCTTGTGAAAGTGGGTGACATCAGCGTATCTCAGACCGGCGGCACAGTATCTTCCCCAAGCGATCTGCGCGAAAAACTTTCGCAACTTGCAGATGAGAAAGGCGGCAAGTATTACCATATTATCTCTGCCCGCGAACACGGCCCTAATTTTGAAGCTGTAGCGACAGTCTATAAAGATGCTAAATAAGTACGAATAATAAAAAACGGGAGCCCAAAGGCTCCCGTCTTCATATCATCAGCCGTGCTGATTACATGTGCTTAATGATAGCGTCGCCAAACTCTGAACATTTCAGCAACTTAGCACCATCCATCAGGCGTTCGAAATCGTAAGTAACGGTTTTCGCGTCAATCGCGCCTTCCATCCCTTTCACGATCAGGTCTGCCGCTTCGAACCATTCCATATGACGCAGCATCATTTCCGCGGACAGGATGATGGAACCCGGGTTCACTTTATCCTGGCCTGCGTATTTTGGTGCGGTGCCGTGAGTGGCTTCGAACAGGGCACATTCGTCACCGATGTTTGCGCCAGGGGCGATACCGATGCCGCCGACCTGGGCTGCCAGGGCGTCGGAGATGTAGTCGCCGTTGAGGTTCATACAGGCAATAACGTCGTATTCAGCCGGGCGCAGCAGGATTTGCTGCAGGAACGCATCGGCGATCACGTCTTTGATGACGATTTCTTTGCCGGTATTTGGGTTCTTGATTTTCACCCAAGGGCCGCCGTCAATCAGCTCGCCGCCGAACTCTTCGCGCGCTAGCTGGTAACCCCAGTCTTTGAAAGCGCCTTCGGTGAACTTCATGATGTTGCCTTTGTGAACCAGGGTCACGGAATCACGGTCGTTAGTGATGGCGTATTCGATGGCCGCACGAACCAGGCGTTTGGTGCCTTCTTCGGAACAAGGTTTGATGCCGATGCCGCAATGCTCAGGGAAACGAATTTTCGTTACACCCATTTCATCGCGCAGGAACTTGATCACTTTTTCAGCTTCGGCGCTGTCGGCTTTCCACTCGATGCCCGCATAGATGTCTTCTGAGTTTTCACGGAAGATAACCATGTTGGTCAGTTCAGGCTGCTTAACCGGGCTAGGCGTGCCCTGGTAATAACGCACCGGACGCAGACACACGTACAGGTCGAGCTGCTGACGCAGGGCCACGTTCAGGGAACGTATACCGCCGCCAACCGGGGTAGTCAGCGGGCCTTTAATGGCCACGCGGTAGTCACGAATCAGGTCCAGAGTTTCTTCTGGCAGCCAGACGTCCTGGCCGTACAGTTGAGTAGATTTTTCGCCGGTATAGATTTCCATCCAGGAAATTTTCCGCTCGCCCTTATAGGCTTTCTCTACGGCGGCATCCACCACTTTAATCATGGCTGGGGTGACGTCCACACCAATACCGTCCCCTTCGATGAAAGGAATCACTGGGTTATGAGGAACGTTGAGTTTGCCATTTTGCAGGGTGATCTTTTTACCTTCCGCCGGAACGACTACTTTGCTTTCCATTCACCTCTCCTTCGAGCGCTTCTGGTTTTTGTTAATGATTTGTAATTTGCGGGCTCATACTACTGCAATATCAGGCTCGCGCCAATCACTCATGATTTCCGCTATAATGCGTGAATACCGGACATCTGAAAACACTATGAATAAAACTTCTTTTAAAAATCACCAAGTTAAACGATTCAGCACCAAGCCCTTCGCCAAAAAAAAGCGCCCGGACGGACCAAAGCGGCTGGTTATTTTCAATAAACCGTACGACGTGCTACCGCAGTTCACCGACGAAGCGGGACGCAGCACGCTGAAAGATTACATTCCGCTACAAGGAATTTACGCCGCCGGACGTCTGGATCGCGACAGCGAGGGCCTTTTAGTGCTCACCAACGACGGCGTGCTTCAGGCTCAGCTCACCCAGCCGGGCAAGCGAACCGGTAAAATTTACTATGTGCAGGTCGAAGGCGAACCGACTGAAGAAGCGCTGGCCGCCCTGCGCAACGGCATGACGCTTAACGACGGCCCCACTCTGCCCGCCGGGGCTGAACGGGTAGCCGAACCACAGTGGCTGTGGCCGCGCAACCCGCCCATCCGCGAAAGAAAAGCCATCCCGACAAGCTGGCTGCAAATCACTCTTTATGAAGGTCGCAACCGCCAGGTTCGCCGCATGACGGCCCACGTAGGCTATCCGACGTTACGCCTGATTCGCTTTGCCATGGGCAATCTTAGACTGGATGATTTAGCGCCCGGCGAATGGCGGGAAATCCCAATGGATACCCCCTTCACCTGAATTAATAAATCTGGGGAAACGCCGGGATTTGGTTCCCGGAGGGACGCCAAACTCGGTGGTCGCCCCGGCGTTCACAGTTTCAAAACTTAAGGTATGACTCTTGATGCCGTAGAAAAAAGGAACGTTCATGTTTAAACCGCACGTCACCGTAGCCTGCGTCGTACAGGCGCAGGGCAAGTTTTTAGTCGTCGAAGAAACGATTAACGGCAAGGCTTTATGGAACCAGCCCGCGGGGCACCTGGAAGCAGATGAAACGCTGATTGAAGCCGCCCGCCGCGAGCTTTACGAAGAAACAGGCATTCGCGCCGAGCCGCAAACGCTCATCCGCATGCACCAGTGGGTTGCCCCGGATAACACGCCTTTTCTGCGTTTTCTGTTTGCCATCGATCTTGAGGAGCCGCTGCCTGCCACGCCGCACGACAGCGATATCGACCGCTGTCTGTGGCTGGACGCGCAACAAATTGTTAACGCAACGAATTTACGCTCGCCGCTGGTCGCCGAAAGCATCCGCTGCTATGAGCGAGCCGAACGTTATCCGCTCAGCGTGATTGGCGCATTTAACTGGCCGTTTACTTAAGGGTGCCAGGGCCGGGGATGCGTGATAGAATACGCCGCCTTTAAGTTCAATGTCGTGAGTCTCTCCATGTCTGATAACAGCCAGAAAAAAGTAATCGTCGGGATGTCCGGCGGTGTTGATTCCTCCGTTTCCGCGTATCTGCTGCAACAGCAGGGTTACAAGGTTGAAGGCCTGTTCATGAAGAACTGGGAAGAGGATGATGGCGAGGAGTACTGCACCGCAGCGGCCGATCTGGCCGATGCACAGGCGGTATGCGACAGGCTCGGCATTGAACTGCACACCGTAAACTTTGCCGCAGAATACTGGGACAACGTCTTTGAACACTTCCTTGAAGAGTACAAGGCGGGCCGCACGCCAAACCCGGATATTCTGTGCAACAAAGAAATCAAATTTAAAGCCTTCCTGGAATTCGCCGCTGAAGATTTAGGCGCCGATTACATCGCCACCGGCCACTACGTCAGGCGCGCGGATGTCAACGGCAAAAGCCAGCTGCTGCGCGGCCTGGACGGCAACAAAGATCAAAGCTACTTCCTTTATACGCTCGGCCACGAACAGATCGCTCAGAGCCTGTTCCCGGTTGGCGAGCTGGAAAAACCGGAAGTGCGCCGCATTGCGGAAGAGCTGGACCTGATCACCGCGAAGAAAAAAGACTCCACCGGCATCTGTTTTATCGGCGAGCGCAAATTCCGCGAGTTTTTAGGCCGCTACCTGCCAGCCCAGCCGGGCATCATTGTCACCGTTGACGGCGAAACCATTGGCGAGCACCAGGGCCTGATGTATCACACCCTCGGCCAGCGCAAAGGGTTAGGCATCGGCGGTACCAAAGAGGGCAGCGAAGATCCGTGGTACGTCGTGGATAAAGACGTTGAGAACAATATTCTGGTGGTGGCTCAGGGGCACGACCATCCGCGCCTGATGTCCGTAGGCCTGATAGCCCAGCAGCTGCACTGGGTTGACCGTGAAGCGCTGACCGGGCCGCTGGCCTGCACGGTAAAAACCCGCTATCGCCAGACGGACATTCCTTGCACCATCACCCCGCTGGATGCCGATCGCATTGAAGTGCGTTTCGAAGAGCCGGTTGCGGCGGTGACGCCGGGCCAGTCCGCGGTATTTTACAGCGGTGAAGTGTGTCTGGGCGGCGGTATTATTGAGCAGCGTTTGCCGCTCGTTGACTAAATTGCGGACAAGGAAGAAACACAGTGGCTAAGAATTACTATGACATTACCCTCGCGCTGGCGGGGATTTGCCAGTCCGCTCGCCTGGTGCAGCAGCTTGCACACCAGGGACATTGTGATTCCGACGCGCTGCACGTGGCGCTCAACAGCGTTATCGATTTAAACCCCGGCTCGACGCTCGCCGTGTATGGCGGCAGCGAAGTCAACCTGAAGCTGGGGCTGGAAACGCTGCTCGGCGTGCTGAATGCCAGCAACCGTCAGGGCCTGAACGCAGAGCTAACGCGCTATACCCTCAGCCTGATGGTGTTGGAACGCAAGCTGCACGCAAGCAAAGGGGCGATGGATACGCTCGGTTCGCGCATTGCGGGCCTGCAGCGCCAGCTCGAACATTTCGACCTGGAATCCGACACCCTGCTCAGCGCCATGGCCGGTATTTACGTGGACGTCATTAGCCCGCTGGGGCCGCGCATTCAGGTCACCGGCTCCCCTGCCGTGCTGCAAAGCCCGCAGGTGCAGAGTAAAGTTCGCGCCTCGCTGCTGGCCGGTATTCGCGCCGCGGTACTGTGGCACCAGGTTGGCGGTGGCCGCCTGCAGCTCATGTTTTCTCGCAGTCGCCTGTGCACTCAGGCCAAACAAATTCTTGCTCATTGTTAACCTCTCTGGAGTTGTAACTTATGGAATTATCCTCACTGACCGCCGTTTCCCCCGTAGATGGACGCTACGGCGATAAAGTCAGCGCTCTGCGCGCCATTTTTAGCGAATACGGTTTGCTGAAATTTCGCGTACAGGTTGAAGTACGCTGGCTGCAAAAATTAGCCGCGCACGCAGCGATCAGGGAAGTTCCTGCTTTTGACGCAGACGCAATCGGTTACCTCGATAAAATCGTTGCGGAATTCAATGAAGAAGACGCCGCCCGCATCAAAACCATTGAGCGCACCACCAACCACGACGTCAAAGCCGTAGAGTATTTCCTTAAGGAAAAGGTGGCGTCGGTCCCTGCCCTGCACGCGGTGTCCGAGTTCATTCACTTCGCCTGCACCTCCGAGGACATCAATAACCTGTCCCACGCCCTGATGCTGGAAACCGCCCGTAAAGAAGTGGTCCTGCCTTACTGGCGCAAGGTGATCGTTGCTGTAAAAGATTTGTCGGTTCAGTATCGCGATATTCCTCTGCTTTCCCGCACCCACGGCCAGCCTGCTACTCCGTCCACCATGGGCAAGGAAATGGCCAACGTGGCCTACCGCATGGAGCGTCAGTTCCGCCAGCTGGAAAAAGTAGAGATCCTCGGCAAAATCAACGGCGCGGTCGGCAACTATAACGCCCACATCGCCGCCTATCCTGAAGTAGACTGGCACCAGTTCAGCGAAGAGTTTGTCACTTCACTGGGCATTCAGTGGAACCCGTACACCACGCAGATTGAGCCGCACGATTATATCGCCGAGCTGTTTGACTGCATGGCGCGCTTCAACACCATCCTGATCGACTTCGATCGCGACGTGTGGGGCTACATTGCGCTTAACCACTTTAAGCAGAAAACCATCGCCGGCGAAATCGGCTCTTCCACCATGCCGCATAAGGTAAACCCTATTGACTTCGAAAACTCCGAAGGCAACCTGGGCCTGTCCAACGCGCTGTTACAGCACCTGGCCAGCAAACTGCCGGTTTCCCGCTGGCAGCGTGACCTGACCGACTCCACCGTGCTGCGCAACCTTGGCGTCGGCATCGGCTACGCGCTGATTGCCTATCAGTCCACCCTGAAGGGCGTGAGCAAGCTGGAAGTCAACCGCGACCGCCTGCTGGCCGAGCTGGACGGCAACTGGGAAGTGCTGGCCGAGCCGATTCAGACCGTGATGCGCCGCTACGGTATCGAAAAGCCTTACGAGAAACTCAAAGAGCTGACCCGCGGCAAACGCGTTGACGCCGAAGGCATGAAGCAGTTCATCGACAGCCTGGCGCTGCCGGAAGAAGAGAAAACGCGTCTGAAGCAAATGACGCCTGCCAATTATATTGGCCGTGCCATCACCATGGTTGACGAACTGAAGTAATCCCCCCTTTGACTCCGCCGCCCGGCGGAGTCAATTTCCAGATGTTTATCCGCTGTTTACTCCTCGTCGCTGATAATTAGCGTTAAACTATCAGGGATATTTATACAGAGAGGAAATGCGATGCGCGTTCTGGTTGTGGAAGATAATGCCCTGCTGCGCCACCATCTTCAGGTGCAGCTGCGCGAAGCGGGTCACCAGGTTGATGCCGCCGAAGATGCAAAGGAAGCGGACTACTTCTTAAACGAACACACGCCGGATATTGCGCTGGTCGATCTGGGCCTGCCCGATGAAGACGGTATGAGCCTGATCCGCCGCTGGCGCAGCCACGACGTCACCATTCCGATTCTGGTATTAACCGCTCGCGAAGGCTGGCAGGACAAAGTCGAAGTGCTCGGCGCGGGCGCCGATGACTATGTGACCAAGCCCTTCCATCTCGAAGAAGTTGTCGCCCGCATGCAGGCCCTGATGCGCCGCAACAGCGGTCTGGCCTCGCAGCTGATCTCCATGCCGCCGTTCCAGGTCGATCTCTCACGCCGCGAGCTGTCCATCAACGATAACCTGATCAAGCTCACCGCTTTCGAATACACGATTATGGAGACGCTTATCCGCAACGCCGGAAAGGTGGTCAGCAAAGACTCGCTGATGCTCCAGCTTTATCCTGACGCCGAACTGCGTGAAAGCCACACGATTGACGTGCTGATGGGCCGCCTGCGCAAGAAGATTCAGGCCGAGCACGAACAGGACGTCATCACCACCGTCCGGGGCCAGGGCTATCGTTTCGACCTGCGCTAATGATGAGCTTCCTGCGCCACTTTTTCCCGCTCTCGCTGCGGGTCCGTTTTTTACTCGCCACCGCCGCCGTGGTGATGGTGCTTTCCCTCGCCTACGGCATGGTCGCGCTGGTTGGATACAGCGTCAGCTTTGATAAAACAACCTTCCGCCTGCTGCGCGGGGAAAGTAATCTCTTCTACACGCTCGCCACGCTGCACGATGGCAAAATCAACGTCGAAATCCCTGAGAATCTGAACCTGCAAAGCCCGACGATGGCGCTGATTTATGACGATCGCGGCAGGCTGCTTTGGTCCCAGCGGGACGTGCCGTACGTGGTGAAGCAGATTAAAAAAGAGTGGCTTACCTCTAACGGCTTTTACGAGCTGGAGGCCAACTTCGCCACCAGCAGCGCGCTGGTAGGCAACGACATCACCCTGCAGGAAAAACTCAAAGATATTCACGAAGACGACGACAACACCGAAATGACGCACTCGGTGGCCGTCAATCAGTATCCGGCCACCAGCAGAATGCCCGCCCTGACGGTAGTCATCGTCGACACCATTCCCGTCGAGCTGAAACGCTCTTATATGGTCTGGAGCTGGTTTATATACGTCCTGCTCGCCAACCTGCTGCTGGTTGTTCCGCTGCTGTGGGTCGCCGCCTGGTGGAGCCTGCGCCCGATAGAAGAGCTGGCAAAAGAGGTGCGAGAGCTTGAAAAGCACGATCGCGACAGCCTGAACCCGGAAACCACTCGCGAGCTGACCAGCCTGGTCAAAAACCTCAACCGGCTGCTGCACACCGAGCGCGAGCGCCATGAAAAGTATCGCACCACGCTGACCGACCTGACCCATAGTCTGAAAACGCCGCTGGCGGTGCTGCAAACCACCCTGCGCTCGCTGCGTACCGACAAGCTAAGCGTTGAAGACGCAGAGCCGGTGATGCTGGAACAAATCAGCCGCATCTCGCAGCAAATTGGCTACTATCTGCACCGCGCCAGCATGCGCGGCAACAGCGCCCTGCTCAGCCGGGAGCTACACTCCGTCGCTCCGCTGCTCGACAACCTCTGCTCGGCGTTAAACAAGGTCTATCAGCGCAAAGGCGTCAACATTACGCTGGATATCTCCCCGGAAATTACCTTTATCGGCGAGAAAAACGACTTTATGGAGGTGATGGGCAACGTGCTGGATAACGCCTGCAAATACTGCCTGGAGTTCGTGGAAATCTCCGCCCGCCAGTTAGACGACACGCTGCATCTGTACGTGGAAGACGACGGTCCGGGGATTCACGAAAGCAAACGAGCCATTGTCTTTGACCGCGGGCAGCGCGCCGATACGCTGCGCCCCGGCCAGGGCGTAGGCCTTTCCGTCGCCAGGGAAATCGTTGAACAATACGACGGTGAAATCCGCCCGAACACCAGCGAGCTGGGCGGCGCGCGTATGGAAGTCATTTTTGCGCGCCAGCGTCCAGACCGCGAAGAAGATTGAAAATACTGCCGTAAGCCGCTTTGCCATCCGTTATAATCCGGTGAGGTTCCTTCACCTGCCGGATAATAAAAATGGAATATACGCTGGACTTAAACTGGCCCGATTTTATCGAACGCTACTGGCAAAAACGCCCGGTAGTGTTAAAACGCGGCTTCAAAAATTTTATCGACCCCCTCTCCCCGGATGAACTGGCAGGCCTCGCCATGGAAAACGAGGTAGACAGCCGGCTGGTGAGCCATCAGGAGGGCAAATGGCAGGTCAGCCACGGGCCGTTCCAGAGCTACGATCATCTCGGCGAAAACAACTGGTCGCTGCTGGTACAGGCGGTTAACCACTGGCACGAGCAGAGCGCCGCGCTGATGCGCCCCTTCCGCGCACTGCCGGACTGGCGCATCGACGACCTGATGATTTCCTTCTCCGTCCCCGGCGGCGGCGTTGGTCCGCATCTGGACCAGTACGACGTGTTTATTATTCAGGGCGTGGGCCGTCGCCGCTGGCGCGTGGGCGAAAAAGTGCCGATGAAGCAGCACTGTCCACATCCGGATCTGCTCCAGGTTGAACCGTTCGCAGGCATCATCGACGAAGAGCTGGAGCCTGGCGATATTCTTTATATTCCACCGGGCTTCCCGCACGAGGGCTACTCGCTGGAAAATTCGATGAACTACTCCGTGGGCTTCCGCGCGCCGAGCGGCCGCGAAATGATCAGTGGCTTTGCCGACTACGTGCTGCAACGCGAGCTGGGCAGCCTGCGCTATACCGACCCGAACGTGCCTGCCCGCCAGCAGCCAGCGGATATTCTGCCAGAAGAGCTGGATAAGCTGCGCGGCATGATGCTGGAGCTGATTAACCAGCCCGAGCACTTCAAAGCCTGGTTCGGCGAATTTATTACCCAGTCGCGCCACGAGCTGGACGTCGCCCCGCCGGAGCCGCCGTATCAACCGGATGAAATCTACGACGCGCTGCAACAGGGGGATTCGCTGACGCGCCTTGGCGGGCTGCGAGTGCTGCGCATCGCCGACGACGTGTACGTCAACGGTGAGCTCATCAATAGCCCGCACCGCCCGGCAGTGGAAGCGCTGGCCAGCCATATCACGCTGAACGCCGAAGTGTTGGGCGACGCGCTGGAAGATCCGTCATTCCTGGCGATGCTTGCCGCGCTGGTGAACAGCGGATACTGGTACTTCGAAGGTTAATGCTCTCGCCCGCCTCCTCAGCCAGCGCTATTTCACGGTTGAGAAGGCGGGAAAGGTGATCCAGCATACTGAGACTCTTCCATGCCCATCAGCAGCGGCCCATTTACGAGCTGAACCAGTAAATCAGGGCGATAGCGATAGCAGAAATGGCGCATATCACCGCGCTACCGGAGAGATCTTTCAATGAATGGAGATAGCCTTCGTTATGCTCGTTGAGCTTTGAAATGGCCTCTTTTTCGCTTTCAGCATCGACTTCAACAAAATGCTTTCTGAATCCGTTTTGTTTCATCTCATACGCAAATGCTGACGTCAGCGATTCTTTTGGGAAAGCCTTAGCAATTAATTTTGACCTGTCATTTTTTATAAACACTATATACTTCAAAATTATAGTCTCCAGAAAGCACAGGTTTTGACATCTGTGCTGGTTGGATAAATTAATGGTTTTTGCCACCCAGTTCTCTTCTTCCTGATGACATCCCTGGCCCGGTACCGTTTCCACCGTAACCATTGCCGGTGGACATCGTGTTCTCACCCCAGACGCCACTTGCTGCGGAACCGCTGCCGTAAGGGGAATTTTGTGACAGATAAGACTGGGCATCACGATTACCGCTGTTTCCTCCGCCATTAGAACTGCCTGACCCACCATTGCTCGACGATCTTTTCCCACTGCCATCCCGGTCCTGCCAGCCGCCGGATATTAAATGATACTGACTGCTTAAAATTTGTTTCATTAATGTTCTCCTTGAACTTATAAAAACCAATGTGACATTATTGGTTGAAATCCATACTATCCGAATAATAAAGATGAACAAGAAAATATTTTATTATTTGGAATGTAACGCAAAAAAACAAGAAGCTAGTATACAATCCCGTTAAATAAATATATTACACGAATCGTTAATATATAACCCAAAACACCTTTTGAATTTTATATTTTATATTTTTCAGATGGGCATTCTCTTATTCAACCGCCTTCGCTGCTTGTTTAGTTGCCATGACTGAAAAGGCGAGAATGCCTCAGCCAGCGGACTCAGTAGCGCAAACAACAGTTCGGCTATCTGGCCCCGCTGGCTTTGCGCATTCTGCTGGTTCAGCACTTGCAATAAGGCGACTGAGGGCGTAACCCTGAATGAAACTTTTGAGCAGGCCGCCTTACGTGAATGATACGAGGAAACAGGATGGATAAGAAACGCAACGGAACCTCAAGTTAGCGCCTCAAGCGACACAATGATGCTAACAGGTAAGTGATTCACGATTGGTATTGCTGGACAATAGCAGAACTCAAGAGCACCGCCGAAACAATATAACAACGTGAATTAATTTTAAATATATTTCCGACGAGCCAGCTGATTCACAACGTATATCGACGAAAATATTAGCCACATCCGTTGCTGCCACAAATAAAAAAAGGGGCATCAAGCCCCTTGGTTTTACTTCACGGCTAAAGCCAGCGCCTTATTAATCTGGCCGTTATCCTTTTTTCGCCGTCAGCTCGGCAATCCTGACAATCACCGCCACCGCTTTCTCCATGCCTTCCAGCGTGACGAACTCGTGCTTGCCGTGGTAGTTGTAGCCGCCGGTAAACAGGTTCGGACACGGCAGGCCTTTAAACGACAGCTGTGCGCCGTCGGTGCCGCCGCGGATAGGCTTCATTTGCGGTTCGATGTCGCAGTCCAGCATGGCCTGCCGCGCTACGTCAACGATGTACGGATGCTCCGCGACCTTCTCGCGCATGTTGTAGTAGCTGTCTTCGATAATCAGCTCTATATAGCAGTCCGGGTGCAGGCCTTTGCCGACCTTTTTGGCGATATTCATCATGTTGCGTTTGCGGGCTTCAAACTGCTCGCGGTCAAAGTCGCGGATGATGTAATGCATCTCCGCTTTGTCCACCGAGCCTTTAATGCCGTGCAGGTGATAGAAACCTTCGTAGCCTTCGGTGCATTCCGGGCTTTCGTCCGCCGGGACTTCCGCATGAATGCGTGCCGCAAGCGACAGCGCGTTCACCATCACGCCTTTCGCCGTACCGGGATGGACGTTGTTACCGACAATTTTGATGGTTACCGACGCGGCGTTGAAGTTTTCACTTTCCAGTTCGCCCACGCCGCCGCCGTCCACCGTATAGGCCCAGCGCGCGTCAAAGGCTTCCACGTCGAAAAATTTCGCGCCCTTGCCGACTTCTTCATCCGGCGTAAAAGCCACGCGAATATCGCCGTGCGGGATATTCTTCTCTTTCAGCACCGCCAGCGCCGTCATGATTTCGGCGACGCCCGCTTTGTCGTCCGCGCCGAGCAGGGTTTTGCCGTCGGTGGTGATCAGCGTTTGGCCCAGCAGCTGGTGCAGCACCGGGAACATCACCGGGGAAAGCACCTCGTCACCAATGCCCAGCGCGATATCGCCGCCGCGATAGTTTTCGACGATCTGCGGATTCACATTTTTAGCGGTAAAATCCGGCGCGGTATCGACATGAGAAATAAAGCCAATGGCCGGCACCGCATGCTGGACGTTCGACGCCAGCGTGCCCATCACCGTGCCGCGATCGCTCAGGGTGACGTTCACCAGGCCCAGCTCTTCCATCTGCTCTTTTAGCAGACGCAGCAGCTTCCACTGCCCTTCGGTGCTCGGCACCTGCTTAACGCCCGGCTTAGACTGCGTGTCCAGAGAGACGTAATGCAAAAAACGCTCAAGTAATTTATCCATTTAGCCACCCTCATTTTTTGTGACGACATTATCATTAAGGCTCAGGGGTTAAATATTGCGTCAGGTCACTTTTAGCCCGGTACGCGCGAAAATACCCACAATGTTCCTTTAAGGCGGGGGCAATTTGCGCCGCACAGTTAAACGTAGTTGAAATACAGGCGCATCAGGGCATCAAGGATTGGCGATTTTTGGACTTTGCCGTAGAATGCCAGGCCTTACTGAATGTGCCAAACCTCAAGGTGGTTACTCACAAACCCCGCATCATTGTGTTATCCGATGCGTTATTTATGGGACAGCGTAAAAAATTGAATAAACAGCAACGTTCGCTTTCACCGCTGGTCAATCTGGCGGGAGTAGGTAAGAGCTTTGATGGTAAAACCGTTATTTCTGATTTCTCACTCACCATCAATCATGGTGAATTCCTGACGTTGCTCGGCCCTTCCGGCTGCGGCAAAACGACCGTACTGCGCCTGATTGCCGGGCTGGAAAATGTCGATAGCGGCACGATTTCTCTCGATAGCCAGGACATCACCCGCGTCCCGGCGGAGCACCGCCACGTCAACACCGTCTTCCAGAGCTACGCCCTGTTTCCTCATATGACCGTTTTTGAAAACGTCGCTTTCGGACTGAGGATGCAAAAAACGCCTGCCGCCGAGATAACGCCGCGGGTCAACGAAGCGTTGAAAATGGTGCAGCTCGAAGAGTTTGCCCGGCGCAGACCCCATCAGCTTTCCGGCGGCCAGCAGCAGCGCGTGGCGATTGCCCGTGCGGTGGTCAATAAACCGCGTCTGCTGCTGCTCGACGAATCCCTCTCCGCGCTGGACTACAAGCTGCGCAAGCAGATGCAGAACGAGTTAAAAGCGCTTCAGCGCAAGCTCGGCATTACCTTCGTCTTCGTCACCCACGATCAGGAAGAAGCGCTGACCATGTCAGACCGCATCGTGGTCATGCGCGACGGCCGCATCGAGCAGGACGGCACCCCGCGTGAAATTTACGAAGAGCCGAAGAATCTGTTTGTCGCGAGCTTTATCGGCGAGATCAATATTTTTGAAGCCACCGTTATCGAACGCGCCGACGAGCACCGCGTGCGTGCCAGCGTCGAAGGCCGTGAATGCCATATCTACGTGACCTTCCCCGTCACGCCGGGCCAGAAGCTTAACGTTCTGCTGCGTCCGGAAGATCTGCGCGTGGAAGAGGTTGACGACGCGAGCGTTGTCGACGGCCTGATTGGCTACGTACGCGAACGCAACTATAAAGGCATGACGCTGGAGTCCAGCGTGGAGCTTGAGAACGGCAAGATGGTGATGGTCAGCGAGTTCTTTAACGAAGACGATCCGTTCTTCGATCACTCGCTCGATCAGAAGATGGCCGTGACCTGGGTTGAAAGCTGGGAGGTTGTACTCGCCGATGAAGAGCTCGCGTAAATTCCAGAACGGGGTGATCGCCACCGTCGTGGGCTGGCTGCTGCTGTTTGTCTTCCTGCCCAACCTGATGATTATCGTTACCAGCTTCCTGACCCGTGACGATGCCAATTTTGTCAGCATGGTTTTCACCCTGGACAACTACACGCGCCTGGCCGACCCGCTGTATGCGCAGGTGCTGCTGCACTCGCTCAATATGGCGCTGATTGCCACGCTCGCCTGCCTGCTGCTCGGCTATCCGTTTGCCTGGTTTCTGGCTCGCCTGCCGGAACGCGCGCGTCCGCTGCTGCTGTTCGCGCTGATCGTCCCCTTCTGGACGAACTCGCTGATCCGTATCTACGGGCTGAAGATCTTTCTCAGCACCAAGGGCTATCTCAACGCGTTCCTGCTCTGGCTGGGCGTTATCGATACGCCGGTTCGCATCATGTACACCGAAAGCGCGGTGATTCTCGGCCTCGTCTATATCCTGCTGCCGTTTATGGTGATGCCGCTCTATTCCAGCATCGAAAAGCTGGATAAACCGCTGCTGGAAGCCGCCCGTGATTTAGGTGCCAACAGGCTGCAAACCTTCATCCGCATTATTATTCCGCTGACCATGCCGGGCATTATCGCCGGCTGCCTGCTGGTCATGCTGCCCGCCATGGGGCTGTTCTACGTTTCCGATTTAATGGGCGGGGCGAAAAACCTGCTCATCGGCAACGTGATTAAGATCCAGTTCCTGAACATCCGCGACTGGCCTTTCGGCTCGGCCACCAGCATTACGCTGACGCTGGTGATGGGCTTTATGCTGCTGGTGTACTGGCGAGCGGCGCGCATGCTCAATAAAAAGGTGGAACCAGAATGACAGGTCGCCTGTTCCGCGGCGGCTTTATGACCGCCATCTATGCGTATCTCTACATCCCGATAGTTATCCTGATCGTGAACTCCTTTAACAGTTCGCGCTTCGGAATCAATTGGCAGGGCTTCACGACGAAGTGGTACGGCCTGCTGATGAACAACGACAGCCTGCTTCAGGCAGCGCAGCACTCTCTGACGATGGCGGTGTTCTCCGCCACTTTTGCCACGCTAATCGGTTCGCTGACGGCGGTGGCGCTTTACCGCTACCGTTTTCGCGGCAAGCCTTTCGTCAGCGGCATGCTGTTCGTGGTAATGATGTCCCCGGATATCGTGATGGCGATTTCTCTGCTGGTGCTGTTTATGCTGCTGGGCGTTTCGCTGGGCTTCTGGTCGCTGCTGTTTTCGCACATCACCTTCTGCCTGCCGTTTGTGGTGGTGACGGTGTATTCGCGCCTGAAAGGGTTCGACGTCAGAATGCTGGAAGCCGCGAAGGACCTGGGTGCCAGCGAAATGACCATCCTGCGCAAAATCATCCTGCCGCTGGCGATGCCCGCCGTCGCCGCCGGCTGGCTGCTGAGCTTTACCCTGTCGATGGACGACGTGGTCGTTTCCTCGTTTGTGACCGGGCCGAGCTATGAAATTTTACCGTTGAAGATTTACTCAATGGTGAAGGTTGGCGTTTCGCCCGAGGTGAACGCGCTGGCCACCATTCTGTTCGTTCTGTCGCTGGGCCTGGTGGTCGCCAGCCAGCTTATTCTTCGTGACAAAACCAAAATTCAGGGGACGTTTAAATGAAAAAATGGCCACGCCACCTGCTTGCCGCGGGCGCACTAGCATTGGGAATCGGTGCTGCACACGCCGACGACGGCAAAACCCTCTACTTCTACAACTGGACGGAGTACGTGCCGCCAGGCCTGCTGGAGCAGTTCACCAAAGAGACGGGCATCAAGGTTATCTATTCCACCTACGAGTCGAATGAAACCATGTACGCCAAGCTCAAAACTTACAAAGACGGCGCGTACGATCTGGTCGTCCCCTCCACCTACTTTGTGGCGAAAATGCGCAAAGAAGGCATGATCCAGAAGATCGACAAGAACCAGCTGAGCAACTTTAAAAATCTCGATCCGCAGATGCTCAATAAGCCTTTTGACCCGAACAACGACTACTCCATCCCGTATATCTGGGGGGCGACAGCAATCGGCGTGAACAGCGAAGCCATCGATCCGAAAACCGTCACCCGTTGGGCCGATCTGTGGAAGCCGGAATACAAGCAAAGCCTGCTGCTGACCGACGATGCCCGCGAAGTGTTCCAGATGGCGCTGCGCAAGCTGGGCTACTCGGGCAACACGACGGATCCTAAAGAGATCGAAGCGGCCTATCATGAGCTGCAAAAGCTGATGCCAAACGTGGCGGCGTTCAACTCGGATAACCCGGCGAACCCGTACATGGAAGGTGAAGTTAATCTGGGAATGGTGTGGAACGGCTCCGCGTACGTTGCGCGCCAGGCCGGGACGCCGCTGGAAATCGTCTGGCCGAAAGAAGGCGGCATTTTCTGGATGGATAACCTGTCGATTCCGGCAAACGCGAAGAACGTCGACGGCGCGCTGAAGCTGATTAACTTCCTGCTGCGTCCGGACGTGGCGAAGCAGGTGGCAGAAACTATCGGCTACCCAACGCCAAACCTGGCAGCCCGCAAGCTGCTGCCAAAAGAGGTTGCCGGGGATAAATCCCTGTATCCGGATGAAGCGGTGCTGAAGAACGGCGAGTGGCAGAACGACGTGGGTGACGCCAGCGCTATTTACGAGTCCTACTACCAGAAGCTAAAAGCAGGCCGGTAAAACTTGCCCCTCTCCCCATAAGGGAGAGGGGTAATCCTATTCACAAAGCCCTTTCAACAGTCTTTCCACGTACTCCGGCACCACTTTGCTCGCCAGCCCATAATGCTTCTCTTCGAACTCGCTGCCGACCTGGCTTGGCTCCAGGTTTAGCTCCACGGTGTGCGCGCCCTGTAGCTTAGCTTCGTGCACAAAGCCTGCCGCCGGATACACATGGCCGGAGGTGCCGATGGCGATGAAATAATCCGCCGTCGCCAGCGCCTGGTAAATCTCATCCATGCCCAGCGGCATTTCACCAAACCAGACCACGTGCGGGCGCAGCGGGGCGGAGAGCTGACAGCAGTGGCAGCGATCTTCCGGGGTCACATCCCCTTTCCACTCCAGCACCTGGCCGCTGCTCGCGCAGCGCACCTTAAGCAGCTCGCCGTGCATATGAATGATGTTTTTATTGCCCGCACGCTCGTGCAAATTATCGATGTTTTGCGTCACCAGCAGGAAATGATCGCCCAGCTCTTCTTCCAGCTTCGCCAGCGCCAGATGCGCCGCGTTAGGCTGAATTTCGGCCTGCTGGAGCTGTTGACGGCGGGCGTTATAAAACGCCTGCACTAATTCCGGGTCGCGGGCAAAACCTTCCGGCGTGGCAACATCCTCCACGCGGTGCTCTTCCCACAGCCCGTCCGTTGCCCGGAAGGTGCGGATCCCAGACTCGGCGGAGATCCCCGCCCCGGTTAACACCACGACTCTCGGTTTTTCCATCGCTTCGGGTCCTGATATGTCTCTAAAAAAAGCTCGCTGACGCAGGCGCTGGCGCAGCAGACGTTTGTTTTTCCGAAACCGGCTGAGCCGGTGTTGACGACGCGATAGCATAAATTACTCCGTGAGATGGAGGAACGCCGCGCCGCGCATGCCCCCGGCATCGCCATGACGCGCGGGTTCAATGCGCGGCACTTTGGCAACCGGCAAAAGATATTTAGGTAAACGCGCAGGAAGCTGCTGATAAATCTCAGAGAAGTTCGACAGCCCTCCGCCGATCACCACCAGATGCGGGTCCACCGAGGTCAGCAGGCTGCCCAGGCAAACCGCCAGCAGCTCGAGGAAGCGGTCAACGTGCGCCACCGCTTTGTCGTCCCCGGCGTGGTAGCGGGCGACTATCTCTTTCGACTCCAGAGATTCAGAGTAGAAGTGTTGGTACAGCCACGCAAACCCGCGACCGGAAAGATAGTTTTCGATGCAGCCGTTTTTGCCGCAGCCGCAGCGCGTCAGCGGGATATCGCGGCCCAGCACCTCAAGCGCGTCCACCGGCAGGCGCGTATGGCCAAACTCGCCGGTGATATAGTTGCGCCCGGTAATCGATTTGCCGTTAACGATAATGCCGCCGCCGACGCCGGTGCCGAGAATCAGCCCCATCACGACCGGGTAACGACGGAACTCGTCGTCCCAGGCTTCGGAGAGCGCAAAGCAGTTGGCGTCGTTATCGAGGCGAACCTCGCGCTCCAGCATCTTCGTGAGATCGGCCTGCAACGGTTTACCGTTGGCCGCCGGAACGTTGGCGGCATACAGCGTGCCGTCGTCGGTTATCGGCATGCCGGGGATACCAATACCCACCGAACCCTTGATAGCAAAACGGCTATCCGCCTCTGCAACCAGAGAGCCGATAGCCGCTAAAAAGTTTTCGTAGCTGTCGTGCGGGGTGGGAACGCGCTTCTCCCACTGCAGCCGACGATCCTTGTCATAGACTCCGAGAGCCATTTTGGTGCCGCCAATGTCGAATCCGTAATACATTGCCCCTCCGGTTTATCCCGTCATTCTTCGAGCTGTAGGGGTGTTGGCTGCAGGAACTCCCCCCAGTCACTTACTAATGTAAGCTCCTGGGGACTCCTTCCCTTGCCGCCTGACTACAACACGAATTATCCAGGGATAATAATTATTAACTAAAATTTTATTGAGTTACTGTCCACTCAGTACCCGTGCCGGATCGATATTACTGGCGCGTCGGGCCGGATACCAGCTGGCGAGCAGGCTCAGCAGCAGCGCGGTGACCAGCACGTAGAACACGTCCAGCCAGTGCAGCTCCGACGGCAGGAAATCGATAAAGTAAATGTCGCCCGACAGGAAACGATGCCCGATCAGCTTTTGAATCGCGTTGATGATGTTGGTCAGCTGCCAGGAGGCCAGCACGCCGACAATCACCCCGCTCACGCTGCCGAACAGCCCTGCCAGCAGACCGTACCAGACGAAAATGGCGCGAATCAGACCGTCTTTGGCCCCCAGCGTACGCAGCACGGCGATGTCGCTGCTCTTGTCTTTCACCGCCATCACCAGCGTGGAGACGATATTGAAACAGGCTACGCCGATCACCAGCACCATCGCCAGATACATAATGGCGCGAATCATCTGGATGTCGCGGTACATGTAGCCGTAGGTGCCAATCCAGCTTTTGATGTAAACGTAGGCGTTGGTGACTTCGCCCGCGTCGCGCACCAGCTTGTTGGCGGCAAAGACGTCGTTCACCTTAATAGCGATACCTGTGACACTGTCACCCATATCCAGATAGCCCTGCGCGTCGGCCATCGGCACCATCGCAAAGCTGTGATCGAGCTGGCCGCTGAGCGCTAAAATCCCGGCGACGTGCAGGCGCACGCGCTTCGGCTGCAGCAGCTTGGTGCCGCCGTCGTTGTTCGGGATCATGATCGAAATCCAGTCGCCCTGCTTGACCTTCAGCGCGTCCGCTACGCCCTTACCGATAATGATTTGCTGCTGGCCCGCCTTGAAATCCTGCCAGGCGTTGTTTTGCACGTACTGCGGCAGCGCGCTGAGATGGAGCTCCTGCTCAGGATCGACGCCCTTAACCTGAATGGCGCGCAGGTTTGCCCCGCTTTCAATCAGGCCGGTAAAGTTAATGTACGGCGCGGCGGCAACAATGCCCTTCACCTTCTCAACGCGTTGCAGCACGCCGTTCCAGTCGTGGAAAGGTTGATTCACCGGTTCGATTTCACCGTGCGGCACCACGGCCAGAATGCGGTTGTTCAGCTCGCGCTCAAAGCCGTTCATCGCGCTCAGACCAACGATCAGCACCGCCACGCCGAGCGCAATACCCACCGTGGAGATAATGGAAATCAGCGACACCATGCCGCTGCGGCGACGCCCGCGGCTGAAGCGCAGGCCGATTAACAGGGAAAGCGGCGAGGCCATCAATCAGCCCCCATCAGGGTGAGTTCATTGGTCAGGCGGCCATCGCGCATTTCAAGCTGGCGCGACATACGGCGGGCCAGCTGCAGGTCGTGAGTCACCACCAGAAACGCGGTGCCCTGCCGCACGTTCAGCTCGCCGAGCAGTTCAAAAATGCTGTCCGCGTTGCGGGCGTCCAGGTTACCGGTTGGCTCATCCGCCAGCACCAGGCGCGGGTTGTTAACCAGCGCGCGGGCAATGGCCACGCGCTGGCGTTCGCCGCCGGAAAGTTCAGAAGGACGGTGGCTGCTGCGATGGTCCAGCCCGACGGCCTTAAGCATATCCAGCGCGCGCTGCTTTGTTTCGTCGGTGTTTTTCTTGCCGATCAGCAAAGGCATGGCGACGTTTTCCAGCGCCGTAAAATCGGGCAGCAAATGGTGGAACTGGTAAATAAAGCCCAGCTCGCGGTTGCGCAGCTCGGCCTTCGCCGAGGACGACAGCGAGCTCATCGCCTGACCGTTAAAAATAACGTCGCCGGAAGTGGGCGAATCCAGACCGCCGAGCAGATGCAGCAGCGTACTTTTGCCGGAGCCGGAGCTGCCGACGATAGCCATAAGCTCACCCGCGTTGATGCTGAAGCTGACATCGTGCAGCACATCCGTTTGCACCTTGCCTTCCTGGTAGCGTTTGCACAGGTTGTCACACTGCAACAGGACAGAATTACTCATAACGTAAAGCCTCAGCGGGAAGAGTCGCGGCGGCGCGCCACGAAGGATAAAGCGTGGATAACAGGGCGACGGCCATCGCCACAACGGCAATCACAACCACCTGCACCGGATCGATGGCAATCGGCAGCGTTGCGCCATCGAGCAGCGCGCCGATAATCGGCATTAAATTATTCAGCTGGCTAGCCAGCAGCACGCCAAGCAGTGCGCCGAACAGCGCGCCAATCACCCCGGCGCTGGCCCCCTGCACCATAAACACCGCCATGATCTGGCGGCGGGTTAGCCCCTGAGTCTGGAGAATAGCGACTTCGCCCTGCTTCTCCATCACCAGCAGGCCCAGCGAGGTAATAATATTAAACGCCGCGACGGCGACGATCAGGCTTAGCAGCAGGCCCATCATGTTCTTTTCCATGCGCACGGCCTGGAACAGCTCGCCCTTGCGCTCGCGCCAGTCTTTCCATTCGGTGCCCTGCGGCAGCTTTTGGCTGCTCAGCACGTCAACGTTGAGCGGTTCGGCAAGCCACAGACGCCAGCCGGTGATATTCCCCAGCGGATAGCGCATCAGGCGCGAGGCGTCCTGCTGGTTAACCAGCATCTGGTAGCCGTCCACTTCGCTGTTGGCGGCAAAGGTGCCAATTACGGTAAACAGGCGCTGGCTCGGAACGCGCCCCATCGGCGTGAACTGGCTGGCGGACGGCACCATAATACGGATGCTGTCACCGCGCTTGATGCCCAGCGATCCGGCCAGCTGTTCGCCTAAAATAACGTTGTACTGCCCGGCAACCAGATCGCTTTGCTTAACGTTCACCAGATAGGGCGAAAGCGGATCTTTCTCTGTCGGCTGAATGCCGAGCATGACGCCGACGGCAACGCTGCGAGCGCTTTGCAGCACCACATCGCCGGTCGTAATCGGCGCAATGCGCGTCACGCCCTGCAGCCTGAGATCGGCGGCGGGAAGTTTTTCCGGATTCACCGAACCGGTGGTGGAAGTGACCATCGCCTGAGGCATCAGGCCAAGAATATTGTTGGTGAGCTCGCGCTCAAAACCGTTCATGACTGAAAGCACCGTCACCAGCGCCATTACGCCGAGCGTAATCCCGATGGTCGACAGCCAGGAGACAAAGCGACCAAAACGATCCGATGCTCGCCCACGCATGTAGCGCAGGCCTATAAATAACGCGACAGGTTGATACATGAAGTCCGTCTTGTTGCAGTTGGCTTAAGCGAAGTTGGCGAGAAGTATAAACGAACCGAGTCTAACGAACATAACTAATTCTAAACCTACGGAATATCCGAAATGACCGCCCTTGGTGCCAAAAACAGATTAATCGAGTTAAAAAGCGTCAGAGCATCGCCCACCCTTGAAAACTCCGTACCCGGCCAAAATGAGACGCTAATCCGGCATGAAAAACAAACAACTCTGGATCAACCACATTAAAGGGCTTTGCATCTGCCTGGTGGTGATTTACCACTCGGTGATCACCTTTTATCCCCATCTGAAAACGCTGCCTCCGGGCCTGACTGAATATGTTGCCAAGAGCTGGGTCTATCTGAATTTATACCTCGCCCCTTTCCGCATGCCGGTGTTCTTCTTTATCTCCGGCTACCTGATTCATCGCTATATCGAAGAGGTGAAGTGGCGGGCCTGTATTGATAAGCGAATCTGGAATATTTTCTACGTGCTGGTTCTGTGGGGCATGTTGCAGTGGCTGGGGATTACGCTTATCAATCAATGGCTCGCGCCGGATTTAGTCCGTAACCCGGCCTCCAATGCTGCCTATTCCGAGACGCTGACTCAGTTCGTGGTTAGCATGGCGAAGGCGAGCACCAGCCTGTGGTATCTGTACGCGCTGGTCATTTACTTCCTCGTTTTTAAAGCACTGCGCGCGTTTAAAGTCCCGGCGCTGCTTGCCTTGCTCGGCATCAATATCGCTATCAGCTTTATGCCGCTGCCGTGGTGGGGCATGAACAGCGTGGTGCGCAACATGTTTTACTACGGGCTGGGCGCGTGGTTTGGGCCGCTTCTGATAGCCTGGATGAAAGACTTCAGCTTCCGCCAGCATCCGCTGATTTGCGGCCTGGCCGCCGTTGGCTCGCTGGCGCTTTATTTGGTTAACGTGCCGGTGGTTATCTCAGTGGCATCGATTTTCATCATCATGAAAATTTTCTACACGCTGGACGGCCGGCGAGAAAGCCGCGCCGACGCATTCCTGAACATTGTCGGATCGAACACCATCGCTATCTACACCACGCACCGAATTGTGATTGAGGCGTTGAGCCTGTTCATGATTGCGCAGATGACTCAGGGCCAGCTTTCAGACGAGTCAGTGATGGCGATTTTGCTGGTGTATCCGTTCGCCAGCCTCGCCGTCTGCACGCTAATTGGCCTTGGCTTCCGCAAGCTTTCAACGGCGCTGTTCGGCGACCTGTTTTTCTCCCCGCCGGCAAAACTCGTTCCCGCGGCATCTTCGAGCTAGCCTGCGCTAAGCCGCCTGCCCTCGCCGGGCGGCTTTCAGGCAATGCGTTGATTGGGTTGCTTATACAAAACGATCGCGGATAATAAAACTATCTGACGTCCATGGCCCGATGCACAAGCTGCAACCTGAGAGATTCCGACTCCGCTATGCCTGAACATTATCGCTATTCCTTACCTGCTAAAGCTGGCTTACAACGCCACCTCGGTGAACTCACCGGTTCTGCCTGCGCAACAGAAGTGGCCGAGATTGTTGAACGCCACGGCGGCCCGGTGGTGCTCATCGCCCCGGACATGCAAAACGCCCTGCGCCTGCACGACGAAATTAAACAGTTTACCGACAGCCTGGTGGTCAATCTTGCCGACTGGGAAACGCTGCCGTACGACAGTTTCTCCCCGCATCAGGAAATTATCTCCTCGCGCCTGTCGACGCTTTATCAGCTGCCAACCATGCAGCGCGGCGTGCTGATCATGCCGGTGAACACGCTGATGCAGCGCGTCTGCCCGCACAGCTATCTGCACGGCCACGCGCTGGTGATGCAAAAGGGCCAGCGGCTCTCCCGCGATAATCTGCGCAGCCAGCTTGAGCAGGCCGGCTATCGCAGCGTGGATCAGGTCATGGAACACGGCGAATTTGCCACGCGCGGCGCGCTTTTGGACCTCTACCCGATGGGCAGCGACCAGCCGTATCGCATCGACTTCTTCGACGATGAAATCGACAGCCTGCGCGTGTTCGACGTCGATACCCAGCGCACGCTGGAGGAAGTCGAAGCCATTAATTTACTGCCCGCACACGAATTCCCGACCGATAAAGCCGCCATCGAGCTGTTCCGCAGCCAGTGGCGCGATAAATTCGACGTGAAGCGCGAGCCGGAGCATATCTACCAGCAGGTGAGCAAAGGCACCCTGCCCGCCGGGATCGAATACTGGCAGCCGCTGTTCTTCAGCGAGCCGCTGCCGCCGCTGTTCAGCTACTTCCCGAAAAACACGCTGGTGGTGAACACCGGCGATCTGGAGTCCAGCGCGGAGCGCTTCTGGCTTGATGCCAACGCCCGCTTTGAAAACCGTGGCGTGGACCCAATGCGCCCGCTGCTGCCGCCGGAAAGCCTCTGGCTGCGGGTGGATGAGCTGTTCAGCGAGCTAAAAACCTGGCCGCGCATCCAGCTCAAAACGGAAAGCCTGGCCGAAAAAGCCGCGAATACCAACCTGGGCTATCGCGCGCTGCCCGACCTGGCCGTGCAGGCGCAGAATAAATCCCCGCTGGATAACCTGCGTAAATTCCTTGAATCCTTCGAAGGACCGGTGGTTTTCTCGGTCGAAAGCGAAGGCCGCCGCGAAGCGCTGGGCGAACTGCTGGGCAGAATTAAAGTCGCGCCAAAGCGGATTTATCGCCTCGACGAAGCCAGCGATCGCGGTCGTTATTTAATGCTCGGCTCCAGCGAGCACGGCTTTATCGACACCAGGCGCAATCGGGCGCTAATTTGTGAAAGCGATCTGCTCGGCGAGCGCGTCAGCCGCCGTCGGCAGGACAGCCGCCGCGCGATTAACCCGGACACGCTAATCCGCAACCTCGCTGAGCTGCGCACCGGGCAGCCGGTGGTGCATCTGGAACACGGCGTGGGCCGCTATGCGGGCCTGACGACGCTTGAAGCAGGCGGCATCACCGCGGAATATCTGATGCTGACCTACGCGGGCGATGCGAAACTTTACGTCCCGGTATCTTCCCTGCACCTGATTAGCCGCTACGCCGGTGGCGCGGAAGAAAGCGCGCCGCTGCATAAACTGGGCAGCGACGCCTGGTCCAGAGCCCGCCAGAAGGCGGCGGAAAAAGTGCGCGACGTCGCGGCGGAGCTGCTGGACATTTATGCGCAGCGCGCCGCGAAAGAAGGCTTCGCCTTTAAGCACGACCGCGAGCAGTATCAGCTTTTCTGCGACAGCTTCCCGTTCGAAACCACGCCGGATCAGGCGCAGGCCATCAACGCGGTGCTCAGCGATATGTGCCAGCCGCTGGCGATGGACAGGCTGGTCTGCGGCGACGTGGGCTTCGGCAAAACCGAAGTCGCCATGCGCGCCGCCTTCCTCGCCGTGGAAAACCACAAGCAGGTGGCGGTACTTGTGCCAACGACTCTGCTCGCCCAGCAGCACCTGGACAATTTCCAGGATCGCTTTGCCAACTGGCCGGTGCGCGTGGAAATGCTGTCGCGCTTCCGCAGCGCCAAAGAGCAAACGCAGATTTTGCAGGAGGCCAGCGAGGGGAAAATTGATATTCTCATCGGCACGCACAAGCTGCTGCAAAACGACGTGAAGATGAAAGATCTCGGCCTGCTGATCGTTGATGAAGAGCACCGCTTCGGCGTTCGTCACAAAGAGCGCATCAAGGCGATGCGTGCGGACGTCGACATTTTAACCCTGACCGCCACGCCGATCCCGCGCACGCTGAACATGGCGATGAGCGGCATGCGCGATCTGTCGATTATTGCCACGCCTCCGGCCCGCCGTCTGGCGGTGAAAACCTTCGTGCGCCAGTACGATGAGCTGGTCGTGCGCGAGGCCATCCTCCGTGAAGTGCTGCGCGGCGGGCAGGTTTATTACCTCTATAACGACGTGGAAAATATTCAAAAAGCGGCCGATCGTCTGGCCGCGCTGGTGCCCGAGGCACGCGTGGCCATCGGCCACGGCCAGATGCGCGAGCGCGAGCTGGAACGCGTGATGAACGACTTCCACCACCAGCGTTTCAACGTGCTGGTGTGCACCACGATTATCGAAACCGGCATCGATATTCCAACCGCCAACACCATTATCATCGAGCGGGCCGACCATTTCGGCCTGGCCCAGCTCCACCAGCTGCGCGGCCGCGTCGGTCGTTCGCATCATCAGGCCTACGCCTGGCTGCTGACGCCGCATCCAAAGGCGATGACGACCGACGCACAAAAACGTCTGGAGGCCATTGCGTCGCTGGAAGACCTGGGCGCGGGCTTCGCGCTGGCCACTCACGATCTGGAGATTCGCGGCGCGGGCGAACTGCTCGGCGAAGGCCAGAGCGGCTCGATGGAAACTATTGGCTTCTCGCTGTACATGGAGATGCTGGAAAACGCCGTCGACGCGCTGAAAGAAGGCCGCGAGCCGTCGCTGGAAGATTTAACCAGCAGCCAGACGGAAGTAGAGCTGCGCATGCCCGCCCTGCTGCCGGAGGATTTCATCCCGGACGTCAACACGCGCCTGTCGTTCTACAAGCGTATTGCCAGCGCGAAAACCGCGCACGAGCTGGACGAGCTAAAGGTGGAGCTGATTGACCGCTTCGGCCTGCTGCCGGACGCCGCGCGCAATCTGCTGGATATCGCCGCGCTGCGTCAGCAGGCTCAGAAACTCGGCGTGCGCAAAATTGAAGGCAATGAGAAAGGCGGCGTGATTGAGTTTGCCGAGAAGAACCACGTCGATCCAGTATGGCTGATTGGCCTGCTGCAAAAACAGCCGCAGCACTATCGCCTCGACGGCCCGACCCGCCTGAAGTTCATGCAGGATTTGGCCGATCGCAAAACGCGCATGGACTGGGTGCGTAGCTTCATGGCCCAGCTTGCCGAGAACGCGGCGGCTTAATTAAGTTCATGGCGAGTGGCGTGCAATGCCCACTCGCCCAATCGTTAAGCATTTACTTTCCGCAACATTTACACATTCTTTTCAATCGGCCAGGGTTTCCCGACACGCCGCTCGCGCATAATCCCCGATTAACTTTTTAATAACATTAGCCTTAATTTCATGAGGTTTTGCGTCATGACGTCTTCGCGACTTTTCGCTTCACCCGCCCGCTGGCTGGCCTCGCTGATGCTGCTCACCGCCGCCCTGGCCGCGCTTCCCGCCGGCGCCAACTCTTATCCTTTACCCGCCGCAGGCAGCCGGTTAATTGGTCAAAATATCGTTCACGTGGTGGCCGACGACGGCGGCTCGCTGGAGGCTATCGCCGGGCGCTATAACGTCGGTTTTTTAGCGCTTTTGCAGGCCAACCCAGGCGTTGATCCTTACGTACCGCGAGCCGGTAGCGTGTTGACCATTCCGCGGCAGATGCTGCTTCCCGATGCGCCGCGCGAAGGCCTGGTGATTAACCTCGCCGAGCTGCGCGTTTATTACTATCCGGCCGGGAAAAACAGCGTCACGGTTTACCCGATTGGCATTGGGCAACTGGGCGGCGACACGGTAACGCCGACGATGCAAACCACCGTATCCGATAAGCGCGCCAATCCGACCTGGACGCCAACCGCCAATATACGCGCCCGCTACCTCGCCAACGGCATCAAGCTGCCTGCCGTCGTTCCTGCCGGGCCGGACAACCCGATGGGGCACCACGCTATTCGCCTCGCGGCCTACGGCGGCGTTTATCTGCTGCACGGCACCAACGCCGATTTCGGTATCGGCATGCGCGTCAGCTCCGGCTGCATCCGCCTGCGCGATGACGATATTAAAGCGCTCTACAAAGATATGCCCGTCGGCACGCCGGTGCGCATCATCAACACGGCCATCAAGGTTTCCGTCGAGCCAGACGGTCGGCGCTTAGTTGAGGTACATCAGCCGCTTTCGAAGGCCATTGATGACGATCCGCAAGTGCTGCCAATCCTGCTCAACGACCAGATGAAGCAGTTCCAGGCGGCGCAGGAAACGGACGCGCAGATTATGGAACGGGCAATGCAGCACCGCTCAGGGATGCCCGTTGAGGTAAACGCCCACGCTCAGAACGCAGACGCAATTTAATCCTGTTTAAAGCCTGAACGGCACCGCACGGTTAATCCGGCGGTGCTTTTTTATGCCCGTCATTGACTACTTTGTTCGAGCATTTTCTCACGACAAACGCTCAGCACCAGCTGGCGCAGCCAGCGGTGGGCCGAATCGTTTTCCAGCCGTGGATGCCACATCTGCGACACGGTAATCTCCTTCGTTTTAACCGGTAGCTCAAAGGGCCACAGCGTCAGCGGGAAACCTGTTTTCGCATCGATCGGCTGATTGATAAGGAACGAGGCGGGCAGCAGCGCAACTAAGTCTGAAGCCTGGGCCACCGCCAGCGCGGCGGGAAAGCTCGGTACCCTGGCGGCGATATTGCGCCTGAGGCCGATTTCAGCCAGCGCCTCGTCAACCGGACCGACCTTTTCTCCCCGCCGCGAAGCCACCACGTGCCCGAGAGAGGCATAAAGCTCCGGCGTAATATTCGCAGCCAGCTCCAGCGGATGGCCTTTTCTGACCGCGCCCACAAAGCGATCCCGGAACAGCGCCTGCAGGCGAATTTCCGGCCCCATGTTGCCCAGCACGCCAATCTCCAAGTCCACCAGCCCCTCGCGCAGGGCTCCTGATGCTTTCTCTGGCTTAGGCACAAAGTTCAGGCGCACCCGCGGGGCCACTTTGGCCGCCGCCGCAATCAGTGAGGCGCCCAGCGCAACCACAAAGCCATCGTTGGCACGAAGCGTAAAGCTGCGTTCGAGCGTGGCTACGTTAAGCTCTGAGGACGGAGGACGAAGCACCGAACGCGCCTCAAATACCGCATTCTGCGTGCGTTCACGAATGTCTTCCGCGTACGGCGTCAGCACCATATTCCGCCCGGCGCGCACCAGCAGGGGATCGCCGGTTACCGCCCGCAGCCTGCTGAGCGTGCGGCTCATCGCCGAAGCGCTTAATCCCAGCCGACGAGCGGCCCCGGCCACGCTGCCCTGCGCCAGCAGCGCGTTCAGGGCAATCAGCAAATTAAAATCAGGTTCGGTCATCAGCGGCTCCATCATCTATAGCGTCTGGTGCAGGTTATTAGTGTCAACACTGCGCCTTCCGCCTTATCTTCCGCCTGAGTATATTCCCCGCACTGATTTAATTCACTGACGGCGAGCCACGATTGCCCTTTGTTGTGTGCAAACCGACCCGCCGGGCGAGGACCCACGCTATGGAACTATTCTCACATCAACCGGGCGATGACGGATTGCCGGGCCGCGCACGCGGCTTCGCCATGGCCGCCGTGATGACCGCCACTACAATGGGCGTTTTCGACGGCTCGGTCGTCAACATCGCCCTGCCGCAGATTGCCCGCTCGCTGGACGTTTCCGCCGCGGCGGCGGTCTGGGTGTCGAACGGCTATCTGCTGTCCGCCGCCATGACGCTCGCTATTTTTGCCGCGATCGCCGCCCGGATCGGCTTCCGCAAACTCTTCGTTTTCGGCCTCGGGTTATTCACGCTGGCCTCTTTGGGCTGTGCCCTCGCCCCTTCTCTGGAGATGCTGATCGGCATGCGTTTGCTACAGGGAGTTGGCGGGGCGGCCACGCTGAGCATTGCGCCCGCGATTCTGCGTACCATTTTCCCGAACCGCCTACTTGGGAGAATCCTTGGGCTGAACGCTTTGCTGATTGCCGGCAGCACCGCCATTGCCCCCGTGCTCGGCGGCACGATGCTTTCGGTTTTAAGCTGGCCGTGGCTTTTTGCTATCAATATTCCGCTGGGCACGATGGCTATGATGCTGGCCCTGCGGGCCGTTCCTGATAATCCTGCCCGCGAAGGTCAATCCTTTGATTTTGCGGGCGCGGGACTTTCCGCCGCCATGTTGGGCGGGCTGATTCTTGCCGCTAACGCTTTTTCTCGGTTGCAGAGCGCTTCCTCTCTGAGCGAAGCTTTGGCCTACGGCACAATCGCTTTGCTCTGCGGGGGATTGTTTATCTGGCGCCAGCGCCGTGCCGTCAGCCCTCTTTTGCCGCTGGAAATCTTCCGTTCAGCCCGATTTTCGCTGGCGGCATTAACCTCGCTGGCCTCGTTCGTCAGCCAGGGCATGACTTTTATCACGCTGCCTTTCCTGTTCCAGAGCGTGTATGGCTACAGCGCGTTGACCTCCGCCCTGCTCTTTGCGCCGTGGCCACTGGGCATTGTCCTCGTTGCGCCCCGCGCCGGTCGGCTTGCCGATCGTTATGCTCCGGCGATAATTTCCACCGTTGGGCTGTGCATTTTTGCCGCCGGGCTGGCGCTGCTGGCGCAGCTTCCGGAGCACGCGCAGGTCTGGGATATCGGCCTGAGGAGTTTTATCTGCGGCATCGGCTTCGGCTGTTTTCAGAGCCCGAATAATCGCGAAATGCTCGCCAACGTGGCCCGCGAAAACAGCGGATATGCTTCCGGCGTGCTGGCCATTATGCGCACGTTCGGACAATGCCTGGGCACGGCTTTCACCGGCGTGATTCTGACGGTGATGACAACGGGCACGGCGCAGCAAGATTTCGCGGTGAGGTTCAGCCTGTGGATAGCGACGGCCGCCACGCTGATCGCGTTAACCTTTAGCCTGAGCCGCCTGTGGGCCCTGCGCGTAAGGCAGCACGCGTGAGAGAAGCGCTATAAAAGCAAAAGCACCGACGATTGCTCGTACGGTGCTTTTGATTTTTCGTGGCATAACTTAGAGGGCTAAGCGCGTTGAGGGTTGCGCTTTTACTACTTTTACTGCTTTACGACTTATTTATAGATAACCGCGGTGCCGTGCAGGGTGTTTGGACCCGATACGGAAGTAATACGGAAAGATTTAGCGCCCATTGCGTCAGCTTTCGCCGCCAGCTGATCTTCCAGCGACCCCAGATTAGTCCCGGCGTTAGCGCTGATGGTGCCAACTTTCTGCTGGTCAGCAGGAGTAGACTGAACTTCTACAGCCGCGAGGCTGGCGAAAGAAACGGAGCTAAGCAGTGCAGCAGCGATAAGAGTTTTTACGTTTTTCATAATTTTTTGCCTTCAGCAGGTGATTTTGAGGTCGTTAACTTAATTACTTAACGATCGATAGATAAATGATAAACGTGATCTGCGTCACACGTCAACACTATTTTATAATGACCATTAACTAATTTAGAAAAGCACTATTTTTCATTGCCATAGGAAAAATTTATTTTTATACAGATGCCGCTGGCTACCGGAGAAGATAGTTTTTATAATGATCGTTCACTAAACAGACAGAGGTTAAACGGCGCGTTATGTCTACCGACACTAGCAGCATCAAAAAAAGCCGTGGCCGACCGAAAGTGTTCGACAGGGAAGCAGCACTCGATAAGGCCATGACTTTGTTCTGGCAGCATGGTTATGAAGCCACTTCCATGGCGCATCTGGTAGAGGCCACGGGGGCCAAGGCGCCAACGCTCTACGCGGAGTTCACCAATAAAGAAGGCCTGTTCCGGGCCGTGCTCGACAGGTACATCGCTCGCTTTGCTGAAAAGCACGAAGCCTGCCTGTTCTGCGAAGACCGGACGCTTGAAGAGGCGCTGGAAGATTATCTGGCGACGGTGGCAAAGTGCTTTACCGATAAGGACACGCCTTCCGGCTGCTTTATCATCTGCACCTCGTCGGTGCTGGCCGCCTCCTCAGACGACATAGCCGCGACCATTAAAGGACGGCATGCCATGCAGGAAGAGACGCTGGTGCGTTTCCTGGCATTGCGGCAGCAAAAGGGCGAAATACCCGCGGGCAGCGACGCGCGGGCCCTGGCAAAATATCTGTGCTGTATTATTCAGGGGATGTCCGTCAGCGCGCGGGAAAGCGCCAGCTACGAGGAGTTGCTGAGCATCGTCAAGACGACGCTTCGCCTGTGGCCAGAGCTGAAAAAAATTTAAGCTATGCCCCTCTCCCGGCCGGGAGAGGCTTTTCAACCGCAGCCGGATTATCGAACCCGCCCCTTGCTCCAGTAGGCCATGAAATTTATGGCATCGTGGTTCACGCCTCGTTCACCGATCAGATGACGACGCAGCATTTTCACCACCGATGATTCCGCCGCCACCCAGCCGTAAAACTCGCGGTCGCCGCTGGTCGCTTTATCCCACAGCAGCTCGCCTTCCGCCTCTTCCTGAATATCGTCCTGGCTCACGAAAGTGCTCGGCGTCAATGCCGTTTGCATAACGGCCGGGATCAGGCATTCACCGTGCGTGGCACGCCTTCCCGCTCGCGGCAGCCAGGTAATATCGGCAAATTTAAAAGCGCTCAGATCGACGCAGTCGCCCTCTTCCGGCACTTCAAAAAAAGCCTGCACTCGCGGAGGATTTTCCTGGCTGGAGAGCTTTTCCAGAATGCCGCGCGCGGCGGGCAGCGCCGTTTCATCGGCTACCAGCAGCGCTTTTTGCAGCCTGGCCGGTGGCGTCCATTCGTAGCCGCCGCTGTCGTCCGCGTATTCCGCGTTCGGTGCAACAATCTGTATGGCATCGCCGGGCTGCGATCCCATCGCCCAGGCGGACGCCGGGCCTTCCGTGCCGTGGCAGACAAATTCCACCGTAACCTCTTCCCGCACGGCATCAACGTGCCTCAGGGTATAGGTGCGCACTACGGGACGTTTCTCTTTCGGCATCGCCTGCACCAGCTTGTACCACTCGCCCTCCGCAGGCAGAGCCGGGATTGCACCATCCTCCGCCGGGAAGATCATTTTGATGCGCTGATCGGGCGAGTCGCGCTTCATCTTCGCCACTTCCGGCCCGTGAAAAACCAGGCTCAGCAGCGAAGGAGAAACCGAGGATTTACGCGCCAGCGTAACGTTGAACAAGCGATAGCCCTGAACTCCAGACATAAATTTCCCTTAAGCTTTGGCAGCACAATGCGATGAACGACGGCGGCTGCGCCAGATAACGCCCGACATCACGGTAAACAGCACGGCGGTTAAAAAAGCCACGGTAATCAGCGCCGCTTCGCCGCGGGCCTTTGCCACCAGCGGCACCAGCAGCGCGCACAGCCCGTAGCCCAGCGTGTGGCTGGTGGCGATCCAGCCTGCGCCCGCGCCGTCGGCCAGCCTGTCGTTAAGCAGCAGCTGATAGGCCGGAGTCGCCATCGCCGCGCCAAAAGAGAGCGCCGCGCAGCCGAGATAAAACAGCCACAGCGGGCCGGCAACCATCATGGCCAGGCCCACGACCATCAGCATTCCCGCGCAGAGAAGCAGCGAAAGCGGGGCCAGCAGCTGGGGACGGAGCACGGCGAACTGCGCCGTCAGGGAAGCCAGCGCGGCCAGGCTCAGCAGCCAGGCCACCTGATGGCTGATGGTTGCCGTATCCCCGGCAAACTGGCGGGCAAGCGCGGGCGCAAGCCCCAGCTGCATCAGGCTAACGGCGGCGGCAAGCAACAGCGCGCACAGCAGATAAGGCAGGCAGTCGAGCCGCAGGCGGGAGCTTTTACGCTCGGCCGCCGCCTGAGGCGCGGTTCCCGGCAGACGCAGCAGCATCAGCAGGGCCAACAAAGGCGCAACCATCAGCAGGACCAGCGGCGCAAGAGGATGGATGAGCAGCATGCCCGCCGCGCACAGCGGGCCAAAAAGCCTGCCGCAGCTCAGCCCGGAACTGATGGTCGCCAGCGCGGCCATGCGCCTCCCTTCCCCTGCCCGCTGGAGCGCCCAGACCTGGCAGGCAGGCACCATTGCCGAAACCGTCAGCCCGTAAATCACGCGGGCCACGATCAATATTCCCAGGCCAACCGCTCCGTTAACCGTTTTAAATGCCAGCAGCGCGCAGCCTACTCCCAGCAGAAGAAAGCTTGCGCCATAGCCCGCCAGCGACCACAGCACCACCGGCTTACTGCCCAACCGGGCTATTTGCTTTCCCCACCACGGCGAGGACGGCAGAAACAGCATCGATCCGAGGGTTAACAGCGCCGCCCAGACGGCCAGGCTCAGGCTGGTCTGAATCACCAGCACCGGAATGGCAACCAGCAGACCATTTTGTCCGACGCCAAGCAGGCCCGCGCTAAACGCCAGCGGCCAGCAGGACAGGGATTTTTGCGGCGTCTCAGCCCGCTTGAGAGAGGTCACAATGTTAATAATCCGTATATTTAATGTATGTATTTGTAAAATATATTTAATCAATTCTAACAATTGTTATTGATAATGAGAAACGTTATCGGCAAAATTCGCATTATCATAACGCGTGGAAACTGTTTGATAATGACTTTGCCGAACAAAACGCGGGCTACGGACGTGGCCGCGCAGTGCTTCCTGAACTCTCTGATCCGTGAAACCGGGGACTGGTATCTCAGCAGTAGCCAGCCCGCCGAGCTCGTTATCCCGCTGGCGCAGCGGCAGGCGCTGCACTTCACGGTGGATTACTTCTCCCCTACCCAGCATCACCGCTTCGCCTTCCCGGCCCGCCTGGTCAGCGAATTTGAAAGCCAGACTGTGGATTTCCCCGGCGTGGCAAAACGGCTGGTCAACAAGCTTAAGCAGCAGCAGGAACTCCCTGCCGCAGGCTGTGAAGCGTTTTATCAGCGGGTAATGGAAAGCCATGCCCATACTCATGAAGCGATTGAGGCCCGCCACGACTGGGCGGCGCTGCGCGAACATCCGCTGAATTTCGCCGAGGCCGAGCAGGCCCTGCTGGTGGGCCACGCCTTCCATCCGGCCCCGAAATCCCACGAGCCTTTCAATCAGCAGGAAGCCGAGCGCTATCTGCCCGACTTTGCGCCGCATTTCCCGCTGCGCTGGTTCGCGGTTGATAAAGCCCAGCTCGCCGGGGACAGCCTGCACCTGAATTTGCAGCAGCGCCTGACGCGCTTTGCCGCCGAGAACGCACCGCGTTTGTTAAGCGAACTGACCGACGAACGCTGGCTGTTCCCGCTGCACCCGTGGCAGGCGGAGTACCTGCTGGAGCAGGAGTGGTGCCAGAAACTGGTCGCCGGGGGGCTGGTAAAAGATTTAAGCGAGGCCGGAACGCCGTGGCTGCCGACAACTTCTTCCCGCTCGCTTTACTGCGCCACCAGCCGCGACATGATTAAGTTTTCGCTTAGCGTGCGCCTGACCAACTCCGTTCGCACTCTGTCGGTCAAGGAAGTGAAACGTGGGATGCGCCTCGCTCGCCTCGCGCAAACCGAACGCTGGCAGGAACTCCAGGCCTGTTTCCCGACCTTCCGCGTCATGCAGGAGGACGGCTGGGCCGGGCTGAGGGATTTGCAGGGCAACGTGATGGAGGAAAGCCTGTTCGCCCTGCGTGAAAACCTCATCGTCGGGCAGCCGGATAGCCAGACCAACGCGCTGGTTTCCCTGACTCAGTGCGCGCCGGACGGTGGAGATTCTCTGCTGGTGGCCGCCGTGAAACGCCTCGCCGCGCGCCTGAATATTAGCGACAGGCAGGCCGCTCACGCCTGGGTTGATACCTACTGCCAGCAGGTCCTGACACCGCTGTTTACCGCCGAAGCGGACTACGGCCTGGTGCTGCTTGCCCACCAGCAAAATATTCTGGTTGAGATGCAGCAGGATCTGCCGGTGGGGCTGATTTACCGCGACTGCCAGGGCAGCGCCTTTATGCCCCACGCCGCGGCCTGGCTGGATGTCATTGGCGAAGCACAGGCGGAAAACGTCTTTAGCCGCGAACAGCTGCTGCGCTACTTCCCTTACTATCTGCTGGTTAACTCCACCTTTGCCGTAACCGCCGCGCTGGGTGCGGCGGGGATGGACAGTGAAACGAATCTGATGGCCCGCGTGCGCGACGCGCTGAGCACGGTTCGCGATCGGGTGACGCACAAAACCTGTCTCGACTACGTGCTGGACAGCGCGCACTGGAACGTGAAGGGCAACTTCTTCTGCTATCTGCACGACCACAACGAAAACACCATCGTCGATCCGGCGGTGATCTACTTCGATTTCACCAATCCACTGCTGGCTCGGGAGGGCTAAATGTCTCAGGCAACTATCGTTCACGGCGGCCGGGGTTTGCGCTGCGAGAAGCTGGACCAGGCGCTCTCCCTCGGCTGGGGCCAGGACAACTCCGCCGTGCTGCATTACCCCGGTGAAATTACAGCGGGCTGGCTGCGCGACGCGCTGGATCAGATGTTTATCGCCGCCCCTGAGCTCGCGGCCATCGTACTGCCCTATGCCCAATGGCGCGAAGAGCCGCAGGCGCTGGCAGTTTTCGACGCGCTGAAAAGCGATGTGGTTCACCGGGAAGCCTTCTGGCAGCTGCCGCTGTGGCTAAGCACGCCGCGCCCCAACGCTGTCGATGAGATGGTGTTTGACGCCGAGCGCGAAATTTATTATCCGCTGCGCCCGGCCCGTCCCGAAGGTGAGGTTTACCGCCGCTACGATCCGCGCGTGCGCCGCACCCTGAGCTTTCGCGTGGCGAACCCGCAGCTCGATGCCGAGCGCTTTACCGGCTGGATGAACGATCCTCGCGTCGATTTCTTCTGGGAGCAAAGCGGCCCGCTGGCGGTACAAACCGCCTATCTGGAGCGCCAGCTCACCGGCAAACACGCCTTTCCGCTGATTGGCTGCTTCGACGATGAGCCGTTTGGCTACTTTGAGATTTACTGGGCGCCGGAAGACCGCATCGGCCGCCACTATGCCTGGCAGGCGTTTGACCGCGGCCTGCATCTGCTGGTTGGCGAACAGCGCTGGCGCGGAGCGCACTTCGTTCAAAGCTGGCTACGCGGCCTGAGCCACTATCTGCTGCTCGATGAGCCGCGAACCCGGCGCCTGGTGCTGGAGCCGCGCGCCGACAATCAGCGTCTGTTCCGCCACCTGGAGCCTGCCGGTTTCGCGACGGTAAAAGAGTTCGACTTCCCGCACAAACGTTCGCGCCTGGTGATGGCTGACCGCCACGGTTTCTTCAGCGGGGTGGGCCTGTAATGCATCACAAGGACTGGGATTTCGTTAACCGCCAGCTGGTCGCCAAAATGCTGGCCGAGCTTGAGTACGAGCAGGTTTTCCACGCGCAGGCGCTGGGCGAAAATCGCTACTGCATCAGCCTGCCCGGCGCGGAATGGCATTTCAACGCCGAGCGGGGGATCTGGGGCTGGCTGTGGATCGACGCGCGGTCGCTAAGCTGCGCGGACGAGGCGGTGCTGGCGCAAACGCTGCTGATGCAGCTCAAACCCGTACTGTCGATGAGCGACGCTACCGTAGCCGAACACATGCAGGATCTGTATGCCACTCTGCGCGGCGATTTGCAGCTGCTCAACGCCCGACGCGGCATGAGCGCCGAAGATCTTATCGATCTCGACGCCGACCGGCTTCAGTGCCTGCTGAGCGGTCATCCGAAATTCGCCTTCAACAAGGGTCGCCGCGGCTGGGGCCTTGAGGCGCTGGAACGCTACGCGCCGGAATACAGCCAGACCTTCCGCCTGCACTGGCTGGCCGTGAAGCGCGAACATCTGGTGTGGCGCTGCGACAGCGAGCTGGATGTGCAACAGCTGCTCTGTGCCGCTATGGACGAGGCGGAAACGGTTCGTTTTCATCAGGCATGGGCTGAAAAAAATCTCGATGATAGCTGGCTCCCCCTGCCGGTTCATCCATGGCAGTGGCAGCAAAAAATCGCCCTTGATTTCATCGCCGATCTGGCCGAGGGGAAAATGATTTCGCTGGGGGAATTTGGCGACCAATGGCTGGCGCAGCAGTCGCTGCGCACCCTGACCAATGCCAGCCGCCAGGCCGGGCTGGATATTAAGCTGCCGCTGACCGTTTACAACACCTCCTGCTACCGGGGCATTCCGGGCAAATACATTGCCGCCGGACCGCTGGCATCGCGCTGGTTGCAGGATGTTTTTGCCACCGACGACACCCTGGCTGGCACCGGCGCGGTTATCCTCGGCGAACCGGCTGCCGGTTACGTTTCCCATACGGGCTACGGCGCGCTGCCTGAGGCACCGTACCGCTATCAGGAAATGCTTGGCGTCATCTGGCGTGAGAACCCGTCCCGCTGGCTGAGGCCCGGTGAAACGCCCATTCTGATGGCGACCCTGATGGAGTGCGACGAAAACAACCGGCCGCTTATCGGCGCGTATATCGCCCGCTCCGGCCTGAGCGCTGAAGCCTGGCTGAGCAAAATGTTCGCCGTCGCCGTCGTGCCGCTTTATCACCTGCTTTGCCGCTACGGCGTGGCGCTGATTGCCCACGGGCAGAATATTACTCTCGCCATGAAGGACGGCGTGCCGCAGCGCGTTTTGCTCAAGGATTTTCAGGGCGATATGCGCTTCGTTAAGGATGAGTTCCCGGAGATGGACTCCCTGCCTCAGGAAGTGCGCGACGTTACCGCCCGCCTGAGCGCCGACTATTTAATTCACGATTTGCAGACCGGCCATTTCGTCACCGTGCTGCGTTTTATTTCGCCGCTGACGGCGCGCCTCGGCGTGTCGGAACGACGCTTTTATCAGCTGCTGTCCGCAGTGTTGAGTGATTACATGCAGGCCCATCCGCAGATGTCGGCGCGTTTTGCGCTTTTCTCACTCTTTAAGCCACAAATTATCCGCGTAGTGCTGAACCCGGTAAAACTCACCTGGCCTGACCAGGACGGCGGCAGCCGCATGCTGCCGAATTACCTTGAGGATCTGCAAAACCCGCTGTGGCTGGTCACGAAGGAACCATCATGACAAACACCATTGATTTTATTGGTATTGGCGTCGGCCCGTTTAACCTGAGTATTGCCGCGCTGGCCCACGAAGCCGAAGGCTTTAGCAGCCGCTTCTTCGACCGCCGGCCGCGCTTCGAATGGCATCCCGGCATGCTGGTACCGGACTGCCACATGCAAACGATGTTTCTCAAGGATCTGGTCTGCGCCGTCGCGCCCACCAGCCCGTTCAGCTTTGTGAACTATCTGGTACAGCGCAAAAAGTTCTACCGCTTCCTCACCACCGAGCTGCGCACCGTTTCCCGCGACGAGTTCGCGGACTACCTGCGCTGGGCCGCTGAGGGCATGGATAACCTGAGTTTTAACCAGACCGTCGAACAGATTGATTTTGACGAGCGCAGCAGGCGCTTCGTGGTTCGCACCGGCCAGGGCGAAAGCTACGCGCGCAATATTTGCCTCGGCATCGGCAAGCAGCCGCACCTGCCGCCGTGCGTAAAAGCCGCCACCCCGACCTGCTTCCACGCCAGCGAAATGAGCCTGCGCCTGCCGGACCTGAGCGGAAAACGCGTTACCGTCGTGGGCGGCGGACAAAGCGGAGCCGACCTGTTCCTCAACGCTTTCCGCGGCGCGTGGGGCGAGCCGTCGCAGGTGAACTGGGTTTCACGCCGCAATAATTTCAACGCCCTGGATGAGGCCGCCTTCGCCAACGAATATTTCACGCCGGAATATGTTTCCAGCTTCGTGGGCCTCGACGCCGGCGCCCGCCAGCACATGCTCGACGAGCAGAAAATGACTTCGGACGGCATCACCGCCGATTCGCTGCTGAGCATCTACCGCGAGCTTTATCACCGCTTTGAGGTGCTGGGCCTGCCGCGCAACGCTCGCCTGCTGCCAAGCCGTTCAGTGACCGGCCTGGAAAGCCGCGGGACGGGCTGGGAGCTCAGGCTTGAGCACCACCTCGATCACGGCTTCGACCTGATTGATAGCGATGTGGTTATCTTTGCCACCGGCTATCGCCCGGTGCTGCCGCAGATGCTCTCCCCGCTGCTGCCGCGCCTGAATCTCCGCGATGAGTGCAGCTTTAAGGTGCGCGACGACTTTACCCTGGAGTGGAACGGCCCGGCGGAAAACAACATTTTCGCCGTCAACGCCAGCATGCAAACCCACGGCATTGCCGAACCGCAGCTCAGCCTGATGGCCTGGCGATCCGCCCGTATTTTAAATCGCGCTCTGGGGCGTGATTTATTCGATCTCAGCATGCCGTCGCCGCTTATTCAGTGGCGCAGCGGTAGCCGGGAATTCCCGCAGCACACCGCTGCTTCGTTGACTCACTACACCGCATCTTTGGGCTGATGGTTGTCAGCCCGCATGAAGGAACAATGATGATTTCCAGGAAACAGGCGCTCTGGGCGCTAAATCCGCTGCTGCTGGCCATGATGGCTCCGGCAAACGCACAGCAAGTAAATGAAGAAAACATGGTGGTTTCCGCCAGCCGCAGCAACCGCACCGTGGCTGAAATGGCGCAGACGACGTGGGTGATTGAAAACGCCGAGCTGCAAAAGCAGGTTCAGGGCGGTAAAGAGCTGAAGGACGCGCTGGCTCAGCTGATCCCCGGCCTCGACGTCAGCAGCCAGAGCCGCACCAACTACGGCATGAACCTGCGCGGTCGTCCGATGGTGATTCTGATCGACGGCGTGCGCCTGAACTCTTCACGCACCGACAGCCGCCAGCTCGATTCCATCGATCCGTTCAACATTGAGCACGTGGAAGTGATTTCCGGCGCGACGTCGCTGTACGGCGGCGGCAGTACCGGCGGCCTGATTAACATCGTTACCAAAAAAGGCCAGTCTGAGCCGCAGATGGAGTTTGAATCCGGCGTGAAGTCCGGTTTTAACAGCAGCAAAGACCACGACGAGCGTATTGCCAGCGCCATTTCCGGCGGCAACGATCGCGCTTCCGGGCGGGTATCCGTGGCCTACCAGAAATTTGGCGGCTGGTTTGACGGCAACGGCGACCAGACGCTGCTCGATAACACCCAGACCGGGCTGCAACACTCCGACCGCCTGGATATTATGGGCACCGGCACGCTGAACATTGACGACGCTCAGCAGCTGCAGCTCATCACCCAATATTACAAAAGCAAGGGCGATGACGATTACGGTCTCAACCTCGGTAAGGACTTCTCGGCGATTACCGGCGCAACCGACGCTTACGTCAGCAAAGGCCTGAATTCCGACCGTATTCCGGGTACCGAACGCCATTTGATCAGCCTGCAATACTCCAACAGCGATTTCCTCGGCCAGGAGCTTGTCGGCCAGATTTACTACCGCGATGAATCGCAGCTGTTTTACCCGTTCCCGACCGTCAACGGCAGCAGGCAGGTGACCGCGCTTTCCTCTTCCCAGCAGGATACCGATCAGTACGGCGCGAAGCTGACGCTGAACAGCAAACCGCTGGACGGCCTGCAGCTTACCTACGGTCTGGACGCCGACCACGAGCGCTTTACGTCGAATCAGATGTTCTTCGATTTGGCGAAGGCCAGCGCCTCGGGCGGCCTGAATAACCAGAGCATCTACACCACCGGGCGCTATCCGGCCTATGACATCACCAACCTGGCCGCCTTCCTGCAGTCCAGCTATGACATCAACGATCTGTTTACCCTGAGCGGCGGCGTGCGCTACCAGTACACCGAGAATAAGATCGACGATTTCATCGGCTACGCGCAGCAGCAGGCGATTGCGGCCGGCAAGGCAACATCCGCCGACGCCATCCCCGGCGGGTCGACCGACTACGATAACGCGCTGTTCAACGCCGGGATCCTGATGCACATTTCCGAGCGGCAGCAGACCTGGCTGAACTTCTCCCAGGGCGTTGAGCTGCCGGATCCGGGAAAATACTACGGCCGCGGCACCTATGGCGCAGCCGTGAACGGCCACCTGCCGCTGACCAACAGCGTCAACGTGGGCGAAAGCAAACTGCAGGGCGTGAAGGTTGACTCATACGAGCTGGGCTGGCGCTACACCGGCGATAATCTTCGCACCCAGATTGCCACCTACTACTCTCTGTCGGACAAGAGCGTGGTAGCGAATAAAGACCTGACCATCAGCGTGCTGGACGACAAACGCCGTATTTACGGGGTTGAAGGCGCGGTTGACTACTTTATTCCGGATACGAACTGGAGCACCGGCGGTAACTTTAACTTCCTGAAGACGGAATCTAAGGTGAACGGCAAGTGGGAAAAATACGACGTGAAGGTCGCCAGCCCGTCGAAGGCCACCGCCTACGTCGGCTGGGCACCGGATCCGTGGAGCCTGCGCGTGCAGAGCACCACCTCCTTCAAGCTTAGCGACGACGCGGGCAACGAAGTCGACGGCTATACCACCTTCGATTTCTTAGGCAGCTACCAGCTGCCGGTGGGCACGCTGAGCTTTAGCGTCGAAAATCTGCTGGACCGTGATTACACCACCGTCTGGGGTCAGCGCGCGCCGATGTATTACAGCCCGGGCTACGGCCCTGCCTCGCTGTATGACTACAAGGGCCGCGGCCGTACCTACGGTGTGAACTACTCCGTTCTGTTCTAAAGCCCCCCTACAGGCCTGCCAATAGCGGGCCTGCTTATTTACCGCTGCATACATTTTCCGCCTCGACCGAACGCCGGTACTGCTATAAAAGATAGGGCTACAATATATTTGTATTACTTATCTCTTGCAGGGTATTCATATGCTAGTTGGATTCATTGGCACCGGAGCCGTGGTGCAAACCGCCTATTTACCGGCCATCGCCCGCCTTTCTTTAGAGAACGTCACCCTTTACGGCTATGACCCGGACCCTGGACGTCGCCAGCCGGGCGTCATCCCCTGCGACTCTTTACAGGCGCTGCTTGCCCTGCCGCTTGACCTGGTGCTGATAACGACGCCTTCACTGCTGCATCTGCCCGTCCTGCAGGAAGTGCTGCAAAGCAAAATCCCGCAGATCGTGGTGGAAAAACCCATCGCCGCCGCGCTTGAACAGCTAACTACGCTGGGCAAACTGCTGGCTGAACCCGAAGTCGCCGCACGCGTGCTGGCGCTGGATCACTGGATGGTTCGCACCGACGCCGCGCAGTTTATTTCCAGGGTGAGCGACATCGAACGTATTGAAGGTTTTCTCCAGGAGCCTAGCGGTTTTAACAACGCGGGTGAGCCAACAGCCCTGAACTTTGCCACCGGCGAGGCGGACACGCGGCAGTTTCATCATCCGGACGGCGTGATTGTCGATATCGGTACGCACGTGCTGGCGATGATGCGCGAAACCGTCAATCTGCTTGGCGGGAATGACCAGCTAAGCGTTGAGCTGGTTCACGCCCGCGATCGCCTTGGCCGGGACATTCAGCCTGGAGATTTCGATACCGCCGAAGGTGAAGCCGAGCTGCGCGGCACGATGGGCGGAATTCCTTTCACGCTTGCGCTAAATAAATATGCGGGGCCGGCAGGTGGACAAAAAGGCATGAAAATTTATCTGCGCGACGGCCGCGTGGTGAACGTTGAACGTCGCGGTGCCGACGAGGTCGTGGACGTGCTGAATACCAACAGCAGCCGACAGCATAAAATCACCGCGCCGCTTTACGACCGCTGCTTAGGCGAAATTGTTTTAGGGGAAAATAGAATGTTCGCGAGCAGATCGAAAGAAATCCCTGCGCTAACACGTCGCAGGCTGACGGAAGTGACCGCCCTGCTGGAAATTCACCAGCAGCTTCGCGGCAGACATTAAAAAAGGCGGGTGATTAGCCCGCCTCCTCTGCTGATTCGGTCAAATTTTATTCAGCACCAGCTGCCCGTTGCCGTCCAGAGGGATCTGCGAGCCGGGATCTTTATCCATGCGGATTTTCCCCTGCTGATCGCCAATTTTGTAGGTTACGTCGTAGCCGAGCATTTTTTCTGATTTGTCGTAAACGGTTTTACAGCGCTGCTGGCTGGTGGTGTAGGTGTCGTTATCCTGCATCGCCCCCTGCACCTGGTTGCCCGCATAGCCGCCGCCCAGCGCTCCGGCCACGGTGGCTACGTCTTTGCCCCGTCCGCCGCCGAACTGATGGCCGATAACGCCGCCTGCTACCGCGCCGAGGGCAGAACCGATAATACGATTTTCATCCTGAACCGGACGACGATGGGTGACCGCCACGTTGCGGCACTCTTTGCGCGGCGTTTTTACCGTCTCCTTGATCGGTGTCGCAGACACCACCTGTGCGTACTGCGGCCCACGGTCAAAAACGTTCATGCTTGCCACCGCGGCAACGCCAAGTGCTGCGGCCACGCCAATACCTATACCCGCTAACATTGATTTATTCACAGGACATCCTCCTGACTGTGTAATTACCCTTAATTTTGCAACAAATTAAGAATGCCCACCTATCAGATAAAGACTCAAAGTTAACGGTTTCTGCGGGGATAGTCGCGGTTTGGGAGAAGTCTTAAGCACGAAAAGCTTGTTTATGGATTTTTATGCTAACGTGCAGAAATCAAAAACCCGGCGCGAGTCCGGGTTTTAATCAGACGATTACGCGCGAGCTCCTGTCATTCACCCTAATATCACCGCGCCCCCTCGATCGGGCTGGGTTTACTAATATTTCGCCTGCATCTGGTTCACCCAGTCTTTGATCTCTACTACGCAATCTTTTACTTTTTGTAGCGTTTCGGCACTGTAGCCATCTTTATTACCAAAGGATTGGAAATCTGTTCTGTCGATAGGTTCGTCGATCGGTTTGTCTAAAAACTCTTTGGCTCCGCAAACCAGCGCTTCATCATTCCGTACCAGTGAAAGACTTGTTAAGTTAGTCGTAATTTTGCGAACTTCCTGCAGGTTAGGTTTGCTATCGGCAATAACGTTGTTACAGGCTTTTAAAATGCCATTTTTCATATCGGAAATATGTTTGGGGGTACTGATAAAATCAATGTATTTATCGGAAGCCATTTCCGCTGGTGTTTTTCTGAGCTTTTCAAGTTCAGCAGACATTTTACTCAGCCGATCCGTCCTCTCTTTATTTTCCGGCTGGCTACCTTTAGCTGTATTTACAATATTTTCTGCCGATGCCAGTGAAGTATTAAAAGAGTGATACCTCGCTGGATACGCAGAATGACGAGAGAGCTCGGACAGCAACCCATTGTATTTAGCTGCTTTACTCACCTGACAGGTATTGTGTGAATTCATCACGTTATCCAGCTTTTTTAAAATCATTGCTTCAGCAAAATGCTGGTGTTTAATATTTTTCTGCGCAAGTTCTACCGCAGCGTTTGAGCTATTAAACACATGAGCTTTTAGATATAGATTAATATTCATGTTTTTTCTTATTCTTGAAATAATCAGATACTCAATCCTATATTTATTAAAAAAATGCTTATATCAAAAAACACTCATTGTCGTAAATGAGACTACATAACAGGATAAAAAAAGGCTCCCAGAGATGGAAGCCGTTTTATGATTTTGCTGCGAATACCGAACGTTCGCCATTGCAATGCACAGCCGGGCGGCTTCGCATCGCAGGAAACTTAGTGCAGCTTCAGACGCGGGCGAATCACACGGTTGATACTGCCCACCAGCATCATCAGGCCGGTTTTGAAATAGCCGTGCAGCGCCACCTGGTGCATACGGTACAAAGAGATGTACACGAAGCGGGCCATACGCCCTTCCACCATCATCGAGCCGCGCATCAGGTTGCCCATCAGGCTGCCGACGGTGGAGAATTTAGACAGCGAAACCAGCGAGCCGTGATCTTTATAAACGTAAGATTTCAGCGGCTGGCCTTTGCTCTGGGCAATGATGTTTTTCAGCACCAGCGAAGCCATCTGGTGCGCGGCCTGCGCGCGCGGAGGCACAAAACCACCTTCCGGACGAGCGCAGGAAGCGCAGTCGCCAATGGCATAGATATCGGGGTCGCGCGTGGTTTGCAGCGTCGGCTCGGTCACCAGCTGATTGATGCGGTTGGTTTCAAGGCCGCCGATATCCTTCATGAAGTCCGGGGCTTTAATGCCCGCCGCCCAGACCATCAGATCGGCCGCGATGTATTCACCGTCTTTGGTGTTCAGGCCGCCTGCATCCGCGGAAGTGACCATGGTCTGTGTTAAGACGCGGACGCCGAGCTTGGTCAGCTCGCTGTGCGCCGCGGCGGAAATACGCGGCGGCAGCGCAGGCAAAATACGTTCGCCCGCTTCGACCAGCGTGACGTTCAGCGCTTCATTGGTCAGGCCTTTATAGCCGTAGCTGTGCAGCTGTTTCACCGCGTTATGCAGCTCAGCGGAAAGCTCCACGCCCGTCGCCCCGCCGCCCACGATGGCAATATTTACTTTGCCGCTGGCGCCCAGGTTGGCGGAGTATTTCAGGAAAAGGTTCAGCATTTCCGAATGGAAACGGCGCGCCTGGTGCGGGTTGTCGAGGAAGATGCAGTTTTCTTTGACGCCCGGGGTGTTGAAGTCGTTGGAGGTGCTGCCCAGCGCCATCACCAGCGTGTCGTACGGGATTTTGCGCTCCGGCACCAGCAGCTCACCTTTTTCATCGCGCAGTTCAGCAAGGGTCAGCGTTTTTGCTTCGCGGTTGATGTCCATCACGGAACCCAGCTGGAACTGGAAGTGATGATTGCGCGCGTGGGCCAGATAGCTCAGCGCATCAACGCCTTCATCCAGCGACCCGGTAGCCACTTCGTGCAGGAGCGGTTTCCACAGATGGCTGTGGTTTCTGTCCACCAGCGTGATTTTAGCTTTTTTGCCGCGGCCCAGTTTTCTCCCCAGCTGCGTAGCCAGTTCAAGTCCGCCGGCACCACCACCTACAATGACAATTTTTTTTAATGGCGTAGTCAAAGTGACCCCCTAAAATATTAACCAATTGTTAATTAAAAGTTATCAAAATAACGTTTAATTAACAACAAGTTGCGTGTTCACTTTCATGAATGTGACCAAAGAATAACATGAACGGTGCATTGGTCATACCAAAATTGATATACATCAATTTTTATGCCGAAAAGATAAGCAAAACGGGCCAGCATAAGCTGACCCGTGATTTTTACGCAGGATGTTGCCGGAATGTTAGCCCAAGGTTTTGAAGGCTTTCATTCGCTGTAGATGCGGAGAAATGTTTTTAAATTTATGGGTTTGCTCTTCGTCCCAGACAATCTCATAGAAAGGGTGCAGCGTCTCGGCCGTCCGCTTGTTATCCAGCGCTTCGTCGCGGCGGGAAAGGATAGCCAGGCAGCGATCGCGGTTTTTCTCGCGGAAGTTCTGCACGCACTTGGTGGTAATGTCGGTGTACTCTTCCGGGCGATCAATCTTCCCTTCCATATTTTCCTGTGGGAACAGGTTAGGGTTAAAGATGACCTGCCGCATGTCGCACAGGAAACCGATCCGCTCGGCCCAGAATCCGCCCAGCCCCACGCCGCAAATCAGCGGGCGTTCGTCGTCGCTCAGCTGCTGCATTTTGTCGACCTCTTTCAGCAGATGCTGCATGTCGTGCTTCGGGTGCCGGGTGCTGTAGCTGATGAGCCGCACGTCCGGGTCGATAAACTGAAGCTGCAGCACCTTTTCATGGTTCCCGGGACTGTTTGAGTCAAAACCGTGTAAATAGATAATCATTGCATCCTCACCACGCGAATACCGGCCCTGCGGCCGAAGGGATTAAAGACCCGCCTTGTGGGCCAGCCACTGTTCGTGCAGCGCTTCAAGCTGCTGACTGACCTGCTTCCAGCGCGCGGAAGCCATCAGTTCCTGGCGGGTAAATGAACCTTTATGATACAAACCGGTAACACGGTCTGCTTTGACCGGAGACAGGTTATCCAGCACGCTCACGGCCCCCTTACGATTATTGCAGACGAGGATCATATCGCAACCCGCGTCCAGCGATGCCTGCCCGCGTTCGGCGTAGCTGCCCATAATCGCCGCGCCTTCCATGGACAGGTCGTCCGAAAAAATCACGCCCTCAAAGCCCAGCTCGCCGCGCAGAACCGTTTTTAGCCAGTGCGGGGAACCGCTGGCCGGACGCGGATCGACACTGGTATAAATCACGTGCGCAGGCATGATGGCATCAAGCTTGTTATCGGCGATCAGCGTACGGAAGATTTGCATGTCGTGCTGGCGGATAACGGCTTCCTCACGATCGTCCCTCGGCGTCTCTTTGTGAGAATCTGCGGTGACCGCACCGTGTCCTGGGAAATGCTTGCCGGTGGTTTTCATACCCGCTGAATGCATACCGTCGATAAAGCGAGTCGCCATCTCCAGCGCTTTGGTGGGATCTTCATGGTAAGAACGCTCGCCAATCGCGGCGCTGATGTGGCCCACGTCCAGCACCGGCGCAAAGCTAATATCGATATCCATCGCAATCATTTCGCAGGCCATCAGCCATCCCGCGTCCTGCGCCAGCTCGCCGCCTTTTTCAAGTCCGTGCAGCGCGGCAAAAGACTGGGCGGCAGGCAGGCTGGTAAAACCGTCGCGGAAACGCTGCACGCGCCCGCCTTCCTGATCGACCGCCACCACCAGCCGGTTGCGCGAGGCTTCGCGGATCTGGCGAACCAGCTCGCGCAGCTGCTCAGGATCGTGATAGTTGCGGGTAAACAGAATCAGCCCGCCGACCAGCGGGTGCTGTAGAATTTCGCGCTCTTCGGCATCCAGCTCAAAGCCTGCCACATCCAACATTACCGGGCCCACATCTACCTCTCTTTATTGGTTCTTCGCTCGCAGCAGGCTCCAGGCCTCGTCTGCCAGCGTGATAAATTGTTTGTCCTGCGTTTGCTGCCAGCGGCATTCGTACCACGAAGCCATCAGCATCATAACCCATGGCCGCCAGCGGGTGACCTGGGCGCGCAGGGTTTTAGCCTCAATTTTGCCAAAGCGCGCGTAGCGCCGCAAAAGCTCATCGCCACCCTGCTCGTCTGCCACCGTGACGGCGGCCAGCTCCAGCGCAATATCGCCGTCGCCCGCGTATTCCCAGTCGATCAGCCTGAGCCCTGGCCGCTGTTGCACCAGATTGCCGGGATGAACGTCCATATGCAGCGGCGCAAGGCGCAGCGGCTTAGGTTCGCCCCGCTGGCGCATGCTTTTTAGCAAGCGTAACCACGACAGACTGCGCCGCGCCGGGGAAGCCTGCTGCCAGTAATACTCAAGCAGCGGCAGTAGGGTGATGCGCCAGCCAAACAGCGGCTGACGATGTAAGCGGTAAAGCAAAGCGCTTAGCGCCTGCGAGGAAGGCATCTCAGCCCTCACCTCGCCGGCAAGCCATTCGACAATCAGCCAGCCTTCCGCCAGACAGACAGGTTCTGGCCCGATTCCCGCAGGCAGCTTTTTCAAGGCCCGATACTGGCGACGCAGTGAAACGCCCGGCATCGGTGATTCAGGCTGGCAGCGGGCCACCAAATCCCGCAGCCCCACCTTAAAATGCAGGCTGCCGCCGCTCAGCCCTTCCAGCGCAGAAAAGCAACCGGCGGCCTGAGCCGCCGGAAGTTGATGGGCAATCGCTGCCTGAAGTGAAGCCTTACTGGGTTTGCTGTACTGCACCGCTGCCCGACCAGATGATTTCACCGGTTTGCACCAGCATCAGCTGCATTTTCACCGCCGGAGAATGCACGTTGCCGCTGGCGTTGCTATAAAGCACGTACTGCGCGCCGACTTTGCGGGCGATACCAATCGCTTTGCTGCGCGAGCCGAGGCTGTCCTGCGCTGAAAGGCCCAGTTCCTGCTTAGCCATGGAAAGCTGCTGCTCGGAAACAAGGGTAAATTTACCGTTGTTAGACAGCGCCCCGACTAACGCGGCCGTCGCTTTATTGGTATCAAGCGAACCGTTGGTGCGGTTATTGACGCGATCCACCAGCAGCACGCCGCCCGGCGTTACGCCATCGGCCTGCAGCATCTTGCCGACCATCGGCTGCATTGCGCTGCCCCAGTCGTAGGTGCGCACCTTCGGCGTGGCCGGAATGGTTGGCTCCGGCTGGGTTATTGGGCCAGGCTGCGTCGGCACCGTGGGAACGGAAGGCACGGTGGGCTCCGGCTGTGCAGGCTGTGTCGCGCCCGGCTTCACTTCTTCAACGGGCGCAGGCTGTTCGCCACCGCCTTTAATACAGCCAGAAAGTATCATCGCCGCGGCGATAACGACCAGATATCGATGGATTCCCTTGATCAAAATTCACCCCTTATAAAGAGAGATAAAGACGCACTTTACGCGCGTCCGGGTAACTGGCCGTAGAGGAAACAGTTACGGAAGTCTGCGCCGGTATGGTGACGGAACGTGGTTTTTCGAGCGGATGAATCTCCAGCCCTTTAACGTCGTACCAGTAGAAACGATAGTTGACGGTGACCGGCACGCTGCGTTCATTATAGAGCGTTGACTGCGAGACGGTGGCCCCCTCTCTGGAGGAGATATCAGGTTTTTCAGCGCTGATACCGGACGCCAATACCGAAGCCTCCATCACCAGCGTCTGCCGATCGCTCACCGGTATCGCAGGACGTGAACCACACCCCGCCATCAGCACCACCGCCAGCAGCAATAAGAGCGGGTTCTTTTTCATCATTTATCCCTTATGGGCAAGCATAGGTCCAAGCACCCTGCCGCCCAGCAGATGCATGTGGATATGGAAAACTTCCTGCCCGCCGTGGCGATTGCAGTTCATGATTAAGCGATAGCCATCTTCCGCAATGCCTTCCTGTTCTGCAATCTTTGCCGCCACGGTCAGCATGCGGCCCAGCGCCAGCTCATGCTCGCTGGTGACGTCGTTGACGGTGGGGATCAGGATGTTCGGAATGATAAGAATGTGCGTAGGAGCCTGAGGTGAAATATCGCGGAAGGCGGTGACCAGCTCGTCCTGATAAACGATATCTGCCGGAATTTCGCGGCGAATGATTTTACTGAAAATGGTTTCTTCGGCCATGACGTTTACCTTTTTTCACTCATTGTTGGTATAGCGTAAGAGTATGAGCGACTTACCAATACTCTTTCAACCTTAACCGATGATTTCTTTGCCTGCTCCGCGCCTCGCCGCTGCATGTTTGTCCACCCAGTTCATCCCCACGGTTTACGCAGGTAAAACGATATTTCAGTCGCTGATGTAACATATATTTACAGCCAATCAATGAATGCGTATATTTCTCATTTGCATTTTCATGCGCATTTTATGCAAACCAACAACAATGCACCCGGCGCGCGGATATGTTTGGCTCCGGGGCACAACATCCAACGTTTATTAAGGGTTTAAGATGTCTCTATCCATGCATTTCAGGGATGGGAAACGAGCGCCTGTGGGTAAGGTTTCCATGCTGGCTTCCTGCGTCGCTTTCGCTTTACTGCCTTCGGCAAGCTTTGCCGAAACGGCGAAGGGCGAAGATACTCTGGTTGTCGAGACCAGCGCTGACGGCGCCGCTGCGGATACCGCCAATGAAGATTACAGCGTAAAAGCCACTGCCGCCGGGACCAAAATGACGCTGGTGCCGCGCGATATTCCTCAGTCCGTAAGCATCATCAGCGAACAGCGCATGCAGGATCAGAAGATGGATTCGCTGGGCGACGTGCTGAAAAATACCGTGGGCATCAGCGAGAGCTTTGCCGATTCTGACCGCGCCACCTACTACGCGCGCGGCTTTGCCATTGATAATTACATGGTCGACGGTATCCCGACGCTGTTCGAATCCCGCTGGAACCTGGGCGATGCGCTTTCCGATACCGCGCTTTACGAGCGCATTGAAGTTGTGCGCGGCGCAAACGGGCTGACCACCGGCTCCGGCAACCCTTCCGCCGCGATCAATATGGTGCGCAAGCACGCGGACAGCAAAGAGTTCACCACAAACGTTTCGGCAGAATACGGCAGCTGGAATAAGCAGCGTTACGTGGCCGACCTGTCAACCCCGCTGATTGACTCAGGAAAAATCCGCGGCCGCATGGTGGCGGGCTATCAGGACAACGACAGCTGGCTGGACCGCTACAATCAAAAGAAGAAGTTCTTCTCCGGCATGCTGGACGTTGATCTGACCGAGGCCACCGCTTTTTCCGTGGGCTACGACTATCAGCAGACTAACGTCAACGGCCCGACGTGGGGCGGCATTCCTCGCTGGTACACCGACGGCAGCAAAACCAGCCCTGACCGCAGCTACAGCACCGCGCCGGACTGGGCCTACAACGATAAAGAATCTCAGCGCACCTTTATGACGCTCAGGCAGCAGCTTGGCAACGACTGGCAGCTCACCGTGAACGCCACGCATACTGAAATGACGCTGGACAGCAAGCAGCTTTATCTCGATGGCCTGGTCGATAAGTCCAGCGGCCTGCTGGTCAGCCCTTACGGCCCGTCTTACCCGTACGTGGGCGGCACCGGCTATAACACCGGCAAGCGCAAAGTCAACGCGCTGGATACCTTCGCCAACGGCTCCTATGACCTCTTTGGCCGTCAGCATGAGCTGATGATCGGGACCAGCTATACCCGGCAGAACAATACCTATTACAGTTCGTGGGCCAACATTGGCGATACCGAGCTGGGGAATTACGGCAGCTATGACGGCAGCTTCCCGGAAACCAACTGGTCGCCGCTAAGCCTTGCGCAAAAAGATACCGTCCACCAGAAATCGGCTTATATGGCGACGCGGATTTCTCTGGCCGACCCGCTGCACGCGATCCTCGGGGCGCGCTATACGAAGTACAATCTGGATACGCTGAACCAGCAGCTTGAGAAAAATAACACTTCGCCTTACGTGGGCATTATTTTCGATCTCAACGAGACCTGGTCCACCTACGCCAGCTACACCTCGGTCTTCAAACCGCAGACCGAACGTGATACGCAGAAAAAATATCTGTCACCGATTACCGGTAATAACTACGAAGCGGGCCTGAAGGGCGACTGGATGAACGGACGTCTGACCGCCTCTGCGGCCATCTTCCGCATTGAGCAGGACCACCTGGCGCAGTCCACCGGCGAAGTGATTCCCGGCACCAGCGGCGAAACGGCCTATGTGGAAGCTGACGGTACGGTGAGTAAAGGCGTTGAGTTTGAGATTAACGGCGCGCTGACCGACAACTGGCAGATGACCGTTGGGGCAACTCGCTACGTGGCTGAAGACAGCGAAGGCAACGCGGTCAACCCAAATCTGCCGCGCACCAGCGTGAAGATGTTTACCCGCTATCGCCTGCCGATGCTCCAGGACCTGACCGTCGGCGGCGGCGTCAACTGGCAGAACAAGGTCTGGTCTGACGTTGCCGTCCCCTCTGGCACCCTGCGTTCCGAACAGGGCAGCTTCGCGCTGGTTGATTTATTTGCCCACTATCGCGTGACGAAGGCATTTTCCTTGCAGGCCAACGTGGATAACCTGTTCGATAAGTCCTACGACACCAACGTTGACAGCCGCGGCATTGTTTACGGTGCGCCTCGCAATTTCTCGGTCACCGCAAGTTATTCATTCTGATGACCTGCTGATGTAAAAAAGGGAGGCCGCTGGCCTCCCTTAGTCTCCCCACATCACGACTTAGCTGTTACGGATCCACTCATCCATTTCAGTTTTCAGGTTATCGGACTTCGTCCCGAAGATAGCCTGAACGCCTGAACCAGCCACAACCACACCCGCTGCACCTAATTTCTTCAGGCCAGCCTGGTCGACTTTAGATACGTCGGCTACGCTGACGCGCAGACGAGTGATACAGGCGTCGAGGTTGGTGATGTTTTCTTTACCGCCGAAGGCGCTGACCAGAGCCGGTGCCATTTCGCTGGTAGAGGTAGTAGACGTTTCCGCCGTAGCATCTTCACGACCCGGCGTTTTCAGGTCCAGCGCTTTGATCAGCACGCGGAACACGGTGTAGTAAATTGCCGCGTAGCACAGACCAACGATTGGGAACAGCCACAGTTTGCTGCTGTTTCCGCTCAGCACGATGAAGTCAATCAGACCGTGAGAGAAGGAAGTCCCGTCACGCATACCCAACAGGATACAGATTGGGAACGCCAGGCCTGCCAGCACCGCGTGGATGATGTACAGGATGGGTGCCACGAACATGAAGGAGAATTCGATTGGCTCGGTGATACCGGTCAGGAACGAGGTCAGCGCGGCGGAGATCATGATGCCGCCGACTTTTGCGCGGTTCTCAGGCTTAGCCGAGTGCCAGATTGCGATAGCCGCAGCCGGCAGACCGTACATTTTGAACAGGAAGCCACCGGACAGTTTGCCCGCGGTTGGGTCGCCTGCCATGTAACGAGGGATATCGCCGTGGAACACCTGACCCGCAGCGTTGGTGTATTCACCAATCTGCATCTGGAAAGGAACGTTCCAGATGTGGTGCAGACCGAACGGCACCAGGCAGCGCTCTACGAAGCCGTAGATACCGAACGCCACAACCGGGTTCTGGTAAGCAGCCCACTGAGAGAAGGTCTGGATAGCCGTACCGATTGGTGGCCAGATGAAGGACAGCACGACACCCATGAAGATCGCAGCCAGACCGGAGATGATCGGCACGAAACGTTTCCCGGCGAAGAAGCCCAGATACTCAGGCAGCTTGATGCGGTAGAAACGGTTGAACATGTAAGCTGCGATCGCACCGGAGATAATACCGCCCAGCACGCCGGTATCGGCAAGGTGCTTGGCTGCAATTTCTTCAGCGGGTAAATGCAGAACCAGAGGCGCAACGACGGCCATGGTTTTCACCATAATACCGTAGGCAACCACAGCGGCCAGCGCGGAAACGCCGTCGTTATTGGTGAAGCCCAGCGCCACACCGATCGCGAAGATAAGCGGCATGTTGGCGAAGACTGAACCGCCCGCTTCCGCCATCACGTGAGAGACGACTGCCGGCAGCCAGCTGAAGTTTGCAGAACCGACGCCCAGCAGGATACCTGCGATAGGCAGTACGGATACTGGCAACATCAGCGATTTACCCACCTTTTGCAGGTTAGCAAATGCATTCTTAAACATAATTGAGAGTGCTCCTGAGTATTTGTGCTTTTTTTACGCATTATGCGCGTGGGAACGGGGGGAGAACCGGTCCCGATACAGGGCATCTAAGCGCCCCTTTATTTATTACGCAGAGTAAAATAAATAGAGAAAACTTTGTTTGACGGCTATCACGTTTCTCAGAGAGTCGCCTGGAAAACTTTCACTAATTTACAATACCGATTTCTAAATGTTTCAAAATGACGAAACTCCGCCCTTTTTGAGGCGGAGCACTTTACTCGCTTCCCAGATTAATTACGAGCAATAAAATAACTGAAAAACATCAGGAAGATGACAGGCGTGACGGGGAGATATGGAAGAGTTCGGCAAAGTTTTTGGTGGTCGCAATGGCCAGTTCTTCCAGAGATACTCCCTTCAGCACCGCCATGTATTCCGCGACATCGCGCGTCATGGCCGGCTGGTTCTCTTTACCCCGATGCGGAACAGGTGCCAGATACGGTGAGTCCGTTTCCACCAGAATGCGATCCAGCGGCACAAAGCGCGCGGCATCCCGAAGCTGCTCGGCGTTGCGGAAGGTCACAATCCCGGAAAATGAAATATAGAAGCCCATATCCAGAAGCTTAGCGGCCGTTTGCCGATCTTCTGTAAAACAGTGTAGTACCCCACCGCATTCTGTCACTTTCTCTTCGTGCAGGATCGCCAGCGTATCGGCGCGCGCGTCGCGAGTATGAACGATGACCGGCTTGTTGAGCTCGCGGCCAATACGAATATGGTTGCGGAAAGATTCCTGCTGGCGCGGCTTCGTTTCCGGCGTGTAGAAATAATCCAGCCCGGTTTCACCCAGCGCAACGACGCCCGGCTCGGCGGCCATGCTGCGCAGCGCCTCAACGTCATAGTCCTGATCCTGATTAAGCGGATGTACGCCGCAGGAAAACGCCACGTTATCGCGCTCGCCAACCAGCTCACGCATGCCGCGGTAGCCTGCAAGCGTGGTGGCAACGGCCAGGCAGAACTTTACGTCACGGGCGGCGGCCTTTTCGAGAACGTCATCGACGTTTTTATGCAGAGACTGGTAATCCAGGCCATCGAGATGGCAGTGTGAGTCAACGAGAAACATACAAACACTCTTAAAGATGTGGAGAAGGAAGGATAGCACCGGGTTGCATGAGTCGCTCCCAGGTGAGCAGCTGTTCAGCGATCAGCAGTTCGCGGTTCACGCCAACAACCGTGAGCAGCGATTCGCGACAGGTGAACCAGCCAGACAAAATAGCCTGCAGCACGGCGGGCGAGGCGCTGTTAGCAAGCGAAGCCACCAGCGGATGCATATCATCGTTGGTTAGCCACTGACCTGCCCCCTGCTGCCATTTCAGCGCGTCCAGCAATAAGGAACTGAGCCAGTGAATGCGCCGCACCGCCTCATCGTGATTCAGCACGGAGAGCAGGGAAAGCCTCTCTTTTGAGGCGCACGCCTGGGCAAGTTTTTCGCACAGCGCCTGACGATGCTTCCAGTTTCCCGGCTGTAACAGCTCGAGCGCGGCGGCCGGTGCGCCTGAGCTTAGTCGCAGAGCGGCGCGCTGCTGGGCGCTGTCGAAAGTGCTTTCGCGAGCAAGCCAGGCCAGGGCGAAAGATTCCTCCGGCGGAGCTAAATACCAGTACAGACAGCGGCTGCGCAGCGTGGCGGGTAATCGCGCAGGTTCCCGAGAGCCGAGGAAGAACCAGGTATTCGCGGGCGGTTCCTCAAGCGTTTTGAGCAGGGCATTCGCCGCCGCCTCCGTGAGTAATCCTGCATCCTTAAGCCAGACGATCTTCGCCCCGCCCTGCTGAGCGTGGCCGTAGAGCTTTTCGGTCACGTCCCGGATGCCGTCGATGCCAAGGCTACTTTTGCCCTTTTCAGGTTCAATAACGTAGCTATCCGGATGCGTGCCTGCCTGCATCAGCTGGCAGCTACGGCACTGGCCGCAGCTTTTACTGCCCTGCGGCTGCTGGCACATCAGCCAGCGGCTGAGGGCGTAAATCAGCGCCTCGTCCCCCATGCCTGCCAGCGCATGAAGCAGTAACGCATGGTGCCCGCGCCCGGCCTGGTACTGGCCGAGGATTTGCTCAAACGGCCCGCGCAGCCATGGATACCATTTCATCAGATAATTCCTTTAGCCCAGTCGATAACCGCGCGGCGAACGGCGGCGGAGACTTCGTCCAGCGATTGAGTCGCATCAATCGTGCGAATACGGCTGTCGGCCGCGGCAAGCTCCAGATAGCGGGCGCGGGTGCGGTTAAAGAAGTCGATAGATTCCTGTTCAATTCTGTCCAGCTCGCCGCGGGCGCGGGCGCGGGTCAGACCGACTTCCGGCGTCACGTCGAGATAAATAGTCAGGTCAGGATAGAAGTCGCCCAGCACGGTGTTCCGCAGCGCCATCAGCAGGTTCTGGTCGATGCACCGACCACCGCCCTGATAGGCCTGAGTGGAGAGATCGTGGCGATCGCCAATCACCCAGGCACCGCGGGACAGCGCCGGTTTGATGACCGTTTCAACCAGCTGTACCCGCGCGGCATAAAACATCAGCACTTCAGCTTTGTCGGTGACAACTTCATCACCAATGCCTTTGTTGTTCAGCGTCAGTTCACGCAGCCTTTCGGCCAGGGGGGTGCCGCCAGGTTCGCGGGTAAAGACTAAATCGCTCACGCCGAGCTCTTTTAAAGTCGCAACCACCACGTTATGCGCGTTGGTCTTCCCTGCTCCTTCGAGCCCTTCGATGACGATAAATTTACTGGCCATTCTTGTCCTTCAGCGTTTTGATATACACCTGCACCGCCTGATTGTGGCTGGCAAGGTTGGTGTTAAAGGTGTGCCCGCCTTTGCCGTCGGCCACAAAATAGAGATAAGGCGTTTTTGCCGGATGTGCCGCCGCGTTTAATGATGCGGCAGAAGGGATAGCGATTGGCCCAGGCGGCATGCCGCTTATCACGTATGTATTGTAAGGCGTTGGCGTTTCGAGATCTTTGCGCGACAGCTTACCATTATAGTTGTCACCCATACCGTAAATCACCGTCGGATCCGTTTGTAAACGCATGCCCATTCGCAGACGGTTGATAAACACCGAAGAAACGCGATCGCGTTCGCTCGCCACGGCCGTTTCTTTCTCCACGATAGACGCCATGGTAACGAGGTCATTTTGCGTTTTGTAAGGCAGGCCTTCTGCTTTGCCGTCCCACGCTTCCTGCACGGCTTTTTTCATGCGCTCGTGGGCGCGCTTTAGCAGCGTGACGTCGGTGGTGTTAGCGGTGTAGAGCCAGGTATCCGGGAAAAACCAGCCCTCTGCCCAGTCCGGATGCTCAAGCTTCAGCACTTCGGCCACGGTGGCATAGCTGTCATCCTTAAGGGTATGTTTGATCCAGGGCGCTTCGCGCAGCTGCTGTAGCCAGTCGCTCAGGCGCATACCTTCGACAAAACGAATGGGGAACTGCGCTTCTTTGCCGCTGGCGAGCAGTTTTAGCATCTCGCGAACGGTCATTTGCGGGGTAAAACGATAGGTGCCCGCCTTGAAATTCGCCAGCTCAGGTTTGACCTTCAGCAGCCACTGGAAGACGCGCGGGCGGGAAATGAGCTTCTCTTCATAAAGCTGTTTACCCAGCGCCAGGCGGCCCGTGCCGGCCTTCAGGGTGAAGATTGTTTCTTCTTTGATCGGCAGTGGCGTATTCGCCAGCTGGCGAACCTTCCACATGCCCACGCCTGCGGCAATGCCCAGAATAATCGCTAACAGCACAAAGAAACCCAGTATCTTTTTCATCGGTAATCTTTTACTCACAAAGTGGCGCTAAAAATTGATAAAGCACGCGCGAATCGTAATGCCAGGCTTCTGCCTGCCTGACCGGTACCACCGGCATCAGGGCGTTGCAGATAACGATCTCATCAGCACTTTCGAGAATATCTACCCTCTCCCGCACCTCCTGAACCTGCCAGCCCGCATCGGCAAGGCAGGTCAGAATATGCTGCCGCATGGTGCCGTTGACGCCCGCCCGATCGACATACGGGGTAAACACGCTTCCCCCTCTGCGCCAGAATAAATTAGCCGCACAGCATTCCGTAAGCCACCCGTCGCTGTCAAGAACCAGCGCCTCCTGGGCTGACGTCTGTTCAAGATGCGTACGGATGAGGACCTGTTCAAGGCGATTGAGGTGTTTAATGCCCGCCAGATGCGGATTAACTCCGAGGCAAACCGGGCTCAGCGCAAGGGCAACCCCGTGGGTTTTCCAGTCGTCATAAAATGTGGGATAAGGAGAAAGACTGATTATGCGTGTCGGCTGACGGCAGTTTGCTGCGCTGTAGCCTCTGCCGCCGCTACCCCGGCTGATAATGACTTTAAGGACAGCGCGCTTTTCACCTGCGGCTAGCTGTCTGCATTCATCTTCAAGCAGTTGCCATTCGCTAAAAGGGATTTGCAGCGTTTCGCAGGCCAGCTGCAAACGGCGAATATGCCGGGCGATAAATTTAACGCCGCCATTGAGAATCGCCGCGGTGGTGAAACATCCATCACCAAACTGAACCGCTCGATCGTTTACCGCCAGCGTCGTCTGCCACTGCCCGTTGATTAGGTACATAACTGCTCCTCAATATCCGAGGCGATAAGAGTGCCAGCGCGGGGAAAAAGCAGCAAGGGGGGAAATCTGAAGCACTGCCGGGGAAACAAACCGGGTCCGCAGGCGAACCCGGTCTGTCGACGGTTTTAGACCTTTTTAAAGATCAAAGAACCGTTGGTACCACCAAATCCGAAGGAGTTACACAGCGTGTATTCCAGACCTGAAACCTGGCGTGCGGTATGTGGCACAAAGTCCAGATCGCAGCCAACGTCAGGGTTGTCGAGGTTGATAGTTGGCGGCACGGCCTGATCGCGCAGCGCCAGGATGGAGTAGATGGACTCTACTGCCCCTGCAGCACCTAACAGATGACCGGTCATAGATTTGGTCGAGCTCACCATTACGCGGCTTGCATCAGCACCAAAAATGGTTTTCACCGCCTGAGTTTCGGCTTTATCACCGGCCGGCGTGGAAGTGCCGTGCGCGTTGATATAGCCAATTTGTCCTGGGGTCAAGCCTGCATCACGCAGGGCGTTTTCCATCGCCAGAGCCGCTCCTGCACCGTTTTCCGGTGGAGAAGTCATGTGGTAAGCATCGCTGCTCATCCCAAAACCAACGACTTCAGCGTAGATTTTGGCACCACGTTTTTTCGCGTGTTCGTACTCTTCGAGCATGATCACACCGGCACCGTCACCCAGCACGAAACCGTCGCGGTCTTTATCCCACGGGCGGCTGGCAGCCTGCGGATTATCGTTGCGGGTGGAGAGCGCACGCGCTGCACCAAAACCACCGATACCCAGCGGCGTACTGCCTTTCTCTGCCCCACCGGCTAACATAGCGTCAGCATCGTTATAGGCGATAATACGCGCGGCCTGACCGATGTTATGCACGCCAGTGGTGCAAGCCGTGGAGATAGCGATGCTCGGGCCTTTCATGCCGTACATAATCGTCAGGTGGCCTGAGATCATGTTAACAATGGTGGACGGTACGAAGAACGGGCTGATTTTGCGCGGGCCACCGTTAACCAGAGAAGTATGGTTCTCTTCGATAAGGCCTAAACCGCCGATTCCGGAACCGACTGCGGCGCCGATACGGTGAGCGTTCTCGTCCGTAATTTCCAGACCAGAATCCAGCATGGCCTGGCAGCCAGCTACAACTCCATATTGAATGAAGGCATCCATCTTGCGCTGTTCTTTGCGCGAGATAATGTCATCACAGTTAAAATCCTTTACTAAGCCAGCAAATTTCGTTGCATAGGCGGTAGTATCGAAATGGTCGATCGGGCTGATGCCACTCTGACCGGCAAGGAGAGCACTCCAGGTAGACTCTACGGTATTGCCGACAGGAGACAACATGCCCAGTCCGGTCACAACTACACGACGCTTAGACACGTTTGTCCTCCAGGGAGGGAAAAAATAAGACTTGTGGGACTATTCAGATAAAACTCAGGCGGTCGAATGACCGCCTGGAGATGTTCACTTACGCCTGGTGGCCGTTGATATAATCAATGGCAGCCTGAACGGTAGTGATTTTCTCAGCTTCTTCGTCCGGAATCTCAGTATCAAACTCTTCTTCCAGAGCCATTACCAGCTCAACGGTGTCAAGAGAATCAGCGCCCAGGTCCTCAACGAAGGAAGCGGTGTTCACTACTTCTTCTTGCTTAACGCCCAGTTGTTCGCCAATGATTTTCTTAACGCGTTCTTCGATAGTGCTCATACTCTTAAATTTCCTATCAAAACTCGCTTTCGCGATGGTTTTCGTAGTGTATAAAATGTTGAAAAAGATGCAACTAAATCCCGGCAGGTTGTACCACGATTTTACGCTATTTTGCGGGCATTCGCCCAAATAACGCAAATAATTTTAATCGTGGTTAAACCATGTACATTCCGCCATTGACGTGCAGGGTCTCACCAGAGATGTACCCGGCCTCGTCAGAGGCTAAAAATGCTACAGCGCTGGCGATTTCTTTTGCGTCACCTAAGCGACCCGCTGGAACCTGCGCCAGAATACCCGCACGCTGATCGTCAGAGAGCGCACGCGTCATGTCCGTTTCAATAAAACCCGGAGCAACAACGTTTACCGTAATACCGCGGGACGCAACTTCGCGCGCCAGCGATTTACTGAAACCAATCAGGCCTGCTTTCGCCGCAGCGTAGTTAGCCTGACCAGCATTTCCCATGGTACCAACCACAGAACCGATAGTGATAATACGACCATGACGCTTTTTCATCATAGCGCGCATTACCGCTTTTGACAGACGGAATACTGATGACAAGTTGGTTTCGATGATATCGTTCCACTCGTCATCTTTCATGCGCATTAACAGGTTATCACGAGTGATACCGGCATTATTAACCAGAATATCCACTTCGCCAAACTCTGCGCGAATATTTCCTAAAACGGCTTCGATAGAAGCAGGATCGGTCACATTCAGCATAAAACCTTTGCCGTTAGCGCCTAAATAGTCGCTGATAGCCTGCGCACCGCTTTCGCTGGTCGCTGTCCCAATAACTTTTGCACCGCGAGCCACAAGGGTCTCCGCGATGGCACGGCCGATACCACGGCTAGCGCCGGTTACCAGCGCAACTTTTCCTTCAAAACTCATGGTTTTCCTCGTTTTATTGTTCAAGCGCCGCTGACAGCGTGGCAGGCTCGTTGATGGCCGATGCCGTCAGAGTGTCAACAATACGTTTGGTCAGCCCGGTCAGGACTTTACCAGGACCCACTTCCAGCAGCTGGGACACGCCCTGCGCTGCCATAAATTCTACGGACTTAGTCCACTGCACCGGACTGTAAAGCTGGCGCACCAACGCGCTGCGAATGGCTTCAGGCGTGGTTTCGCACTGCACATCAACGTTATTCACAACCGGGACGGTTGGCGCGTTGAATGCGATGCCTTCCAGCGCCAGGGCAAGCTTATCGGCCGCAGGTTTCATTAAAGCGCAGTGAGAAGGTACGCTTACCGGCAAGGGAAGAGCACGTTTTGCACCCGCAGCTTTACAAGCTGCGCCTGCACGCTCAACCGCTTCTTTGTTGCCCGCAATCACCACCTGGCCCGGCGAGTTAAAGTTTACCGGTGAAACCACCTGGCCCTGAGCCGCTTCTTCGCAGGCTTGAGCAATCGAGGCGTCATCCAGACCGATGATAGCCGACATGGCGCCCGTGCCTTCCGGCACGGCTTCCTGCATCAGTTTGCCGCGCAGCTCAACCAGACGAATTGCATCGGCAAATTTAAGTACGCCTGCGCAAACCAGCGCAGAATATTCACCGAGGCTGTGACCGGCCATCAGAGCCGGAGTTTTGCCGCCCTTCTGCTGCCACACGCGGTAAATCGCCACCGAAGCGGCCAGCAATGCAGGCTGCGTCTGCCAGGTTTTGTTTAATTCTTCTGCCGGACCCTGCTGGGTTAATGCCCACAGGTCATAGCCCAGCGCGTCAGAAGCTTCACGGAAGGTTTCTTCCACGGCCGGGTTTTCCGCCGCTAAATCGGCCAGCATGCCAACGGTCTGGGAACCCTGTCCCGGGAAAACAAAAGCGAATTGAGTCATTTTCTCATCCCTATCATCAAAAACGAACCAGTGCTGAACCCCAGGTAAAGCCGCCGCCGAAAGCTTCGAGGAGTACCAGCTGACCACGCTTAATACGTCCATCACGGACGGCTTCGTCCAGTGCTGCTGGCACCGAGGCCGCGGAGGTATTCCCGTGTCTGTCGAGGGTTACCACGACGTTATCCATCGACATGCCAAGCTTTCTCGCCGTGGCACTGATGATACGCAGGTTCGCCTGGTGCGGAACCAACCAGTCAAGGTCAGATCGGTCAAGATTGTTAGCCGCCAGCGTCTCATCAACAATGTGAGCCAGCTCGGTTACTGCAACTTTGAATACTTCGTTGCCAGCCATGGTCAGGTGAATCGAGTTTTCTGGATGCACGCGATCGGCATTCGGCAGCGTTAACAGATCGCCGTAGCTCCCGTCCGCATGCAGATGGGTAGAAATGATGCCCTGCTCTTCAGAAGCACCGAGCACCACGGCACCTGCGCCGTCGCCAAAAATAATGATCGTGCCGCGATCGGTTGGATCGCAGGTGCGGGCCAGAACGTCCGCGCCAATCACCAGCGCATGTTTCACCGCGCCGGACTTCACGTACTGATCGGCAATGCTCAGGGCATAGGTAAAGCCTGCGCACGCGGCGGCCACGTCAAACGCCGGGCAGCCTTTAATACCCAGCATGGCCTGAATCTGACAGGCGGCGCTCGGGAAAGCGTGGGTGGATGACGTTGTCGCTACAACAATCAGGCCAATTTGTTCTTTGTCGATACCGGCCATTTCCAGCGCGCGATTAGCGGCTGCAAAGCCCATCGTGGCTACGGTTTCTTCGGGACCGGCAATACGGCGTTCACGAATACCTGTACGGGTGACAATCCACTCGTCCGAAGTATCCACCATTTTTTCCAGGTCGGCGTTAGTCCGCACTTGTTCGGGCAGAAAGCTGCCCGTACCCATAATCTTCGTATACATGTACGCTCAGTCACTCTTAGGTAATACAGATTCCAGGCGGGCAGCAATCCGGGTTGGAACTTGCCGCCGCACCGCCTGCACTGCCTGTTCAATCGCGACGGCAAACGCTCGCTGATTGGCAGCACCGTGACTCTTAATCACCGTGCCGCGCAATCCTAACAGACAGGCGCCATTATACTGGTCGGGGTTGAGGTGACTGAATCGCCTGGTCAGATGCTTTTGTAACCAACGCTTCAATAAAATCAGCCACCACGCCCTTTTTTTCCCTTCGCCCTGAGATTTCAGCAGCGACAGGAACATTCTGACAACCCCCTCCATCGTCTTGAGTGTGACATTACCCACAAAGCCATCACACACAAGGACATCCGTTTTTCCGGTTAACAGTTCGTTGGCTTCAAGATAACCAATATAGTTGATAGCAGGCATTGTTTTTAATAATGCAGAGGCATCGCGAATACTGTCGAGGCCTTTTGTCTCTTCTTCACCAATGTTGAGCAGCGCAACGCGTGGATTCGCTACGCCAAGCACTTCTTCGGCCATGACGGAACCCATAATCGCAAACTGCACCAGCATATTACTGTCACAATCTACATTCGCACCGAGATCCAGCACGACAGTTTTACCTTTTTGCTGATGAGGCAATACCGTCATCAACGCGGGACGCTCAATACCTTCGATGGGTTTTAGCAACAGCTTTGCCAGCCCCATCAGCGCACCGGTGTTTCCTGCGCTTACGCAAGCTTCCGCTCGCCCTTCTTTCACCAATTCAAGTGCCACTCGCATTGAAGATCCGCGGCTGTTGCGGATCGCCTGCGACGGTCTGGCATCACTGGCAATAACCGATTCCGCGGCAACAATTTGCAGACGCGAACGTTTTTCAAAATCAGCTTTGGCAAGTAATGGTGTGATGGTGTCGGGGCAGCCGACTAGCAGAAGATTTAGTTCGGAATTAGAGTCCAGTGCCTGCAATGCTGCAGGCACTGTCACGGAAGGACCGAAGTCCCCACCCATGGCATCTAACGCAAGGGTTAGACGTCTCAAGGTATCGTCAGATTACTTAACGATAACCTTGCGGCCGCGGTAGTAACCGTCGGCGGTGATGTGGTGACGCAGATGAGTTTCGCCAGAAACTTTGTCCACGGACAGGGTGGCAGTGGTCAGCGCGTCATGGGAACGACGCATGCCACGTTTGGAACGGGTTGGTTTATTCTGTTGTACGGCCATGGACCTTACTCCTCAATTACTTACGCTTTAAACTGGCTAATACGGCAAATGGGTTTGGTTTCTCCGCCTCTGCAGGCAGTTTGCCAAAGACCATGTCCGCCTCGGACACTTCACAGTGTTCAGAATCATGCACCGGAACCACTGGCAAGGAGAGGATGATTTCATCTTCAACCAAAGCCAGAAGATCGATTTCGCCAAATTCGTTAATCTGAACCGGCTCATACGCTTCCGGGAGTGCTTCAGCCTGCTCGTCTTTGACGATCGGGCTAAAACAATACTGTGTGTAGACCTGATGAGCAAACGGCTTCCCGCAACGCTGACATGCGAGTGTTACCGAGACCTTCGCATCACCGGTTAAAACCGCGAGGCGTTGTTCATCGATAGCAAAACGCATATCGCATTCCACATCACTGTCTACACTGACTACAGAATCGGCGACGCGCTCTACCTGGACAGGTGTATACACACCGTGATAGTCAAGGCGTTTTTGAGCCGTACGAAGCAGATCGAGAGTCAGGGGTAATTTTACCTTTTGCATAGGGCGCGCATATTAACTTTGTAACGTCATAGAGTCAAAGAAAAAGGCCTCGAAACAGCGCCTTTCGCCATTTATTCGCACACATTGCGGTGACACAGTTTAAAATGCCTTTATCCAATTCGCTATCTTTAATGAAAAAAATATGAAACCGATTGTGCTGGCCTCCACCTCCCCTTTCCGTCGTGCCCTGCTGGAAAAGCTTGGCTTGCCGTTTATCACCGCGTCACCTCAAACGGACGAGACTCCGAAGCCTGGCGAAACGGCGCGCGAGCTGGTTACCCGCCTTGCTCAGGCTAAGGCTCAAGCCCTACGCGCGAAATATCCTGCACATTTAATTATTGGTTCGGATCAGGTCTGCGTCCTGAATAATCAAATCACCGGCAAGCCCCACAGCGAAGAGAACGCCGTCCAGCAACTGCTGCTCGCCCGCGGCAGCATAGTGACTTTTTATACCGGACTTGCCCTCTATAACGCTGAGAATGGCCATCTGCAAACGACGTGCGAGCCTTTCGACGTGCACTTCCGCCATCTGAGAGAGGAGGAAATCCGTCAGTACGTGCGTAAGGAGCAGCCGCTGCAGTGCGCCGGAAGCTTTAAAAGTGAAGGGTTAGGCATAACATTGTTTGAACGGCTGGAAGGGCGCGACCCAAATACGTTGATTGGGCTACCGCTGATTGCCCTTTGCGAAATGCTAATAAAGGAAGGCTGTAACCCTCTCCTGGCCTAAAAAAATGCTCCCGGTGTGGGAGCATAATTATCAGGCTGTCTTGCGCAGAACCGTCAAACAACGCTTGAGCTGTTCGTCCATCGGCGCTTCTACCCGCATAATTTCGCCGGTATTAGGATGTGTAAAGCGTAAAGCCGCGGCATGCAGGAACAGACGATTTAATCCTGTACCGGCCAGCTGCTTGTCAAACTCGCGGTCGCCGTAACGATCGTCAAACGCAATCGGGTGGCCTGCATGCAGCGTATGCACGCGGATCTGGTGCGTACGCCCGGTAACCGGACTACAGCGAACCAGCGTGGCAAACTCGTAGCGCTCTTCTACTTTAAAGCGCGTTTCAGAAGCTTTACCTTCGCTGTTAACGCGCACGATGCGCTCACCGCTTTGCAGGATGTTTTTCAGCAGCGGAGCCTGCACAACCTTCAAATGCGACTGCCACTGGCCGCGAACCAGCGCCAGATAATCCTTTTGCATCCCCTTCTCACGCAGCTGTTCATGCAGCGAACGCAGGGCGGAGCGTTTCTTCGCTACCAGCAGAATGCCGGACGTATCGCGATCGAGGCGATGCACCAGTTCAAGGAAGCGCGCTTCTGGCCGCAGAGCTCGCAGGCCTTCAATCACGCCAAAGCTAAGGCCGCTTCCGCCGTGAACCGCCGTGCCGGAAGGCTTGTTCAGCACCAGAATGTGGTCATCTTCATAGATGATGGCATCGGCAAGCGCGGAAACCTTCTGCAAATGAGGCGAAACCTGCACCTCCTCACGTTCGGCAACCCTGACCGGCGGGATGCGCACTTCATCACCCGCTTCCAGTTTGTACTCGGGCTTAATGCGTTTTTTATTCACCCGCACCTCGCCTTTGCGCACGATGCGATAAATCATACTTTTCGGCACGCCCTTCAGGCGAGCGAGCAAAAAGTTGTCGATACGCTGCCCGGCCTCATCGGCGGAAATAGCAACGATTTGTACTGATGGAGTCTGCGTTTTCATGGTCGGCGATTCTAAATAGCGTACGCGCATAGCGCCACTCATTTTTATGTGCTTAACTGAGAATCTGCCTCGTTCTGGCAATAACACTCTCCTTACTTCTCGTTTTCTGTCCTGAACGAAAAAAAAGCGAGTTAAAAAACTGTAAGAAACGAGGCATCAAAGGCAAAAGTCACCTTGCTATAATAAGGTTAGCAATGGAATAATGTTGCGGTTTTCCGTGTTGATACTTGTTAGAACAAGAGATTTTGCGGAATGACCTTTTTTGTCTGGACAAACATCCACGCAGCAATGGCGTAAGACGTATTGTTTTTTCAGGCAGTTAACGGGCTGCGGGTTGCAGCCTGGCCGGTAATATGGAATCAACGCTTGCGAATTTTCATGGCGCTTTATTCCCACGATAATTGCGCTGTATTTCCGTATGAAATACAGGCTACCGACACTTTGCGCCTCTCAGCAAGCGACAACCGTGAGGTTGACGACTTTGCGATCAGTCACGAGGCCATCGGTTCACTCCCGGTCAGCGTCACCATGCCCGTAGCTAATCACCAATGTAAGAATAATGAGTAAGTTACGATGAAAAGAATGCTAATAAACGCGACTCAGCAAGAAGAGTTGCGTGTTGCCCTTGTAGATGGGCAGCGCCTGTACGATCTGGATATTGAAAGCCCAGGACACGAACAGAAAAAAGCCAACATCTATAAAGGTAAGATCACCCGCATTGAACCAAGTCTGGAAGCGGCATTTGTTGACTACGGCGCTGAGCGCCATGGTTTCCTCCCTCTGAAAGAAATTGCCCGCGAATATTTCCCGTCTAATTATTCATCACATGGCCGTCCGAACATCAAAGATGTGCTGCGCGAAGGTCAGGAAGTTATTGTTCAGATTGATAAAGAAGAACGTGGTAATAAAGGCGCAGCCTTAACCACCTTTATCAGCCTCGCCGGTAGCTATCTGGTTCTGATGCCAAATAACCCGCGTGCCGGAGGGATTTCCCGCCGCATCGAGGGCGACGATCGCACCGAACTGAAAGAAGCGCTGTCCTCCCTGGAGCTGCCTGACGGCATGGGCCTGATTGTACGTACTGCCGGCGTGGGTAAATCCGCCGAGGCACTACAGTGGGACTTAAGCTTCCGCCTGAAGCACTGGGAAGCCATTCTCAAAGCCGCTGAAAACCGCCCTGCTCCGTTCCTGATTCACCAGGAAAGCAACGTGATTGTTCGCGCCTTCCGCGACTACCTGCGTCAGGACATCGGCGAAATCCTTATCGATAACCCGAAAGTGCTGGAGCTGGCTCGTCAGCACATTGGCGCGCTGGGTCGTCCGGATTTCAGCAGCAAAATTAAGCTCTACACCGGCGAAATCCCGCTGTTTAGCCATTATCAGATTGAATCGCAGATTGAATCCGCCTTCCAGCGCGAAGTCCGTCTGCCGTCCGGTGGCTCCATTGTCATCGACAGCACCGAAGCGCTGACCGCCATCGACATCAACTCCGCTCGCGCAACCCGCGGTGGCGACATCGAAGAAACAGCGTTCAACACCAACCTTGAAGCCGCAGACGAAATTGCTCGCCAGCTTCGCCTGCGCGACCTCGGCGGCCTGATCGTTATCGACTTTATCGATATGACGCCGGTTCGCCACCAGCGCGCGGTTGAAAACCGTCTGCGCGAAGCGGTTCGCCAGGATCGTGCCCGCATCCAGATCAGCCATATTTCTCGCTTTGGCCTGCTGGAAATGTCCCGTCAGCGTCTCTCCCCTTCTCTGGGCGAGTCCAGCCACCACGTGTGCCCTCGCTGTAGCGGTACCGGCACCGTCCGCGATAACGAATCCCTGTCGCTGTCGATTCTGCGTCTGATTGAAGAAGAAGCGCTCAAAGAAAACACCCAGGAAGTTCACGCCATCGTTCCGGTACAGGTTGCTTCTTACCTGCTAAACGAAAAACGTGACGCGGTCAGCGCCATCGAAACCCGTCAGGGCGGCGTGAAAGCCATCATCGTGCCTAACGACCAGATGGAAACCCCACACTACTCCGTCCTGCGCGTGCGTAAAGGCGAAGAGACAAAAACCCTGAGCTACATGCTGCCTAAGCTGCATGAAGAAGAAATGGCGATGCCTTCTGAGGAAGAGTACGCCGAACGTAAACGCCCGGAACAGCCGGCGCTTGCGACCTTCGTCATGCCTGACGTGCCGCCAGCTCCGCAGGAAGCCGCACCGGTTGCCGCTCCGCAGGCAAAACCAGCCGCAGCAGCTCAGCCTGCCGCGTCAGTTCAGCCAGGCCTGTTAACCCGCTTCTTCGGCGCGCTGAAAAACCTGTTCGCAGGCGAAAGCGCTGCGGAAACTAAAGAAGTTAAAGTTGAGAAACCGGCTGAAACCGAGTCTCCGCGTCAGGGTCAGGATCGTCGCAACAATAACAACCGCCGTCAGAACAATCGTCGTGAACGCGGCGACCGTAATGACCGTGGCGATCGCAACAATCGCGACCGCGACAGCCGCAACGAAACCCGCGAAGGCCGTGAACCACGCGAGCCACGCGAAAATCGTGATGAAAACCGCCGCAACCGCCGTCAGGGCCAGCAGCAGAACGCAGAAGTGCGTGAAGCTCGCCAGAACGTTGCGACGGAAGAAGCGGAAAAACCAAAAGCCCGTGACGAGCAGCAACAGCAGCCGCGTCGCGACCGCAACCGCCGTCGCAGCGATGACAAGCGTCAGGCGCAGCAGGAAGTTAAAGTCCTGCAGCGTGACGAAGTCGTTGAAGTCGAAGCGGAGCAGGAAGAACGCGTGCAGACCATGCCGCGCCGTAAACAGCGCCAGCTGAGCCAGAAGGTACGTTTCGAATCCGCCGAGGACATTGCAGCCGCTCAGGCAGCCGCAGCCCTCGCCGCAGAAGAAACTGTTCAGGCACCGGCAGCCGTTGCACCGCACACCGAAGTGGCGACCATTCCGCTGCCGGCCGTCGTTGAGGCACCGGCCAGCGAGCCCGAAGACAACGGCGACGCACGTAATGATGCCAACGGTATGCCGCGTCGTTCACGTCGCTCTCCTCGCCACCTGCGCGTCAGCGGCCAGCGCCGTCGCCGCTACCGTGACGAACGCTACCCGGCCCAGTCTCCAATGCCGTTAACCGTCGCCTGTGCTTCTCCAGAGCTGGCTTCCGGTAAAGCCTGGATCAGCTACCCAATCGCACGTCCGCAGGATGAAGCCGTTGAGGTCGTTGCGCAGGAAGAAGTTCAGCCGTCCTTCGCGGCCGAAGCGGCTCCGGTTGCCGCAGCAGCTGAAGTTCAGCAGCCGGCTGAAACCGCCGTTGCTGAGCCAATTGTGGCTGAGCCTGTCATTCAGGCAGAGCCCGTTGCCGAACCAGCGGTTGAAACTTCGCATCCAGAAGTGATTGCTGCTCCGGTTACCGAGCAGCCGCAGATTATCGCGCAGCAGGATGAAGCCGTAGCGGAGCAGGTTATTGAAGAGGCGGTGCCAGCCCAGGTTGATGAAACCCCGGTAGTTGAGCAGATTGCTGAAATCGTTGAGCAAGCCCCGGCCATTGTGGAAGAAACTGCGCCACAGGCAGCGGCTGAAGCTATCGAAGAAGCGAAACCTGTCGCAGCCGAGCCAGAAACTGTGGCCGCGCCAGCTCCGGTTGTGGAAGCAGCGCCTGCTGTAGAAAGCAAACCGGTTGCCGCACCTATTGCTCAAGGGGTGAAGAATGCAACGGCACCGATGACTCGCGCTCCGGCTCCGGACTATACGCCAGAGCCAGCTCGCTCAAGCGACTGGGTTCGTCCTGAGTTTGAGTTCAGCGGCCGCGGTTCCGCCGGCGGTCACAGCGCAACGCATCAGGCAACGGCTCCGGCCACTCGCCCGGAAAGCACCAAGTAACCTTCAGCGTTAATTGAAAAGCCGGTCAGGCAGCTGACCGGTTTTTTTTACGCCTGCATTCTGGCCCGTAGTAAAACTGAAATTCACACGCGGCTGAGATTTAAGGGCCAAAAAAAAGCCCGCTCCTGGGTGCAGAAGCGGGCACATGATGCGTGCCCAGTTTCACGGCACGCCCAAAAACAACAAATTTATTTATTCAGCTGGAACAGGGACATCCCCTGCATATCGCTGAAGGCTTTATAGGAGGCCTGCAGGGCAGCCTGCTGCATCACATAAGAAGAGATCGTTGAGTTCCAGTCGGCCTCAATCAGGCTGCTCATCTGCGCGCTCTGGCCCAGGGCACGGTCATCGCCCAGCGAATCCAGGGTATCCAGCTCGTTAAGCTGCGTGCCAAGCTCAGCACGTACGGTCAGTACGTTGTTAAGCGAGTTCTTCAGGCCACGGTTGGTTTTGTCCACCACCGCGTTCAGCGCGTCTTTGCCCGCATCGTCCAGATTCTCAGCCGGCGTATTCAGCGCGGTAATCGCTGAGTCCAGCATTTTGAACAGGTCGGTCTCAGATGCCGAGCTATCCGGTTCCGGCACGGCGTTGCTGGTGATGCTGTTAAAAACCTGCGTGCCGGTATGGCCGATGGTCATCGTGCGGGCGGCGTCCACTGACTGAGTAATCGCCTTATCGCCACCGCTGTAGCTCACACCGCCTGCGCCATCGTCAAAAGGTGGCGCTTCGGTCTTGTAGCCTGCAAAAATGTAGCGGCCATTGCCGTCGGTGCTGTTCGCGAGGTTTAAAAGCTGGTTGCGGATCCCTTTCAGGTCGGTCGCCAGCGACGCCCGGTCATCATCGCTTAACGTGCCGTTTCCGGCGTAAACGATTTTTTCCTGCGCCGACTGAATGGCGGTTGTCACCTGCCCCAGCACGTTCTCTTCCAGCGAGACTTTCTGCGTGGCGAAGGTTCTCGCCAGCGCGTACTGGCTGTTCTGAGACTGAGCCTGCGACAGCACAACTGCCTGGGACGCCGCAATCGGGTCATCCGACGGCCTGTTAACGCGATTGCCGGTAGACATTTGTTCGCCATAGCGCAGCCATTCGCTCTGAGCGTTGGTCACGCCGCGCATATTCTGGTCATACATCATCTGAGTACTAATACGCATACGATACTTCCCTCACTTATCGAATGGCCAGCAGCGCATCAAACATGCTTGATGCCGTTTGCAGCACCTGCGCGTTTGCCAGGTAATACTGCTGAAAACGCTGCAGATTGCCGTACTCTTCGTCCAGGTTAACCCCGGAGATAGACTGCTGCTGGTTGCTCAGCTGGGTCACCACGTTGCTTTGCGTGGTGCTCGTCACCTTCAGGCTGGCCGTCTTGTTACCCACGTCGCTTATCAGGTTGGCATAGGCATCGTTAAACGACTTATTGCCGCCGACCTTCTTGGCGCTTTGCAGATCCAGCAGCGCCTGAGCGTTGCGGTTATCGCTGTCGCCCGCATCTTTTTCAGCAGCGAGGGCAAGCTTGCTCTCATCGGTAATGTTAACGCCCATGTTCACCACGGCGTTAGCCACCGGCTTCACGGTGAAGCTGTCGTTTTTCATCGCCGTGCCGCTAACGTCGAGCTTCAGGCCGTCAAACTCGAGGCCGGTCACGTTGCCAGAACCGTCTTTGGTCGTGGTGGCATTGATCTTCGCGTTATCGGACAGGCGGGTAATCTGCCAGTCGGTGCCGTCAAACGACACTTTGTAGTCGCTGGCCTGAACTTTTGAGCTGTCGGTAATGCTCGGCGTGACCACGCCGGTCCCGGTGTTGCGGCTATTGCTGAGCACTGCCGGATCGCCGATGCTGAACATATCCGTGCCCTGGTCGCCGTTGGCGTCATAGCCCTGGGTGTGCTGCTGGTTGAAAGAGTCGGCAAACGAGAGTGCCAGCTGGCCCAGACGGTTGCGGGCGCTGTCGAGATCCTGCGAACGGAAGGTCAGCACGCCGCCCAGAGAGCCGCTGGTCAGCTGGCTTTCCGGGATCTCGGTGGTGCCGGAAACTTTATCCACGTAGGCGACGGTCGTGCGGGAAGGATCGGCGCTGGACGGCACTGCGGCCAGCTGGTTAGCCGTACTGCCCTGCACCAGGTTCAGCCCGTTGGCGATAGAGACGTTATAAGTGCCGCCGTCCTGTACGCTGACTTCTACGCCGACAATCTGGTTTAGCTGGCTCACCAGCTGATCGCGCTGGTCCAGCAGATCGTTAGGGCTGGCACCTGCGCCAACGCCTTTCAGGCGAGAAATCTGATCGTTTAGGTTGGCAATCTGCGAAGCATAGTTATTGATCTGATCCACGCTGCTTTGAACGGCAAGATTGACCTGCTTATCCTGGTCGCGCAGATACTGATCGGTCACTTTAAACTGGTTAACCAGGCCATCGGCCTTGCCCAGCAGCGCCTGACGGGCCGCCGGGTCTTCAGAGTTGCTCACCAACGTTTGCAGCCCGGTGAAGAAACCTTGCAGGGTGGTCGCCAGCGTGTTGGTGGTGCCGGAAAGCATGTCGTCAATTTTCGACATCTGCTGATACTGCGTATTCAGCCCGCTGCTCTGAGTCTGCGCGGCGCGCAGCTGGTTGGTGATGAAAGAATCATATTCGCGCTGAACACCGCTGACGTAAACGCCGTTACCTACCCAGCCACCGGCCCCCAGGGTGCTGTTAGACTGCGACAGCAGGGTTGTCTGGCGGGTATAGCCCGCGACGTTGTAATTCGAAATGTTATTACTGACGGTGTTCAGTGCCGACTGGGCAGCACTCAGGCCGCTCATGGCACTGTTAATCAGGCTACTGGACATGGAGGTTCCTTATGCACGTATTGTCACGGTCCTGTCGAGTAGTATCGGCAGGCTGGAGCAGGACTTGAGACTTGCCAACAAATAATTCGGCCGCGAATCAAGCCGGGAAATCAGAACAGGCTGGACAGATCGTTGTTATAGGCTTTGGCGACTTTATCGCTCATGCCTTTCAGCTGCTGAATCATCCCCGTCAGCTTGCGGGCGTAGTTCGGGTCGGTAGCATAGCCGGCATTTTGCAGCGCCTGTGCACCCTGCTCCGGCGAGCTGGCATTCGTGACGGCGGCATAGCGCGGGTTACGCGACAGGACCGCCACATAGTCTGAAAGCGCCTCGAGATAAGAGCTGTAGACGCGGAACTTAGCTTTAACTTTTTTCGACTCGCCGTTTTCAAATTCGGTGGTAGTTATTTCGGTCACCGGCCCCTTCCAGCTGGACGTCGCCTTCACGCCAAACAGGTTAAAGCTCGGCTCGCCTTTGGACGTCAGAATTTGCCGCTGGCCCCAGCCGGACTCCAGCGCGGCCTGCGCCAGAATCAGGTGGTGAGGAATACCGCTTTGCTCGCTCGCCAGCCGCGCCGGAAGCGAAAGCTGCGCGAGGAAATCTTTGCTGTCGCCGCTGAGCGGCTCCTCGTTGGACGGCGCTTTGGGAATCGACTGGCGAACCATCTGCGTCAGCGTCTGGTTCTGGAAGCTGGTCACCGTCTGCAAATCAAACTTCATCGGCACCTTGCCCGCCGCTTCCGACGGGTCGGCGTTTTCACCCATTTGTTTGACCATCATATCCGCCAGCCCCAGCCCTTTGGCGCTGAGCTGCTGGGCAATCTGCTGGTCATACATGCTGGTGTACATGCGCGTTGATTCGCTGCTGAATATGCCGTCCTTCGGCAGCGCCTCGCGCATGCTTTTCAACATCATCTGCACGAACATCCCTTCCACCTGGCGGGCAACGGTCTTCATGTTGCTCTTCGGGTCCTGCCCGGCTTTCGCCTTCAGGTCATTGAGGGACTTGGCGTCCCACGCGGCACCGGCCAGGGACTGGGTATCGTTGAGCATCAGATGATTTCCACTTTCGCACGCAGGCAGCCCGCGCTTTGCATTGATTGCAGGATAGACATCAGCTCCAGTGGGGTAGCCCCCAGCGTATTGAGCGCGCGCACCACATTATTAAGATTGGCGCTGGAATTCACGCGCTGAAGCGCGCCGCCGCTCTGCCGCAGGTCGATCTGCGTTTGCGGCGTGACCACGGTCTGGCCGCCGCCAAACGGCGTATCCGGCTGGCTCACCTGGGCCGAACGGTTGACCGTTACCGACAGGTTGCCCTGTGCGATAGCACAGCTGTCCAGCGTCACTTCGCGGTTCATCACCACCGAGCCGGTGCGGGAGTTAATAATCACCTTCGCATCCTGCACCGCAATGTTGACTTCGAGGTTCTGAATATCGGCCAGCAGGCGAACCTGCGAGCTGTTGCCGCTCGGCACGCGAATCTGAACGGTACGGGCGTCCAGCGCAGAGGCGCTGCCGTAGCCGCGTGAACGGTTGATGGTGTCGGTAATCTGCTGGGCCAGGGTGAAATCATCATCGTTAAGCTGCAAATTAATGATGTTGCCCTGCCCAAAGGTGCCCGGAAGCTCACGCTCGATAACCGCGCCGTTAGTGATGCGTCCGCCGTTGAGCTGATTGACCTGCACGCTGCTCCCGCCTGCGGAAGCGCCCGCCCCGCCGACCAGGATGTTGCCCTGTGCCAGCGCGTAAACCTGATTATCCACCCCTTTCATCGGGGTCATCAGCAGCGTACCGCCGCGCAGGCTTTTGGCGTTCCCCATAGAAGAAACAACAACGTCGATATTTTGTCCGGAACGCGCAAACGCCGGGTACTTCGCCGTGACCATCACCGCCGCTACGTTTTTGAGCTGCATGTTGGTGCCCGCAGGCACCGTGATACCCATCTGGGAGAGCATGTTGTTCAGGCTTTGCGTGGTGAAAGGCGTCTGGGTGGTCTGGTCACCCGTGCCGTCCAGCCCGACCACCAGGCCGTAGCCAATCAGCGAGTTTTCACGCACGCCCTGAACGCTGGTCAGGTCGCGAATACGCTCGGCCTGGGCAAGCGTGGCCACCAGCATCAGCGCGGTGAGTAAATATTTGACCATGATATCTCCCGCTTACATCGGCGATAAATTAAGGAAGAAGCGCTGCAGCCAACCCATGTTCTGCGCCTCATTGATATAGCCGTTACCGACATACTCGATCCGCGCATCCGCCACCTGGGTAGACGCCACGGTGTTGCTGCCGCTGATCGTGCGAGGGTTAACCACGCCCGAGAAGCGGATAAATTCTGTGCCCTGGTTGATGGCAATTTGTTTTTCGCCCACCACGTGCAGGTTGCCGTTAGCCAGTACCTGATCGACCGTGACGGTCAGCGTGCCGCTGAAGGTATTGCTGGCGTTGGCGCCGCCTTTACCGTTAAAGCTGTTGCCGCCGGAACCGTCAACCGCCGCTCGATTGTTGCCAAACAGGCCTTCGAGATAGCGCGGCGTCACGTCGAGGCCAAAATTAGTTTTGCCATCGCGGCTGGCATTCGCCGACGAGCTTTTGCTCGCGCTGACATTTTCCTGAAGCTGGATGGTCAACGTATCCCCGACGTTGCGCGGGCGACGGTCCTCAAACAGCGGCTGATAACCGTAGTTCACCGGCTGCGCCGTCTGGAAAATAGAACCGTTCACGATAGGCGCAGGGCCCGGAACAGGCTGGGCCGTCGTTGCCCCTTCAACCAGTGGTTTAGTGGGGATCAGTGCGCAGCCGCTTGTCGCCAGCACCAGGCACAGCACGACAGGGCGAAGAACCATAGGTTTTTGCATTGCTTTCATCTTCAGGTCTCGACGGCCGGGGCGCGCAAACGCCCCGGTTAACATCTTAGAGTTGCGTCAGTTTTTGCAGCATCTGGTCCGTGGTGGAGACCGCTTTACTGTTAATTTCGTAGGCGCGCTGAACCTGGATCATATTCACCAGTTCTTCCGCCACGTTCACGTTGGAGGTTTCGACGTAGCCCTGATACAGCAGGCCCGCGCCGTTCAGCCCCGGCGTACTTTCGTTCGGCGTACCGGAGGACTGCGTTTCTGCATACAGGTTCTCGCCGAGGCTTTCCAGGCCGGTATCGTTCTGGAAGGTGGTCAGGTTGAGCTGGCCGACCTGCACCGGCTGCGCCTGGCCCTGCTGGGTCACGGAGACAATCCCGTCACGACCAACGGTAATGGTCAGTGCGTTAGCCGGGATGGTGATGGCTGGCTGCACGGCAAAACCGCTGGAGGTGACGAGCTGGCCGTTCTGGTCAACCTGGAATGAGCCGTCGCGCGTGTATGCGCTTGAGCCGTCCGGCAGCTGAACCTGGAAGAAACCCTGGCCCTTGATCGCCACGTCTTTACTGTTGTTGGTCTGCGACAGGTTGCCCTGGCTGTGCAGACGCTCGGTCGCCACCGGGCGTACGCCGGTACCGATTTGCAGACCGGACGGCAGCGTAGTTTGCTCAGAAGACTGGGCCCCCGGCTGACGAATGGTCTGATAAAGCAGATCTTCAAAAACCGCGCGCTGACGCTTAAAACCGTTGGTGGAGACGTTTGCCAGGTTGTTGGCAATCACATCCATGTTGGTTTGCTGCGCATCAAGACCCGTTTTGGCGATCCATAACGAACTGATCATATTGAATTCCTGTGATTTAAAGGACGGCCGCTTAGCTCATCGACAGCAGCTGGTTGGCGCGCTGCTCGTTCTCATCGACGCCGGAAATAATCTTCATCTGCATCTCAAAGCGGCGGGCGTTGGCAATCATGTCGGCCATCGCTTCTACGGGTTTGACGTTGCTGCCTTCCAGCACGCCGGACATCACCCTGATGCTCGGATCGGTCTGCAACGTTGCGCCCCGGGCCGCAAGCGCCGTGGGGTTCAGACGGAACAGGCCGTCATCGCCGCGCACCACTTCCGGGCCGGTCGCTTTCACCAGCTTCAGGCGGCCAATCGGGGCCACGGTGTTTGGCGCATCTCCCGGATTTAACGCCGAGATGGTCCCGTCGGCAGCAACGGTTATCTCCGCGCTGTCAGGGATGGCAATCGGGCCGCCGTCGCCCATCACCGGCTGTCCGTTAACGGTCAACAGCCCGGCAGAGTTAATCTGCAAATTACCGTTGCGCGTGTAGGCCTCGCTGCCGTCGGCGCTTTGTACCGCCAGCCAGCCGTCCTGCTGTAAAGCAACGTCCAGCGGGCGCTGGGTGTAGTCCAGCTGCCCCTGGCTCATATCCGCCCCGGGCGTCGAGGCGGTCACGAGCGTACGGGTCGGCAGCGAAAGCCCTTCGACCGGCACCGCACGCAGCGCATTCAGCTGCGCACGGAAACCCGGCGTTGAGGCGTTGGCCAGGTTGCTGGCCGTCACCGCCTGCTGGTTCAGCGTCTGGCTGGCTGCGCCCATGGCGGTATAAATTGCGTGATCCATTAAGCCATCCCGTCAGGCGCTTAGCGCAGGTTAACCAGGGTGTTGAGGATCTGATCCTGGGTTTTAATGGTCTGCGCGTTCGACTGGTAGTTACGCTGCGCGACGATCATATCCACCAGTTCTTTACTCAGATCGACGTTGGAGGACTCCAGCGCACCGTTAGTCAGCGAGCCGAAGTTGCCGGTTCCCGCAGTACCCAGCAGCGCGACGCCTGAGGCGTTGGTTGCCGCCCAGACGTTATCGCCCTGCGAAGCCAGACCTTCCGGGTTAGCGAAGTTGGACAGCACGATCTGGCCCAAAACCTGGGTCTGCTCGTTGGAGTAGTTGCCGACCAAAGTACCGTCATCGTTGATCTGGTAGCTCACCAGGTCGCCCGGCTTATAGCCGTTCTGATTGGTCGCCACGATGTTGTTCGAACCGGTGTTCTGCTGCATGGAGTTTTTAAAGTCCAGCGTGAACGCCACCTGCGGCACACCCGGAATGTTGCCAGGGGTGATGGTGGCCTTGTCGCCTGAAAGCAAATTGCCGTTAGCGTCAAACACCATCGACGTTTGCTTAACCGCCGCGTCGCCCGCCACGCTGCTGTCCTGGGTGTAAACATCCCAGGTGTTCGCCGTGGTCGACTTCACGAAATAGACGTTCATGTCGTGGGCGTTGCCCTGGCTGTCATAAACGGTGACGGTGCCTTTTTTGTTGTAGGTATCTGAATTCGTGGCATCAAACGGCGAAGTTGCCGGCGTTTTATCCGTCGAGTTCAGGTTGATCTGCATGGCCGCGGTGGTGGTCGTTTTGGCTGGCATCAGCGTGTTGGGCACGGACAGGCCAACCGGGTTCGCCCCTTCCTGAACCGTTGGCGGCGTGCCGGTGGCCGGATAGCCGGTCAGCTGCATGCCCTGCATGTTCACCAGGTTGCGGTTCTCATCGAGCTTGAACTGGCCGTTGCGGCTGTAGTACACCGAACCGTTGTTATCCACCAGACGGAAGAAGCCGTTCTGGCTGATAGCCACGTCCAGGCCGCGTCCGGTGTTGGTGGTGGTGCCATCGTTAAAGTCCTGGGTAATCCCGGCAACTTTTACGCCCAGGCCCACTTTGGAACCGGCAAACATATCCGCGAAGGACGCGGAACCGGCTTTAAAACCGTAGGTGGCGGAGTTGGCAATGTTGTTACCAATTACGTCCAGGTTGGTGGCCGCAGCATTCAGGCCGCTGACCGCTTGAGAAAAGGCCATGTCTTACTCCTGCAAAGGTTAAAGGCTTAAATAATCTGCCTGATTTGATCGAGGGTGGAGGTGCCATAGGTACCCAGGTCCAGCTTGGTCGTGCCATTGCTGAGCGTCACCCCGTTGACCATGGCGAAATTAAGCGGTTGAGCAACCAGCTGCGTGCCGCCATTGCTGGCGTTGATGGCCACGTTGTATGCGCCGTCCGGCGCGGTGGTGCCATCGGTCATGCTGCCATCCCAGGTAAAGGTGTGTACGCCTGCGGACAGCCCGCCAATATCAATCGTACGCACAACTTTGCCGCTGGCGTCGGTGATAGTGGCGGTCACTTTGTCGGCGGCCTGCTGAAGCTCAACGCCAAACGGCGTGGTGGCTTCGCTACCGGCAAGAATTTTTGAACCTGGGATCATCACGCCGTGACCAATGAGCGCGCTGGCCTGCAGCTGCTGGTTGTTGGTCAGTTGGCCTGAAACCGAACCCAGCGTGGTATTGAGTTTTTCGATGCCGCTCACCGTACTGATCTGCGCCAGCTGCGTGGTCAGTTCGTTGTTCTGCATCGGGTTGGTCGGGTCCTGGTTTTTTAACTGCGCCACCAGCAGGGTTAAGAAACTCCCCTGCAGGTCCGAGGCGCTGCTTCCGGTCAGGCTACCGGTGCCTGATGTGTTGCTGGTGCCGCTGGCACCATTGATCGTGGTGTCATTCACATTAACGGCGATAGACATACGTCACTCCTTATTGACCGAGGGTCAGGGTTTTCAACATCATGCTTTTCACGGTGTTGAGCACTTCTACGTTGGCCTGGTAGCTGCGCGAGGCGGACATGCTGTTCACCATCTCACCCACCACGTCCACGTTTGGCATCCGGACGTAACCTTTGGCGTCCGCCAGCGGGTTACCCGGTTGAAAGACCAATTTGTCAGGATCCTGGCTTTCCACCACGTCGCTAACCTTTACGCCGCCGGTTTGTGCTCCGGGAGCCGCGTCGACCTGGAAAACCACCTGCTTAGCACGATAGGGCTGTCCATCCGGCCCGGTGGCGCTATCGGCGTTGGCGAGGTTGCTCGCCGCCACGTTCAGACGTTTGGACTGGGCGGCCATCGCCGAACCGGCAATATCAAAAATATTCAGTAAAGCCATGGATTAATTACCCTGTGACAGCACGGACATCATGCCTTTGATCTGCCCGCCCAGAACCTGCAGGTCGGACTGATATTTCAAGCTGTTATCCGCAAAATTAGTACGCTCACGGTCCATATCGACGGTGTTGCCATCCATCGACGGCTGGTCAGGAACCCGGTAAAGGAGGTCAAGTTGCGGAACGGTTTGGGTTTGCGCCGGAATATGACGCGCAGACGTCAGGGCCAGTGAAACGCCGCTGCCTTCCGCGCGTCCGCGATCCATTACTTTCTTCATTTCGCTGGCGAAATCGATATCGCGCGCCTGAAAACCCGGCGTGTCGGCATTGGCGATATTCGCTGCCAGAATCTCCTGACGCTGGGCCCGCAAATTCAGCGCTTCCTGCTGAAATCGCAGCGCGGCATCCAGTTTGTCGAGCATGTCCCCTCCGCATAATTAGGATTTGTCTGACAGCTTACGGCCCCTGGCAGGTGCCTTATCGACGGAATAAACACAAAATGCATCGCTATTTATCGCCTTGATCAATTCCGCCTGCGGTTAAAATCACTGCAACCTGAACAAGGAGAAGCAGCATGAAGAGTCTGAAACTGTGGGGTGGAATTGTCGCTCTGCTGGCCTCGGGGTGGGCGAACGCGGGCCAGCTTGACGAGCCGCTGACCCAGTTTTTCCAGCAGCGCCTGGCCGGTATCAGCGATGACGTATCCGTCACGGTGAAGACTCCGGATGCGCAGCTGCCCGCCTGCCCGCAGCCGAACTTTGTGATGCCGAATAACGGACGCCTGTGGGGCAACGTCAGCGTGCAGGTCCTCTGCGGCGCTGAAAAACGTTTTATTCAGGTCGTTGTCGCCGCCACCGGCAATTATGTGGTTGCCGCGCAGGCTTTACCCCGCGGCACCCTGCTCGACCAGAGCAGCGTACAAATTAAACGAGGCAGATTGGATCTGCTGCCGCCGCGCGCGATTACTGACCTTCAGCAGGCAACCAATGCGGTTACGCTGCGGGATATTGCACCAGGGCAGCCGATTATGCTGTCGATGGTGCGCCAGTCATGGCGAGTGAAAGCCGGACAGCGGGTGCAGGTTGTCGCCGCGGGCGAGGGATTTAGCGTCAACGGTGAAGGTCAGGTATTGAATAATGCAGCCGTAGCGCAGAACGCGCGGGTGCGTATGGCATCAGGTCAGATTGTGAGCGGCACGGTGGATGCTGATGGGAATATTCTGATTAATCTATAATCTTTTTAAAGATTCGGCGGCGGCTGCCGATAAATATTTCACTAATGATTTTGACAGGCTACCCGCCGTGAGCCCCCTCGATGAGGATATTACAATGAGCATTGATCGCACGTCGCCCCTAAAACCGGTCAGTACCGTTCAGCCGCGCGAAACTACCGATACCCAGGCGCAAAAAAATCGTCTGGAGAAAAGTGCCACGGCAAAAAGCACCAGCGTGACGTTAAGCGACGCGCAGTCCAAGCTGATGCAGCCCGGCACCAGCGACATCAATATGGAACGCGTGGAAGCGCTAAAAACGGCGATCCGTAACGGTGAGTTAAAAATGGACACCGGTAAAATCGCCGATGCGCTGATCCAGGAAGCCCAAAGCTACTTACAGAGTAACTAATTGCATGAGTCGTCTGTTAGAAGTGCTCGACCAAATGACCGCGGTGCTCAACTCACTCAAAGAAGTGATGGACGCCGAGCAGCAGCAATTGTCTGCGGGCCACGTTAACGGCAGCGCGCTGCAACGCATCACTGAAGATAAAAGCTCGCTGCTGGCGACGCTCGACTATCTCGAGCAGCAGCGCCGGGCGCAGCAGAATCAGGAGAATGTGCCCGGCAGCGACGCGCATCAGCGCTGGCAGACGATTACCCAAAAAACGCAGCACCTGCGCGATATAAACCAGCATAACGGCTGGCTGTTAGAAGATCAGTTAGCGCGAAACGAGCAGGCCCTGGCCGTGCTCAAGCCGCACCAGGAACCCAAACTTTATGGGGCAGATGGACAGGCCACGACGGTGAATCGCGGCGGAAATAAAAAAATAACCATCTAACAAAAAACCGGCCAAAAGCCGGTTTTTTGTTGTAAGCCATTTAGCCACAAGGTTTTAGCGAGGCAGCGCCCTGAGGATTTTCATCGTCGCATCCACGTCGATTTCGTCCTCCGAGAAAATCATCGTGTCGTTCTGGAAGGTGGTAATCGCCAGTTTCTTCAGGGTGCGCATCTCCCCCTCTTTCTTCTCGCTCTTCGGACGGATGCTGTTCATCAGCAGGCCAACCGACAGCACGGCATTGTCTTTATCAATCTTCGAGTCCGCAGGCACTTCTTCGCTGTAGACCAGGAAAGATTTGATCGCCGTGATTTTGATGCGCTCCCCGGCAATAAAGATATATTTGCTTTCCGGCTCCACTTTCACCGCATAGGCCGACAGGCCCTTGTTGTTGGTGGTTGGCTCAAAGGTCACCGAAGCATCTTTTTTAATGAGTTCAGGATTGGCGACTTTAATCACATGGAAATAACGGTTATCGCCGTTTTCATCTTTGATAAAACCAAAACCTTTTTCTGCAAACCAGGTTGTGATTGTCCCGTTCATCGCTTTACCGCCTAATTAATCGTTCAACATGTCAAATTTTGCAGCGCGCAGTTTAATGCAGAACGCGCGCGCCGACCATGCCTTTGATACACGGTCGACACTCCAATTATAGGGTGCGGCGGGCAAAATCTTTGACTTTAAAGCCCAGCACCATCAGCGTGGCGAAATAGGCCAGAATCCCGGCCACCACCACGGCCATCAGACGCACTAGTCGATACGGCATATTGCCGATGTCCCAGGCGGGCATAACGTGCATCATACCCAGCAGAACACCGGACATCACCATCACCGCCGCCAGCAGTCGCCACAGGAACGCCGCCCAGCCCGGCTGCGGATGGAAGATATCCTGCTTGCGTAGCTGCCAGTACAGCAGGCTGGCGTTAATACAGGCCGCCAGGCCAATCGACAGCGAAAGACCGGCATGCTTGAGCGGCCCGATAAACGCCAGGTTCATCAGCTGCGTGAGGATTAAGGTCACAATCGCGATTTTCACCGGGGTTTTAATATCCTGACGGGAATAAAAGCCCGGCGCCAACACCTTCACCACGATAAGCCCCATCAGGCCGACAGAATAAGCCACCAGCGCCCGCTGCGTCATCGCCGCGTCAAAAGCGGTAAATTTACCGTACTGGAACAGGGAAACGGTCAGCGGCTTGGCCAGAATACCCAGCGCCACGGCGCTCGGCAGCGCCAGCAGGAAGCACAGGCGCAGCCCCCAGTCCATCAGGCGAGAATATTCGTCGTGGTTTCCGCTGGAGAAACTTTTTGCCAGCGACGGCAGCAAAATAGTCCCCAGCGCCACGCCCAGCACGCCGGACGGAAACTCCATCAGGCGGTCAGCGTAGTACATCCAGGAAACCGAGCCGGAAGCGAGGAAGGAAGCAAAAATCGTGTTGATAATCAGTGAAATCTGGCTGACGGAAACGCCGAGTATAGCCGGGCCCATCTGCTTGATAACGCGCATGGCGCCAGCATCTTTAAGATTGATACGCGGCAGCACCAGCATGCCAATCTTTTTCAGATGCGGAAGCTGGTAGGCCAATTGCAGCACGCCGCCCACGGTAACCGCCCAGGCCAGCGCCAGAATCGGCGGGTTAAAGTGCGGCGCGGCAAACAGCGCGAAGCCTATCATGCTGAGGTTCAGGAACGTCGGCGCAAAGGCCGGAACGGAAAAGCGGTTCCAGGTATTGAGGATTGCCCCCACCAGCGAGGCCAGTGAGATCAGCAGAATATAGGGGAAGGTGATGCGCAGCAGGCTGGAGGTCAGCGCGAACTTGTCGGCGGTGTCCGCGAAGCCTGGGGCGGTAACCAGAATGACCCAGGGCGCGGCAACCATGCCGATAACCGTGACGATGGCCAATGCCAGCGTTAGCAGGCCGGAAACGTAGGAGACAAAGACCCGCGTGGCATCTTCACCCTGCTTGCTTTTGTATTCGGCCAGAATCGGCACGAAAGCCTGCGAGAAAGCCCCTTCGGCAAAAATACGGCGCAGTAAATTCGGTAATTTGAACGCCACAAAAAAGGCGTCCGTAGCCATCCCTGCCCCAAAAACTCTTGCCACAATGGCGTCACGCGCAAATCCCAGCACGCGGGAAAACATGGTCATCGAACTGACCGCTGCCAACGATTTTAATAGATTCATTTGATTATGCGGTTCCACAAACGTTAACGCCTGCGAGGCAGGCGTTGTCAGGGGGACTGATTTCGTTGGCGTAGTCTACCGATACGCCGCTGAATTACTACCTTCAGTTGTTACAGGTTTATTCGCTCATCGCCTCGCGCCAGAGCTTTTCCACGACTCTTTGCGCCAGCAGCGCCTGTTCACCTGAGGTTTCAGGAACCGTCTGATTTGCCACGCATTCAAGGAAATGACGCGCGCAGCCTGCAAAACCGCGCTGTTCAAGCGTGCTTTGCCAGCCGGGAACGGGCCGCTGAACCACGCCCGCGCCGCGCTCTTCGCGCCAGTCGCGCATATCCGTGACGTCATACAGCCCGCCGTCGGTCACCGCCTGAACCCATTCGCGCTGGCTTCCGGCGCGGCGGTGCATGCTGGTAGTGATTTGCAGATGTTCTTTAGCAAAATGATGTTCGGCAAACAGCATTTGCCCCCGATCGTTGGTGAGCAGCGTGCCGCTTTGCAGCTGCGCTTCGCCGCCGCTCAGCCACAGGGCGGTATCCACCACGTGCAGATAATCATCCAGCAGCGTAAAGCGCAGATCGTTCGGCCCAACGCTGTCGGCCCGGTGTTTATCCATGCGCACAGAGGCGCCGTTCACAAGGTTAGCCTTCAGCTCCTGATAAAGCGGCGAGAAGCGGCGGTTGAAGCCCACCATCAGCGTGCGCTTCTGGCTTTCGGCCATCGCCACCAGCCGTTCCGCATCCGCCAGGCTCTCCGCCAGCGGTTTGTCCACGCAGACGCTGACGCCGGCCTGCAACAGTTCGCTGACCACGGCAAAATGCGTGCTTGTGGCGCTGTGCACAAACACCGCGTCGCACTGGGCGGCAAGATCGCTGAGAGAAGAAACATAAGGAATGCGGTAAGTTTCGCAAATTTTTTGCGCTTTCTCTTTGGTCGGAGAGAAAGCCCCCTGTAGCGTCCAGTCGCCGGCGGCGCTGAGCACCGGCAGCCAGGCTTTTTGCGCAATGCCGCCGAGCCCGACGATGCCAACACGAAGTTTGGTCATGGCTTAATCCCCCAGATGTGCGAGCAGCGAATCGAGGCGCTGTTTTAGCTCCTCGACCTCCGCCTCAAGCTGTTCAACGCGGGCGGTAAGATCCTCCGCCGGAGCGCTTACCGCATCGGCAACGACCGCCAGCGTTTCGACTTCGCCGCTGAACAGGTGCATGTAGCGGCTTTCACGTTTACCCGGCTCGCGGGGCAGGCGTGCGACGAACGGGCCATCATCGCGGCCAGCAAGCGTTTCAAGAGTGCTTTCCACCTGTGACATATCGCTAAACTCAAACATTCTCCCGGCGCGGCTGCGGAGCTCGCCCGGCGTTTGCGCGCCGCGCAGCAGCAGCGTGGTGACAACCGCCACTTCAGCCGGCGACAATTTCAAATCGCCAAACTCCGAGTTGCAAAAGCGCTGTTCGTATTTTGTAACCCGGTTACCAAAACCGCTGACGGTGCGCAGGAAGTGGCGCTTGACGAGGTTATCCAGCGTCTCCTGCACATCGTGCTCTTTTAGCTCCATCACCGGCTCACGGTTGGTCTTCTGATTGCACGCCGTCACGACGCCGTTAACGGACATCGGATACTGTTCGGGGGTCGTAACCTGCTTTTCCATCAGGCTACCCACCACGCGCGCTTCTACCGCAGTTAACTGATATTTCATCTCATGTCCTCAACGACCGGGGATCCATTCTTTTGCCGTCAGCGCCGTCAGGACGTGATCCCGCCAGACGCCGTCGATCAGCAAATAGTCTTTGGCATAGCCTTCTTTTTCAAAGCCCAGGCGGGCAAGCAGGTCGCCGCTGCGCTGGTTGTGCGGCATATAGTTCGCCATGATGCGGTGGATGTGCTGGCTGCGCTGCATATAGCGAATGGATGAGGTCAGCGCCTCAAACATCAGGCCCTGCCCCTGCCATTTTTCGCCCAGCGAATAGCCAAGGTAACAGGCGTGAAACGAGCCGCGCACCACGTTCGAAAAATTCGCCACGCCGCGGATCTCTTTTTCGTCTTCATCAAGCAGGGCGAAGTAGTAGGCGCTGCCGGCCTTATGCATTTCGCCAATCATGCCCAGGCGCGCCTGCCAGCCGGAGGGATAGCAGTGGCTGTCGTCCCGGACCGGTTCCCAGGGCTTCAGAAACTGACGGTTTTCGGCGTAGTAATCAGCCAGACGCCAGGCGTCTCTTTCGTAAACCAGACGCACCACCAGCCTGTCGGTTGTTAAACGCACCTTCGGCACGTTACTGCGGTAACCAAACATGTTCCCCTGCTCCTCACTTCCCACGATTTTACGGACCTGACCCGTTAACTATACCTGCGCCCGGCGGGGGAAGGAAAACAACAACATGCAGATTTCTCACCGCGTCATACTTTTTTTCGATGAAAGGGATCAATCGAAGCGTCAGAACGATAAAAAAATATTGTCGCCGGGCCGTCTGTCAAAACGCAGCGGGCCAGTGGAGAATGGTTCTCTGTCGCGGTTTAAAAGATTCCCTGGAGGGGAGATGGCACGGGTGGCGCAGGCAAGGAGCCTGGGTAAATATTTCCTGTTGCTCGATAACATGCTGGTGGTGCTGGGCTTTTTCGTCGTCTTCCCGTTAATCTCAATCCGCTTCGTCGATCAGATGGGCTGGGCTGCGCTCATGGTCGGCATCGCGCTCGGCCTGCGGCAGCTTACGCAGCAGGGCCTGGGGATCTTCGGCGGCGCGATTGCCGACCGCCTGGGCGCCAGGCCGATGATTGTGACCGGCATGCTGCTGCGGGCGGTTGGCTTTGCGCTGATGGGCATCGCCCACGAGCCGTGGGTGCTGTGGCTCTCGTGCTTTATTTCCGCCATTGGCGGCACGCTCTTCGACCCGCCTCGCGCCGCGCTGGTGGTGAAACTGGTTCGCCCGCATCAGCGCGGACGCTTTTTCTCCCTGCTGATGATGCAGGACAGCGCGGGCGCGGTCATCGGCGCGCTGCTGGGCAGCTGGCTGCTGCAATACGATTTCCGCCTGGTCTGTGCCGCGGGCGCGGTGATGTTTGTCATCTGCGCGGCGGTCAACGCCTGGCTGCTGCCCGCTTATAAACTTTCCACCATCCGCACGCCGATGCTGGAAGGCATGGGCCGCGTGCTGCGCGATAAGCGCTTTGTGACCTATGTTCTGACGCTGGCGGGGTACTACATGCTGGCGGTTCAGGTCATGCTGATGCTGCCGATCATGGTCAACGAAATTGCCGGGACGCCCGCAGCGGTGAAATGGATGTACGCCATCGAAGCCGTGCTGTCGCTCACCCTGCTCTATCCGATTGCCCGCTGGAGCGAGAAACGTTTTCGCCTGGAACAGCGCGTCATGGCCGGTCTGCTGCTGATGACGCTTGCCATGCTGCCCATCGGGCTCACCAGCAGCCTGCAACAGCTGTTTGCTCTGATCTGCGTGTTCTACATCGGCACGGTGATTGCCGAACCGGCCCGTGAAACGCTGGGCGCGTCGCTGGCCGATGCCCGGGCGCGGGGCAGCTATATGGGCTTCAGCCGCCTGGGCCTGGCGATCGGCGGCGCGATCGGCTATGCGGGCGGCGGCTGGCTGTATGACGCCGGTAAAGCCATGCACCAGCCGGAGCTGCCGTGGCTGATGCTGGGCATTATCGGCTTTATTACGCTGGCGGCGCTGTGGTGGCAGTTCAGCCTGAAACCGGTCGAGCCTTCAATGCTGGAGCCGGGCGCGTAGTTTGCGGGCTGGCGCGTTCTCTTCCATACTGGATGGCTAACGGATCCTGTCCGCGATAGCTAAATGGAGGAGAACGTGAAGCTTTATATTTACGATCACTGCCCGTTCTGCGTGAAGGCACGCATGATATTTGGGCTGAAGAATATCCCCGTTGAACTCGTCGTGATGTCTAACGACGACGAAGCCACGCCGACCAGAATGATCGGCAAGAAAATGGCGCCCATTCTGCAAAAAGACGACAGCCGCTATCTGCCGGAAAGCCTCGATATTGTGCATTATATCGACAATCTTGACGGCAAGCCGCTGCTGACCGGCCCGAGCAATGCGGCCATTGCCGAATGGCTGCGCCAGGTGAATACCTACGTGCAGCATCTGCTGCTGCCGCGCATCGCCAAAGCTCCTTTCGATGAGTTTGCGACCCCGGAGGCCCGCGCTTACTTTACCCACAAGAAAGAAGGCATGATTGGCTCATTTGCCGAACACCTGACGCACTCGCCGGGGCTTATCAAGAAAATCAGCGATGATTTACGCAAGCTCGACAGGCTTATCGTGCAGCCCAACGCCGTTAACGGTGAGCTTTCTCTCGACGATATCCACCTGTTTCCGCTGCTGCGCAGCCTGACGCTGGTGGCCGGGATTGAGTATCCGAGCCGGGTGCGGGATTACCGTGACAATATGGCGAAGCAAACGCAGATTAACCTGCTCTCTTCCGTCGCCATTTAGCCCTGCGCCGCCTGAAACGATTACGGTCAGCCATCTCTGGCTGACCGTTTTTCATTCCGCTACAAGGTTGCGCCCGGCTTTTACAGCCCTTTGCTGTCCATCAGCACCGCCAGATCCACCAGACGATTTGAGAATGCCCACTCGTTGTCATACCAGGCGAGGATTTTGACCAGATTGCCGCCGATAACCAGCGTCGAAAGCCCGTCGATGATGGATGAGCGAGCGTCGCCCTGATAATCGCTGGACACCAGCGGCTCGTCGCTGTAGCCCAGAATGCCTTTCAGCGGGCCAGCTGCGGACGCCTTGCGGAAAGCCGCATTCACCTCCTCCGCGGTGACATCGCGCTTTAAGGTCACGGTCAGATCAACGATAGACACCACCGGTACCGGAACGCGCAGAGAATAGCCGGTCAAGCACCCGTCCAGCTCAGGAATCACTTTGCCAAGCGCCTTCGCCGCCCCGCTGGAATAGGGCACGATGGAAAGAGCCGCCGCCCGCGCGCCGCGCAGATCTTTTTCCGGCTGGTCGTGCAGCGCCTGGCTGTTGGTGTAGGCGTGAGTGGTGTTCATCAGGCCATGTTCAATGCCAAAGTTCTGGTGCAGAACCTGCGCCGCCGGGGCCAGGCCGTTGGTCGTACAGCTGCCGTTGCTGACGATTTTATGCACCGCCGGATCGTATTTTTCATGGTTGACGCCCATCACAACGGTAATGTCGTCATCTTTGCCGGGCGCGGAAAGAATCACGCGTTTCGCCCCGCCTTTGGTGATGTGCACTTCGGCCTTCGCCTTATCGGTGAAGAAGCCGGTGGATTCAATAACCAGATCCACGCCGACGCTGCTCCACGGAATCGCCGCCGGATCTCTTTCGCTGAATACGCGGATGGCGCTGCCGTCAACGACCAGCTGGCCTTCAGACGCTTCAACGTCAGCGGCTAGCGTGCCCTGCAGGGAATCATACTTCAGAAGATGCGCGAGGGTTTTGCTGTCGGTTAGATCGTTTATCGCCACCACCTGAAAATCGTGACGGCCCAGCGCCGCGCGCAGCACGTTGCGACCAATTCTACCGAACCCGTTAATGCCTACTTTGACCATGATTGACTCCTTGGTGAGTTGCCTGAGCAAAGAGTAATCCGGATAAGAGTTGGCGCAAATGACAATAAAAGATCAATTTACGCCATATTACGCGCGCAGAAGCGCTCGCGATAATCCGAAGGCGTGAGCTGGAGATTGCGTTCAAAAACGCGACGCAGATTCAGGCTGTTGCCAAAGCCGGTGGCCGCCGCGATTTGCTCGAGCCTGTCGCCGCTTTGCTCCAGGTGCTGGCGGGCGGCATTGAGACGAACTTCCTCAACGTAGCGGGCCGGGCTGGTGCCGGTTTCGCGGGTGAATACGCGCGTAAAATTACGCGGGCTCATGGCGACGCGCTCGGCCAAGACTTCTACCGAGAGATCGCCTGCAAGATTTTCAAGGATCCAGCATTGCAGCTCGCGAATAGGTCCGGGAGTTGTCGCCTGGCTAAGCAAAAAACGACTGAACTGCGATTGCCCGCCGGGCCGGCGCAGGAACATCACCATATCCTGAGCCACTTCCCGCGCCACGCTGAAGCCGTGATCGTCCTCCACCAGCGCCAGCGTGAGATCGAAGCCGGAGCTGACCCCAGCAGAAGTCCAGATATTGCCGTCCTGAATATAGATGGGGCCCTTCTCGACGATGACTTTCGGGAACTGTTCCTGAAGCGCGTCCAGCAGCCGCCAGTGGGTGGTCGCCCTACGGCCTTCAAGCAGCCCGGCTTCCGCCAGCAATAAAGCTCCGCCGCAGACGGACACTATTCGGCGAATATGGGGGGCCGCCCGGCGCAGCCATTCAACCACCGCCTCCCCTTCTTCTTTGTTCGAACCTTTACCGGTAATCATCACCGTGTCGCGCGGAAGACTGGGATCCAGCTCTTCAAGCCGATGATCCGCCAGCAAATTCAGGCCTGAACTCCCGTGCACCACGCGATGTCGCTGGGTGGTAGTGATAGCCACCTCGTAGGCCGGATGGCGCGAACTCTCCGCGCGCAGGCGGTTGGCCTGCGTCAGGATATCGGCGATGCCCGTAGGCTCGAAAAGCATGCCCCCGTCGGGGACAATAATCAGAAAGGTATGCATGTCCTTAAAATACAAAACGGGCAAAATAAGTCAATACGGCGTCGGTTGTCACTCTGGTATTTCAGCCTTTTCCTGTAGCACGGCTTGCGCTGGCGCGGCATGCTGCTTTGTGTCAGGATTTGACGCCAATATGGGATGTTGAGGAACGCCATGAAGAAGATTATTTTTGCCGCCGTACTGGTCCTGACGGGCCTGGTCGTTGGCTGCAATCAGCTCACACAGTACACGGTCAGCGAACAGGAAATTAACCAGGCGCTGGCTAAACGGAACAACTTCTCGAAGGATATCGGCCTGCCGGGCGTCGCCGATGCGCATATTGTCTTGACCAATCTCGCGTCGGCAATTGGTCGTGAAGAACCCAACAAGATCACGCTAACCGGCGACGCGAAGCTGGATATGACCTCGCTGTTCGGCAATCAAAAAGCCAACATCAAGCTGAAGCTAAAGGCGCTGCCGAGCTTTAACAAAGAAAAAGGCGCTATTTATCTTCAGGAGATGGAGGTCGTCGACGCCACCGTCGAACCGGAGAAAATGCAGGCTATTTTGCAGACCATTATTCCCTATCTGAACCAGTCCCTGCGTAGCTACTTCAATCAGCAGCCAGCCTACGTGCTGAGCGAAGATAAAAGCTCCGGCGAGTCGCTGGCGAAGAAATACGCTAAGGGCATTGAAGTGAAGCCCGGTGAAATCGTCATTCCTTTCACCAACTAAGCCATTCGAGCAGGACAGAGCCACGTTGTCCTGCTCGCTTACCCAACAAAACCTGCAACAAAGTCGTGCAAACGAAAACGTTTCCCCCTATCCTTAGTGCCCGGCATAAAACCAGCCCAACGTTGACTGATTTTCCCTTCCAGCCGGAGCATTCTCATGACCGTATTACCTCAGGTATTAAAAATTCGCCGCCCAGACGACTGGCACGTTCATCTTCGTGATGGAGAGATGCTGAAAACTGTGGTGCCAATGACATCTGAAACCTACGGCCGAGCGATTGTGATGCCCAACCTGGCGCCGCCGGTCACGACCGTTGAAGCCGCTATAAGCTACCGCCAGCGCATTCTGGACGCCGTTCCTCAGGGGCATAAATTTGATCCGCTGATGACCTGCTACCTGACGGACTCACTCGATCCCAACGAAGTCGAACGCGGTTTCAACGAAGGCGTATTTACCGCCGCCAAGCTGTACCCGGCCAACGCCACAACCAATTCAAGCCACGGCGTAACAAGCACGGCGGCCATTATGCCGGTGCTGGAACGCATGCAAAAAATCGGCATGCCTTTGCTGATTCACGGGGAAGTGACCCACGCGGATATCGATATTTTCGACCGCGAAGCTCGCTTTATCGAAACGGTAATGGAACCGCTGCGCAAGCAGCTGCCGGGCCTGAAAATTGTTTTTGAACACATCACGACTAAAGATGCGGCGCAGTATGTTCAGGAAGGCAACTCCCTGCTGGGCGCGACCCTTACCCCACAGCACCTGATGTTTAACCGCAACCACATGCTGGTGGGCGGCGTGCGGCCTCACCTGTACTGCCTGCCGATCCTCAAGCGCAGCACTCATCAGGAAGCGCTGCGGGCGCTGGTGGCCAGCGGCTGTGATCGAGTCTTCCTCGGTACGGATTCCGCGCCTCATACCCGTGATCGTAAAGAAACCAGCTGCGGCTGCGCGGGCTGCTTCAATGCCCCTTCCGCGCTTGGGGCTTACGCCACGGTATTTGAAGAGCTGAACGCGCTGCAACACTTTGAGGCCTTCACTTCACTCAACGGCCCGCGCTTCTATGGCCTGCCGGTGAACGAAGAAAGTATTGAGCTGGTGCGTACGCCGGTACACATCCCTGAAACGATTGTCACCGGCGATGACGTCATCGTGCCGTTCCTCGCAGGTGAACAGGTCGCCTGGTCTGTAAAAGCATAATTTTTTGTACCCCCTGTTGCAGGATGAATAAATAGACTGTATAAATAACCAGTATATTGTACAGGGGGTTGTTATGCGTATCGAAGTGACCATTGCTAAAACCACGCAGTTACCGCCCGGCGCCGTAGACGCGCTGGCACATGAACTCACGCGCCGTATCACTCAGCATTTCCCGGAAACCAGCAGCCATGTCCAGGTACGCTACGCCGCGGGCAACAATCTTTCGGTGCTGGGCGGGGCGAAAGAAGATAAAGATCGCATCAGCGAAATATTGCAGGAAACCTGGGAAAGCGCTGACGACTGGTTTTCAGCAGATTAAATAAAAATATCCCTCATTGTTCTTTTTTGCCGGGTGTCGCCATCCGGTTTTTTTCGCTTTCTCCCGCGATAACGATTAATAACCAGGCAATATTCTGATTGCTATACCTAATCCCCGGAAACGTCTGAATAATCCGCCGCTTTATTGCACAATCAAATCCAATAATATAAAAAAAGTGTTGCAGGGTATTTATTTCTTCCGCGAATTAGCTTAAGTATTGATATACTTAACTGGCTTCACATTTAACAAGCATTAAACCTCGCTAGCCGTTGTCTTAAACACACGTATAAAAGGGGTTATGATGGAAAAAAATAGTGATGTAATCCAGACCCATCCCCTTGTCGGATGGGACATCAGCACCGTAGACAGCTACGATGCGCTGATGCTGCGCCTGCACTACCTGACATCTGATAAGCAGAAGCAAGATGAAACTGAGATCGGCCAAACGTTGTGGCTGACCACCGATGTTGCCCGGCAATTTATTTCTATTTTAGAGGCCGGGATCGCAAAAATTGAATCCAGTGAATACCAGGTAAACGATCATCGCAAGCATTGACGATCCATGCGACAACGAAATGCCCAGGGCACCCTCGAGGTGCCTTTTTTATTATTTACGCTGCGTTTAATTGCCTGCTCATTAAGAATTAATTACCCTGCTAGTGATATTTCCGGGAAAAGAGAATAGCGACATGCATTATGATCTCATCATCGTGGGCAGCGGCTCCGTCGGGGCTGCAGCAGGCTGCTATGCCACCCACTCTGGTCTGAACGTGCTGATGATCGACAGCGCGCACCCGCCCCATCAGCAGGGCAGCCATCACGGCAATACTCGCCTGATGCGCCATGCCTATGGCGAAGGCGAAAAATATGTCCCGCTGGTGCTCCGGGCGCAAAAGCTGTGGGAGGCGCTGGAACAGATTAGCGGCGAGAAGCTTTTCCATCGCACCGGGGTTATTAATCTCGGCCCTGCACACTCGACGTTTATTTCGACCGTGCAAAGCAGCGCCGAAAAGTTCGCGCTTCCTCTTGAAGCCCTCAATGCGCAGGCCATTATGCAGCGCTGGCCGAACATTAACGTGCCCGACGGCTACGTGGGGTTATTCGAGCCGAATTCAGGCGTGCTGCGCAGCGAGCTGGCGATTAAAACCTATGTCCGCCTTGCCCGTGAAGGCGGCTGTGCCCAGCTTTTCAACTGCGCCGTGACAAATATCAGCCATACCGATGATGGCGTCGTGGTTCAGACCGCGGACGGTGAATACACCGCCAGCAAACTGCTGGTCAGCGCAGGGACATGGGTGACAAAGCTGCTGCCGACGTTACCGGTTACGCCAGTGAGAAAAATTTTCGCCTGGCATCAGGCCGACGGACGCTATAGCGAAGAGAACCACTTTCCCGCCTTCACCGGCGAAATGCCCGACGGCAGCCAGTATTACGGCTTCCCGGCCGAGGACAACGAGCTAAAAATCGGCAGGCATAACGGCGGCCAGGTCATCAGCGAACCGGAACAGCGCAAACCCTTCGGCTCGCTGGCCAGCGACGGCAGCGAAGTCTTCGGCTTCCTGCGCAAATTTCTTCCGGGCGTCGGCGTCTGCCTCCACGGCGCGGCCTGCACCTACGATAATTCTCCGGATGAAGATTTTATTATTGATACTCTACCCGGCCACGCTAATACGCTGGTGATTACCGGCCTCAGCGGGCACGGTTTTAAATTTGCCTCGGTGCTGGGGGAAATAGCCTGCCAGTTCGCGCAGGGCAAGGCGTCTACCTTCGATCTGACGCTGTTTTCCCTCGCAAGGTTCGGGTAAACGTCATGCGGCGCATGATAGATTTTTTGATCGGCAACGTGCGGGAGCACCTGATTCTGTACCTGGTACTCTCGGCCTTGCTGGCTTTAATTGATGTCGCCTACCTGCTGCTGAGATAGAAAAACCGCCTCATTTGAGGCGGTTTCCGTTTGCGAAGCCGCATGCTATTCGGGGTCGGGAATGCCTAACGTAGTGTTTAGCGCGCCGCGAGACTTATTAAAAATCTTGTTGCCGTTTTCACGTCCTGCACGACGGCGTCGCTGTTCTTCGGGCGAAAGCGCCAGCTCGTCGCGGCATACTTCGCTACAGCAGCCGTGGAATTTCGCAGCGCAGGCCGGGCATTGAATAAACAGCAGGTGGCAGCCGTCGTTTTTACAGTTGGTGTGGCTGTCGCAGGCCGTGCCGCACTGATGGCAGTGGGCAATCACATCCTCGGAGATTCGCTCGCCCATGCGCTCATCGAAGACAAAGTTTTTGCCCACAAACCGCACGGGAATGCCCTGCTCACGCGCCCGACGGGCGTATTCAATAATGCCGCCTTCAATGTGATAAACATTTCTGAAGCCGTTATGGCGCATCCAGGCGCTGGCTTTCTCACAGCGGATACCGCCGGTACAGTACATCACGATTTTCTTGTCTTTATCTTCCTGCAGCATATCGACGGCTTTCGGCAGCTGCTCGCGGAACATATCCGCCGGGATCTCCAGCGCATGCTGGAAATGCCCCACTTCGTATTCGTAGTGGTTCCGCATATCGATAAATACCGCTTCAGGATCGTCGAGCATGGCGTTCACTTCCGCCGCCTTGAGATAGTCACCCACGTCGCTGGCGTCAAAGCTCGGATCGTCAATACCATCGGCGACGATGCGGTCGCGCACCTTCATGCGCAGCACCCAGAAAGACTTTCCGTCATCTTCCAGCGCCACGTTGAGGCGGAGATTATTCAGCGCGGGATGAAAGCCATACAGCGCTTCACGGAACGCATCCGCACGGCTTTGCGGCACGCTAATTTGAGCATTAATCCCTTCACGGGCCAGATAAACGCGCCCAAAAACATCAAGAGAAACAAAAACTTTATACAGCTCGTCGCGGGTAGTCTGCGGGTCTTCAATGGTGAAATATTTGTAGAATGAGAGGGTGGTGCGCGGCTCGGTTTCGGCCAGCATGCGCTCACGCAGTTCATCATTCGATATACGGTTATGTAACACTGGCATGGTGTTCGCTCGGCTATCGTGGAGTAAAAAAGTGGGCAGCATCATAAAGCAATTAACGTTAATTTACATCCTCACGTTTTGCGCTACATTTTCCACATCCCCTGGCACAATACATAACATTTGGTGATTAATCAGGCACTCCGCCGCCGTTAATTTTGGCTAAACATTAAAAAATGTCACAATAGCCCAATCAAGAAGATCCGGCATTTGCCGTCACTATAGGTTTTACATGACGAACTTACCGCAATTCTCGCGTGCTTTACTTCATCCCCGCTATTGGGGAACCTGGTTTGGGATTGGCTTGCTTTACTTAATTACCCTGCTTCCCTATCCGGCTATTTATCGCCTTGGGCGCGGTCTTGGCCACCTGGCCATGCGGTTTATGAAGCGTCGCGTACGCATCACTCGGCGCAACCTTGAGCTGGCATTCCCGCAAAAAAGCGCCGATGAGCGCGAAGAAATCCTTGCCGAGAACTTTGCCTCCGTTGGCCTGGGCCTGATGGAAACGGGCATCGCCTGGTTCTGGCCAACGTGGCGAATCCAGCGCTGGTGCGAAGTCAGCGGCGTAGAGCAAATCCACTCGGTACAGGCGGCAAAGCGCGGCGTGCTGCTGATCGGCATCCATTTTCTGACGCTGGAGCTCGGGGCGCGCATGTTCGGCATGAACACGCCCGGCATCGGCGTTTATCGCCCGAACGACAACGCCCTGCTCGACTGGCTGCAAACGTGGGGCCGTATGCGCGCCAACAAGAGCATGATCGATCGGAAAGATCTGAAGGGGATGATCCGCGCGCTGAAGCAGGGCGAGATCATCTGGTACGCGCCGGATCATGATTACGGCCCGCGCGGCAGCGTTTTTGTTCCGTTCTTCGGCGTGGACGAAGCGGCGACAACCACCGGCACCTACACGCTGGCCCGCATGTCCAATGCCGCTATCGTGCCGATGGTGCCGCGCAGAAAGCCGGACGGTAAAGGCTACGAGCTGATTATCCTGCCCGCCGAGTTTTCTCCACCGCTGGAAACGCCTGAGGGCACGGCGCTGTGGATGAACAAAATCATCGAGAAGTGCATTTTGATGGCCCCGGAGCAATACATGTGGCTGCATCGCCGCTTCAAAACTCGTCCTGACGGCGTCCCATCCCGCTATAAATAAACCACTTAGGCCTCCTCCGGGTAAACCGGAGGCAGCCCGCCAATTTATCCAAAAAAGCTTTCCGGTTTGCCTCTTTCCCGTCGTCGGGCGCATACTTAGCAGGGTAATATTTTCGTTTTTCCGCTTTCACGCGGATCCCCTGATTTTTTGGAGCGGTATGACTCCCCCTGAAAGCACCATTAACTGGAAGCGTAATCTCACCGTCGCCTGGCTGGGATGTTTTTTGACGGGCGCAGCTTTTAGCCTCGTGATGCCTTTTCTGCCTCTTTACGTTGAGCTTCTGGGCGTCACGGGCCACAGCTCGCTGAATATGTGGTCCGGCATCGTCTTCAGCATCACCTTTTTATTTTCAGCCATCGCATCGCCTTTCTGGGGCGGGCTTGCCGACCGTAAGGGCCGCAAAATCATGCTTCTGCGCTCTGCGCTGGGCATGTCGATCGTGATGGTGCTGATGGGGTTTGCGCAAAATATCTGGCAGTTTCTGGCGCTGCGCGCCCTGCTGGGGCTGCTCGGCGGATTTGTGCCTAACGCCAACGCGCTGATAGCCACTCAGGTTCCCCGCCACAAAAGCGGCTGGGCGCTGGGCACGCTATCCACCGGCGGCGTGAGCGGTGCGCTGCTTGGGCCGCTGATTGGCGGTCTGCTGGCGGACAGCTACGGGCTGCGCCCGGTGCTCTTTATTACCGCATCAGTTTTATTTGCCTGCTTCATCCTGACGTTTTTCTGCATTCGCGAAGCCTTCACGCCGGTGCCCAGGAAAGACATGCTTCACGCCCGACAGGTGCTTACCTCGCTCAAAAATCCTCGCCTGGTGCTGTCCCTGTTCGTGACCACGATGATTATTCAGGTTGCCACCGGCTCAATTGCCCCAATTCTGACCCTCTACGTGCGGGATTTGGCGGGCAACGTCAGCAACCTGGCGTTTATCAGCGGGATGATTGCTTCCGTGCCGGGCGTAGCGGCGTTGATCAGTGCCCCACGGCTGGGCAAGCTCGGCGACAGAATTGGGCCCGAGAAAATCTTAATCTGCGCGCTGGTCATTTCCGTGCTGCTGCTCATCCCGATGTCGATGGTGCAAAATCCGTGGCAGCTCGGCATCCTGCGCTTTTTACTGGGCGCCGCGGACGGGGCGCTGCTGCCGGCGGTGCAAACCCTGCTGGTTTACAACTCCAGCAACCAGATTGCCGGGCGCATCTTCAGCTATAACCAGTCCTTCCGCGACATCGGCAACGTCACCGGCCCGCTGATTGGCGCGGCAATTTCCGCCAGCTACGGCTTCAGAACGGTCTTTCTCGTGACGGCCAGCGTCGTGCTGTTCAACGCCGTTTACTCCTGGGTAAGCCTGCGCAGCCCGCCGGAAAGAATCCGTATTCCCGGCGATTAAGCGAGTCAATTTTAGCCAGGCTAAATTCTCATACTTGCAACTTTGCGAACAGCGTCAACAATTAACATGGAATTGCCGCGGAGCAGCCGCTCCCCCCGACCTCTGCCATAAGGAGTTATTCATGAGCATGTACGCAACGCTTGAACAATTTATAAATAAAATTACATGCAATGAAATCAATAAATTGTGTAAATCCGCTTTTATTAATACTCAACAGTAACCACCTCACACACGACACTCGTACCGTGCCATTCGTCCTTATAGATTGAAGTATCGATACCGCATCCAGGCTCAAACGTCCATCCCGTATCTTTGGCAAACTTCTTGTACTTCGCTGAATGCCTCCGCTCGTAGCAATGTACCCCACTGTACTGAAATCCTGCTGAACCTTGCGGTACGATCCATACGCCATAAGGGGCTAATGTCGCTCCATGAGTAATTACCTTGTACTCAAATTCACTACCCGTATAACTGCCTGTAACGGCCTCTGAGGTTTTGATCTTACCGAATGGTGGATTGCCATAGACAACATCGTATCGTTCACTGGTGGAGTACTTGAGAGCGTCACCTATGATCCATTCAGCCTCTGGAAGTACCCTTTTCCCAATCATGACGTATTCGGGATTCAGTTCAACGCATGTAAGGTACTTCGGTTTGTTGCGTTGGTACTGATCGAATGACAATCGCCCTATTCCCGCACATAGTTCAATACAGTCACCAGTACAGCCAGCATCAAGTATGAAATCCCATGCGAGCATTTCAGGAGTGAAGAAAGCACCAGTAGCCCCTATCCCGTCCCCCCGATAGTTATTAAAAATAAATTCTTTGTCGTCATATGTGAGTTGCTTATCTGAATATATTAATTCCATCACGCTATTGTGATTTAGTGTTTCCTTTTTTGTGATTCTTGCCATAAAATACCCATAAACAAATTGTGTATAAGTATTTAAGGAAAGTTAGTAATGCATTATTATTTTGATGAAAGTGGAAGTACTGGTGATCTAATTAATAAAAAATTTGACCTTAGTTTTTTCACTCAACCAATTTTTGCACATGTAGGAATAGGTATAGAGGAAGATATTAATATCGAACATGTTTTAAATGAACTTAAACAAAAACATGGGATATCAGAAGTGGAGTTGAAATCGCAGGATGTGTACTTTAAAAAGCCTGAGATTATGTTTGATTTAGTGAAATATATTGTTGATAACAGATTGCCTTTTCTGTGTGAGGTAGTAGATAAAAAATATACTATTGCTACGTCCATGGTAACACATCTGATAGTACCTCCAATGCCAGATGAAGCTGATGGAAAGAATCAATACATTAGAAACATACTTGCAGACTTCATTTCTTTAAAAGCACCTGAAGAATGCTTTAAACTATTCTTTCAAACTTGCATGACTCCAACCGAAGACAATTTGTTAGCTACAATGAATAGTCTTAAAACCTTTTTCAGTGAGACTCATGAAGAATTAAATGATGAGAACTTAACGATTCTCATGATTGATGAAACAATCGATGATTATCGCTTAGAAAAAGAGAATATGGGAGAGCAACAAGCTCTTAAACGCTTTATACCACTCCCTGATTATGACTCAAACAATAATACAATAGCTATTCTGGCCCATGTTCATTGCTTCTATAACTTACTTGCTCGTTTAAACAAATATCATTGCGGTAATTGGGAGGATGTTATTCTTTTCCATGACACACAAAATGAGTTTTCTACAACGCTGAACTTTTGCATTGAGAATATTAAGACAATCGACCCTACAAACATTCCTCCTATACCTAATGCGGATTTCCATATTAGAGATACTATCAAACTTGAATTTACCGATTCGAAAGAGAGTGCAGCAATACAAATAGCTGATATTGTAGCTGGATTCCTAAATCGCTATATTAACGGATTAATGTATAAAAGATTAGAAATCGACCAGATTTATCATGATATTTTCAACATGCTGCTTATTTGTAATAGACTACCACACCCAAGCCCTTTGGGAATAAACTTTGTATTACCTGAAAGCATTAGAGAAGAATTATTTTATGCTTTCAGAGTACATCCGGGATATTGATTAGCCCATTAAAAGTAGCATTAGTGGTAATGCTACTTTTAACTTCCACCAACCATAATCAATAGTACTTGTAATAGTTGCCCTAAAGGTACTTGAATAACTACAATACCAAATGCATCAAGTACTGGTACTATGATCCAGTTATAGAGAATGATAAGGGTTAGTACAAAACCGAGGGCATTACGCCAGTGAAATGTTACCTTTTCAATCTCTTCTTTATTCGTTTCAATCTGCCCTTCAGCATTCGTTTTCTTTACTTCCTGTTCAATACTTTTCTTCTTAATGAAAAAATCCAATCCTGATTTCAGAAAGTCAATCAATATACTAATCATTCAATAATCCCCACGGCATATACCCAAAAGTGCTTTCCCTTTACAAATAACTTTTTACTTTCGATTAAGTACACATCGATCTCATCACCCTGTAGTGACCATGTGAGTACTTCACCATCATTAAAATTCTGTTTTTTCTCGTAGCAGACATTCATAAAACACTCAATCTGAATATCTGCTTTCTTCAATTGCTTCTGGAACTTCTTTCCGAGAAAGCACTTATTGATTGGCATACTATTTCCATCTGGCGTAGTACCATTAAGTTTTATCTCACTCGTAAGTTCACCATAGTGTTCTTCAAAATTCATATTATCCCTTTTTTATAACAAACGATCCCTGTATACCTGCGAGAACAAGTCTTGCCCCCTTCTCTGCTTCTGTATAGAAATCATAAATGATTTTACGTCTCTTACTTTCACGCAATCCAATTACTCGCTTTTCTTTCTTCTTCTGACTGGTATCAATCAATCGCTTTTTACCATTCTTTCCTTTAATGACCTTATAACGCCCATTTGATAGATTACGTTTCAGTCCTGCAATGTTACCGAACCGATCAAGACGTGCTTTACTCGTTGGTACAAACTTATCAATGGACTTTTCCTGAACAAGAACGTCATATAAGTACTTCGCCTGTAGATCCTTCACGAGAATAGTACTGTGAACACCATTACCAACTTTCTTGTACATAAAGAGAATGGAACGTTGAGTGAAAGGTACTGCTCCTTTATCGATTGCATTGTTTAAATCCATTTGCATTTTGGTTGATAACGACCTTGACCTTTTGATTATTTCATTCTGAAAATCACGTCCGAGACGTTGACCTGTAGTATTAAGATAGGTTGTTGCATTATTCAGTCCTGTTATTCTGCCTCTAATCATATTTACCTCACTCCCAACATTTCAATCAAACTATGTAGCACCCGGAACAATTCAATTCGATTCTTTGGCAATCGGGATTTACACAGAATGGCTTTATTGAGATTGTCAGGATGTAAGCCATAATAGCTAATCAATGCAGTTTCAATCAAAGTAGCTTCGGCATCTGTCTTAAAACAGTACAGAATCCTTTTTGAGTACTCCATACCTGAATCAATCATGGCATTTACACTTTTACTGCTCCCCGTATAATCCATCCAGTTACTTTCCGTTGAAGTGCTTTTAAGTTTTGAAATGTCTTTGATACCTTTATATATCTGCTTCTTTCCGAAGTAGTACTCTCCCGTTTCAGGAAATTCAATTAAGTATACAAATGAACAGTACAGACCTTCATTTACTTCTCTGATATTCCATTGTTCTGGAGCGAACATCGTCCAGTTGTTATTAATTCTCATCACTAAATACCCATATGTAATTTATACAGGTATTTAGTAAATGGATTTAAAAAGTAGACTTAAGGAATATGAAGGTACGATTGCCTACCAGACAAAATCGGGTTACTTCCGTAATGGAAAGTTCTTCCCATACTCTGACTCATTGGGATTCAGTACTATTGGGTATGGACATTTAATCAAATCAGAGGAACGTTTCAGTACGGGATTATCCCCGAATGATGCAGAAACGTTACTTGATAAGGATATTGCTATCGCCCGAACAGGATTAAGTACTCTACGTTTAGGTACTCTTCCTGCCGACATTGAGGACTATCTGATCATCATGATTTTTCAGTTAGGGGTGAATGGCGTAAGTAAATTTAGAAAGCTACTGGCAGCAGCAAAGGCGGGAGATCGAGATGGTATGCGGCGTGAGTCTGTTGATTCATTATGGTACAGGCAAACACCAAACCGGGTAAGAGATATGAATAATCAATTAAAATAACAAAGGGGCATTACGCCCCTTTTGTCTTTTCGAGAATTGTCAGAATACGCTCAATCTTCAAATCCAATTGATGAATTTGATCTTCGAGATTACGTAATGTCTTCTTCATTTCATCCTGCTCTGTTTCGAGGCGGTCTATACTGCTACTGTGTAGTTGTATCTTTGCTTCAATCTGCGAAACTCGCGTGAGTAAATCTTCAGTATCAGAAGAACTGTCACGGAATATCGTATAAAGAAAACCAAGGCCAGCGATAACAAGAGCAACAATAGTACCGAAATCCATATATTATGCCTTATTATTGTTATTATGAGTATTTATATCAGTAGCCAGTGAAACTTGCTAAAGCAATTTGAAAACCACTGTTCCCCATTGCCTGTCGATACGTCTTCTGGTTCTTATTCACATACTGTAAAGAGAATGACGTACTGCTATTCCTCTTAATAAGAACTCCTGAATATCCCGTTGATTCTCCATCATCCGAAATGTTGCCTGGACACTGACTAATGCATATCCACGGATCGGCAAAACTCGTCGTAATCGTCAAGGCAGTACCGAGATCATGAGAGGATGGTACAGTAAAAAAATCCTGAATACGTGGCATTGTACCCGCACTTGCAGCAGACCAGATCAACGTTCCAGCACTGTTATATACATCGAGATAGCCTGATGTAAGAGCCGTGGTATTACTGGATAGCATGAACCGCCCTGAACCTGCTTCGAACATTGCCGAACCGGGAAAACAGTACTTTCCATTCGTCTGTAGCTGGAACCAGCGTAGCCCCGTATTGGGGAAGAAATTTAGGGGCAAATACCCTAATGTACTCCCGTTACCAAAAGCACTGTTAATGAGATAGTAACCTGTGTCTGAGAGTGTACCCATTGCTTTAACGGAACTCATTACGACCGATTTATTATCGGAATCAATCGTAAGAGCACCTGCTGAATTGTAAACCTGAAAACCTGACATAGTGATCCTTACACGTCATATTTGTATATATCGAATGTTAAAGTTTGGGCATAAACTCCACTCACTGGAAGATATTGAACGGTGAAAGCATTAGTACCCGGAATACAGTAAAATTCATTCCAGTACTGACTCACTCGCATTACTGCTAACCAACCCGTAGGACGCATACCCGACCAGGCTATACTCCATGATGTAGTACTACCAACCGATACATTAAGATTGATTGAACCCATATACCGCATATTGTAATCACCAATATCGACAATTAATCGTCCAGATGCATCCCAGCATTGTAAACCCTGTGCCATTACCACAACCCCATTCTTACACGTAATACATTATTGTTATCGTAGATCTGAATGAGGTTATTACTGATAACCATCTTACCTGTGCCGCCAGATCCATTTATATAGAAAGTACCTGATTTATTTATCTGCCATCCCGTAGAGTTGGCAACATAGTTAGTACTTTGTATCGTGGCACCAATTTTCGCATTGGTAATTTCACCATCGATAATTTTTGCCGCATTAATACTGGCATTGGCAATTTTCGCATTTGTGATCGCAGCATCAGCGATGTAACCAGTACCGATACTTGCCGCCTGAATCATGGATGTTTTGATGTAGGTAGTACCATTCACGATTGAGAATGGAGCCGTACCGCCTACTGTCGCCGCACTACTGCCGCTGACAATAAACTTATCTGCTGCGAAATAGATAGCAGAGTTGTTACTTGTACCTTCACTTGCAACCAGACGCATCCCGGCAACAGTACCGTTAGCATTGACGGACAATGAGTATTGAGCATCTACCTGTGATTGGTCTGCTTTCGTACTCATTTCCTGATTTACACTGGCAATCTGACCATTTACGTCACTTTTTAATTGAGTAATAGCTTGTGTCTGAGCTGTATCATTATCCACTACAGTCTGATTCAGATTGGTTATGCTTGCCGTGTTTCCGTCTACCGTGTTTTTCAATGTAGTGATTTGCGTATTGGTGTATTCATTACTCTCATTCACGGCATTTTCTAATATATCATCCAGACGATCATCGAGATCGAGTATTTCATTAATCTGTCCTGCATCATCTTCCGTAAATTGGTAGCTACTATTAATACTTATCGTCTGCTCTGCTGAATACTGTATATTGTCCTGTCCAAATACGTCAAAGAATCCGACCTTAACTTTGTATTCACCATCTGGAATGTTGGGTATACTGTCAAATTCAGGTTTATTACTGGTGTAGAGTTTAGTACTCACACCATTAACAATACTCACTACTGCACCGGCGTAATCTCTTTCAGTCGATGGAGTCCATGAGGCGAATAAGTTACCAAAGCCACCAGTGAACTGAACACCCTGCACTAATCCACACTGTTTATTCTCAACAGTAATTCGTACTTCCTGTGAATAAGTACCATTATTGAACCCCTGAGCAATAATACCAATAGTAGGTTTGCGTATTCTGAATCGATTCATTTCAAGCGTATAATTGAATGTATTACTCTGCGTATAGAAGGTATCGATTAAATCACTACCGTTATAGATATTAATGATGTAGTACTTGAAGTAATCAGAAAACGAGCGACCATTAACGATTAAATTTTTCTGATTATCCCAACGGATATTAAAATCAGCAGAATCAGTTTCATATTGCCCCACTGTGCTATTTGCCAGTACGACACCAGTTACGGAAGGTAATGAAAAGTTATATGTCGGTACTAATCCCGTTAACGTTAGTCTGTTACTGGTAAGGCCGAGATTGTTATATGCCTCAACGCCAAAATCATATGCCGCCGTGTCTGAGAGGCCGAATAGTTCATAGTCTGTTTTCTGGGTGTTAGTACTTCCCGCATACGTCCAAGTACCGGAACTGCTCAGCTTATAGTAAATGTAATAACCCCGTAGCCACGGATCTTGTGACGCATCCCATCTGAGATCGACAATAGAGCCGTTAGTGGTGTTACCTTTGTGTACTGCCTGTAGATTCGTGGGAGCCTTTACGCTTAGTTCGGGAAACTGGATTGAGCCACCCGGCGACCAGATACCGGGATCTATGCCATCGTACATTGCATCAGGGGCTTCAACTGCCGTGACCGTAACGTATCCTACATTTTCCTGATCGGTTGCCACGTCTTTTGACAGTACCTTAAACTTCCCTGAAATGTTCAGTTCAGTATTACTGACGGTGATAGCATCCCACACCTTCAGATCCCAGCCGTCACTTGTAGTGAACGATACGGTACGTAGGGCGTACTTTGCCTTAAGTACATCAACATTGACCATCTTCGCGAGTACATCAGCGTCATAACACCATGAGTAATCACGGCTTAGGGTAATAACCTGACCGTCACGCTGAATTGCCTCATCAATCGTAATGTCGGAAGGAATGCGTAACACGTCAGTCGCGTACATACTGGCTGGATTGGTGTACTTCGCATCAACAGTATTGAAGTAGTCCGTTCCGCCGCTGGTACTGATCTGTACTGCACCGAACATGTTATTTTCATTGAATGATGCAACTGAAAGCGTTTTACGATCCGTAGTGATACAGATCTGTCCTGCATGAACATACATAATACCGCCAAATACCTGACAGATATTTTCAATGTTTTCCTTATAAGAACTTTGATAGCTAATTGATCCATTAGCGTAATACTCCATCTGGTCACAATACGCTGCCGTTTCAAGAAATGTATCGAGATTAATTAATCCAGGTTCAATGCCCATTCCGTATGTTGAATTGGTCAGATAGTCATAGATAATTGACGGTGGATTTGACGTCGCCAGTACTGACCCTATTACGAGGTCCAATATCCTCTGCCCTTTCATTTCAACAGTCATTGTAAACTGATCATTCACGAGAAGGTTCTGTTCTAATGATTGTTGTGTTTTTTTAATAACCGCACTGACAGATACAATACCTTTGCCAAGAAACTTATTTGTCCACTTCGGCCCGGCGTATTGGCTTGCAAGAGATTTAGTACTGGTATAATCGCCACCAAATCGAACTTCAAGTTGTAGATATTCCTGGTACTTACTGGCAATATTCGCATTTGGTACAATACCATCCTGAGTTACCGGAACGGTTAATACTGGTTCATTATCAATGTAAATCTGATTTATATTCTTTTCTGTACCCGCGTAGCATATTGCCTGTTCACTGAATAAGTACTGTGAATCACTGTTTGGAATGTTGTACCAGGAAACAATACTACCCGTTAGAATGAAAGAACCGCCCGATACCCCATTTTTATGGGGATGTTGCCCACCGTACAGTACTGGTAATCCAGTGGTAGGACTCGTTGACCTGCTGAGAGAATCCGTTACATCCCCATAACTCTGTACGCCAATCTGCCCCAACATACTTGTTGCAACAAGGCTTGCAGCACCTGCCGCTGCCCCCCAGCCAATCGCGGCTAATGCCGTACCTCCGGTGAAATAACAAAATATTCAATATGGTTCGTTACGCCATATCCGTACAATTAAGTACTGCTGTATATTTCTATACAGATTAGACTATATCACAATCCTTTTGGACTCTTCCCGTTTCGAGGCACTTACCCCTACACCCTTAAAAGGTTAGTCGTTGAACGTTCCAGTAATAAACTGGCTTCGCTGCTGATTGTCCTTAGCATCACCTATTAGGATTTCCCAGCAATTAGAGAAGTTATTCGATTAATATTACTATTAAAAGCCGCTTATTTTCCAGCGTTAACGGCTGCTGCTACGATCACCGCAGTAATAATAGCTCCAAAGAAGCCCCCTAAACTTTTACCCATTATGTTTCCTTACTCTGTAAAATGTTCCATTTATTGGTTTTGGATGAAGTTCAAAGCCATCATGGCTTTCATTCACCCCAAGTACTCGACCTGATACAACTACTGCCATAACCAATGGATTATCGGGATCTAACCAGATATCACCGTCTATAACGTGCTGTACCTCATCACAGTACTGTTCAACTATTTGACCAGTATGATCCCACCCTTCCTTTTTAAGTCCTGCTATACCCTCTTTAACGCTCGTATATTGGCGATTCGCAAGGATACCGCCAGTGAATAGATCAATAATGCGGAGTACTATCAGATTACAATCGTTATCACCATACTTATAGGGGTTGTCTATTGAGTACTGAATTATTTTCATTAATTCGTTATGCATCATTTATATCTCCATGTTTGATCCTGATTCACCTGTCCTAATAAACTAAAGTATTCATCCCCTTTATAGAGAGATTGATATACTGAATTGGCGGCAATCAATGGCGGCTGTCTGTCCAGCTTCTTATAAATGCTATTCACGTAAACCGTCATTTCATTAGTTTTTTCATTTGGATCGGCTACTGCCTGAATGTAATCAATAAATCCTGAGAACATAAGCATTGAGTACAATACAGTACTGTCATAGGGATTCAGGATAACGAGTGTAATATTCATCTGTGCATCTTTAAGGAAGCCCCCTAAAGCAAGTGCTCTTACACTCGTATTCACATTACTAATTTTGAAGTTAATCGCATCGTTGTTGATCCCCTTCTGTTCGCTGAAAGAAGGCAATGAACCACTAATAATATCGGGAAAGCTAATGTACTTGTTGCCATTCAGATCAATATCAATAAGTGAATCAGTCCAGTGAAAACCATTTGTACCTTTCGGTAGTACATCGAAGCAGGTAACGTGAACGCCTAAACTCATTACATCCATGACACTGAGGCGTGTTTTAGTCGTGCCGCGAACTAACTTCCAGTACTTCAATAATGTTGCGTTAGTTAAAATACTCTCGTCCATTAGATGATATTCTCCGTGGCCTTTAATGTGATATTCATGATGTTGCCAACAGGCATTGTATAATCATTATCGGGATCTAATACCGCTTCAATCTGAATGTTGTTATAGATAATAGCCTCATTCGCCTGTACGGTATTTTGCAGTACAGGGAATACGGTTAATGAAGTACTGGTACGATCAATAATTCTGTATATCTTTTTATGATTCGTGAACTGGATTAACTCACCGACTGCCATTGAACTATTATTAGTAGTGATTACCCTTGTACCCTTTGAAGCGATTGACTGACTTGTTAATGCCCCGCTCTGTGCTCCCCTGTAAGTACCCATCAATCCGAGTGAGAATGTGAAGGATTTACCCTGTGAGTACTGAGCCAAAAAGTTTTGAACCTCTCCAATACTGGAAGGATTGAAACTTAACTGAAATTGAATCTCATAGTATTGAATACCCGTACTTCTCATGATACGTTGACCTGTCCATGTTTGATTTGAATAAACAGGTTCAGTACTTTTAATCTGGAAGTTTGTTATTTTTATTTGGTTTGAAAAGGATGCCATTTTGATACCTCGAATATTTTCTTTCTTTATTTATTTGAAAACCTCTTTTCTTAATTTTTTTAGTAGGCTTGATTGGCAGGCAGCATCGGTTATAGTTGCTATGATTTTGTTTGGAGCACAAATAAGCTATAACACATATGATAAATGGAAGGAAAGTTCAGATAATGTTTTTAAAATGCGTGTAATATTATTAAGCGAAATAAACAACAACCTTATGGCTCTTGCAACTGGCGGCGATGATTCTCAGGTATTAGGTACTTACGAAATTTGTATTCCTTTACCTTCCGGAGATACAGAAGCCATTAAAAGAGTAGCAACCGCCGTTTCCTATTTGCATGATGAAGTATATTTTTCACAATTAGAAAAGTTAGCATCACTTCCTAAAAAAGAAGTAGATGCGATAGTGAAGAGTTATTATTCATTATCAAGATTGCGTACCCTTTCTACGCAACTTGACTTCAATATCAACTATTCACCGTCTAAGGTTAAATTAATGAGAGATGAATATTACAATCTTTATAGCTTGACAAGCTCTCTATCTAACTATTTGACTCATCACACTGAAAATCCCTAATTTGAATTTCTTAGGTATTCCGTCTCTGACTGCTTCTCACGGCCTGAGTAACGCTATTAGCGTGTTTCTTCAACATTTCATTGAATTTCTTATCATCACCTGCAACATCTCCCTGAATGATCAAGGGAGCGTTGACGGTGATATCTCCAGCATTACTACCGCCTTTCTCCTGAGTATCGAGGAACTTAGTCAGCTTCTTGTTAGCTTCTGGCTGTACTACACGCTCACCGGCTTTCAGTACAAAACTTTTGTTATCCATACCTGCTGGCAATTCATCTACACCGCCGTGGAACTGCCCACTTGCCGCCCCCTTGGCAGTACTGATAATGCTCATACCTAACGATAGTACCTGAGCGTAATTTGCGAGGCTGGCGGGCCACGGCGTAGCAAGAGTCTGTGCTAATGCAGATTGTATTGAGAGTACTGTCTGAGCAATAGTAATGCCCTTACTCAATGCGAATGCCGCCTGTGCTGCCCCTGACGATTCACCAAACGCTGCTACCATGCCATCACTTAAGGATTGGGCCGTATCACTAAAAATAGTCAATTGTTGCTGTGCATTCTGGTTACTGATATCGATAGCATGAGCATTATATTTTGCCGTAATCTCTGCCTTTCGTTTTTCATAATCTTCATGCCCCTTCAGTAATAAATCATTCTGCTGAAGTTCTGCATTCATGGCATCCTGATTATCTTTCAGTAATTGATCGGTATTATCATAACTTAAGGGACTACCACCATTGATACGCTGACTCTGCTGATCTGTTAGGAATGATTTTTGAGTACTGTTCAGTACACCAGATGAAATTAAACTATTTGTATCTTTCAGACCCTGATTGGGATCTTGATAACCAACCATTGAATTGATTAAATCATTACGTTGTTTAGTACCAGAAGCATTTGCGGCATCGACATATTCTTTAAATTGCTTTGGTGATATTCCAATAACCTGAGCACTGTCCGTAATCGTCTTAAGAAGGGCTTTCTGTTGCCTGTCGAACTGCTGTAGGCGTACTTTGAAGCCCTCTTCCCCGACCTGAGCAAGTGCCGTTTCAAGATTACGCTGTGCCTGTAACCTTTTTGCATCAGCCTGCTTTTGAGCTTGTTCAGCCTGTTTCCGTAGCTGATCGGCTTTCTTCTGAGCATCCTCACGTTCTTTGGCTTCGTCTTTCCAGCCACCTTGCGGAGCCGTAACAGTAGCTATGTCATTACGAAAGTTGTTCACAAGTCCTTCAAGATTGGCCTGAGCATTGGCGTACACACTCTGCTTGCCATTATCCATACTGCCAGTTTGCAAGGCTGCACCCTGATAGTTTAAAGCCCCGGCGGTGCGTAGCTTTTCCCATATGTCTAAAAAGTCCTGTAATGACCCCTTCGACGTTTTAATCTTCTCGTTCAGATCTTCAAATAGCCCTGCTTCATGGGGCTTCTGATTGGCTGCATCCAGTACTGCATTCATTGCCCCTACGAGTGGATTCAGACCATCAGCGATAGTACCTTTGATACGGGTAGTCAGCTTATCCAGATTCTTATCGAACTCTGCATAGTTTGCCGCTGCCTCGTTACTCACGGCGGCGTTCTGACCCTGTATGTACGTCATTGCATCGGCTTCAGTATTGAACTGCTGTAGCGTACTGATCATGTGGCTTGAATCACTCGCCAATGTTTCCATGACGTTGACTATTTCGGCCTGTGACTTACCTGCATCCCGCATCGCATAGAAAGTATGAATAACAGCCTGCATACCGCCATCTGCTTGTTTAAGGTACTTGTTATAGTCCTGTAGATTTAATCCATATTCTTTAAGATCATCCGATACACCACCGCCAGCACGGAACGCATCCCCAAGTTTATCAAGTGTATCCTTGTCGAAATCCCCAAACTTATCCATTTCAAGTCCAAGGCCACTAAACGCCGCTGATAGCTGTTGTAGCTGCATCACAGACAATCCAGTACTACGACTGATTTCATTCATTTCACGAACATATTCGCGGCTTGAATTAACCAGTGCAGTAAGACCACCAATACCGATTGCAGCAGCCCCCGCTAATCCCGTCATTGCAGTACCAAAACCACCAGCAAGCCCACTAAAGTTACCAGTGAGATCTTCAATCACACCACCAGCATTTGAACCGAATTCTTCAAGTGACGAAGTACCTTGTCGTAAGGCACGCTGTAAACCTGACGTATCCCCGTCAATATCAAAACGGATTCTATTATTATTTGCCATTCTTCTTTCCTAATACCTGATTCCTGATAGCGTCACCGATTGATTTAATATCATTGGCCTGAGCTTCTTTTTTCTTCAGTTCTTTCACTTCTGATTTTTCTTGTGTAGTGAGATCGCTATTGAGAACATCCAGAAAATCAAAATCAGCAACTTTGATACTACGCCGTATCTCTGGCGTGAGATTCCCATTACTTATCGTGGTGTAATAGCACTGATAGGCATGTTTCAACATCTCAATTTGCGTACCTGTCGGCTCTATATATGCATCGTAAACCATAAGCATATCGAGTACTTCAGGATCTAAATTAAAGTACTCATCTGGTAATAAACCACGTTTATTGACCATTTTACAGAAGTACCGCAGATGGCTATCACTTCTTACTTTTTTTCGACTTCATCCGCTGGATTACTGTCACTGACAAGCTGAATAATTGCCTGGTAGATTTTACCCTGCATAACATAATCAATACTGTTAACATTAATACGTCCATCAATATCTTCATCAGAGAAAATAGGATCACCATTTTCATCTTTAACACAAAGAATGAGAGTATTTGCTACATCAGTACAGCTTGCAAAATCGCGACCACTTGGACGGTGGATGTAGAGCGTGAAGCCTTCGATCTCAAACGGTTTTAGCTCTGGTTGTAGTTTCTTTTTTAATTCCATTAAATTCATCTGTTATCTCCATATACGAAAAAGGGAAAGTTAAAAACCTTCCCTTTATTTATTAAATTATGGAGTTTCAGTAATCAGTCCTGAATCAATAGCCGCACCATCTACAGCAAGAGTGAACGTCTTAGTTACGACTTCATCCTTATCACCACCGATAGTCGTACTCGACACGAAACAGGTATAGATAACAAAGAATCCTGTTGTTTTAGTCGCATCTTCAAAATAGCTGAGTTTGATCTGACAACGTTTCTGATCATCGGCAAGCTGTTCTAATTTTTGGTGTACTTCATTATCTGGTAAGTAGTTAACTGCAAGACTAATATCAGGTATAGATTTAGTACCTAATAATTTTCGATCATATGCATTATTAAATGTCTTTACAGTAATTACGGTACTCTCAAAGCCTGAAGTCGTGAAGGTATTCACTTCCGGGATTACTTCAAAATCCATTGCAACAGCACTGCCAGCACTTGTACCTACTTCAACCTGTAGGTTAGCACCAGCAAAAATATCCATAGCCATATTTATATCCTTATAAGAATTGAATTAATGGGATAAGTCCATTTATCCCTTTTGTATTTATTTATTATCGAGTAGTGATTGTGAAAGTACTTTCAGCTCATCGATTTGACTTTGCTGACTTTCTATTGTGGCTTCAAGAGAAGTAATAGCATTCGCCTGTGAACTATTAATTACCACTAATTCCTGGATAGCCCCAAATGTATCTGACATTAACGCCGTAATTGAATAATTCAAATAACCATCCTCCGTCGGTTTATACGTATATAGAGGATCAATGTTTGCGATTTGCTGAGCAATGAAACCACGGTCGCGTCGTTGTTCAGAATCCCATGTAAATTCGACACAACCGATAGCGTTAATACGCTCTAAAGCACCTTTATTTGCAGGATTTACATCTGATTTAAGTCGAATATCTGAAGCGGTTTGTGTTACCGTTCCTTGTGGCCCAACAATAGTACCATTAGATTGAAATTGTGTTGTATATGCTGTACCGGAACCAGTAGAATCACTTCGGGCCTGAATATACACGTTACCAGCAGCAGCTAAGCCCATACTATTATTAGTACGAGAGTTATACGCAACTACGGTATTATCCGAACCACCGTTACCAAAATACCATCTACGTTGTGCTACATCATAAGTATCATTTAGCATTCCCATTATGTAACATGCCTGACCAGACGTAGAAACAATACGAATTGCTTCACCATTTGCCTGTACTTTAAATTGCCCCTGATTCAGTGCCGACATATATGCATTTTCTTTCCAGACCCAACCATTAGTACCTGTATACCAACCATCCCATGAACGTTGTTGTACATACTTACTTGCTACAGCAGTAGGACGACCTCCACGGTTTAGGATCGAATAGGTTGTATCACTTGTAATACCGCCTAAAGTATTTTCATTTGCGGTGTAATAAAATCCAGTGGGCGTACTTTCATTCAGGTTAGCAATTGGAGTACTGGCATTAACTGTTAAATCAGCACCAATACCAAATGAACCCTTTTGCAGAATTACATTCCAACCGGACCAACTATTAGTCGTTCCAGCAAATCCAGTACGAATATATATATCATTACTGTTATATGGTGAATATATCTGAGTGCAACCAAAATCTCCATTAGCACCATTACGCAAAACCATTAATGAACCAGCTTGTATAACTGGATAATTGTTAGCTTCCGTAGAATTGGAATTTGAAGTGCAATAATAGAAACCAGCTCTTGAGCCATCAATATCATTTAGATTATCATCGGCACCAAGTGATGTACGTTGGAATTTCATAGCACTCAAGTTAAGTAATGCGTTATCCGCAGTACTGGCACCAGTACCGCCATTACTGATCGGCACAATGCCAGTAACATTACTCGCTGTTCCTGAGACATTACCCTGAATAGTAGTTGTGAATGTTTGTACACCATTCCACGTGTTAAAAGTTGAAAGCAACGGAACAGTACTACCGGATGTACCAATGTTTGTTGTCGCCGCCGTGCCAAGCCCTAAAGCTGTACGTGCTGCCGCTACCGTAGTAGCTCCTGTACCGCCGCTCGTTATTGGTAATGCCGTAGATAGGGATAGAGACGATAAAGCCGCCGTACCGCCTGTGATAGCTACTGCGTTAGCGTTCTGTACTGCAAGGGAACCCAAACCGAGATTACTACGTGATATTGCTATATTCGCAAGATCCGATAGGTTCGATGTGATTTTTAGCTGTGCATCATTCGTTACGCTGGATAAGCCAACATCCCCTTTTGCAAGAGTAATATCAGTGCTTAATGGCTTGCCATTAACTGTTGTGATTTTTTGTACATAATTCTCACCAAAAGTATCGACTTCACCCTTTGAATAAACATCCAGATTGGTACGGGCTTCTTCAGTATCAGTTAGGTCTGAAAGGTTATGACTGATCGCCAACTGTGCATCATCAGTAACGGAACCAAGACCAACATCATCTTTCGAAAGTACTACATCATCTGAAAGAGCATGACCATTTACAGTACGCCCGACAGGAACAGCACCAACATCGCCAGGAGTCAGAACAATATCAGTACTTAATTGCTTGCCGTTTACTGTTCGCGTGAGAGGAACATAACGTGTGTCCATTTGCGTAGCGGTATAGATACGAGTCCAGGCCGTAGTGGCATTCTTCGCATAGATACTTAGCGTTCCCGATTTCGTCATTGCAAAGGAACTGACAGCCGAGCCATCAACCAGACCTACGCCCATCATGTCGGCACCAGCAGGATTACCCGCCTGTGTTGAAGGTACTTTGATAAAACTGTTACCCGTAGGGATAGTTGGGGCGTACTGAGGAACATCCGTTGTGTTTGAACCTACACCATAATCTCCCTGGTAAATCGGAAGTAAGGCCGTGATCGCCTGACTACGGGCAACAACATCAGTTGGGGTAAATTCATAGGTTTTGGTTACTACGCTATCCTTATCCCCAGAGAGTTGAGTACTGGTAATCGCCCCGTTCACCATTGCATAAGTTAACTGGCTGCCCTCTTCCTGATAGGCAATGGTTAGCTGGAACACATCCTGATTTTCTGCTGCTTCATCCAGAAATTGATGTGTAGAATCATCGGGGAGGTAATTAACAACAATATCAAGTGGATTAGCGGATTTCTCTGCAAGTAATTTACTGTTATATGTGCTGTTGTAGGTGTCGTACTGATTTACCTCTGATTCAATCTCCAGTGCGGGAAACTCTGCCACTTCATTAATCTGTACGTTGCCAATTCCCTGTGGTGATCTGTTCCCCGTATCGGTGTTATATGATAATGAAAGTCCATTACCTGTAAAAATATCTGCCATTTTAATTCCTTTTAGTTATCTTGTTTTCTCCGTAACTTGAATATTTATCGTGAATGACAGACTTACAGAGCCAGATACGGGATCTGTTACTATGTCGCTTTGTTCATATGAATAAGAAAGAATAATCAAGCCAGCATCTTTAAATGCCTGTGACTTTTGCCCATCAAAGGTACTGATAATCTGATCATAAGTAATTGAAGGAGCCGTGTTAGTACTCTCTGGTTTTGGACTAACAAGGTACTGAATAGCAAATGATGCCGATTGCCTTTGATTGCCGAAATTAATACTACTCAATGAATAATCGAATGCAATTTGTGTAAATACATCCTTTTCACGAGAAGCCGTCAGGTTCTTTGAAGCATTAATAAGTTGCTTCATTGTTTGTCGTACTTTACTGACTAACTCCATTAGTAATCCTCCGAAAATGATTGTCCTGTTTGCGTGCGATAATACACATTCACAATCCCGGAGTGATCATCTTCAATGTTATAGACAACCTGATTATTGCCATTAATTATCAGTACTGAATTAAGTGCCACGTCAGCAGTTGCTATATCCTCTTTTTTCATGCTTACATATGTTTCTGTGCTTTCGATAAATCCACCACCACTATCAATAGAAACGGGAAGTACTTCTACAATGCCAGTAAAAGTACTTCCCGTAGAAGTCTGGATTATTTGACCGAAAGCATTCAGAAACGCATCACATTGCGATTCTTTAAACGCTCTCATAATTAATCCTTATTATGCTTTGATAGTTAGCTGTACGAATGCATCAGCATGGGCAACTGCTACATCTGTATAATCCCAAACGCGGTATACGATTGTTGCAGAAGAACGATAAGTGGTATCGTCAAAATCAACTTCCTGACCTTCCCAATTAGCGATAATGACATTATCAAACTGACCAATCAAAATAGTATCGTCTTCAATAAATTCAGAAACGACTACCTGTACTTCATCATTAAGCCACATTGCATCAGCACGGTATCCTTCAACCATTGCTACAGCAGCGGTATTATCGAGTACCTTAGTTTGACGCATTTTGGATAGCATTTTACTGTTCATCACAGCCTTGCAACGACGAACGTCAACATTAGCAGAACCCAATTGAGCTACAGCCCCCTGTACATCAGCCTGGGTTAATACACCAGCATCAGCAGATTCAACAACTGGAGATGCCGCAGCAATCTTATCGAATACGGATTGCTCAAGACCCTGTGCGGCATAGCGGAGTAATTCTGCCTGTACGAATGTCTCAATGTTTGGAGCCGTTAGGATCGCCGTCTTACTGACAGGGATAGCACCAGCAAATGTTTTTGGTGTAAGTACGACTTTTGAGAAGGAAGCGATAGAATCGACAACGGTTTCACCTTCTGCATAGAATTTGAATACTGGTGCGACTCCATCAGCTTTAGGGATCGCAAGATTGCCACGACCAGCAAGGCCACTGTACACAGTCGGGTTAAGTTCACCGAGTGAGGATAGTTTTAGTAGTTCTGGAATGTACTGATCCTGTAGGTCTTCGACGACCAGACCCGCAGCAGTACTGGTATTGGTTGAAGGTACTACGGCACGTACAAAACCATTTAGGCCACGTTCATATGCCTCAAGTGCTGATTTATCACCAGTTTTGATAGCACGCACCATATCCTTAATTAGATTTTTTTCCATTGTTTTGATTTCCTTATCATGAACAGGATTTTTGTTATTATTTAATTGACGTTTAAATTCGGAGACGGTAATTCCTTTACCAATGGCTTCCGAAACATCAATATTTAGTACTTTACCGAGGGAAGTTAATTCGCGTTGGCGTTCTAATTCTACTTCAGTTAATTCATTACTATTTACTGTTTCTTCTACAGTTGTGAGTTTATTTAGTAGTTCTGGACGATTAGCTATAATGGCTAACAGTTCTTCATCACTGTGTTCTTTTGGTGTTTCAACTTCGACTTCCTGAGTAATTTCCGTCTCAAGAGGTTTGTTCTGTTCTTCCATGAGTTCTTCCTTTTGAATTGTTTCACTGGTTGTATTTAGTGATTCAGGTTCAATAGGCTTTTCATTTGTTTCGAGAGAACGACCAATTCCCGCATTAGTATCAGCGGGTACAGTAACTAAACTGATTTCATAGATTTCAAACTGAGTAACATAGATGTTATTACCCTCAATTCGATAATCATTAATGTTGTAGCCAATACTGATATGCTGGAGGATTCCTTCCTGAATCATTTCCCACATATCATTTGCTGTAGTACTAATCTTTAAAGTCGCTCTGCCTACCCGATCTACATCCATTTGAGCGGAAACAACAGCACCAATAAGATCATCACGATTGTGGTTATAAAGTACTGCACCATTGTTATTCAGGCGGCGTAGATCTGCGTTTTCTGAGCCACACAAAAGAATTTCATTATAGATTTCGCCATTAATTTCACGTTCTACTGGCATTTCTGAGCAAAAGGCGACATCGATAGTTCGCGATTCTGTATTAATCGCCTGTAGGGGTATCGTTAACTCCCTCTTCTTGTTCCTTATTTCCATTCTGATTAACTTCCTTGTTAATATTCTCTTCTTTTTCTTTATCGATCTCCGCTAATACCTTCACGGGATCACCGCCAAGTTCTGCGATAACCTGTGTTTTGGATTTAAGACCTGCATCGAGTTGCATTACTTCAGCCTGAATATCCTTCACTGGATCAAGGCTGATTGGTTTCTGAGAGATAAAACGAGCACAAATAAGATCATCAAAATCTGAAAAACTCAGATTTAATGTATTATTATGTAGCATTTCATTTTTCAGCCATGCGGCATAAATTGGCTTCAGTACTTTACTGATGAGTACATTTGTTCTGGTACGGAATGTCGTAGCCTGTAGTTTTTCTGTAAGTCGTGCTGCACTGAATGATGCATTAGAGGTATCAGATAATAGGGCTTGCTTAGTGACGTTCAGACCCATACTGATTTGGTTCATCAATTCATTCGTAAAAACATCAATTCCATCAACACCATTTGTTGGCGTAATCGTTTTAATATCCTGACCTTCACCAAGTTCACCGATGAATCCCGCTTCAAAGTACTCTGTATATACTGGTGTAACTTCTTCTCGTTCATCAGCCCCTAACAGATCAGTACTGGTAGTGTCGTTATTATTGGTAATAAAAGCCATGCTTGAAGCACTAACACGTTTCGCAGTTAACGCAGCCTCAGTGAAGTTCTTGAGATCTTCCATTAATTTGGACGTTGCAACCATGTCCGGCAATCCGCGTTCCTGGCCTTGCTGATCAGCAATAAAGTAGTGACAGATTTCCGCAGCGGGAATTACTTCATAATCGCCAGTGATATAGGTATAGGTAACAGGATCGAATTTACAGAAATAGTAATTAACTGGCTTATGCCATTTATCAAATTCAATACCATTGCTGATATAATTACCATTACTCAAACGTTGATTATTTAACTGAAGCAAACGAGCCGTATCGAGAATTTCTAACTTAATGGTATTGTTGATGTTGTGAATACGAATAAAGCATTCACCATCTTGGACCCTTATCTTCTCTGCGTTCTGCTGGAACAAATCAAAACTTAACGAGCCATCAACACTAAAACGATCAGCATTATATGCCCAACGGTCAAAGAGCTTTTCCAAGGTTAGGTTGATTCCATTGATTTCTTCTTCAGTACCGTCAATCTCCACTGAAGGTTTAACGTACAGGCCATCAGAGCCTACAACGCCATCCACCGATAGGTTCATGTACTTACGACCTATAGGATTCTTAAGTACTGCATCACGTGAGAAAGCCCTGAAGGTAGGTAGTGCTTTCATCAGGAGGAAATTGATATTGCTACCTGAGTTTGAATTGAATCCGAAGTTCATTACTGATGTGTTGCGTACTGCCTGTAGATCTCGTTTTAAGTTACTTTGTTTTAAAGAACGTTCCTGTTTAATCTTCTTGGGTTTTGTTTCTGAATTTTTATTTTTCTTATTCCAGAACATTAGCGTGTACTCCCTGGCTTAGGCTTGAAAACCGTAATACTCTTGATTGGTTTACCGCCATTAGAGAAAGTACCGCCATTCATTTTCAGAAATAGAGCATTAGCACGTTTTACATAGCGTTCCCGCATTGATTCAAGCGATGATAATGATTCACTTACAAGAGTCTTATTATTAATTGTTATTGAGTAATTAGCACCGCCAGCAATTTTATTAGCTATAACCTGATCAATTTCCTTGATCGTCTGTTTTAATTGGGAGTACTCAGAAGTATAAAGTAATGGATTAATGACTTCAGAAGTAAAAGTACTGGCTTGACCATTAGATATTTGAGTACAGAATAGTAATTCCTGTGCTGTACTCATATCTAATACAACCGTAAATTCTTTTGAAGTACTACCATTTAAATTATCTAATGAGGTACTTTTTCCAGATGATGTAAAACTAATAACAAGAATAGTAGCAGCGGGTACTAATACCGTTAGATCCATGGGGTTCGATACCATGTAGATCTTTTCTGGTAGAAGTGCCATTTTGATATCCTTATCTTTTACCGAACCAATTTGATCCCATTCTTCCAGTACGTCTATTCCGTTTTGGTTCTTGTACTGATTCTGGTTTTGGTTCTTCTACTTTATTTATCTCGTATTTAGTTCTTTCCTGTGCTTTATGCTCGCGTAACTTCCTGAATGGTTGAGTACCTAATTTTGATTGGGCAAAAGCAATAGCAATCATCGAATAGACAAGGCAATCCAATGCCTCGTTACGCTTCTGTCCTTTCTTTAATCGCCATACCAACTTACCACCAGCGGGTTTTAACTCTTCTGCCGAAAGTTGTTCAAAGTAATCTGATGGCAAGGTACTACTAAAGCGAAGCTTCACAGGGGCGTTGTCGGCTTCACTGGATAGCATCAGGTTCAGGAGGCGGCGTATGGTGTTCTTCTGATCATGTACGTTTAGGATCTGTAGCTTGTACCCAGCCTGAGTACTGGTCTTGAATAGTTCACCAGTAGTGGAGCTGCTACCCTTAATCGGATGGTACTTACTCCAACGTGCTGTGAACGTTTTGACAGTACTGGTGGCATTTCCGTTTGAACTATCAATGAACACAGCCAGTGTAGGTACTATGCGACCTGATACAGTAGTGAAATCCTGACGACAGAACTGATCTAAATCCTTCCATGCAGGGGCTTCAATCTTCGTACAATCGTGGGAGTAGAAAAACTCATGTCCAAGTACATAAATATTCTTTTCATCAAAACCTACAATCGTAGCTTCAAGCCGATCTAATTGTTGGTCTACGCCGATACAAATCCCTAAAATACTTTCAGGAATTTTATAAAGGTTAAATTGATCTTCTCGCAGGGATTCTAATTGGAGAATATCTAATTCTTTTTGATACTCATCTTCAAAGGGTAAACCAAGTTCGTTATTGTAAAAGGTTTGAAGATTGAAGCTATATAAAGCGTCAGCAAACTTTGAAACCATTTCAGTAATAGTATTCAGGGGTGAATACATTCTACTGATTTGATACCCTACTACGCCCGGTTCCCCATCTGGATTAGTTGCAATCCATCGACCATTATCAACCATCTGATGCCGTGTATGTTCATCTATTCCCTCATTGCAATGAGGGCATAACAAACGAGTAGTAGTACTATCAGGAATGGATCTACCATTTTCTAATTGCTTAAATTCAAACGCTACTTGTTCCCATTCAAAAGTATATTCATGGCCGCAGGTGTGAGTAACAAAGTACCTACGTTTATCACTGAGGTTATATTCAGCATTGATTAAATCGTCTTTATACAATGGCGTGGAAGATACAACTACCAGTGAGTCACTACCGAAGGTACTGGTACGTGCTTCTGCCAGTTTGATTGGGTTCCCTTCATCAGTAATATCGCAGGTGCTGACCTCATCTAACAGAACACACCGTGTCGTGATACCGCGAAGGTTCCCCGGCGTGTTGAGGTTTAACCAATAGATAAAAGTACCGTTCACCATTTGTGTTTGTTTAGAGTTATTGGCGGCGTTCTTATCATTCTTATCGGTTACTAATGGCTTTAGTACTTCACTTGTTTCAATTGCTGGAAGAAATTTACCATCCTTGAATTTCTTCACTTCTGATTCAGAACTACTACCAAAAGCAAAGTTACAGGGATCATTTGACATTAGACTAAAAGCGATTGATTGAAGTACTGTTGTTTTCAAAAGCTGTGAACATGATTGAAGTACAATCTTTTTAGTACTTCGCTCTTGAGCTATATCCATTGGTTCTTTTTGGAAACTAAAGGGTATCCAATCAAGGCCCATATTCGGCCCATCAACAAATTTAACTACACCATTACTAATCCACTCACTGGTTTTCTGTATCTTCGGCGGTTGTATCGTCGGTAATACCTTCTTCAGTATCCTCGTTAATTTCTTCTTGTTTGTTTCCATCCTCTAATACTTCCATGTCATCGGGTAGCTCAAATTCCATTGAGCCTAATTGGTATAATGTTTTATCAATATGCGTTCTTAATACGTCGCGTAAATCCTTTGCATCTGATTGTGCAAATAATTCAAGATAGGTTTTTGATGGTATTGCACGCACTGCTGTTTTGACTTGGAATAGATATTCCGTTAGTACCTGTTCTACATATTCAGCACTGACCACAAGCCCATTCTTTTCTGCTAATTCTAATTCTGCTAATTGTCTTTCTGCTGAAAGCTTCTTCAAACGTTCTTGTTCAATTTGTTCTTTTGTATTAGTATCACGCAACGGCTTGAGAACATTATCTACAATCCAACTTCTTGCGTTTGAATCAGTGTCTGTCGGCATTCCCTTTTCTACCCAAGTTCGAACTGTAGATTCATCGTATCCGTACTGTCTCGCTAATGACCTTAATGAGATATCCATATTTGATCCTTTTTATTTTATTTATAGGGTTTACAATGTCAGACCGTAACAATGATTTTTCTCTGTTAGTAAAATTGCTGAACGGGTTTTTGAAGAAAGATGAGATAAAAAAAAGGCTATATTCTTTCGTTGAAAAAGAAACTAATGATTGGGAAAAGTGGTTGCAAATAGAGTTTGCTCATTATCTAACTTCAAAAAAGAAGTACGAGCTACATCGTGAAGTTACAATATACCTCGATCCAATAGATTACCCTGATAGCAGACTTGCTAAAGTAGATTTGATTCTACGTGAAAAATCCTCACCCTCTGATGATTATATTTTTATTGAGTTTAAATGTACTAAACGTGTATCACCATTAGTTAGGGGTTTAGCTGCTGACCAAAAGAAAATTAGTGCTATAAGACAGTGTAACTACAAAATGCGTAATTATCTCGGTGTCGGATTTCATCTTTTTTGTGAACCAGATGATATCGAGTTTATGGAAAAGTATGTAACTGAAGAACTTAAAGGCTCTTACGCCGTGTTTAAATTATGCGAGTGTCCTGTAAGATATAATTGCCAATGTGAATTTAATGAAATTGGTGTGGTACTTTTTTAAATGCGGTGCGGGTATGATCATTTTATTCACACACAATTGATTAAACCCGCAGCCGAAAACCCCCGATAGTACCGCCAGTGCAGGGGGACCCAACTCTTATTAAAGTAAAGATTAACTTATGGATATCAGCACAATATTGTGTTAATCTTTTTTCCCTTGGCAATTCATTTTACTTTAGGTTTCCTTGTGGACAACATTTCCTTTCTTCAAGTTATTAATAATAATTTTGCTGTTATTGGTACTATTTCAGGTTCGCTACTGACAGGATTAATTAGTTACCTTGTACAGAAAAACAATAATAAACATAAACTTAGAGAAAATCAGCAAGTATTTTTCAATAAAATATTGGAACAGGATTTACAGGAGAAGCGTAAGCTTATTAAGCCATTGTTGCAAACTTTTGAATCTATCATTTCCCCTGACATATTAGGATCGCATGTAGATATTAATGATGTATTTTTGAAAGTATTGTGCAATATTATTATCATCAAAAATCAAGTCAAAGACTTCTCATCTAATTATACAATTTACATGAATTCTGAGTTAAATGAAACCATATGGGAAGTACTTAATGCTGTGACAGCAATTAGACAGATAGAGGAAAATGAGTATAACCCTCGTCTAAGCGAACATTGTAATGCTGAAGATACCGCTCTTGTTGCCAGATCTGAAATTAGTACCTTACTTGACTATATAAATGAATTAAAAACTTTGTTATATAAAGAAATACAATTAAAATCCCTTGATAACATTTAAATCATAGCAATATAGCCTACTGTTACAGTAGGCTATATTTACCCTTTATGCTCTCTATAGGGATGTAGTTCAGCAATGCGGGTATCTCGTATGAGACATCCAGTACTGCCATTGTCCATCTGGTAGATTGGATTGTAGATGCGGCCACAATCACTCTGAAACTGAGGCCGATAGTACTTCACACCGTTACGTGTACCTGCGTCAAACAGTACGACGACAGCCTTATTATCAACATTGCCGACAAGGGCGTTATCCATGAATGAATGATTGCCGCAACCAGTCAGTACTATAGCGATTAGCAATAGCAGTATTTTCATTATTATTTCCTTATAGTAATTTTTCGCAGTGCTCGAAGCGGATCGGCTTGTACATTCCCTGTACTGCCCAAACTCCGCATCCCTTAAGCAACTGGTGATGGTTGTTGTCCAGTACCTGTACTACCACCTTGTCACAGCATCTATGGATGTTCTATAGCAGTACGGGGAACATGACGCTGCCGATCAACTCATCACTGAACCTTCTATTTAGCCGTACCACCTCATAATCGCCGTGCAACAGTTCGACTGCCGTAGTACCACGCCTCCCAACGTTATCAAGCCAGTGAAAGCCAAAGCACTTTATGTAGTCTTCTGATGATGTGGAAAGTACTGGAGTACTGACGGCACAGAACAGTCCATTCAATCTGAACCACTCTTCTTTCCTACGTATGACGTTCATCTGTTCATGGTGTAGCTGCCGCTTCATGCCATCCCCGACAATGACCTGACAGCTGTTGATTTCTATCTGTGGTTGGATTTCAACTCCAAGCAGTTGCCCGTTGAGAGTTGTAATCTGTACAGCCCAGTACTGGATGTTCATTTAATGACCTCAATTGACCGTAAGTCATTAATATTGATCATTTTTGTAGATCATTCAATCTTATATCAACCACTTTTATCGATATGAGTGCACTGGTATTTCACCCTCTACTGGATATACTGTATGCATATACAGCCATTCTATCTGGAGGTACTATGAGTAAGAACGGTTTCGACCCTGCCTAGACACTTGGGCTTCAATACTTCACGCATGGTGATCGTGATTTTCGAGTGTGTTACTACGGTTCAATACTGGAAATGTTTACCTATGGCGACCGGGTATTCTTTCAGAACGAGCAAGGAATGTTTTGGTTTGGTACAGTTGAGCGGAATTGCTTCACTCTGATTATGGATGTACCCATTGATTCAGTACTGGTCAGGTTAAGCTTTCTGGCGAGGGAAGATGAAATGTACAGGCTTCATGAAGATGGTTGGTTTTGTGGACAGGAAGAACTGCCGTTTTGAGTACTACCCCCTCACACCAAACAAACCTACCCATTAGCAAGGGGGAGTACTTCCTCGTAGTATACATAACGAATAAATTCTTTGTATACTGCCGTTTTATCCTAAAGCGATTAGATTATGGACGAGATAAAACCCCAACACATTGAAAATGAAACTAATAATAAGCAATGTGATCATGGTATAAAAAACATTGCAAGATGGAATAAATCTTTAGTAGTCGCAGTAATAGTACTATTAGTATTTTCAGCATTGACTTTTTTACGTGTTTTCACTTTCAATATAACCAGCGTGGCTTTAAATACTTATTCCAATGTTATTATTGCAATAAGTAATATATTAATGGCAAGTGCTGCGATTTATGCAGCATTTAATGCAAAAAACTGGCTATCACCTAAAATCCAGAATGAAGGCTTTACACAAGCAAGCCAATGTATGCTAGAACTTACCAAAATAAGAATTGCTCAACAGCACCTGTTAGCTAACTACGTTCTCAATCTGGAAGCGAACTTCTAGGGTAGTGATCGTACACCGTCGAAACATTATGAAACCGATTACTATCAACACGTACAAAAATTCCAAGACTTAGCAACGCTGGTTATTAGTTTCAGTGCTCGTATGCATAGTCTCACGATATGGAAAATTACTATAATTGAAGAAAAGCGATTCGGTAATTTAGTTGCGTCCTTAATCGAATTACAGAAAGTACATCGTTCTTTAATTAATACGTGGAAAGATGAGGCCGAACTTATTAGTAGAAACAGAAAGTGGAATAATGAAAAGATAGCAGTTCTTGCAATTCATGAATCAGTCAAAAATAATATAAATGAGTTATCAATTGATTTTTATAGTTTATTTAAATAATTATTGTGCTTCGAACGTTGACGTTCTTTAGAGGGGCATTCCGCCCCTTATCAACTAATCTATTGCTTGATTGTTCCATGCATCATTACTTGAGGGATACAGTGTCTGCGTTTTGAATATACCCTCTATGTGCAGTCTGGTGGAATGGTTTATTTTACTAATAAAAAACCAACTTATTATGATAAGACAAGTGCGGTATGCTTAAACTATGGTTGCACTGTAATTTTCATCGTCAATATAGTTGCTATTGTTGCTAATAAAGTGACAAACAAAGTCAAAGCTGGAATATAAAGTGCTGTAAGTCTTTTGAATTTATTTTCTTTATCATTATACTGTATAAAGTATGTCTTTACTCTTAACAGCTTAATTCTTAACATATCCTTTATTGAAGATTTATGTAACACACCTGTTACTCGATGATAACGAAGTAGATCTCTCACACCGTTCTCAATAATAGTCGGAGTTATATTCTTCGCATTATAAGTATGAAAAATAATTAATGAGTCATGTTCTGCCATTGAATCTTCCGATGAAGATGGGAATAGCATCATATGCACAGCCCCTGTGGCACTATAGGTTATTGATAAAGAAGCACCTTTTTGCCTATGATGATTAAATCTAATGCTTTCTTTTGTAATTTGCTGCCGCATGTTTCCCGTCATACGATCTGAGACCTGCAAAGTTATACAATCAAATCCATATCCATCGGGTTCATCTGCCATATCAATGACGTTAAGATTAATATTTTTTTCAGAAAGCTGTGTTAATAATAAAACCAATTGTTCTTTAAATTTTGGTTTGAATGTAAACCAGTTAACGTAGGAAATTAACCTTCTAAGTTCATCCCGCTCAAATTCTAAACTAAACTCTTGCTGCCACCCCATCACGCCCCCTAATAATAAAAGCCACCTTTCGGCGGGATCAATTCGACGTTACTCAATTATGATAAATCCATTTACTCGCTCCAGAATGTCATTTTCTTTTTCAAGTCTGCAATTGGAAGTACTTTGCTTCCACGATGTACCATTGCATGGCAGTTTGGACATAATGGGATCATATCTGTTACGGGGTTGACCACATAGTTTTCCCCAATCGTATGAAGCGGCTTGATGTGATGTACATGAATGAACCCACGACCATGTGTACCATAGACCTTCTCAAAATCGAAGCCACAGCATTTACAGGTAGTACCGTGATGCTGGATGCAGGCTTGTCTGGCCTTTGGATCGCGTTCGTAGTAGTTCACTGTTACTTGAGTCTTTGCACCTTCAACAAAACTCTCTCCTGAAGGAATTTCATCAGGGAATGGATTAGGTAAGAAGTCTGCATACCAAACAACGCCTTCTTTACGAAGGAATCGCTTGTTTAATTTACGCTCAAAATCCTTGATTACTGCAATTTCAGGATTATCCGGGTGTTCAGAGAAAACCATATTGAAGGTGTAAAGTTCGTAGCCTTCATGGACTAACCTGATGTGTTCCAGTGCCTGGGTGTATCCCGGTTGTTTTTTGTTGTTTGAGTTGTATTCCCATTTCTCCCGGAGTATTACAGATCGCTCTTGTTCACTCTCAACATCCCATGACCCAAAGATGACCATCTTCTTTTCATGGTTAACAAATGACCAACTCCACGTCCAGTTACTGCAAGTAGCTCCGTGCGACTGGATGAATTGCTTTCTGTTCATATCGGCTCCTGCTGAAGTACTTCTTCGGTGCTTATAATCCCACTATATTAACCAGTTCAAAGCAACCTGCCCCGTTTTTTTCAAAGAAATCGTGATCTCAGCCAGTACTGATCCTACCCACCTAACTACGTTGCAACTGCCACTTAAGTTAAATTATCACTCTCCGATGATCATTTACGAAACATAACTGCAAATGGTAAAATTTTTCATCCATGAACCAGGCTACGGGTTAAGAATGTGAGAGTTGAAGGATGGAAAAAATTGTTAGTTGCTACCGTCATAGTACTTTTATGGGTAGCGATATTAGCATTAATTAAAGTACTATTTTCTGGTTCTAATAGTTTTGAATGGGGTAGTGTCTCTGATTGGATATCCACAGGTTGTAACGCTATAATGGCTGGAGCTGCATCATATGCGGCTATTAATGCAAAAAATTGGTTATCAGAAAAAACACGAACATTAGGTTTGGAAAAAGCCGAATTTATACTTAATGAAATCGATACTTTTTCTTCCGCCCATAACTCTTATATAGATCGTTTGGCTGAAGCTGAAATCTACTATCGGTCTAATATTTTTGAAAACCAAGTAGACAGGAATATAGTAATAAATTCACTCGATGAATTACGAGTATTAATTGAAAACAACAAACTGAGATTGCAGGATACGCATTCCAAGTTTTCATCATTAAAACGTTGGGATGTCACAATTTTAAAGGAAGAGGAAATTTATCAGCTACTTGATGTTTATCAAAGAACAATTATTTCTTTATCGAATGCGACTTTTAATCTAAGAAATGCATTATCGGATTTCATTAATGATGAAAGATTTTTTGAACTCTTTGGTCATCATTTCAAAGAATATTATGCAGAGGCTCTTTCGTCTTATCATCAGGGAACATGTATCCATGATAAAATTAGGACATATAAATTTCGAGAACTTTTTGATGTATAGTTTTCGTAGTACATAGGAATTATGTCGATTCCGCATGTGGTAACAGTTGCTGATAAAAAACGGCCTTCTCATCTGAGTCTTTCATTAAGCACCGTTAAATTAGTTATACTGTCATGACTCACTTAAGCAATAACCTCAGTTAGCCGGAGGGTGTGCGTACGGTGGCGGGACTGGCGGGTTACTCACTAATACCTTGATGATAGTACTGATTTAGTAGTTTACTACAGTAAGGGCTTTTACAGCCCGCTCCCCCTGCCCTTTGAGCGAAGCGGTACAGCGAAATACTTTAGGCACGTAGTGCCGACCCGTTACCTTTGTGTACTCAACAATAAAAAAAAGAAATTGAATGATATTTGTATGTACTCACCAGTATCAGGTACTTTCAAGAAGAAGTCATTAACTACTCAAACGAGTACATACAAATATCATTCAAAGCCGAACGCGTTAGCGTTTGTGCTTCTTTATGTTTATGTCTTTTAAGTCAGTACTAATTTCTATCGAGCAAAGCGAGAATAAACACCTTCCGTCTTTTCGAGTACTCGCGAGAAAAACGGAACGTTTACGATCTAATAGTTAGTTTCTTAAGAGACTGAGTATCAGTAAGACATCAGGAGATCCAATTAATATTAATATAGGGGGTACTAATTCGGGAAAGTACTGAAAACAAGCAAAAAGCGGCCTAAAAACATGTCAAATAGCCATTATTTTGCGTTTTGCATAATAATTTGACCGGATTTAACCTGAATTAGTACGATGGAACCCTAATTAGCACCCCACTATCGTACTAATTTAGGAGGGGTAAATTTTTTTGATGAAATCTGAGAGTTGTTCTTTAGTTGGGTTACTTTCAAGAAGGCGAGTCAGATTATATAACTCTTCACCAGTAAGGTACTCACCACCTCGAGGGTGATCTGTTCTAACTGGTGTACCATTTACGTGCATCGCCCACAACTCTTGTGATACACCTGTCAGTACTATCTTGTAATCGTTCACTCTCGATTTAGAATAATCATCACCTTCAAAAAGTTCACTTGTATCAAGTATTGCTTTTGTTTTGGATACGCTTATGTCACCCATCATTGTTAGTAGTATAAGTATATTCTTTTTCACCATACCTTTCTTAGAACCTTTTGATTTTTTCATAGTATCTATATGCTGCTTGATAACGTTCTGTGCAGCACTGGTTAACTGATTTAGATTTCTAACTCCTGCTAAGTGACCACGTAGATCATTATTCTGATGTATCGTTTCTTTTCTTCCACGTTTCATTAGTTCATGTGGTTCTTTCTTTTTTGTCATAATAAATACTCCTGTATAAATGTTAATTAGTAGATAGCCTGTGGTGATTCCACCCACTACAGGCTATTTGTATTTTATTGCCCTGCTAATTTTATAATTCTTGTATAAGCTTGACGTGAGACCGAACGACTCCAAAGATTATTGAAATAGTTTGTTATTTCAATCAATGAGTACTTGCCAGTCTTGTAAGTCTCTATAATTTCTTGTTTCTCTTTCTCCGTGAATCTAACGATAGCTCTACGAGCTTTTGCCTTTGCCATGTTTTCTTTTTGAGTAATCCACTGTAGGTTATTTACATCATTGTTTAGAGGATTCCCATCTATATGATCTACTACTAGCTTTAACAGTTGATTTCGTGGTATAAAGGTTTCTGCTACAAGACGATGTACTTCAATTACTTTAGTACCATACCCTTTTACGGATAGTGTAACTTTATAGTAACCATTAGATTTACTTAAAGAATTTGTTAGTAACCTTTGAGTCTTTGTATTAAATACATCACCATCAGTACTTACGATGTAATTTCCATATTGCGTCTTTTCCCATTTTTTCATATTAACATCCTTTTAAAATAAACGCGTCAAATCCGTTGATCGCGTCACTCACATCTTACAGGCCTGTGAGCATTAGCCTTTTTTCAAAATAATGAATTGATTAAGTAAGAACTGAAAACCGCTTGCCAGTGTTTCACGCTCGCACACTCCACTCTTAGATAGTTCCTGTAACGCCTGAACTTGAGCATCAGTTAATCGCACAGTCACACAATTATTTTTTACATCCTTTTTGTTTTTCATTTAATTTTCCTTATTTAATGATTTCGATTTCGTAGTAAATGCCAAGCAAAAGGAACCCTACGAAGTAGGGTGTCTTTTCAATGGAGGGATAGATATGTCACAATCTATATAGTATTTATGAATTTCCTTCAAAACACGAGATATATGTTGAAGACATTGTAGTATTGAATTTAAATCATCTATCGGATACTTAAAATCCATTCATTTTGACTTTCACATCTGGTAATCAAATATGTTATTCATAGTAAATTTCACTTCATCACCAAGTTTTAGATCATTACAAACAAGATTGTTAGCTACTGTACCCGTAAAGCGTTTACCTTCTACACTGGTAATTTCCACCCAGAAACGCTCATTGTTAGAGCAAACCTTTACATAATGTCCCGGCGTTAATAATGAAAGTTCATCGTAGCTGTAGACAAAAAATGACTCTGGGTGAAGGCGAGCCATTCGCTGAGCATTCATGAAATGTGATTTATTCATTTAGTTTCTCCTAATTATTTGTATTGGGTCAATCCCATTTGAAATAGATTTCTATCTCACCAGCTAATATAGGATACGATTTCAAATCGTTTCACGAATTTTTAAATTCTTATTTTTGATAGATTGATAAAACCTGAAGTACTTCGAATGTATGGCAGGAAATTTGGTACTTAGCACATATAATATACCATGTTTATTTTTCCCGTTTCAGGTAGTTCATTACCCATCGTCTTACAGTTGGGATCTTTAACGGTAATGTAATGATACATAGCACCATAAAGAACATTGAACAGACTATGTACATAGGAAATATAACTAAAATGTAAAGAATAGCTGCAAGTACTTCTAAAGTAATTTTAACTAATAAATTCATACACCCTCTCAAGTACGTTATTTATATTATTTAGCACTGAGAGGGGAAAAAGCTTTAAATTATTTCAGGAAAAAACCTGTAGTCGCTATCGAGGTTGTATATTCAATTAGCACATTCGAAATATCACAGATCGATCATATTCAATTCTGCTGTCTGCCTTAATACCTCACTGAATTGAGCACTCATCCAATCCGATAAATTTTGGTCTAAGTTATATAACTCAACATAGCTTTTGAGAATAGCATAGTCTTCAATCTTCACAGCTTCAGGGATATCAAGAGTAATCAATTCTTTGGCAACTTCTATAGTAAATGATGAAGTACTGTATAGTACCGCATTGTCTGTTTTCTTTATGTAAACCGCTATTACTTTTGACAAATCCTTACTACAGAACAAAACATGTTTCTGTTCAGTACCAATATAGTTAATTTCAAAGGCATACATTGTGTCAAGCAAATCATATCGGGCACATGTGATTGTGCTTATCGTTTTAGTTAAGAGAGTATATACATTTTGTCTTAAATCTATATTCTCTTGATTTTGAATTTCATTAATATCAGCGACAATAGATACATCCGGTATCTCTACATAACCTTCAACATTTGCTATTTTTTCTTCTAAAACTCGCAGTTCACTTCTTTTGTTAGTAATTACCCGAGACAGATGCACAACAAGATCATCATCTGCTTTCTCCAATTCTTTTTGTGCCTCCTCAATTTTTGAAATCAAAATCGAAGATTCTATCTTCAATTCATTGAGAATCCGTAAATCAGGTGTGCTTTCACTTTTCAACTTAGTCCAGTCAACATTACGTATGTGCTCAAGAAGCAATCTTTCTGCCTCTTTATATCTAATTAATTTTGCCTCAGTGCATTTTATTGTTTTACTTCTTTCAGCAATACAACGTAGATACAACTGACTGGAAGTCATGGTTTGAACAATCATACCATTACCACAGTATTTACACTTAGCCACCCCATTAAACAATGAACGCATCATACTTCCAGATTTTTTACGTTGCCGAGTTTTATTGTTTAATAATGTCTGTGCCTGCTCAAATAAAATGGGATCAATTACTATAGGATAATGACGTTCCTTACCAAGAAAACCGACTAAACGTTTGTTCCTTAGCAAATGATAAAATTTATTAGTACTCCAACCATTCTTATTGATAAAGCGTTTATTCTCATTCATTTTGTTAATAATTGCAGTCGCTCCATGACCTTCTACAAATGCTCTGAAAACTTCATTAAGTATTTCAACTTTTTCTTCAATGACAATGTAAGTTTGCCTGTCATCACTTAGTGCCAGCCATTCTGGAGTGTTGTTATTGATTGCAATACCATCTTCTAAAGATTTACGTTTACGATTAGCCCATGACCTCTTACTAATTTTACTTTTTCTTTCCGACTCCGCATATGCTCTTTCGATTGACACGGTTAACTTGTTTAGAGACTTTTTTACTTTTCGGCTAAAAATTTCATTAGTGTCAACTTCTAAAATATCAATGCCATTCAGGATAAGGTTATTGAACTCTTGGATAGCCAAGTACTCTTCCATCCTTGTGAACCTGTCTACGTTCTCAATGATAAGTAAACCGCTGGAAATTTCACCATCCAGTATTTTTTGTCGGTACTGTCCTAACTGGCCTTTTGTGAAGTTGAATCCGTGGTAAGCAGACTTTCCGGCGTCCTCAAGAATCTCGTAATTTTCCCTGTCTATTTCATAACCAAGTTCATCAGGTACTTTGAAATCCTCAAGGAACGCTTTTACAGCATCTTGCTGCCTTCGCAATCCGTAACCGTCAATCTGAATGAGTGATGAAACGCGGCAGTAGATGGTGACTTTTACAAGGGGTTTGACGCTCGTAGAATCGCCGTCTATAGATTGAATCATGTCCATTCTTGTCTCTCAGCTCTGGAGAAAATGATGCCTCACAATACCATGTATTTTTATGCAACGCTTGAAGAAGCCATTGATGCCGCACGAGAACTGTTCCTCGCCGACAACCCGGATGTGGATGAAGAAACCGCCAGCGTGCAGCAGCTGAATATCCAGAAATACATCCTGCAGGATGGCGATACCATGTGGCAGGCAGAATTCTATACCGACGACAGCGAAGGCGGCGAGGGTCTGCCCATGCTGAGCGGTGAAGCCGCACAGAGCGTTTTTGACGGCGATTACGAAGAGATTGAGCTGCGTCAGGAATGGCTGGAAGAAAATACCCTGCACGAATGGGACGAGGGGGAATTTCAGCTGGAGCCACCTCTGGATACCGAAGAGGGCCAGGCCGCAGCCGATGAATGGGATGAGCGATAAGCGCCGGGCGCTACTCGTAAGGGCCGTGGCTGGCGTCGAGCGGCAGCAGAAGCGTGTCAAAGACCAGCGAAAAGGGTAAATCCAGCACCGTGATGTAGCGCCACGCGCTGTCCCGCATGTCCCACTGCACGCCGGGGTAATACTGATTACCGTGTCCCTGCCCCGGCACCGCCCGGCTGATAATGCTGCCGCAGCCGCTCAGCGCGCAGGCCATGGTGATTACCGCAATTGCCTTAAACAACTTTTCTCTCCTGTCAGATTCTGCCTGAGTATAGCTTTCAGCCCTCCCCGCGCAAAAAAATGCCGACCCTGAGGTCGGCATTCTTACGCTGCTTACCCTTTACTTAACGGGCAAAGCCTGCGGATTGAGCTGCACCGTTTTGTAGCTGTCCACCCAGGAAGAATAGCGATCCGGGTTGGACCATACGCGATAGTGCATACGCGCCATCGTCACCGGGTCGCTCAACAGCACCAGACGGCGGTCGCGATTAAGTTTGTCCGGCGTTTCATTCAGCGCCTGCTCAACGTGGCGGTCGCGGGCAATCTCCAGCACTTTACTGGCGCGGTGACGAGCCGTGGCCATCGCCGTGGTCAGGGCGTTAAACGACGGATTAAATACCGCGTGCATAAAGCCATCGTCCAGCGTACGGCTGCGGTTCAGCTTCAGGTAGTTATCGGTATCCACCAGCACCTGCGGAGGAGAATACTCTTCCGGGATCAGGAACAGCTTCCAGCGTTTGGTGCGCAGGCCTATCGTTGCACGGCTGGAAATCACCGACACGAACGGCGAGAGAATCAGCGAGAACACGATTGGCGCCAGCCAGAACAGGAAACGCAGATCCAGCCACGCCATGCCAACCGCCCACACCAGGCCGAGCAACAGCTGCGAACCGTGACGCATAAACGCTTCGCCCCATGGGGTAGAATCGTCATCGCGCTGCGGCGAGTTCCAGACCACTTCCCAGCCGAGGAACGCGCTGACCACGAACACGGTGTGGAACAGCATGCGCACCGGCGCCAGCAGCACCGAGAACAGCACTTCCAGCAGCAGAGAAAGCGTCACGCGCAGGAAGCCGCCGTACTCTTTCGAGCCTTTGCACCAGATGAGGATAATGCTCAGCAGCTTAGGCAGGAACAGCAGCACCATGGTCGAGGCAAACAGCGCAATCGCCAGCTCCGGACGCCACTGCGGCCACACCGGGAACAGCTGACGGGGCTGCAGGAAGTACTGCGGCTCCGTCAGGGCATGCACCACCTGCAAGGCGGTGGACAGCGCCAGGAACATAAACCACAGCGGCGCGGACAGATAGGACATAACGCCCGTCAGGAACACCGCACGGTGAACCGGATGCATCCCTTTCACAAGGAACAGACGGAAGTTCATCAGGTTGCCGTGGCACCAGCGGCGGTCGCGTTTTAGCTCGTCCAGCAGGTTTGGCGGCAGCTCTTCATAAGAGCCCGGCAGATCGTAGGCGATCCACACGCCCCAACCCGCCCGGCGCATCAGCGCGGCTTCCACAAAGTCGTGAGACAAAATGGAGCCGGCAAACGACCCTTCACCCGGCAGCGGCGCAAGCGCGCAGTGCTCGATGAACGGCTTCACGCGGATAATGGCGTTGTGGCCCCAGTAGTGCGACTCACCGAGCTGCCAGAAGTGCAGACCCGCCGTAAACAGCGGCCCGTAAACGCGAGTCGCAAACTGCTGGCAGCGCGCGTACAGGGTATCCATGCCGGAGGCCTTCGGGGAAGACTGGATGATCCCGGCGTTCGGGTTCGCTTCCATCAGGCGCACAAGGTTGGTCAGACACTCACCGCTCATCACGGAGTCCGCGTCCAGCACCACCATGTAACTGTACTGGTTGCCCCAGCGACGGCAGAAGTCATCGATGTTGCCGCTTTTACGTTTCACACGACGACGGCGACGACGGTAGAAGATCTGCCCTTCGCCCTGCACTTCGGCTATCAGCTCCATCCACGCTTTTTGCTCGGCCACGCAGATATCCGGGTTGTAGCTGTCGCTTAAGATGTAGACGTCGAAGTGCTGCTGCTGCCCGGTGGCTTTCACCGACTCCCAGGTAGCGCGCAGACCGGCAAATACGCGATCCACGTCTTCGTTACAGATAGGCATAATCAGCGCGGTGCGGTGCTCCGGGTTGATCGGCTCATCCCCAACGGTCGAGGCGGAAATACTGTATTTGTCTTTGCCCATCAGCAGCTGCAAGAAGCCCATCAGCGCGGTCCAGAAACCGGCGGAGACCCAGCAGAACAGAATGGCGAAGAGGATCAGAATGCCGCTTTGCAGCACGTACGGCAGCAGCTGCATGAAAGACACCCACAGATCCTGACCGACCATATCGGCAGGATTGATCAGCGCCCAGCCCTGGTAAGGCAGAATGGTTTTCATGTACCAGGTCGCCACAACGGTCTGCGCCAGCGTGAGGATCAGCAGGGTGTAGCGACGGATTGTCCCGACGGTACGCCATTTCTGCTCGGCCTCGGCCTCTTCCTTCGACAGATAACGCGGGTTAACTTCGCGCCCGCGCAGCCTGTCCCAGAAACGCCCAATCGGGTTGGTGCGCCACGGGTCCGGGAACATGGAAGCGCGCGTAGCTTTCGGCATCGCCTGTAGCTGAGTGCGCCCTTCTTCATCTTCAATCAGCTGCTTGCCGCCCAGCGAGCCGGGCCAGCTGGCTTGCAGACGTGCTTTAACGGACGCCAGCGGTGAGTCATCGGCGCGATCGTAGCGGTGCCCCTGCGCGTCCAGCGCTTCATGCACCGCCTGCAGATCAGCCTTCGGTAGCCCCGCTTTCTGCTCGGCAGGCAGCGGGAGCGCCTCAATATAGTCAGGCGCGGTATCGGTAGACTTATTCATTAGCAGGTAACTGATAGCTCCAGGTTTCGCTCACGGTCTGATCGCCATTGACCAGCGCCGCACGCATTTCTGTCGGCTTCTTATCGTCTTTCACCTTCAGACGCATCGTTAAACGCCAGCCTTTAGTGACCGGGTTGTAACGCACCTGGCTGTCAACGATTTCACCGTTGTCGCCGATGCTGGTCTGAGCGGTAATCGGGGTATCCTGCGGCAGCTTTTTCATATCTGCGCCGGTGTAATCCACGACGAAGGCAATGGTGCCGTCCGGCTGACGAATCAGGTTCGACTGCTTGACATCGCCCGTTGAGCGACGAGTCTGAGAAACATACGCGTTATCCGGCGCATGCATTTTGTCTTCGTCGCGGCTGAAGGTGATGGTGTACTTGAAGTTCATCTCTTTGCCCGGTTCCGGCAGCTGATCCGGCGTCCAGTAGGCCACGATGTTGTCGTTGGTTTCGTCGTTGGTCGGGATTTCTACCAGCTCAACGCGGCCCTTGCCCCAATCGCCCTGCGGCGCAATCCACGCGCTTGGACGTTGATCATAGCGATCGTCCAGGTCCTCAAAGCGTGAGAACTGACGGCCGCGCTGCAGCAGACCAAAGCCTACCGGGTTTTCGGTCGCAAAGGAGCTGACGGCCAGGTGTTTTGGATTGTTCAGCGGACGCCAGATCCACTCGCCGTTGCCGGCGTGGATAGACAGACCGTTAGAATCGTGAAGCTCCGGGCGGAAGTTGGTGGTAGGGGAAGGTTGGTTCGGCCCGAACAGGAACATGCTGGTCAGCGGTGCCACGCCCAGCTTGCCCACTTTGTCGCGCAGGTAAACTTTAGACTGCACGTTAACCACGGTGTCGCGCCCAGGGGTAATCACGAAGCGATAGGCACCCGTGGCGCGTGGGGAATCCAGCAGCGCGTAAAGCGTCAGCGTTTTCTCATTAGCTTTTGGACGCTCAATCCAGTACTCGCGGAAGCGTGGGAATTCTTCGCCTGACGGCAGAGCGGTATCGATAGCAAGGCCGCGCGCGGACAGGCCATAAACCTGACCTGAGCCAATAACGCGGAAGTAACTCGCCCCGAGCATGCTGACAATTTCGTCGTTCTTATCTTTGCTATTGATCGGATAGAGCACTTTGAACCCGGCAAAGCCGAGATCTTTCACGGTGTCTTTATCGTGTTTAACATCCCCGAAATTGAAATAGTCCGGGTTGTATTTGATCTTGTGGACAGCGGTCGCGGTCACTTCATTGATGGCTACCGGCGTGTCGAAGTACATGCCCTGATGGTAGAATTCAAGCTTAAATGGGGTCTTTAACTTGCTCCAGTAGGCTTTGTCATGGTTGAACTGGATCTGCTGATAGTCCGCATATTTCATATCGCGAAACTGCGAAGGCAGATTGCTTTTCGGTGCTTCGTAGCTTTTGCCCGCTAATGTTTTCGCCTGTTTTGCGACATCATCGATAGTGAAGGCCCAAACCGTGGTGGTATAAAGGGACAACATCACTGCAACGCCCAGCCCACACATTTTCATCATTTTTGGTTTATGTTTCATATTAACCAGCACATCCCCCTTTGTGTGCTTAAATCAATCCAATCCATTTTAATGGAAACTTCTGCTTTCCGACAACCAAATACCCGCATTGTTCAGCGCGCTGGCTCAGGCTTTAAGCAAAAAAAGACAACTGCTTACGCTTTCGGACTCCCTCGTGCAGACAGAATGTCACGGTTAGTGTAGGGTTGCCACGGAATTGATACCGTACGGGACTTCGAGCCTATTGGGATAAGTTCTTAAGGATAAGACGATTAGTCCGATTATGTCTGGAGTATTATGAGTAACGCACCGCAGCAACGCGAATTTTTCCTGGATTCTATCCGCGCCTGGCTAATGCTTTTAGGCATTCCCTTTCATATCTCACTGATTTATTCCAGTCACCAGTGGCACGTGAACAGCGCCCTGCCTTCCTGGGGACTCACTCTGTTTAATGACTTTATTCACGCCTTCCGCATGCAGGTGTTCTTCGTCATTTCAGGCTATTTTTCCTACATGCTTTTTCTGCGCTACCCGCTTAAACGCTGGTGGAAAGTGCGCGTGGAGCGTGTCGGTATTCCGATGCTAACGGCCATTCCGCTGCTGACGCTGCCGCAGTTTTTAATGCTGCAATACGTGAACGGTAAGGCGGCAAACTGGCACAGGCTAACGGCATACGATAAATACAATACGCTGGTCTGGGAGCTGATCTCACATTTATGGTTCTTGCTGGTGATGGTGGTATTAACCACGGTTTGTCTGTTTTTGTTTAAAAAGATGAACAGATATATCACCCGTCATAAAGAAAATAATAATGCGCAGTATTCTTTAGGAACACTCTCAATTATTTTCCTCGCCTGCGGTATTTTATATGGCGCCACCCGGCGGATTATTTTCATTATTCACGCCCCGTTATTAAGCGACGGGCTATTTAATTTCGTGGTCATGCAAACGCTGTTTTATCTGCCCTTCTTCCTGCTCGGCGCGCTGGCCTTTACCCGGCCAAATTTGAAGGCTCTGTTTACCACGCCGTCGCCCTGGTGCGCCGTCGGTGCCGCGCTCGCCTTCGCAGCCTATCTGCTCAACCAGCGCTACGGCAGCGGCGACGCGTGGATGTACGAGACGGAAAGCGTGATTACCATGCTGATGGGCCTGTGGATGGTGAACGTTGTGTTCTCTCTCGGCCACCGGCTGCTCAATTTCCATTCTCCACGGGTGACCTATTTCGTTAATGCGTCGCTGTTTATCTACCTGGTGCACCATCCGCTGACGCTGTTTTTCGGGGCGTTTATCACGCCGCATATTGCCTCAAATACACTTGGTTTTATTGCGGGATTAATCTTTGTGGTGGGCATCGCCATTGTGCTTTACGAGATTCACCTGCGCATTCCTTTATTACGTTTCCTGTTCTCCGGCAAGCCGCAAAATAACCACGCGAAAACGGCAAAATCCGCCTGAAAATATCCCACGGCTCCTGATGGCCTATAGTTATCTGACTAAAGCCATCGGGGGCGCTCCTCATGATGAAAGCCTTAATCTGGCACGGGCCGTCGACCATTTCGATGGAAACCGTTAATGAACCGACGATTCAGGCCGTCTTCAACGGCGGAATCAAAGCCGGACAAACGCTGACGATTTTGGGTGCCGGGCCGGTTGCATCTCCGTTAGCCAGCGAAAGCATCTGGAGCGACAGCGTCACGCCAGCGAGATAAGGTTACAAAAGCCACTCGACCGGCAGCCGATATACCAGACGAACCAGCACCCGCTGCCAGAAACGGGTGTGCGGTTCTTTCTTCCAGACTTTCTGCTGGCCATCCTTATACTCCACCCAGTTCACTCTGCCCCAGCGGTCGAGGCGCAGCGCCCAGGCGGCGTCTTTCTGGCTTTGTGTAAACCGCCGGTGAATATCTTCCGCAAGATCGGCGCTTTCAATCACGAAGCCCATTTCCGTATTCAGCATCGCCGAGCGCGGGTCGAAATTAAACGAGCCGATAAACACCTGCCGCTTGTCGACGCTGAACGTTTTGGCATGCAGGCTTGAGCCAGAATTACCGGTCAGGCCCCGATCATGTGGCACATTTCGGCCTTCGTTTTGCGGCTTGAGTTCAAAAAGCTGCACGCCGTGGCGCAGCAGTTTTTTGCGCCAACGGGCATATCCCGCGTGAACGGCCGCCACATCGTTGGCCGCCAGGGAATTGGTCAGAATGGCGATTTTCACGCCTTTGCGCACCAGCGCCAGAATCTGCGCCACGCCCGCTCGCGTCGGCACAAAATAGGCCGAGATAATGTCGATTTCCTTCTGCGGCTGGCCGATAACCTTTAGCAGGCGCTGCGGCAGCAGCGTGTGATTGCGGGCCTTGCCCTGCCCTTTGCGCGGGTCGTCGCTGAGCAGGCGCGTTTCGGCCCAGTACATTTTCAGCGTGCGGGAAACCAGATGCGTGGCGAACTGGCTGGTGGTGAGGCGGTCCAGATAGCGGCGCGCCATCGGGTCGTCCTCCCAGTCCTCGGGCAGCTTCACGCGCTGGAAGAGACTTTCTTCGTCCACGTCCAGCACTCGTTCAAGCGTCGAAACGGACTGGCTACGCCAGTAGCGGTCGAAGTCCTGACAAACTTCGGCGACAACCGGCCCCACGGCCAGCACGTCAAGATCGGAAAACAGCGGCTGTTCGCCCGCGCCGAAATAGGCATCGCCCACGTTGCGCCCGCCGACGATGGTCGTCTCGCCGTCCACGGTGAAGCTCTTGTTGTGCATCCGGCGATTCAGGCGGGCAAAATCGGTCAGATAGCCAATCGCCCGAAACAGGCGAAACGAGAAGGGATTAAACAGGCGAATCTCGATGTTAGGATGCGAATCCAGCAGGCGAAGCGTGTCGTCGAGGCCGTTGGTATTGTTATCGTCGAGCAGCAGCCGCACCTTCACGCCACGCTCGGCGGCGGTGAGCAAAGCGCTGAACAGCAGCTTGCCGGACATGTCGTTTTGCCAGATGTAGTATTGCAGATCGAGCGTTTTTTCCGCCATGCCGCAGAGCAGATAGCGCGCCGCAAAGGCGTCCAGACTGTCTGCCAGCGTGTGAATACCGCTCAGCCCCGGATGCTCGGCGGTGGTGGGAACAATCGCCCGCCCCAGGCGGGTAGCGTGCTCGCTTGCCACGTCAGAGCTGGGCCAGATACTGCTGATAGATGCGGGTGTTTTCATCGTCGAAACAGACAAAAACCACCTCTTCCGGCAGCGGCCTGATACCGATGTATTTATATACCACGTCGACTGCAATACGCGCCGCAAGCTCCTTTGGATAGCCATAAACGCCGGTGCTAATCGCCGGAAAAGCAATGGTCCGATAACCGTTGGCCGCCGCTAAATCCAGGCAGTTGCGATAGGCCTGCTCCAGCAGCTCGGCTTCGTTCTCTTCGCCGCCGTGCCAGACCGGCCCAACGGTGTGAACGATCGCTTTGACCGGAATATTACCCGCCTCGGTAATCACGGCGTGCCCCGGAGCGCATTCACCCTGTTGCTGAACAATGACTTTACAGGCGGCCAGCAGCGCCGGTCCCGCGGCCCGATGAATGGCCCCGTCCACGCCGCCCCCGCCCATCAGAGAGGAGTTGGCCGCGTTCACAATCACATCCACGGCAGCCTGCGTGATATCGCCCTGAATGACCGACATTCTTGCACTCATTGGGAAACCTCCAGTTAGTCTTTGATAATAGTCTAAACGCAGCCGGTGACCGTCGTATATCACTTACTGTCAGGGGCCCTGTGCGCCAGGTCGCCCAAAATACTGCCTCCACGGAGGCTCGTCTTTCCAATACGGGCTTTTATAGCGAGGGATATAGGGCTGAATGCGAGATGGAAAACCCGGGATAACAGAGGGTTAGTTTATTTTGACCGGTTTGATTTTCAGAATATTCAAATGAAGATAAAGGGATAAAAGAAGCGGCGTACCCTTGCCGTCGAAGTACGCCGCTGAGCCGCTTTAAAGACTTAAAATCAGAAGTCTACCGACATCGAGAGCTTCAGCGCGCGCGGATCGCCCTGGGTGAGATAAGTGCCGGAGTCGTCCACCGAGGACCAGTACTTCTCGTTGGTCACGTTCTCCACGTTCGCCCGCCAGGTCAGCGTTTGATCGTTCACCTTTGTGCTGTAGCGCACGCCGAGGTCGAGACGCGTCCAGGCGTCAAGCTTCATGGTATTGCTGGCGTTGGCGTACTGCGAGCCGGTGCGCGTTACCGTGCCGGTTGCCGTCAGATTCTGCACCCACGGCAGATCCCACTCGCCGCCCATCGTCACCGCGTAGCGCGGCACGCCCACCGCATCGTTGCCGTCGTGGGTTCCGCCGGCGGTTTTGCTCAGTTCCGGGTTCATCCACAGCGCGCTGCCCAGCAGGCGCACGCCGAATACCGGCTCGCCGAACACGTTCAGCTCCATCCCGCGGCTGCGCTGCTCGCCGTACAGGCCATAAACGTTGTTTTCGTCAATCATGCCGACCGGCTTCTTAATGTCGAACAGCGCCAGGGTGCCGCCCACGCGACCAAAGTCCATCTTCACGCCGACTTCGTTCTGCTTCGACCGGACGATGCCCACCACCTGCCCCGCATTGCTCGCCTTGCTGCTGGCGGTAGGCCCCGGTTGCAGGGCCTCGATGTGGTTAGCATAAAAGGAAACGTGCTGCCACGGCTTCACGACCAGGCCGTAAACCGGCGTAACTTTGAACGCGTCAAAGCGGGTCGCCGGGGTTTCCACCCCTTTATAGTCGTAGTTGCGCACCGTCACGTCCTGACGACGAGCGCCCAGCGTCAACAGCACTCGTTCATCCAGTGCGGAAAGCGTATCGGATAAGGAAATACCGGAGGTGCGCGTGCGGCTGCGATCGTTCGGGTCGTCCATGTTGCCGCCGCTGTATAGCGTCGGCGGGTAATCAATCCGGGTCGGATCGTAAATGTTGATGGTGTTCGTCGAGCCGGACATGGTGTAGGCCGCCCGGGTTTTACGATACACGCCGGAATAGCCGAGATTAACGCTGTGGCCAATCGCGCCGGTATCGAACCTGCCGCGAACGCCCGTCATGCCCGAGAAACTGTCGGCAATATAGCGGGTGCCCAGTCGGGTAACGCTCGCATTGCCGTCGTTATCCAGCAGCTTAGGCAGGCTGTACTCGCCGCGCTCATCCGTGTTGTTACCGCCGACGCCGCCGTAAAACGTCCAGTTATCCAGCACGTCGTATTCCCCGCGCAGCGCGGCAAAGCGCGTGGTCATATCCGAATAGACCCACTTCTGGCTGTAGTTGTCGGTATTATCCGGCACTTCCGGCATTTCGGTAATCGCGCCCACGCCCACGCCAATGCGCCCGTTGTGCACGGTTGATTTCTGCCAGCCCGCGTCAACGGAGCCGCGCAGTCGGTCGCCCTTATAGTCCAGCCCCAGGCTTGCAAGCGTGGTGCGGGCCTTCTCTTGATCGACGGCGGTTTCACCTTCGCGATGCAAAACGTTCACCCGCACGCCAAACTGGTCGCCGTCGCCAAAGCGGCGACCCGCGTCCAGAGAAGTGCCAACCTGCGAATCCGAGCCGTAATCCACGCTGACTCGGGCCAATGGTTCGCTGCCCGCGCGCTTAGGCTCCACGTTAATCGATCCGCCTACGCCGGTTCCGCCCGGCGGAACACCGTTCAGGAAGGCGTTAGAGCCTTTAATGACTTCCACGCGCTCCGCCACGTTGGTAGCCACAATCTGGCGGGGCAAAACGCCGTACAGCCCGCCGAAGGCAATGTCGTCTCCGTCAAGCTGGAAGCCGCGAATACGGTAGGATTCACCAAAGTTGCCGTAGCCGCGCACGGCCTGCACGGTGGCGTCGTTACGGATAACGTCGGTCAGCGTTGTCGCCTGCCGATCTTCAATCATCTTCGCGGTGTAGCCGATAATATTAAAGGGCACGTTGCCCGCCTCCTGCTCGCCCAGCAGCCCCAGACGAGCGCCGTTTGCCACCTGCCCGTCCAGATAGGCGGGAACAAGCTCGTCGCCGCCCGCGCGGAAGGTGCTTTCCGGCGTGGCCGTGACCGTCAGGGTGTCTTCTTTGGCGGGCGGCGTAGTTACCGCAGGTGCGGCTGCCGCCGGAAACGTCGCGGCGCTGATGATAACCGCGAGCAGGCGAGGACGAAGCCCGGCCGAAGCGGGTGTGGTTCGTTGCATGAGTAATTCCCTGACAAAAGACAATAATGAGAACGCTTCTTATTTTGCGCATGATTATCGTTTGCTAGCTAAGAATTGCAAGCAGAATGACACGTCGTTTCAGAATATATCCCGTTCGGGAATTCAGGTAAGTAGCAGCTCGGGCGCGAAGTTTTTCGCAAAAGGGGTGCGGCCGCAGCAGGCAAGCAGCGTGTCCCCGACGGTGAGATGAATAAGATGAAATCCCGGCGGGCAAAGCGTGTCCGGCGGAAGCCGCAGCGCAGGAAGCTGCCAGACGGTGCCGCCCTGCTGCTTCACCACCGCCTCGTGGGCCGTCCACAGCTTCCAGAAGGCCGGAAGCTGTTCGTCAGGCGGTAACGCGGCCAGCCAGCGGTAAAGATCGGCGGCAAAGCTGTGCTGCGCCACCGCCAGAAAACGCTTTCGCGGGCGCAGCAGTTCGATATCACAGCCCACGTCTTCATCCCCGACCAGCACGGCAACGCGCGTGCCGCTGTTGCTGATGTTAAACGGCGGGAGGGCGTCGTGATAAGGCTTGCCGTTCGGCCCCGTTTTCAGCGCGGGGAGCGCTTTAAGATCCAGCAGCATCGCCAGCAAAATTCTACCCGCCAGCCAGACCGGGCGACGACGCCCCTCGGGAGCCATCGCCGTAAGTTCAGGAGACAGCCAGCGCGAAACCTGCGCTTCGTCACCTAAACGCGCAGCGTCCGCAAAGGCCAGCCGATAGCCCATCAGGCCCACCGGCGCAGAACGAGCGAGGTATTAATCCCGCCGAAGGCAAAGTTATTGCTCTGCACAAATTCGCAGCCAATACTGCGCGGGCCATCCATGATGTAGTCCAGCTCGCCGCAGGCTTCGTCCGGGCTGCGCAGGTTCAGCGTTTCGGCAAACCAGCCTTCGCGCATCATTTCGATACTCATCCAGGCCTCCAGCGCCCCGCAGGCCCCCAGCGTATGGCCGAAATAGCTTTTCAGGGAGGAAATCGGCGTGGATGCACCAAACACGCTGGCGGTGGCCTGGGTTTCCGCAATATCGCCCCGGTCGGTCGCCGTGCCGTGCGCGCTGATGTAGCCGATATCGCTCGCCGCAAGCCCGGCCGAGCCCAGCCCGCGTTCGATACAAATCTGCATCGTTTCCTTCTGCGGCTGGGTGATATGCGCGGCGTCGCAGTTGGTATGGAAGCCGACTATTTCAGCGTAGATCTTCGCTCCGCGAGCCAGCGCATGATCGAGATCTTCGAGGATCAGCGTCCCCGCCCCTTCGCCGATCACCAGGCCATCGCGCAGGCGGTCGAAAGGCGCAGGCGTGCTCTGAGGCTGGTCGTTGCGCTGGCTGGTGGCGAACAGCGTATCGAACACCGCGGCTTCGGATGGACAAAGCTCTTCCGCCCCGCCTGCCACCATCACGGTTTGATAGCCGTGGCGAATCGCTTCCCAGGCGTAGCCAATCGCCTGGCTGCCGGAGGTGCAGGCGCTGGAGGTTGGAATCACTCGCCCGCGCAGGCCAAAGAACAGCCCGGCGTTAACCGCCGCCGTGTGCGGCATCATCTGCACGTAAGTGGTGCCGGTGATATTGCGAGTGTGCTTTTCGGTGAGCATGGTGGCAAATTCACTGACCGGGCCGGTGCTGCCCGTAGACGAACCGTAGGCAATCCCGGCATCGCCGCTGGTCAAAATCGGATCGTCCAGCAGGCCTGCCTGCTCAAGCGCCAGCTCCGTAGCACGGGTAGCCAGCAGCGAAACGCGGCCCATCGCCCGGATGCGTTTACGAGTGTAGTGCGCGGGCAAGGCAAAATTATCCACCGGCGCACCGAGCAGGGTGTTCAGCCCGTCGTAGACCTGCCATTCCGGCATTCGGCGCACGGCATTCTTGCCCGACCGCAGCCCGGCGGAAACATCCTGCCAGCTTTCACCGAAGGCCGTTACGCCGCCCATGCCGGTCACCACCACGCGGCGGATCACAGCATGCCTCCGTTAATCGAGATAACCTGCCGGGTGACGTAGGCCGCTGCCGGAGACATCAGATAGCGGGCCAGCCCGGCCACCTCTTCAGGCAGCCCCATGCGCTGCAATGGAATCAGGCGCATCGCCTCTTTCAGCGCCGCCTCTTCCATCTCAATCATCCCGGTGTCGATCAGGCCTGGCGCGATGCAGTTCACGGTGATCTTGCGCTTCGCCAGCTCAATCGCCAGCGCTTTCGTCGCGCCGATAATGCCCGCTTTCGCGGCGCTGTAGTTCACCTGCCCGCGGTTGCCCATCAGGCCCGATACGGACGAAAGCGTGATAATACGCCCGCCGTCGCGCAGGCCGATCATCGGCATTACGCACGGCTGGATAACGTTGTAGAAGCCGTCGAGATTGGTATGGATGACGCCGTCCCAGTCCTCGTCGGTGAGCGCCGGAAACGCGCCGTCACGCGCTACGCCCGCATTGTTCACCAGCCCCCAGTACGCGCCGTGGGCCTCGATATCGGCCTCAAGCACCGCGCGACACCGGGCCCGGTCGGCGCTGTCGAACTGCATCAGCCGTCCGCATCCGCCCTGAGCTTCAATAAGATTAAGCGTTTGCTGTGCGCCTGCCCTGTCGCGATGGTAATGCACCACCGCTAAAAAACCGTCTGCCGCAAGGCCACAGGCAATCGCTCTGCCGATGCCTTTGCTGGCGCCGGTCACCAGTACTGTTCTTGTCATACCCGCTATCCCATAAAGTTGCTGACAGAGGAGGAAAAAGCGTGGTTTTCCCTGCTCTGTGGCTATCAGCCGAAAATCAATAAATTGATTTCCCTTGATTTTTTAATGACGACACCCTTTTATTTTGTGACGCCGGGAGGTTGGTCATTAGTTTCAATTAAAATAGTTGTTCTAATTCATTTTTATCGGGTTGATAGGTGTTCACTCGCCCACTGGCCATCACGTGGTTATTCGCGAGGATCTCCCCTTCAAAGCTGCCTATTTTTTCGTCACGCACTAATAGCGTAACCTGACAGTCCAGAACGGTCTCCGCCGGGAATTTGCCTTCCGCGCAGCGCAGCCCGCGCCCGCCGAGCAGCATGCCAACGCCGACAGATTCCCCGCCGGCCTTCATCGTGTGCCAGCCGGACCATACGCCTACCGTCTGCGCGATTATCTCGATGGCAAACCAGCCGGGCAGCGTGCCGTCGGCGTTCAGAAACGGCGCCAGGACGCCATTCGCGCTAACTTTTACCCGGCAGTGGGCGGTCTCTTCGCTGACCGAGATAACCTGTTCCAGCAGGCACATCGGCGCTTCATGGGGCAAATAGGCCTGCGGGGCCAGATAGTCAGTCACGGGCGGCTCCAAAAATCAGCGTGGCGTTATTCCCGCCGAAGGCAAAAGAGTTCGACAGCATGACGGGCCTGTAGTCCGCGCGCGGCGAGGTCAGTAAACCACAGGGAGCAAGTTCCCGATCCTGCGTTGCATCAGTAAAATCCTGCGCGGGCAGCGGTAAACCCCGCGCCAGCATCAGGTAGCAAAGCACGGCTTCGCAAGCGCCTGCGGCGCCAAGCGTATGCCCGGTAAGGTGTTTGGTTGAGCTGCCCGGCACGCTTTCACCGAACAGCCGGTGAATCACTTTGGCTTCGATCTCGTCGTTCAGCCGCGTGGCGGTGCCGTGCATATTAATGTAGCCGATATCCGCCGCGCTCAGCCCGGCCTGGCAAAGCGCCATTTCGATGGCGCGGATCGCGCCCGCGCCTTCAGGATGCGGAGCCGACATATGCCAGGCATCGGTTGATTCCCCCACGCCCAGCAGCTGCACCGGGCCTTCGTCTTTGCTCAGCAAAATCAGGGCCGCCGCCTCGCCGATGGTGATCCCGTTACGCTCGGTGCTAAAAGGCTGGCAGCGGCGCTCGCTTAAAGATTCGAGGCTGTGAAAGCCGTTCACCGGCATGCGGCTAAGCGTATCCGCCCCGCCGACTATTGCCGCGTCCACCAGGCCGGACTCAATAAGCCTTTTGCCGGTGATCATTGCCCGGGCGCTGGAAGAGCACGCCGTGGAAACGGTCAGCGCCGGGCCAAAAAGATCCAGATACGCGCTGACGAAGCGCGAAGGATCGCCCAGCTCCTGCTGGCCATAATGATAAGTGTCATGCTGCCCGCTGACCTTGCGATCGGCCTCATCCAGCCCGGACGTGCTGGTGCCGAGCACCACCGCCACGCGTTCTTTGCCGTAGCGGGCAATGGCTTCATCAACCTGCGGCTGAATCTGCGCCAGCGCCGCCAGCAGCAAACGGTTATTGCGGCTGTTGTGCTGAGGCAGATTGTCAGGCACCTGCGGCAAATCGCCCGTGACTTTCCCCACCCAGCATGCGCCGTTTTGCAGCCAGTTATCCTTGTCCGCCATCATCCCCGGCGAGCGGCCCGCCACAAGACTGGCGGCAATCTCATCGAGGGAGTTGCCCATCGCGTTAACCATACCGACGGCGGTGAGTGAAATCATGATTGTTCGTCCAGATGTTGAATCGCAATGCTGTAGCCAAAGCGGTGATGCTGAATGCTGACCGGCTGACGGCTGCCGTCGCGCTCCAGATACTGAATCGTTTCGATCAGGCCATGGCTTTCGTCGCGCAGCTCGCGGCGTGAATCAAAATCCTTCAGCGTCCAGCCCTTCGGCAGCTGCGGCTGCCAGGCGGCCACAGGCCAGTAGCTCAGCATAATATCGGCCAGCACCTGGCTGGCTGGCGGCATCTCCGGCAGCGTTATCGACTGCTCGGTTTTGACGCCGCTTTTGTCGTAAGACAGGCGGAATAACCGAATCCCCAGCGGAGACAGCCCTGCCAGCATCACTTTCTTATCGTCGGCGTTGAGCAGCACCATCAGCGACTGAGTTTTGCCTTTCACCCGCGCGGTTAGCAGCTGCTGCTGGCTGATTGGCGGGGCGATACCCGGCGCGGGCAGCGTCACCAGCGTGCCGGGCTTCAGCCAGGCCTGCGGGCGGTTTGAGTCTGGCTTGGGCGCGCTACAGGCGCTCAGCAACAGCGCGCCGAGCAGCAGGCCGATGGGACGAATCGAGGTCATGAAGTTTCCTTTTCGTGAGCGGGCAAGGCCAGTGGAGCGGTCAAAAACGCGCAGAAGATCCCGCAGCTCAGCACGGTGCCAAAGCCCGAAATAGCCTGGGTCTGGCTGAAGACCAGCATGCCCAGGGTGCATAAAGTTGTCAGCAGGGCCACGCCGACCGCCAGCATGGAGGTCAGCGGCGTGCCGCGAGGGTTGCTGAAGAAAATCGTGTAGTTGATGCCGATGCCCAGCACCAGCACCAGCGCCAGCAGCGAGAACAGGTTTAGCTCGTGGCCGCTAAAGGCCAGCGCCGCCAGCCCTCCGCCCAGCGATAGCAGCGAAGGCACGACGTTGATAAGCCCGCGCTTCACGCCGAGGCGCAGCATATAGCTCAGCGCAATGGCAATAACGGCGGCGGCCAGCAGGCCGGTAAGCAGGGCGCGATAGAAGCCGAACAGCTCGTTGAACGAACTTTTGCGGTCAACCCAGCTGACGCCCGGCAGCTTCGCCGCCAGCGCGCTTAGCTGAGCGCCGTCGCGTACGCCGCTGACCGGCACCAGCGCGCCGCTCTTGCCGTCAGGCAGCGCAAGCCACAGCAATCGCCAGCCGCTGCTGGCGACGCTTTTTTGCCAGACGTCCGGCGTAACGGCCATCTGCTGCAAATCAGGCGCGCTCACCGAAATGCCCGACTCCGCCAGGCGCTTTTGCAGCACCGGCGCGGCCTCGCGCAGCAGACGTAAATCGGCCTGCTGCCGTTCGAGCGAGGCCAGCGGCAGCAGGCGATAGCCGTCAATCACTTTATTTTTGAGCAGCGTCGCCAGCTCTGGCGCAAGCTTTTCAAGGCGCTGTAGCGTCTGCTCGCCGCTGTCGCCGTAAACCACAAACCACTTCTGATCCATACCCTGCCCGGTCAACGCGGTTATCGCCTTTTCTTGCTGCAGTAAATCCTGCGGCAGGGCCTGCAAAGTGGAAATATCGTCATTCACGCGCAGCGTCGCCAGGCCCGCCAGGCTAAAAGCCAGCAGAACCAGCGGAATACCGAGGCGTACGGCTTTGCCGCGCTGCCAGGCGGCCAGCCAGGCTGATAAAATTTTTTGCGCGGGAATCTTGCGCACCGGCAGGCCTCGCACCGCATAGGGATACCAGCCGATCGCCGTCAGGCAGGAAGCCGTCAGGCCGCTGGCGGCAAAGACCGCAAGCTGGCGGATGCCGGGGAACGGCGCGAGAAGCATGATGAAATACGCCAGAACGGTCGTACCCAGCGCCAGCAGCAGCGCGGGCAGCACCTTGCGCAGGCTGTTCAGCGGCGAGCTTTCTGCCCCGTGAACCATGCGTTCGGTAAGGTAATACAGCGTGTAATCCGCCGACACGCCGACGATGCCAAGGCTCATCACCAGCGTCATCAGGTGCAGCTGGCCAAAGCAGAGCAGCGTAACGACCGTGCCCGCCAGCGCCCCGATACCGACCGAAGCCAGGCACAGCAGCAAAGGCCGAACCGAACGGAAGACGGCAAGGATCAGCAGCAGCACGCCGGCTATCGTCGCCAGGCCCAGCGTGGAAACGTCGTGCTTCGCCTGCTGGCTGGCGTAATCGCTGTAGAACAGCGTGCCGCGCGACATCACCTTCGCCTGCGGGAACTGCTGCTCAAGCTTTTGTTGCAGGACGCGTAGCTGACTCACCGCTTCCCGGCCGCGCTGCATATCGAACGAGGATCCGTTCAGTTCGCCGTGCAGCATGTACCAGTAGCGGCCCTGCCGATCTTTCGCCACCAGCCAGCCGTTAATCATGCGCAGCTGGCTGGCGCTGCGCTGCAATGCCAGCTGCGAGCCGCGCACCAGCATCAGCGGATCGTTGCTCAGCTCTTTGCCGCTGACGCCGGAAAAGGCCGAATACAGCTGCGATAAAATCCACTGCGCCTGCGCCTCGCCGCCGTTTTGCAGCCGGGCACGGGTTTGCTCATCGACCAGCCCGTTGCGATGTTCAAAATAGAATTTGCCCCAGGCCTGCTGGTCCGCCGCGTTCATCGGGCCCTGCACCTGCGCGAGGAACGGCTGCTGATTCAGCTGTTGCAGCCACCGGCGCGCGGCCCGCTCGTCAGGCTGGCTGCCGGGGCTGACCAGCCACAGCATTTGCCCGTCGAGACGCTGCAAAAAACCCGCTTCAATTTCGGGGGGAATTTGCCCGAGGCTCTGCGACGGCAGCAACGACAGCACGCTGCTGTCGAGCCGGGCCTTCGGCAGCAGCACACCCAGCGCGACCGCTAACAGAGCCACCATCACCAGCCAGCTCCACGCGAAGCGGCGATGCCGGTCAGAAAACGAAGCGCTGTTGCTCTTCACGGGTCAGCTTTCGCGGTTCAGGACGGTGGTTGCTAAAGGTGATTTCGGTGCGATCGCCCTGCCTGTCGTTCAGCTCGATGCGGTTGAGGTATTTTTCGCCCTGCAAGGAAATGGTGCTGAACAGTTTATCGAGCGGCGTGGTTATCGGGGTGAGCACCAGCTGCCACTGCCCCTTGCCGAGGTCGGTAAATTCGCTGGTAAAGTTTTCATCCAGCACTTTGCGATCGGCCTGGAATAAGGCGCGCAGCAGATGGTTGAACTGAAACATCTGCGGGTTGCTGTCGGCGGTGATCACCTGCGGAGGCTGGCTGCCCATCACCTGCGCCATGTGGCTGTCGTCAAGGATCAGCGTCATCGGGAAAGGATGCAGCTGCTGCCACCACAGGCCCCTGCTTTTGGCGATCAGCACTTCGCCGCTGGAGTGCAAAGGCTGCGCCATGCCGCTAATCTGGCGTTCCTGCTGGAAGGACGCGCGCACCACTTCCTGGGCGGCAAAGCGGTGCTGGACGTCGTCGAGCGTGATCGCCTGCGCGGTGCCGCAGGCCAGAAGCAGCGCGGCCAGTAATATTTTTCTCATGGCCTGATCCCCATGCGTTCAAAGAGCACGTCCGGCGAGACGTAGCACATCTCCCCCGTCGCGGCGTTCACGGCAACCTGAATGGTGTAGCCGGTGGTGGTACGTTTCCCGCTGGCGGCGTCGACAATTTGGTAGCCAATTTTCAGGCGATTTTCAAACTCCTCCACGCGGGCGCGCACCAGGATTTGCTGTTCAAAAGTCACCGCGTCACGATATTTCACCCGCGTATCTACGACGGGCCAGACGTAGCCGGACGCTTTCATCGCCCGATAGCCGTAGCCAAACCGATCCAGCAGCGCTTCGCGCGCCACTTCAAAATAGCGGAAGTAGTTCCCGTGCCAGACAACGTTCATCGCGTCGACGTCGTGAAAAGGCACTTTAATACTCACCTCGGCGGTAAAGCGGGGCTCGCTCAGCATCCGGACTCCTTCTCTGGCGGCAGCTGCCAGAAATCATAAAAATTAAACCAGTCGAGCGGCGAGCGCAGAGCATAGGCTTCAAGCCGTTCGGCATAGCGGTCGATAGCCTGTTGCAGCGCCTGCTGGCGCGTGGCCCGGGGTAAAACGAGCGGGTCGGCAAAGGCTTCGGCGTGAACGCGCAGCTTCCCCTGCTCGCGCAGCACCATCATTAGAATGACCGGACAGCGTAATGCGGCGGCGAGGATAAACGGCCCCTGCGGGAAAGGCGCCTGCGCGCCCATAAACCGGCTCCAGCAGACGCGACGATCGCCTCCACGCTGGGTATTCACGGCAATTCGGTCGCCGACGATGGCCACCCACTCACCCGCATTAAGCTTATCCTGTAGCAGCATGGCGGTTTCAGGGCCGATGTGCGTGACGGGCAGCAAATTCACCGCCGCCTGCGGGGCAATCTCTTCGACGATTTGTCGGAAGCGCTGCGCGTGATCGGTGAAAACCAGGGCGTTGATCGTCAGCCCGGCGTCGACCTGCGCCAGCGCCCTGCTCGCTTCAATATCACCGAGATGCGCGGCGAGGATCAGTTTCCCCTGGTTTAGCTGAGGCTGCAAAACTTCCCGGCTGCCCGGCGCGAAGCAGATATCGCGATCCCATTGAATATCGCCGCGCCAGGCGGCGATTTTGTTCAGCATCGCATCGCCGAAGCGTAAAAAATGCCGGTAGCTGTTCAGCCCGGCGGGCAAAGTAATCTGTTTAATTTGCGCCTGCTGCTTCACGCGGGAAAGCCACTGCTTTGAGGCCCGGCGCTGCGGGCTGCCGGTGAGCCACATCCAGGCCGCCACGGGATACAGCAGCAGCGTAAACGCGCCGCGCCCCAAAAGTTGATAGACGCGCAGCATAAACCGCATCCCCGCCAGCCCTTTACGCTCGGGGGTCTTTGCCCAGTGCGCGGCCTGATGCCGACGGGCAAGCAGCGAAGGAATGCGCGGCAGCATGCCGAAAAACAGCCGCGTGTGCATCCAGGAGATCCGCAGGTTGTCGCGCAGCCCGTCAAAATGCGACAGGCCGTCTTCGGGATAGATTACGCGGGTGCGTAAAAAGCGGCTGTCCACGCCGGCCCAGTACAGGCGCACCATAATTTCCGTATCGAAATCCATGCGCTTGCCGGGTGGATGACGTTGAATCACCGCCAGCGTCTGAGCAAGCGGGTAAACCCGGAAGCCGCACATGCTGTCCTTGAGCGCCAGCGAGAGCGTTTCAACCCATACCCAGAAATGGGTGACGTAGCGGCCGTAAAGCCGGGCTTTCGGCACGGATTCATCATAATCAGGCTGGCCGGAAATCAGCGTTTCAGGATGGCTTTGCGCCTGCGCCAGAAAGCGGGGAATATCTTCAATGCAGTGCTGTCCGTCGGCATCCAGCTGCACGGCGTGGCTGTAGCCCGCCGCCTGAGCCGCCTGCAAGCCAGCAATAACGGCCTGCCCTTTGCCGCCGTTTTCCGCCAGGCGTACCAGAGCGATCTGCGGCTGGCCGACGGCTAAATTATCCAGCTGCTGCGCCGTCGCCTGTTCGCTTCCGTCATCGACAACAATGCACGGCAGACTGAACGGAGCCAGACGAGCGAGTACGCCGGGCAGCATCGCGCCGTGGTTATAGCAGGGAATGACGACGCAGGGTCGGAACGCGGGCGGCTTCACGGACATAGTTTGATCTTCCCGCTGCTGACCGGCAGCCTGGCTTCATCTTTCAGCTGAACATAGGCAAAGCTCAGCAGGCTGCGGACGCTGTCCCAGCGGACCGTCAGCTCCAGCCGCGACTCAGGCAGCACGGGGCGTTGAAATTTTACGCTGTCGATGGCGCTAAACCGCATTCCCGGCGCCAGCTCCTCGCCGTACGCCATCACCCAGTCGAGCTGCGCCACGCCGGGCAGCAGAGGCCGGTCTGGAAAATGACCGCGGAACCAGCTCAGGTCGGCGGGAATATCCAGCTGCAGGCAAAGCTGATTTTCCTCCGGCCGGGTACGTTTTGCTTCAATGGCTTTCATAAAAATAAGTCCTGTAGCTGCGCCCATGCCCTTTTGCTCTGGCTGTTGAGCGGAATGCTCTCGACGAGCCGCCAGTAGCGGGGAATGGCCACAGGTTCAAGCCACCGGCGGAGCTCTTCTCGCCAGCGCTGTTGATAGTTTTCAGGCAGCGCAGCGGCATCGCAGGCCACCACGGCACCGAGCGTCGTGCGCCCCGCGCGGGTTATCGGCAGCACCGCAGCATCCTTGATGCCCGGCAGGCAAAGCAGGCGGCGTTCAATCTCGCTAAGCGAAACGCGCTTCTCCTCAAGCTTCACGATCCTGTCCCTGCGTCCGAGCAGCACAAAACTGCCCTGCTCCGTAAAGGCCAGATTGTCATCCAGCCCGCATTCTCCGCCCTGAATCAAGGGGGAACGCAGTCGCCAGCCCTCATTATGCGCGATAAATTTAACCGCCGGGAAAGGCCGCCAGGGCTGGCCAGCAAGAAGGTGTTCGCGGCAGGCTATGACGCCCGTTTCCGTTGTGCCGTAAATTTCGCTGACCGGCGTACCCAGCCAGCTTTTCACGCGCTGCGCGGTTTCATCATCCAGCAGGCCCGCCGCTGAGATAATTTTGCGGCAGGACGGCGCTTTGAGCGAAGGGTCGAGCCGCTTCAGGAAAGCCGGGCTGCTGATAAACACCAGCGGATGCGTTTTCTGCGCGGCCAGCCGTTCGGGAAAATCAATCATTGCGGTATCGCAGGCCAGGCCGAGCGTCATCGGCAGCATGATGCGAAACGTCAGGCCGTACATATGCTGATGGCTGACCGAGGCCACCACGCGGCAGCCCTGCATCTCCCGCCCCCAGAGGTCTGCCAGCCAGGCGCTTTCATGATTAAGCGCGGCGACCGATTTAAAGACCTGAGCAGGCTCGCTCGTTGAGCCGGAGGTAAACAGCGTCACGCCGGCATCGTCCGGCACGGGAGGTAAAGTCTGAATGGCCCGGGGCGGCAAAGCGTGCGGGCTGATAATCGGGCAGCCTGGCTCAAGCGGTAAATCGCTCATCACGCCGTCAAACTGCGAGCGTTGCTCACGCAGCTGGGCTTCGCGGCAGTGGCCAGGCAGAACCGGCGTTTTACCGGCATGGAGCGTGGCAAGCAGCGCGACGATGAACGCGTAGCTGCTTTCAAAGCACAGCGCCCAGCGCCTGCCAGGGTGCAGATTCAGCGCGTGGTACAGCCGGTGAACATCGCTAACAAGCTGAGCCTGGGTAAAGAGCTTTTCGCCGTCGAAGGCCACGATATGATCGGGCTGGCGGGCTTCGCTTAGCCATTCGCTGAGCGGCAGGATCTTATTCATGGCGGCGTTTCACGCGTTGGCGAACCAGCCATTCCCCGGCAAACAGCGCGCCCATCAGGCAATAGCTGAGCATACCGTTCCACAGCGTCCAGAGATGAATGTTGCCGTAAACAATAGTGGCTAAAGAGATTGCGCCGTTAATCACGAAGAACCCGCACCAGACCTGGGTCACGCGGCGCGTATAGCGAACGGCAGCCGGGGAAAGCGCCCCCTCGCGCCAGCGTGCCAGGCGTTCAATCACCGGCATGGGGCTGAATAACGATCCGCCGAATAAAGCCAGCATCACCACGTTCACCACCAGCGGATACCACAGCAGAAGCTGCGCTTCGCGCAGCCAGACGCTCGAAAGCGTCAGCACGATGCCCAGCAGGGCAAGGCCCTGGGCGGCGCGGCTTAAGACTCCCCTTTTACCGCGCAGGGCGGCCAGACGCAGAACGAATAAAAGGGCCAGCAGCGGCAGCAGAATATGCAGCCGGGGGTAAGTCAGCGCCAGCCAGACAGCAAAAGGCCAGCCTGTGACGGCCAGCCCTCCTGCGATATTCAGTGCTGTTGCTGCCCGCCCCCGCATCAGGAGTCCTGTTGCAGCCGTTCTACCGCGTCAACAACATCCTGAACGGTGCGTACCGCTTTAAAATCTTCCGGCTTAATTTTTTTGCCGGTGCGTTTTTGCAGGTGAACCACCATGTCCACGGCATCAATGCTGTCGAGATCTAAATCTTCATACAGGCGCGATTCAGGCGTGATTTGCTCCGCGTCGAGGTCAAACAGTTTCACCAGTAACCCGCTCACTTCCTGATAAATAGCTTCTTTATTCATAGCCTACTCGTTCTTTCAATCAGTCATTCAGGCGCTGTGCGCCGGATTCAGGCTCGCGATAAAAGCCGCAAGCGTTGCCACAGAGTAAAAATGCTGGCGCAGGGTTTCATTTTCAGCCGACAGCACCACGCCGTAGCGCTTTTTCACGGTCAGCCCGAGTTCAAGCGCGTCGATGGAGTCCAGCCCCAGGCCCTGGTCACCGAACAGCGGCGCCTCGCTGTCGATATCGTCCACGCTCACGTCTTCAAGGTTCAGCGTGTCGATAATTAACCGTTTTATATCGTTGTGTAGTGAGTCCATATCTGCATCCGGGTCTTAACGAGAGTCAGGCACCAGCTCCTGACGTAAATAATGACTCAGGCGACGAGCCGCCAGGGCCGGGGTATCGTCCTGTGAAGTCATAAAGTCCAGGCTCTCTATTCTGTGCTGCACAGAGAGGGTAATCATCGGCCTGCGGGCCGGGATCTGATACCAGCGGCTGTGTTTGTCCAGGTAGCGCTGGTCGCAGTGAATATGCACCAGCCGCAACGGGCAGCCGCTGCGTACGGCGATCTGCGCAGCCCCACGCTGGATAACCAGCGGTTCGCCGGGCCGGGTCCGCGTGCCTTCCGGAAAGATGAGTATGGTCTCCCCCGCCGCAAGCCGCCGCTGGCTTTCGGGTAATAATGTTTCACCCTGGCTGTTCACCAGGTAGTCCGCCGCGCGAATCACCCCGGCAAAGCACGGATTGTTCACCAGGCTGGCTTTCACCAGACAGCCAATTTCCGGGGCCTGCGAGGCGATAAAAACATAATCCAGCAGCGTGGGATGATTCGCCACAATCAGTGAACCTTTCTCGCCGTGCAGCTTGCTTAGCCCGCTAAACCGATAATCAAAGACGCCCAAAAAGCGCCCAATGCGCAGGAAGAGCCGAAAGCTGGCGGCAATACTGCGCCGCGCCAGGGCCCGCCGCTTATCGCGGTTCGGCACGACCACCAGCAGCAGATTAAACCACAGCAGCGAGAGCATCAGCCCGCCGCTGCCAAAAAGAATAAACAGCAGCCCGGTCATCGCCACGCGCCGGGCCCACTCCAGACGGGCCAGAGCGCTACGCCACATCGCCGCGGCTCCACTGCCAGCGCAGCCTTTCGCCAGCGCATGAAAATTCAGGGGCTTCGCTTAGCCAGCCGTGCAAAAAGGCCAGGCTTTGCGGCAAATCCGCCCGGCCCTTCTCGTTCTGTTCTACGGGCGCACTATCTACCCGCAGCTGCGAGCCCGCTTCGAGCAGTAACGCAACGGCAAACGGGAATCCGGCGGGCTCATGGGACAAATAAGGCTGATAAAACGCCGGGATTGCGCCGTCAAAATCCACCAGCAGCACGCGCTGGTAGCCCGCAAAATGGAAGGCGGCGACTTCGACCAGCGCCTGCCCGAAGGTGTCGCGTCCGGCAGAGACAGAAGAGGAAACTAAAGGTTTTTTTGCCGCAATCGTCGTGTTGCCCACGGCCGCATTATGAACGGACATGGCGAAATCAGTGGGTGAAACGGACTGTTGTTCGGCAAGGTTGGTCAGAATGCTAAAGTTGCGTTCCAGTTCGCCGTGGCGGCTGGCGAAAACAAGGGCGTCAACCTGAGTGCGGGCCAGCACGGCCAGAGCGCTGTCCACGGCAAGACGGCTGCCGGACGCCAGGCGGCGCGCGGTCATCATCGGTAAGTGGGTGCTTTTGGCTATTTGAGCTGCCGTATCGACCACGGCAGCGGCTTTTCCCCAGGCCTTCCACTGCCCCGCTTCGGATAAGCCGGGAGCGCAGGCCTGCCAGTCGACAAGGTTAAACGCTAACTTCATTCTCGCTACCATCATTCATATGCTGCCGCCTGCATATATATCGTTTTACGTTGTCGCAGGCTATGGAATAACTCTCAATCCGACGGGATGTCTTGCAGAGAAGATATTTTTTCGTCGCAAATCGTGCGACGGCGCAGAATAGTAACAAAACCAGCGCTGAATTGAATCATTGGAAGGAAAAACTCATGGCCTGGCGCGATGCCAGGCCATTTTGGTTACTGATAAGTGACGTTCATTATCGCCAGACGTCGCTGCGGGTCGAGATAGCGGATGCTGGTATGGACCAGACTATCGCTTCTGATGGAGTAATTATCTAATTGGTTCAGCGCAACATGGTAGGTTGCTGGTTTCCCATCCTTATAGCAGGAAATACTCACCTTCTGATCCTGTGGTTTGAAATCACATCCCCCTTCGACAATCTCACCCCTGAAATGGATAACGCCACCGTCGGCGTGAACCTGAGACAAAGGTGCGAGTACCGCCAACGCTACAACACAAAGCAATCTCTTCAAATTAGCTGTAATCATGGTCTGTGTTCCTTAATTTCAGTCTGCAATGAAGTTATCGGCAGATAACGAAAGCACTACAGTTAAACATTGGTCTACAGATGAAGTATTCACAACAAACCAGCGACAAAACTCACGCCGAACTTAAATCTATATTTTCCCCGGCGGGGTCCACTGGTTTTCCAGCTGTAGACCTTTACCGTCTGTGAGCGTCACCTTTATGGTGACGCTGTCGCCAGGATCAATGTTCAAACTCAAACTTGTAAGCTTTATCGGCTCGTTTGCTTTGATGGATACGCTCGAGCGCTGATTGCTGGTGCTTTGCCCGGCCGTGCCGGAACGCGTGGCTGAAAGCGTCATCGAACACTGGCAGTCGGTCGTCAGGGTGGCGACGGGTTCAATCGTATAAATATTGCCCTGCTGCTGAGTATTAAACGAAAGCTGATTCGAAAGCGCGGCCAGCAAAATTAAGGTGTGCATATATTTTCCCCAATGACATTGACCGAGAAACCCATTCATTGATTTTCATTTGATAGCCACAAAAAAGGAAAAATCGCGCCTTTGCCTTCTTTGTCTGCAATAAAAAACAGGGCCTGAGGCCCTGTTTTTATATAGCGCAGATTCTCAGTTAGTACTGGGAAGCACTTGCATGGTTACCAAAGCCAACCTGGGTCACGTTAACGTGTGAGCCGGAAGCGGTCTGGTCAACGGTTGCACCGTTATTCGCACCATATTGATGTACAGTGACGTCAGACTGTTTGCCATTCCACTGATCGATAGTGGCATTGTTAGCATAGCCATTTTGCAGCAGCTCAACTGAGCTATCGTCAGAACCCTGGCCTACGTCGGCACCGTTAGCCCCACCAAACTGTTTGATATCAGTAATGGAGTTTTTTGCGTCAGACTGTAGCGCCGTGGCGTTGTTTCCGCCGCCCTGCTGATAAATTTTAAGAGTGGAATTTTCATTAGACTGCGGCATACCGCCACCGCCGCCCCAGCTTGGACCACTTGTAGCCAGTGCACTACCGGAAACCACCAACGCTGCTAATGCTGCCACTTTGAAAAGATTCATGGTGAAACCCCCATCGGATTGAGAATTTAAGCCCAAATAGTTTGTGTATTATCTTTGGATAACACGAACCGCCATTTGTGACTGTTTCTGCACTACAATTGCTGACTTCTGAGTACCTGTCTGAATAATGCTTGCTCTATTCCCAGAACCTTTCTGAATGATTACAGCGGCATTACCCGAAGACGTTTGCTGAATATTGGCATCGTTAGCACTACCCGATTGCGCAATATAAGCAAAGTTATAACTCCCTGATTGATCGACATTTGCGCGGTTGTTAGCCCCGTACTGCGAGACCTCCGCTAATTGCCGGGTTCCTCGTTGATCAACATCGGCATTATTATTACTACCGTACTGACCAATAATAGCTGCCTGATTTGATGAAAAGTTGCTTAATTCATTTGCCGCAAAATTATATTCTGAAGCGGCGAGATCCGGAGATCCTGCAACTACATAACCAGGCGCACCCAGCAATGCTAACACCATAAATAACGATCTGTTTTTCATGTTGTCATCCTGGACCTGGATGCTGCCAGGTATATAAGCTAAACAAATTATTTCGTTGTTAACGCAAACCGTGAAAAGTTATTGCTGCGTTACGAAAATGAGTATGTCTGGCGAAACATTTAAAATATGTCACCCGCACGTGGTATTTTTATAATTATATTCACCCCAAAGTATGAGTTATATAAAAAAAACCAATGCCAACAAGGCGTTCTCTGAAACAAATTTTAATGCATGCAAAAAAGTGAGCGACATGGCTTTCTTAATCACTATTCTTGCCGTCTGGCTGGGCATGCATTGAGAGCGATCTCGCAATTTAGAAAGATATGCCGTCACCACGAAGAGTTTTATTAAGCGAAGCGGTAATAAGCAGGTAAAGACCGGCGGGTTACATATGTTAAATCTTTACCAAAATTATGAATATATAAATAAAATCATAATAATCAATGTCATAAATTAAATTGTATGACTTTTAAAACTGTGCAGCTTAATAAAAATGTACAACTTTAGTATCAAGACTAAATAGTCAAAATTTCACGGGGAAACATTTGAATATCTTCAGTTACATTGTGTTACACGTTTAACACTTGCTTTAAGATTACTACCCGCTAGATTGAAATCAGCAGTAACTATTTTCCTTAACACATAGTCAGGCGTATCAAAGTGCGTGTTTGACAGTGTTTTATTATTTCACACACAGCAGTGCAGCACTTATCAGTATCTCTGGTGAATTAACTTTCTGTTAATTCAATTGATAGTGCATAAAACCGGATGGAGTTTCATCATGTTTAATGAAGTCCATACTTTACAGGGTCACACATTGTTGCTGATCACTAAACCTTCGTTGCAGGCTTCGGCTTTGCTACAACATTTAAAATCGTCTCTGTCGGTAAGCGGAAAACTTCATAATATTCAACGTTCCCTCGAAGAGGTAGCCGGTAATGTTCTGGTGTTATTCGATATGGTCGAGGCGGATAAAAAGCTGATTAACTACTGGCAAGACAACTTAAGCCGTAAGCATAGCAGCATTAAACTGCTTCTGCTCAATACTCCAGAAGAGTACCAATTCCGCGACATTGAAAACTGGCCATACATTAACGGGGTGTTTTATACCTCAGAAGAAGAGCCGCGGGTAGTTGAAGGTATTCGTGGTGTCATGGAGGGAGAATGTTATTTCTCGCAAAAATTAGCCAGCTATTTAATTAATCACTCCGGAAATTATCGCTTCAACAACGTTGAGTCTTCATTGTTGACGCACCGTGAAAAGGAAATCCTTAATAAATTACGTATTGGCGCTTCAAATATTGAAATCGCTCAGTCGCTATTTATTAGTGAAAACACGGTAAAAACCCACCTCTATAACTTATTCAAGAAGATAGCCGTTAAAAACCGCACTCAGGCGGTTTCCTGGGCAAACGATAACCTCAGGCGATAAGGCAATGAAATTACAACCTGCTTTGCTGCTGGCGACGGTTTTACTGTGCGCTTCCGGGGGCGTTCGCGCCGTAGAAGTGGAGATACCCGGACTGTTGACGGATCACACCGTTTCTTCCGTGGGCCATGACTTTTACCGGGCCTTTAGTGACAAGTGGGAAAACAGTTTTACCGGCAATCTGACTATTAATGAGCGACCCAGCGCCCGCTGGGGAAGCTGGATAACCATTACTGTCGATCAGGACGTTATTTTTCAGGCTTTTTTATTCCCCACTAAACGCGATTTCGACCGCAACGTCGATATTGCACTGGATCAGACCGCAGAGGCGATAAAACGTCGGCAGGTAGATAAGGCTCTGTTGAGCACCGGCGATTTAACCCACGATGAGTTTTAGGAGAACGTCATGCGTGTAATACATGTAGCTCTACCGCTGGTGCTATTTACGCCACTGGCCTGGGGAGGAAATATGGTTTTCCAGTTTACCAACCCAAACTTTGGCGGCAACCCCAATAACGGTTCATTTTTACTTAACGAAGCCCAGGCTCAAAACTCCTATAAGGATCCGAGTTATAACGACGATCTTGGCATTGAGACCCCTTCCGCGTTGGATAACTTCACTCAGGCAATTCAGTCGCAAATTTTGGGCGGTCTGTTGACCAATATTAATACCGGCAAGCCGGGACGCCTGGTCACCAACGACTTTATTGTTGATATTAAAAATACAGACGGCCAGTTAAACCTGAACGTCACGGACCGTAAAACAGGGAAAATATCAACCATTCAGGTATCCGGCCTGCAATCAAACTCTACTGATTTCTAGTGGGCTTTAAACAATCAAAAAGGTATTTAAGGATAAACATCATGCAGCGCTTACTTCTCATCGTAGCAGTGTGTTTATTAAGTGGTTGTTTAACCGCGCCACCTAAAGAAGCCGCCAGACCTACGCTCATGCCTCGGGCCCAAAGCTATCGTGATTTAACGCACTTACCGGAAGCAAAAGGCAAGCTGTTTGTTTCCGTCTATAACATTCAGGATGAAACCGGGCAGTTTAAACCTTATCCGGCGAGTAACTTCTCGACTGCCGTACCGCAGAGCGCCACCGCGATGCTGGTGACGGCATTAAAAGACTCGCGCTGGTTTATTCCTCTGGAACGTCAGGGATTACAAAACCTGCTGAATGAACGAAAAATCATTCGCGCCGCGCAGGAAAACGGCACGGTTGCCGACAATAACCGCCAGCCTTTGCAGTCGCTGATGGCGGCAAACGTCATGATTGAAGGTTCTATTATTGGTTATGAGAGCAACGTTAAATCCGGTGGGGTTGGCGCGCGTTACTTCGGTATCGGCGCGGATACGCAGTACCAGCTCGATCAGATAGCCGTTAACCTGCGCGTGGTTAACGTCAGCACCGGCGAAGTGCTCTCTTCGGTCAACACCAGCAAAACGATTCTTTCCTATGAAGTTCAGGCCGGGGTCTTCCGCTTCATTGACTATCAGCGGCTGCTGGAGGGCGAAGTGGGCTATACCAGCAACGAGCCGGTCATGATGTGCCTGATGTCAGCCATTGAGACCGGGGTTATTTACCTGGTGAACGACGGGATCGACCGCGGGCTGTGGGACCTGAAGAATCCGGGTGATGTTAAGAACCCTATTCTTGTGAAATACAAAGAAATGTCGGTGCCGCCAGAAGCCTGACGGCCTCGCAAAAAAACAAAAACCAGCCTCGGCTGGTTTTTTTATTCCGCAATGGCGGATGGGGATGAACGTCTCGCCTTACGCGCCGCCAGCCACAGCCCGCTGTTTTTCATCGCAAAGCCAAACGCCAGCCCAAGCAGCAAAGAAGGAAGCACAATTTTCCATTCTCCCTGATTTGCAAAGGTGGCGCAGGCGCCGATAAAAGTGCCGGGCACAAACGACAGCAGCACGTGGCGGGCCTGAATGCACATCAGGAAGGCCACCGCGCCCGTTATCACGTAGCCGAGAATCTCCAGATGCGGAGCCAGCGCACTGCCGTGAATAATCACCAGCGCCCAGACAACACCGCTGCACAGAGTGCAGAGCGAGATAAGCAGCCCTTTGACACCGCCCTGCGGACAGGCGAAATAGGCCGTACAGCCGAGGAAACCCGCCCAGCTGAGTAAGCCGAGACTCACCGCCACCCAGCCCCAAAGGCCTGAGAGAATACCGGTCGTCAATGCAAGAGAAATGAGTATGTTCATGGCGGCGTATCATAGCAGAGCCCGGAGGCCCAACCACGATCAACCGCACAGTTTATGAAAGAAACGAATTTACATTACATGAAAAAGGTGACCGAAATCACACTTACTCTTCTTCCGATTCTTCCAGTTCGTCACGCATCGCCTGGATTGCTTCCCGGCTGATGCCCGCCAGCGTGCGGTAGAAAGGCGTGGTGGCATGGGCTTCAACCTTGCCAAGGAAGGTGCCGCACCACGGCAGCAAATACTCATCAAACAGCGTGACCTGGGCTTCAAACTCATCTTCCTGCGACTGATCTTCCAGCCAGGAGGCGGCCAGCAGCAGGGTGCCAAAATGGTCGGCCGGCGTCTGGGCAAGCGGCATACCGCGAGCCTTCAGGAACTCACGTACCTCGCCTTCATGGCTGCCTTCTTCCCACGCCGAACGGTAAGGCGACACGCTGCACTCCTCTCCCACAAACATCGCGTTGTAATCCGCCGCCATTTGCTGCGGGTCGCAGCTTTGTTGCAGGCGCGCCAGCAGTTCATCCTGCTCGAGAGGCCAACTTGCCGCGAGCTTCCCTTCACGGATCATCGTCAGCAGCGGAACCAACAGCGGGTCCTGCGGCTGGCGGTAAAACAGCGATCCTAATACACGGCAAATCATTGAGAACTCATTCATGCTAACAGTCCATTCCAGAGGGAGTGATTACAGTGTGGCAAATTCGGCAATCGGTGCCATGCCACGGGCTTCAAGAAAATCTAATAAACGACGCGGGGAAACGTTAAGAATTCGCTCCTCAGGGAAATCAATGTCTGCCAGAACTTTGCGGCATTCGTCGAAATCGCCAAGGGTAAAAGCCGTGTGGGAATCGGAACCCAGCGACAGCCAGCCGCCCGCCTCTCGCACCGCCGCAGCAATTGCCCGGCAGTTCGGCCCGCTGCCCTTGCGGGAGTGGGTAAAAGATGAGTTGTTCAGCTCAAGCGCCACATTATATTTAGCCGCAGCCGCCGCGATGGCGGGGATATCAACCGGAAACTTAGGATTGCCCGGGTGACTGATAATGTGGACATTCCCGGCGGCCATGGTGGCAATCATCGCTTCGGTGTGGGTAGCTTCGTCCTGCGGCGGAAAAACCGGCTCGTGGAAACCGGCGATGATCAGATCCAGCGCGTCGAGCATCGGGCCCGTGCAGTCGATTTCCCCCTGGGTATTTTTAATATTCGCTTCAATACCGCGCAGAATGCCTACGCCGTCCACCCTGCGCGGCCAGATACGCATGTTGACGAAATGCCAGTAATGCGGGGCATCGGCCATATCCGGGCCGTGATCGGTGATAGCAAATAATTTGATGCCTTTGCTCCTGGCGATGGCGATGTAATCATGCAGGGTACTGTAGGCGTGGGTGCTGGCGACGGTATGCATATGCAGGTCAACGGGATACATGACTCTCTCCTTTTCTCTCTTTCCCGCAAGGATAGCAGCTATCGCCGTCGTTTTTTAGCCCGGCGGGCCGCCGGGCTGCGGTTTAATATCCGTGCTGCAGGGAAACTTCTCCCGTTGGTCTCTCACCTTTTTCCAGCTGAAGAATAGTTTTGGCGATATAGGCCATTGCCTCATCAGGACGGGTCACGGCGGCAACATGCGGCGTGATGGCTACTCGCGGGTGTTTCCACAGCGGGCTCTCTTTCGGCAGAGGCTCCTGCGCGAAAACGTCGAGCATCGCCCCTTTGACCTTACCTTTTTCAAGCGCGGCCAGAAGTTCGGCCTCAACCAAATGAACTCCGCGCGCAAGATTAAGCACGTAGGCTTCGTCGGCAAGCTGTTCCAGCAGCCTTCCGTTAATGATGCCGACAGTTTGCGGCGTGTTGGGCAGCAGGTTAATGAGAACGCGAGTGCCGCGAAGGAAATCGTCAAGCTGTGCTTCGCCCGCAAAGCTTGTCACGCCAGGATAATCCTTCTGGCTGCGGCTCCAGCAGCGAACCGGGAATCCCCAGGCGACCAGGCTTTCCGCCACTTTGCCGCCCAGCACGCCCGCGCCGAGAATACCGATGGTGAAGTCTTCACGGCGATAATCCTCAAGCGGCTGCCAGTTTGCCTGCAGCTTTTGCGCCTGATAATCGTCGAAGCGACGGAACCAGTGCAGCACCTGGCTGACCGCATACTCCTGCATTTGCTGCCCCATGCCGGTATCTTCAAGCCGGAATAAGGGGACGCCCGCAGGAAGCATGTCGGGATGAGCCTGGAGTTTGCTGAGAATCGAATCTACCCCCGCACCAAGTGCGAAGACGCCCTTCAGCGTCTTACGGCCGGCGAGCATCTCCACCGGAGGATGCCAGACCAGAGCATAGTCAGCGGGTTGGTTATCCCCCGCTTTCCACTCGCGAACGCGAGCCTGTGGGAGCTGCCGCTGTAAACCGGCGAGCCAGGATGGGGTATCGAATGTTGGGTGATAGAAAATAATGTCCACGCTTCCTCCTTTTTTTCTTAGGCTTACGCGAAACGCGAATCAATTCAAGGGGTGAATGTCATAAAAAAGCAGCACGCTTTGCTGTTTTAAAAAGCAAGTTGCGCGAAGTTTGTGTAAACGCACGAATTTGAAGAAAAGAATATTGACGAGCCAGGCACTTTTCCCTAAATTAGCGCCCGTTCCAGCAGCGCTGGGGCGACAATACGGTGAGGTGTCCGAGTGGCTGAAGGAGCACGCCTGGAAAGTGTGTATACGGCAACGTATCGAGGGTTCGAACCCCTCTCTCACCGCCACATTTAAAGAAGAGCTCGCATGCAAATGCGGGCTTTTTTTTCGCAT
>DASXGN010000046.1:0-179172 GCA_036489025.1 Buttiauxella sp.
CGCCGGGTAACTCGAGGTGGCGTATATTACGCTTTCCTCTTTCAGAGTCAAGCGTTTATTTTCGCTTTCGTCTGACTGACGGGCCGGTTTGTAAGCCGTTGTGCCGTGTCAGTGGAGGCGCAGTATAGGGATTTTTCGGAACGTGACAAGCGTTTATTGCAAATAAATTACCAAGCGCCTTTTTTTTCATCAAAACGACTGCAAAACCCGTCTAACACGGGATATTTGCTGTTTTAAGCATCAGAAAGAGATGTCCGATGGCATACTACAAAGAGAAACATAGCTAAAGGAATTGCATAAATGTCTTTATCTGCACAACAGCTCGCGGCACAGAAGAACCTTTCATATGTTCTTGCAGAGAAATTAGCGCAGCGGATCCTGCGGGGGGAATACCAAGCAGGCAGTATTTTGCCCGGTGAAATAGAGCTGGGTGAGCTCTTCGGGGTTAGCCGTACGGCCGTAAGGGAAGCTGTAAAGACATTAACCGCGAAGGGAATGGTTTTGCCACGCCCGCGCATTGGCACACGCGTGATGCCTCGTAGCCACTGGAACTTCCTCGATAAGGAGTTGCTCACCTGGTGGATGACGGAAGAAAACTTCAACGACGTCGTAGATTACTTCCTTGTCATGCGTAACAGCCTTGAACCTCAGGCCTGCTCGCTGGCCGCGCTCAACGGGAGTAAAGAACAGAAGGCCTATCTCAATGAGAAAATGGTTGAGATGGTCAAGCTGAAGACCGCCTTTGACCGCGAGCGCTGGATAGAAGTGGACATGGCCTACCACGAACATATATATGAAATGAGCGGTAACCCTTTCCTTTGTTCTTTCGCTAACTTATTCCGTTCTATTTATTACAATTACTTCACTGCGATAACCGACAACGAAGTTATCAAACTCGATTTGCACCAGGCAATTGTTGACGCCATTACCCGTGGGGATAGTCAGGCCGCGCTGATTGCGGGCCAGGCTCTGCTTCAGAAGCCCTTCTCTAACGGCTAAAAACACTTATTCCTGGCAGCTTAAAACATCAGGATTCTAATGACCAAAACTGCTCGCAGTATGGCCGGGCTGCCGTGGATTGCGGCAATGGCTTTCTTTATGCAGGCGTTGGATGCCACCATCCTTAATACTGCGCTCCCCGCCATCGCCCACAGCCTGGGCCGTTCGCCATTGGCAATGCAGTCGGCAATTATCAGCTACACCCTAACGGTCGCCATGCTGATTCCGGTCAGCGGCTGGCTTGCCGACCGCTTCGGTACCCGCCGCGTGTTTATGATTGCCGTCACCCTCTTCACTCTCGGCTCGTTTGCCTGCGCCATGTCCGGCTCGCTCAGCCAGCTGGTTATCTTTCGCGTAGTACAGGGGATTGGCGGGGCAATGATGATGCCCGTCGCGCGCCTGGCGTTATTGCGAGCTTATCCACGAAGCGAACTGCTGCCCGTTCTGAACTTCGTCACCATGCCGGGTCTGGTCGGGCCGATTTTAGGTCCGCTGCTCGGCGGCGTGCTGGTCACCTGGGCAAGCTGGCACTGGATCTTCCTCATTAATATCCCTATCGGCATTCTCGGTTTGCTCTACGCCCGCAGGTACATGCCAAACTTCACCACGCCCCGGCGCGGTTTTGATATGACCGGCTTTCTTTTATTTGGCCTGGGACTGGTGCTGATCTCCAGCGGGATGGAACTTTTTGGCGAGCGCATCGTTGCCAGCTATATAGGCGTGCTGATAATCCTCGCCGGGTTGTCACTCCTCGCGACCTATATCTGGCATGCACGTCGCCACCCGACGCCGCTTATCGCGCTGCCCATGTTCAAAACCAGAACCTTTTCCGTCGGTATCGTCGGTAACCTCGCCTCGCGGCTGGGTACCGGCTGCGTTCCCTTCCTTATGCCTTTAATGCTTCAGGTGGGTTTTGGCTACACGGCTTTAATCGCTGGCTGCATGATGGCGCCCACCGCTTTCGGCTCGCTGCTGGCGAAATCGACCGTGACGCAGGTGCTGCGCTGGTTCGGCTACAGAAAGACGCTCGTTGGCGTAACCTTGTTTATCGGTCTGCTGATTGGACAGTTCTCGCTGCAGTCTCCCGGAATGGAAGCCTGGCTGCTTATTCTGCCGCTGTTTATCCTTGGCATGGCGATGTCCACACAGTTCACCGCCATGAATACGATCACGCTTGCCGATCTGACGGATGAAAACGCCAGCAGCGGCAACAGCGTGCTGGCCGTTACGCAGCAGCTTTCGATTAGTCTTGGAGTGGCGGTCAGTGCGGCGGTGCTGCGTCTTTATGAAGGGATTGATAGCTTCAATACCATCGAGCAGTTCCATTACACCTTCCTGACGATGGGAGCGGTGACGCTGGTTTCAGCCTTCGTGTTTATGCTGTTACGCCCGAAGGACGGACGCAACCTGATAAAAGAGCGTCACAAACGCTAAACGGAGCCTCGCTCCACCAGCTCGGGCGTCAATAGCAGGCGCTGCTGTGCCAGAGTAGGCTGCGCCATGCGGTGGATGAGCACATCGACAGCCAGCTCGCCCAGCTCATCCTTCGGCTGATGGATAGTAGTCAGCGGCGGCGTCATATAGCGCGCCAGCTCGATATCATCGTAGCCCACCACCGCCATATCCTGCGGCACTTTTAGCCCGGCCTGATAAAGCGCGTGATAGGCCCCAACCGCCATTGCATCGTTCCCGGTGAATACCGCATGCGGCGGTAAAGCCAGCGCCAGCAGCGAATTCATCGCCGTGAACCCGCCCTGAAACTCAAAGTCGCCGATAATTTCATAGCCGGGCAGAATCTCCAGCCCCGCTTTGTGCATCGCATGACGAAATCCTTCAAGGCGAAGTCTGGCTGGCGTTTTATCCTGCGGCCCGGCAATACAGGCGATTCGCGTATAGCCATTTTCAATGAGGTGCTGGGTCGCCATCTCGCCGCCCAGCAGCGAGTTATCCTGAATGACATCGCTTTCGCCTTCGAAAGGCGCCCAGTCCATCATGACCGTCGGAATAGAAGGATAGCGGTTGATAATTTCAGCCGAAGGCAAATGGGTTTCGGTGCACAGCAGCAGCAGCCCGTCGACGCGCTTTTGCATCAGCGTCTCCAGATTGCGGTTCATACGCTGCTCGTCGCCTTCGGTATTGCACAGCACCAGGCTGTAGCCCCGTTCAAAGCAGCTGCGCTCCACGCCGCGCACGAGCTCAGAGTAGAAGGGGTTGCTGCTGGCGGTGATTAACATGCCGATGGTGTGGGTCTGGTTGAGCTTAAGGCTGCGCGCCAGCGCCGAAGGCGCATAGTTCAGCGTTTTGATCGCCGCGTCGACCTTTTCGCGAATGGCCTCGCTCACGAAGCGATCTTTATTGATGACGTGTGAAACCGTCGAGGTGGAGACGCCCGCGAGACGGGCGACATCTTTCATGGTGGCCACGATTACCCCTGCTGCTGCAAGAACTCGTCGATCTCATTACGCCACGGCACGGAGGGCTGGGCACCTTTACGGGTTACGGCAATAGCGGCGGCGGCGTGAGCAAAGCGGATAGCTTCGGCCATCGGCTTATCTTCCAGCAGGGCCGTAACCAGCGCGCCGTTGAAGGTGTCGCCTGCGGCAATAGTATCCACGGCTTTCACTTTAAAGCCCGGCACGCGCTGCCCTTTGCCATTTTCACTCAGCCAAACGCCACGGCTGCCAAGCGTAATAATCACGCACTCGATGCCTTTATCATGTAACGCTGCGGCGGCTTTCGCGGCGTCAGCGTCATTTTCAACTTTAATGCCGGTAAGCTTTTCCGCTTCGGTTTCGTTCGGCGTGATCATATCAACCAACCCCAGCAGCTCGTCAGAAAGCCCACAGGCCGGAGCAGGATTGAGCACAACTTTAGTCTGGCTCTGATGAGCAAGTGTAGCCGCGGCCAGCACGCTTTCCAGCGGCGACTCCAGCTGCATTAAAAGGACTGAAGCTGCGGCTATTTTATCTTGTTGAGCGGCCACCAGCTCAGGCGTTAATGCACTGTTTGCTCCGGCATGAATGCCGATGACGTTTTCACCCGCACCGTTCACGAAGATCAGCGCTACGCCGGTAGCAGCATCTTTAATAGTTGAAATGGGAGAGGTGTCGATGCTGTCGCTTGCCAGCTGTTTGCAAACGCGTGCGCCGGTATCGTCATCGCCCACGCAGGCAATAAAGGCAATATCCGCGCCGCTGCGCCCGGCGGCAACCGCCTGGTTAGCGCCCTTTCCGCCGAATGCCACCTGATAATCCTGCCCGGTGACGGTTTCCCCCGGCGTCGGGAAGTGTTCGAGGTTCAGGATATGGTCAGCGTTAATGCTGCCAAGGACGACGAGTTTGCCTTTGCTATTCATGTTTTCTGTCCAGTTAAGTGCGCCACCCATTTGGGTGGCGCGGTGCCGTGCTTTTCTTTTGTCGTCTTATTTGGTGACCAGTTTCAGGTCAACCGGGATTTTGGCGTCGACCTTTTCGCCTTTCAAGACTTTATCCGCTGTTTCTACGCCAATCACGCCAATCTGGTCAGCCATCTGCGCCACGGTTGCGCCCAGCTTGCCGCCTTCCACCGCTTTCACGCCGTCTGCCGTGCCGTCGAAGCCAACCACCAGCACGTCGGTTTTACCCGCGGTTTGCAGCGCGCGCAGTGCGCCCAGCGCCATTTCGTCGTTCTGAGCGAACACGGCCTGCACATCAGGATGCGCGGTCAGCAGGTTTTGCATGACGTTCAGCCCCTTAGTACGGTCGAAGTCGGCAGGCTGGCTCGCCAGCACGGTGAATTTGTGGGCCGCGGTTGCCTGCTTAAAGCCTTCGCCACGTTCACGCGCAGCGGATGCGCCGGCAATACCCTGCAGCTCGATAACTTTCGCACCTTCACCCACTTTGCTTGCGATGAAGTCACCGGCCATTTTGCCGCCCGCCACGTTGTCGGAAGCAATGTGGCTAACAACGGTGCCCTGATTTGCCATACGGTCCAGGGTGATCACCGGGATTTTCGCCTGGTTAGCCATTTTCACCGCGTTGCCCACCGCATCGGAATCAGTTGGGTTAATCAGCATCAGTTTGGTGCCGCGCACGGTGAGGTCCTGCACGTTCGCCAGCTCTTTCGCCGGGTTGTTCTGCGAATCCAGCACCACCAGGTTGTAGCCCAGCTTGTCCGCTTCTTTCTGCGCGCCGTCCTTCAGTGAAACGAAGAACGGGTTATTCAGCGTGGAAACAACCAGCGCGATGGTGTCTTTGGCCATCGCATTGGCGCTAACGGTGGCGCTCAGCGCTACGGCGGAAACCAGGGTAGCCAGCTTTTTCATATTCATAGTCAGATGTCCTGTAGGGTTATGATTGTTACTGCTTTTTGTTGTCCACCAGCACCGCCAGTAAAATAACCACTGCTTTGACGATCATCTGGTAATAAGAAGAAACACCTAATAAATTCAGTCCGTTGTTCAGGAAGCCGAGGATTAATGCCCCGATCAGCGTCCCGACAATCCGCCCTTTCCCGCCCGCAAGGCTGGTACCGCCAAGAACCACGGCGGCGATAGCATCCAGCTCATAGCCGGTACCCGCCGTTGGCTGCGCGGAAGAAAGACGCGCCACTTCGATGATCCCGGCCAGAGAAGCCAGCAGGCCGCAGAGTGAATAAACGATAATTTTGACTTTGTTAACGCTGATACCGGAAAGGCGCGTCGCCGCTTCGTTACCGCCCAGCGCGTAAATGTAACGACCCAGGCGAGTATGGTGCAGCATGTACCACGCGGCGAGGAAGACAATCGCCATAATCCAGACCGGCGCAGGAATGCCCAACGGGCGACCAATACCGAACCAGCCGAAGAGATCCGCATTGTCCGAGAAGCCGGTGTTGACCGGGCTACCGTTGGTGTAAACCATGGTCACGCCGCGCAAAAGTAGCATCATCACCAGCGTGGCGATAAACGCCTGCACGCGTCCTTTAGCAACGATAACGCCAGTCACGGCCCCGATTGCGGCACCCAGCGCCAGCGCCCCGGCAACGGCCACTAACGCATTCACTTCTAAGCCAACAATCGAGGCGGCCACCGCCCCGGTCAGCGCCAGCAATGAACCGACGGACAGGTCGATCCCGGAGGTCAGAATGACCAGCGTCATTCCCACCGCCATAATGGCGTTCACGGAGGTTTGCTGCAGGATGTTAAACAGGTTATTGACGGTAAAAAAGTTCGGGCTCAGGCTCGAAACAATCGCAATCAGCACCAGCAGTGCGATAAGCGACTTTTGGTCAAGCAGCCACGCTTTTGTGAACCAGCGACGAGAAGTAACAGACTGGGTACTCATTTATACAGACTCCTGATTCACGCGATTAAGCTTGCCAACGGCGGCGGCCATCAGCGCCTCCTGGGTGGCCTCTTCGCGGCTAAACTCGCCGCCGAGATGCCCTTCATGCATCACCATAATGCGGTCGCTCATGCCCAGCACTTCCGGCATTTCTGACGACACGAGAATGATGCTTAGCCCGTCGGCTTTAAACTGATTAATTAACTGATAAATCTCTTTCTTCGCGCCGACGTCCACGCCGCGAGTGGGTTCATCAAGAATCAAAACTTTCGGACGCGTCATCAGCCCGCGCGCAATCGCGACCTTCTGCTGATTGCCGCCGGAAAGCAGGCCGATAGGCTGTTCGATGGACGGGGTTTTCACGTTGAACAGGCGCACAAAGTCCTGCACCGCCTGCTGCTCGTCTTTATGTTTCAGGCTGCCGACGCTGTGGCTGAAGTAGCGCAGCGCGGTCAGCGACATGTTTTCTTTCACCGACATGCCGAGCACCAGCCCGTCGCGCTTGCGGTCTTCGGAGATATAAACGATGCCGTTCGCCAGGCCATCCTGCGGAGATCGCGCCACCACTTCCCGGCCGTCCAGCGCCACGTAGCCGCCGCTGCGCGGCAGTGCGCCATAGAGCACCTTCATTAATTCTGTGCGGCCAGCGCCCATCAAGCCTGCCACGCCAAGGATTTCGCCTTTGCGCAGCGTAAAACTGACCTCGTGTACGCCCGGCCCGGAGAGGTTATCGACGCGCAGGCGGATTTCGCCCGGTTCTTTCGCCAGCCGCGGATACTGGTCTTCGAGCTTGCGCCCGACCATCATTTCAATTAGCGAGTCTTCGGTGAGCGTGGCCACTTCGCGCTCGGCAATAAACTGTCCGTCACGGAAAACCGTCACGTCATCGCAGATCTCGAAGATCTCTTTCATGCGGTGCGAAATATAAACGATACCGCGCCCCTGGGCCTTCAGCTCGCGGATAACGCGGAACAAAGAATCCGTTTCGGTATCGGTCAGCGCATCGGTCGGCTCATCCATGACGATGACTTTCGATTCGAAGCTCAGCACCTTGGCAATCTCTACCATTTGCTGATCGCCAATAGAAAGGTCACCCACCAGCTTCTGGCTGTTAAAGCGTAGATTGAGCTTTGCCAGCAGCTTGTCCGCCTCGGCGTACATTTTTTTCCAGTCAATCTTGCCGAACCGGCTGACGAACTCGCGCCCGAGGAAGATGTTTTCCGCGATGCTCAGCTGAGGGATCAGGTTCAGTTCCTGATGGATAATGCCGATGCCCGCTTCCTGAGAAGATTTCGGACCGTTGAACGAGGTTTCTTTCCCCAGCCACAAAAGCGAACCGGCATCGCGCTGATAGATTCCGGTTAACACTTTCATCATCGTGGATTTGCCCGCGCCGTTTTCTCCGACCAGCGCCATTACGCGCCCTGGATAAACGTTGAGCGCGGCGCCCGAAAGGGCTTTTACGCCGGGGAACGACTTGTCGATCCCTTTAAGCTGCAGTAACGGTTCCATGCCGACCTCAGAAGGTTACGCCAGCACAGAGAATGATATTCGCATACGGGGAACACTCCCCGCTGCGAATAACCGCGTGTGCATCCGCGGTGTGCTGCTTGAACTGCTCGTGACTGATATAGCGAATAGAAATGGTGTTTCCCTGGTGTTGTTGCAGATGCTCGATATGGCTGAGCAACGTTTCGTGGAGTTGAGGATTATATTGTTGGATTTCCTGAGCAAGGATCGCCGCTTCAACCTGCATCTCTTGCGTAACCACATCAACGACCTGCATAAAGCCCGGTACGCCGTGAGTCAGCGCCAAATCAATGCGCTGGGTCGCGCGTGGAATGGGCAGCCCCGCATCGGCAACCACCAGCGTATCGGTGTGGCCCAGACGGGAGATGACGGCCGAGATATCGGCGTTGAGAACGGTGCCTTTCTTCATTTTCTTACTCCACTAGCGAAACGTTTCGCTGGTAAGGAGTGTAGGAAAAGTCATGGTGATAAAACAACCGCCAGGTTATGGAAATGTGATCGTTATCGAAACGTTTCGCGCATCAGGTTCAGCCCGGAGAAAATGAAAGCGCGCACGTTCAAAAAAATGAATACCTGGGGAGTAAAAGGAGGCTTATCTTTTCGGAAAATCAATTCATTGATTTTCATGATGTTAAATAAAAAAGCCAGAAAACCACGCTTTTCTGGCTTTTTTCCAACTTATATCTCGACCTGAGTGCCCAGTTCGATAACCCTGTTCGGCGGGATTTCGAACTGGTCCGGGGCTCGCAGGGCGTTACGTTGCAGGGCCAGGAACAGCTTGCCGCGCAGGCGTAGATACCACGGACGTTTACCGATGATCAGCGACTCATGCGACATAAAGAACGAGGTTTCCATCATCCGACAGCTCAGCCCTTCCAGGCCGCAGCGGTGGAACACTTCTTCCACGTTCGGCGTTTCACGCCAGCCGTAGCTTGCCACCACGCGCCAGAAGGTCGGCGAAAGCTGCTCGATAGAAACGCGCTTCACGTTATGCACGTACGGCGCATCTTCGGTACGCAGCGTCAGCAGCACAACTCGCTCATGAAGCACTTTGTTGTGCTTGAGGTTGTGTAGCATAGCAAAAGGAATGACGTTCAGCGCGCGCGACATATACACCGCGGTGCCGGGCACGCGCACCGGCGGAGATTTCTCCAGCGAGGCAATCATTGCCTCCAGAGAATTACCGTGCTCGTGCATACGGCGCAGCAGGCGGAAACGCTCGCTTTTCCAGGTGGTCATGATAACGAACATCACTAACGCCAGGCTCAACGGCAGCCAGCCGCCGGAGAAGACTTTAACGGCGTTGGCCGAGAAGAGAGGGATATCGATGCACAGGAAGCCAATGCACATCAGCAGCACGCCAATCTTGTTCCAGTGCCAGTTCTTGCGCGCCACGGTGCAGGAAAGGATGGACGTCAGCACCATGGTGCCGGTCACCGCAATCCCGTAAGCCGCCGCCAGGTTGCTGGAATGCTCGAAGCTGACAATCACGATAACCACGGAGATGTAGAGGATCCAGTTAATGGCCGGCACGTAGATCTGCCCGGACTCCATTTCCGAAGTGTGGATAATGCGCATTGGCGACAGATAGCCGAGGCGCACGGCCTGGCGAGTCAGTGAGAAGACGCCGGAAATAACGGCCTGCGAAGCGATCACCGTGGCGAGAGTTGCCAAAATCATCAGCGGGATCAGCGCCCAGTCGGGAGCCAGCAGGAAGAACGGGTTTTTGATGGCTTCCGGATTTTTCAGCAGCAGCGCCCCCTGGCCAAAGTAGTTCAGCACCAGCGACGGCAGCACCACGGTAAACCACGCAATACGAATCGGGAACTTGCCGAAATGCCCCATGTCCGCATACAGCGCTTCAACCCCGGTAATAGAAAGCACTACCGCGCCCAGCGCAAAGAAGGAAACCGTTTTATATTCCAGGAAGAAGTGCACCGCCCACGCAGGGTTCAGGGCCTGAAGCACCTCCGGATTAGCGATAATGCTGCGTCCGCCAAGCACCGCGAGCACCAGGAACCACAGCAGCATGACCGGAGCAAATAGCTTGCCCACCATGCCCGTACCGTGTTTCTGAATCACGAACAGCAGCGTCAGCACGATTATCGACAGCGGGACGATGTAGCCGTCCAGCGACGGCGCGGCTATCTCAAGCCCCTCTATCGCCGACATCACCGATATCGCGGGCGTGATCACCACCTCACCATAGAAGAAGCTGCCGCCGATCAGGCCCATGATCACCAGCACCGAGGTCATTCTCGCCGAGGTATTGCGCCCGGCTAAAGACATCAGCGTCAGAATACCGCCTTCGCCGGCGTTATCCGCCTTCATCACGAAGGTCAGATATTTCACGGAAACGACTAATATCAACAGCCAGAAAATCAACGATAAAAAGCCGAACACGGCGTCACGTTCTACGCCAAACCCAAACTGACCGGACAGACATTCACGAAGGGTATAAAGCGGGCTGGTGCCGATATCACCGTAAACCACCCCAATTGCAGCCAGCGTTATCGCGGGCAATGATTGTTTATTATCAGCGCTCATAGACTAATCTTTTGTTGGAATCCCGAAAGCGTGTGCTTAGTCCCTTGGCCCACAAAAAGGCGCACAGTATGCACGATAATGAAGGAAATCGTACCCCTAAATACAACCGGCCTAGCCTAAATCAGATAAAAAAGGCCAATTCATCAACCCATTAACGAGACTCTGTATTGCGATATACTCGCCTTCCCGCTCAGCGATAACCGCGTAAGGATGCAAAGCTAATTATGGCTCAATCACATTTATTGGCTGAAAGAATTTCAAGGCTCAGCCAGGCGCTGGAAAAAGGACTTTTTGAACGTCAGCATGCTATTCGACTTTGCCTGCTCGCGGCGCTTAGCGGGGAAAGCGTCTTCTTATTAGGGCCGCCGGGGATCGCCAAGAGCCTGATTGCCCGCCGCCTTAAATTCGCTTTTAAGCACGCCCGCGCCTTTGAATATCTGATGACGCGCTTTTCCACGCCGGAAGAGGTTTTTGGGCCGCTCTCCATTCAGGCGCTAAAAGATGAGGGCCGCTATGAGCGCCTGACCGCCGGCTATTTGCCTGAGGCTGAAATTGTTTTCCTCGATGAAATCTGGAAAGCAGGCCCGGCTATCCTTAATACCCTGCTGACCGCGATTAACGAACGCCGCTTCCGCAACGGCGCCAGCGAAGACAAAATCCCTATGCGGCTGCTGGTGGCCGCCTCCAATGAACTCCCGGAGGCCGACAGCAGCCTGGAAGCCTTATACGACCGAATGCTGATCCGCCTGTGGCTCGACAAAGTGCAGGAAAAAGGCAACTTCCGCTCGATGCTTATCAGCCAGCACGATGAGAACGACAACCCGGTGGCGGAAGGCCTGCAGGTTAGCGATGAAGAATACTTTGCCTGGCAAAAAGAGATTGGCACCGTTGGCCTGCCGGACAACGTCTTTGAGCTGATCTTCAGCCTTCGTCAGCAGCTGGATGAGATCAACGGCGCGCCCTATGTCTCTGACCGTCGCTGGAAAAAGGCCATTCGCCTGTTGCAGGCCAGCGCCTTCTTTAGCGGCAGAACGGCCGTCGCGCCTATCGATCTTATCCTGCTGAAAGACTGCCTGTGGCACGATACGGCGGCGATGAACCTGATGCAGCAGCAGCTGGAAATATTGATGACCGGGCAGGCCTGGCAGCAGCATGCGATGCTTAGCAAGCTTGGGGCAATCGTGCAGCGCCGCATTCAGCTCCAGCAGCAGCACAGCGACCGGGAGGCCATTACCGTCAGCAAGCAGGGCGGAATGTTTACCCGCCGTCCGCAGTATCAGCTGCCCGACTATCTGACGGGTGAGTCCCTGACCTTACTGCTTCAGCAGCCGCTGAAGCTGCACGAAATGGAGGTCATCCACATTGCCATCAGCCGCGAAACGCTGGCGCAATGGCTGCAAAAGGGCGGCGATATTCGCGGCAAGCTGAACGGCATTGGCTTTGCCCAGTCCTTGAACATGGAAGTGGACGCTACGCAGCATCTGGTTATCCGCGATGTAAGCATGCAGGGAACCCGGCTGGTGATGCCCGGCAAGCAGCAGCAGGGCATGCCGGATGAGGTGAAACAGCAGCTCGACGATCTGGAAACGGCCCTCCACCAGCAGCACGAGCGCTTTAACGATCAGCAAAAATGCCTGTTCATTCAGAGCGACTGGCTGGGCCGCATCGAAGCCAGCCTGCAGGACGTGGCCGAGCAGATTAAGCAGGCCCGGCAATAATGCTCAGCCTGGAAACGCTCGATCTAATACTGGCTATCAGTGAAGGAGAATTGATAGAAGAGATCATTATTACCCTGCTGGCTTCGCCTCAGCTGGCCGTATTTTTTGAAAAGCATCCCCGGCTGAAAAACGCCATTGTGCAGGATATTCCCCGCTGGCGTGAGCTGCTTAAGGCGCGGATCCACGATGCCAGCGTGCCGCAGGAGCTGGCGCGCGAGGTGCTTTGTTATCAGCAATGTCAGCTTCTGAGCACCAGCCAGCTGATCGTTAAGCTCCCTGAAACGCTGGCCCTGCTCAAATCGGTGGCATCGCCGTTTTATGAGCAGGCGCATTCGCTGGTGGCAAGCCATCCCCACTTTACGCCCGCGCAGCAAACGCTGTTCCTTCAGCGCTGGCGTCTGAGCCTGGTCGTGCAGGCAACCTCCCTCAACCAGCAGCTGCTGGAAGATGAACGCGATCTGCTGCTGGCAGAAGTGCAGCAGCGCCTGGCGCTAAGCGGCCAGCTCGAGCCCATCCTGGCCGACACCGACAATGCAGCGGGCAAACTGTGGGATATGAGCGCCGGCACGCTCAAACACGGCGACTATCAGCTCATCGTGCAGTACGGCGAGTTTCTGGCCAGCCAGCCGGAGCTGTTGCAGCTTGCTGAACAGCTGGGCCGCTCGAAAGAGGCGAAAGCCGTCCCGAAGAAAGATGCTCCCACGGAGATCTGGCATACGATGGTGCGCGAGCCCGCCACGGTGCCGGAACAGGTGGACGGTCTGCAACGCAGCGACGATATCCTGCGCCTGCTGCCGCCCGAGCTTGCCACGCTCGGCATCACAGAGCTGGAATACGAGTTTTATCGCCGACTGGTGGAGAAGCAGCTGCTGACCTATCGCCTGCACGGTGATGCCTGGCGGGAGAAAAAAATGGAGCGCCCGGTCGTCCATCAGGACTTCGACGAACAGCCGCGCGGGCCGTTTATCGTCTGCGTGGACACCTCTGGTTCCATGGGCGGCTTCAACGAACAGTGCGCCAAGGCGTTTTGCCTGGCATTGATGCGCGTCGCCCTGGCCGACAATCGCCGCTGTTTCATTATGCTGTTTTCTGATGAGGTGGTGCGCTACGAAGTTTGTGGCCGGGACGGCATCGAGCAGATCGTTCGCTTTCTCAGCCAGCGCTTTCGCGGCGGCACAGATATGGCGAGCTGCTTTCGATCTATCGTTGAGAAAATGCAGGGCAGCGAGTGGTTTGACGCCGACGCGGTGGTTATCTCTGACTTTATCGCGCAGCGGCTGCCCGACGAGGTGGTCAATAAGGTGAAGGGCTTACAGAAGGCTCACCAGCATCGCTTTCACGCGGTGGCAATGTCAGGGCACGGCAAACCCGGCATTATGCGCATTTTCGATCATATCTGGCGCTTTGATACCGGGATGCGAAGCCGCCTGCTGCGTCGCTGGCGGCGTTAGTTTTTACAGCAGGGAATCAACCTTCGTCTGTACTTCAGCGGGCCATACGCCGCACTGAACCTGGCCGATATGCGGCTGTTGCAGCAGCAGCATGGTCAGGCGTGACTGGCCGATCCCCCCGCCGATCGTTTGCGGCATTTCACCCTTTAACAAAGACTGGTGCCATTCGAGCTGCAGACGATCTTCATCACCGGTGGTTGCCAACTGACGCTTCAGCGTTTCAGGATCGACGCGAATCCCCATCGAAGAAAGCTCAAACGCATCTTCCAGCACCGGGTTCCAGACCAGAATATCGCCGTTCAGGCCCGCAAAACCGGCTTCGCTGCGGGTTGACCAGTCATCATAATCCGGGGCGCGAACGTCGTGACGTTTACCGTCGCCCAGCTCGCCGCCAATCCCTATCAGGAATACGGCACCCAGTTCTTTAGCAATCGCTCTCTCGCGGCCTTTGGCATCAAGCTCAGGGAAGCGCTGCTGTAACTCTTCGCTATGAACGAAGTGAATTTTTTCCGGCAGGAACGCGGTCAGACCGTACTGCTCGCTTACGGCGGCTTCCGTGGCCTTCATGGCGGCCCAGATGCTTTCTACCGTCTGCTTCAGCGTGCCCAGATGGCGTTCACCGTCGCCCATAACGCGTTCCCAGTCCCACTGATCGACGTAGACCGAGTGGATAGGCGTCAGGCGGTCTTCATCGGGACGAAGGGCTTTCATGTGCGTGTAAAGCCCTTCGCCCGCGCTGAAGTCATGCTGGCCGAGCGTTTTTCTTTTCCATTTGGCCAGGGAATGCACCACTTCAAACTGCGCCTCAGGCAAGGTTTTTACCTTAACCTGTACCGCTTTTTCGCAGCCAGAAAGGTTGTCCTGTGTGCCATCGCCCACGCGGCTGAGAATCGGTGCCTGAACTTCAATCAGACCCAATTTTTCTTCAAGCTGGCGGGAGAAATGGGATTTCACAAAACTAATCTGGCGTTGTTTAGCGATGTAGGCGGTTTTCATGGCTCTTCTCTTTTTTGCTGTGTTGTTTCAGTAGCGACGATTAAGCAACAGAAAGCACCCAACATTCAATAATCAATAATAAAAAAGCCCTTCCTCTTTTTAATTGACTAATTTAAGGCTATATAAAATGGATATTCGTGATTAATCATAGGAAAAAGTGATGGATAATTATCAAATCGACAATCTGGATCGCGGCATTCTTGACGCTCTGATGGCCAATGCGCGCACCGCCTATGCCGAACTGGCAAAACAGTTTGGCGTTAGCCCCGGCACCATTCACGTGCGCGTAGAGAAGATGAAGCAGGCGGGTATCATCACCGGGGCGAGGATAGATGTCAGCCCGAAACGGCTGGGCTACGACGTTTGCTGCTTTATCGGCATCATATTGAAGAGCGCGAAAGACTATCCCTCCGCGCTGGCAAGGCTTGAGAGTCTGGAAGAAGTCACCGAGGCCTACTACACCACCGGCCACTACAGCATCTTTATTAAGGTCATGTGCCGTTCCATCGATGCTCTGCAGCAGGTACTTATCAACAAGATCCAAACAATCGATGAAATTCAGTCCACCGAGACGCTGATCTCCCTGCAAAACCCCATAATGCGCACGATCAAGCCTTAAAGGCTAAATATAATACCCATATTATCCACAGGTAGATCGCAGGCCTTACACAGCGTACAATACGCGACGACTTACAAAGGCGGGATCGCAATGACGGACATCACTCTGATTAGCGGCAGTACTCTGGGCAGTGCCGAATACGTGGCTGAACACCTGGCTGAGAAGCTGGATGAAGCAGGTTTCTCAACCGAAACGCTACACGGGCCGCTGCTGGAAGACCTGCCAACCCGCGGAGTCTGGCTGATTGTCTCCTCTACGCATGGCGCAGGAGATCTGCCTGATAATTTGCAGCCGCTTTATGATGCAATAAAGGAAGGAAAACCGGATCTGAGCAACATTCGCTACGGTGCGGTCGGTATCGGCAGTCGTGAATATGACACTTTTTGCGGTGCTATTGAGAAAATCGATGCCCTGCTCAGCGGCTGCGGAGCCAAAAGAGTGGGATCTTTATTGAAAGTGAACATCCTCGATCATGACATTCCTGAAGATCCGGCTGAAGTTTGGGTCGGATCCTGGAAAGAATTACTCCAGGATTTGTAAAGATCGCACTTTCTTCTGTGTATAACTATGCTTAAAAGCTCGTAGTAAGCGGTAGTTATCCAAAGAACAACTGCTGTTCACTTTTTGAGTTGTGCATAACCCTCACTTTTGATCCCAGCTTATACTGCGTGGGATCACCGATCATTCACAGCAAACGATCCTGTCCAATCGATTGATCTCTTTAGTTAAAAATGGCTTATCCACAGAACATGCCGATCCTAATAAGAGATCATAATAAAGAGATCTTTAAATAAAAAAGATCTTCTTTTAATTAGCGAGGATCCCGGTACTTTCTCCATCGACTAAAGTTGAGTAGAATCGCCAACCCGGGAATCAGTCACCCTCCCGTTTAACCACGAGGCAGTCACCATGTTTTATCCAGATCCTTTTGACGTCATCATCATTGGCGGGGGTCATGCAGGCACCGAGGCCGCGATGGCCGCAGCCCGTATGGGTCAGCAGACCCTTCTTCTGACACACAATATCGACACGCTGGGACAGATGTCCTGTAATCCGGCGATCGGCGGTATTGGCAAAGGACATCTGGTTAAGGAAGTTGACGCCCTGGGCGGGCTGATGGCGAAAGCGATCGATCGGGCTGGCATCCAGTTTAGAATACTAAACGCGAGCAAAGGCCCGGCTGTCAGAGCAACCCGAGCTCAGGCAGACCGCGTGCTGTATCGTCAGGCCGTTCGTACCGCACTGGAGAATCAGCCCAACCTGATGATCTTCCAGCAGGCGGTCGAAGATCTGATTGTCGAGAACGATCGCGTTGTCGGCGCTGTAACCCAGATGGGCCTGAAATTCCGTGCTAAGTCTGTGGTGCTGACCGTCGGGACTTTCCTCGACGGCAAAATTCATATCGGACTGGATAATTACAGCGGTGGCCGTGCTGGCGATCCGCCATCCATTTCGCTTTCTCGTCGCCTGCGTGAACTGCCGCTGCGCGTCAGCCGCCTGAAAACGGGCACCCCGCCGCGTATTGACGCGCGCACAATCGATTTCAGCGTGCTTGCGCAACAGAACGGCGATAGTCCAATGCCGGTCTTCTCGTTCATGGGCAATGTGAGCCAGCATCCGGCGCAGGTGCCTTGCTACATCACGTATACCAACGAGAAAACTCACGACGTTATTCGTAATAACCTCGATCGCAGCCCGATGTACGCAGGCGTAATCGAAGGGATTGGTCCGCGCTACTGCCCGTCCATCGAAGACAAAGTGATGCGTTTTGCCGATCGCAATCAGCATCAAATCTTCCTTGAGCCTGAAGGACTGACCAGCAACGAAATTTATCCAAACGGTATCTCCACCAGCCTGCCGTTTGACGTCCAGATGCAAATTGTTCGCTCCATGCACGGTATGGAAAACGCGAAGATCGTTCGTCCGGGCTACGCCATTGAGTACGATTTCTTCGATCCGCGCGATCTGAAACCCACGCTGGAAAGTAAATACATCCAGGGTCTGTTCTTTGCCGGTCAAATCAACGGCACCACCGGATACGAAGAAGCCGCGGCCCAGGGCCTGCTGGCGGGTCTGAACGCCGGGCGCTTCTCTGCCGAGAAGGAAGGTTGGGCACCGCGCCGCGATCAGGCTTACCTTGGTGTGCTGGTGGACGATCTTTGTACCCTCGGCACCAAAGAACCGTACCGTATGTTCACCTCCCGTGCGGAATACCGCCTGATGCTGCGCGAAGACAACGCGGATCTGCGTTTAACCGCCGCCGGTCGCGAAATGGGCCTTGTAGACGACGAACGCTGGGCGCGCTTCAACGAAAAACTGGAAAGCATTGAGCGTGAACGTCAGCGTCTGAAAGATATCTGGCTGCATCCGCACTCCGAGCAGGTGGAAGAAGTGAATGTTAAGCTCAGCGCTCCGCTTTCGCGTGAAGCCAACGGGGAAGACCTGCTGCGCCGCCCGGAAATGACCTACGCGGAGATGATGCAGCTATCCGCGTTCGCACCGGGGCTGGCCGATCCTCAGTCTGCCGAGCAGGTTGAGATTCAGATCAAATACGAAGGCTATATCGCCCGCCAGCAGGATGAAATCAACAAGCAGCAGCGCAATGAGAACACCGTGCTGCCTGCGACGCTTGATTATCGGCAGGTGAGCGGGCTGTCTAACGAAGTGATCGCCAAGCTAAACGATCACAAACCGGTTTCTATCGGCCAGGCATCGCGCATTTCGGGGATCACCCCGGCGGCGATTTCCATTTTGCTTGTCTGGCTAAAAAAACAAGGGCTGCTGCGCCGTAGCGCCTGATAATGCATGAATCTGGGCCAGGTAATCCTGGCCTCTTTTTTTAATGGGTATTGACGACCGTGCTGAACAAACTGACTCGCCTGCTGGATAACGCAGGCATTACGCTTCCTGATCATCAAAAACAGCAGCTGGTGGGCTACGTTGAGCTGCTCCACAAGTGGAACAAGGCGTACAACCTGACCTCGGTACGTAATCCGGAAGAAATGCTGGTGCGCCATATTCTGGATAGCATCGTGGTTGAGCCGCATTTGCAGGGAACGCGCTTTATCGATGTTGGCACCGGTCCTGGGCTACCGGGTATTCCGCTGGCGATTGTTCGCCCTGACGCGCACTTTACGCTGCTCGATAGCCTGGGTAAGCGAGTACGCTTTCTGCGCCAGGTTCAGCATGAACTTGGGCTGGAGAACATCACGCCGGTTCAAAGCCGCGTGGAAGCGTTCCCTGCAGAACCACCGTTTGACGGCGTTATCAGCCGTGCTTTCGCCTCGCTGACCGACATGGTGAGCTGGTGTCACCATCTTCCGGGCGAGAAGGGCCGTTTCTACGCGCTGAAAGGCCAGCGTCCTGACGACGAAATCGCTGTGCTGCCAGCCGGGTTCAGCGTGGAAGAAATCGTGCGTTTGCAGGTGCCTGAGCTTGATGGCGAACGCCATTTGGTGGTTATTAAGCCAAACAAAAATTAATATTTATCAAAAAAAGCTTAGAAAGGAATGTTTCGATGAGGTTAAAAATACGGGCGGATTTCACGGACACCGTTGGTTACATTTAACGCAGTGGAAACAAAGAATTCTCCGATTATTAACCTTACCGGCGTCGTCCTGGAGAAAAATAGTAAACCCTGAAAATATAACCCTGCTAAAAATTCATCGCAGAAGCGAGGCGGTGATTTGTTAAAATCTTCACAGGAATGTCAATGAAAGGTTTTTATAGTGTTGCGGGTTATTTTAAATAGAGTGCGTCTTAATCAGCTTACTAATCAGTCAGATGAGATTAGCACTTTAAGAGACAGCTATTTTGACGATAACGGTAAGATGTTGAAATTGTGATCTGGTGCACGCTTTGTTGCGCGGTATTTCGGCTTATTTGCACTTTTCACTGAAGCCTGTAGGTTTCTTCAAAAGTTGAAAAATAACCTCGCGGAAAATTATTTAAACATTTGTTCACCTTTTTGCTACTTATTGTTTGAAATCACGGGGCCGCACCGTATAATTTGCTCGCTTTTTGAGGCTTGACTCTTGGACTCAAAGACAGTTTTATACGACACGCGACATACCTCTAAGGGAGCAGGAGACGAAGAATATGTCAGTGTCGCTCTACGGTGAAAACGTAGCTCGTAAGCTTCTGTTCATTCAGCTTCTGGCAGTGATAGCAATCGGATTGCTGTTTTGCCTAAAAGACCCCTCGTGGGGCGCTTCTGCCTTCGGTGGAGGTCTGGCAGCCTGGTTGCCAAACGTGTTTTTTATGATATTTGCCTGGCGTCATCAGGCGCATACACCTTCTAAAGGCCGCGTGGCCTGGACATTCGCTCTTGGCGAAGTGCTCAAGGTCGTTGCGAGTTTTGTCATTCTGGTGGTGGCGCTGGCGGGCTTTAAGGCGGTAGTTTTGCCGCTGATAGTGACCTGGTTATCGGTGCTGGTTGTGCAGATACTCGCACCAGCTGTAATTAACAACAAAGGGTAAGAGGCATCATGTCTGCAGGAGAAATCTCTACACCGCAGGAGTATATAGGCCACCACCTGAATAACCTTCAGATGGACCTGCGTACTTTCTCGCTGGTGGATCCGCATAACCCCCCGGCCACCTTCTGGACGCTCAATATTGACTCCATGTTCTTCTCAGTGGTTCTGGGTCTCTTGTTCCTGGTTATCTTCCGCAAGGTTGCGAAAAACGCCACCAGCGGTGTCCCAGGGAAACTCCAGACAGCAGTTGAGCTGATTATTGGCTTTGTGCATGGCAGCGTGAAAGACATGTACCATGGCAAAAGCAAGGTTATCGCTCCACTGGCCCTGACGGTTTTCGTCTGGGTATTCCTGATGAACCTGATGGATTTACTGCCAATCGATCTGCTGCCGTACATCGGCGAGCACATCTTCGGCCTGCCAGCTCTGCGCGTGGTACCGTCTGCGGACGTGAACATCACCCTGTCCATGGCGCTTGGCGTATTTATCCTGATTATTTTCTACAGCATCAAAATGAAAGGCATTGGCGGCTTCACGAAAGAGCTGACGCTGCAGCCGTTCAATCACTGGGCATTTATTCCTGTCAACTTAATCCTTGAAGGGGTAAGCCTGCTGTCAAAACCTGTTTCTCTGGGTCTGCGACTGTTCGGCAACATGTATGCCGGTGAGCTGATTTTCATTCTGATTGCTGGTCTGTTGCCGTGGTGGTCACAGTGGATTCTGAATGTGCCATGGGCCATTTTCCACATCCTGATCATTACGCTGCAAGCCTTCATCTTCATGGTTCTGACGATCGTCTATCTGTCGATGGCGTCCGAAGAGCATTGATTTTACTTACCACTACTGCGTTTTAACTGAAACAAACTGGAGACTGTCATGGAAAACCTGAATATGGATCTGCTGTACATGGCTGCCGCTATTATGATGGGTCTTGCGGCAATCGGTGCTGCGATCGGTATCGGCATCCTCGGGGGCAAATTCCTGGAAGGCGCAGCGCGTCAACCGGATCTGATTCCTCTGCTGCGTACTCAGTTCTTTATCGTAATGGGTCTGGTGGATGCTATCCCAATGATCGCTGTTGGTCTGGGTCTGTACGTGATGTTCGCCGTCGCGTAGTGAGCGTTGCTTAAGATACCAAGCAATATCAGAACGTTAACTAACAAAGAGGCATTGTGCTGTGAATCTTAACGCAACAATCCTCGGCCAGGCCATCGCGTTTGTCCTGTTTGTTCTGTTCTGCATGAAGTATGTATGGCCGCCGTTAATGGCAGCCATCGAGAAACGTCAAAAAGAAATTGCTGACGGCCTCGCTTCCGCAGAACGTGCTCATAAGGACCTTGACCTTGCACAGGCCAACGCGACCGACCAGCTGAAAAAAGCCAAAGCAGAAGCTCAGGTGATTATCGAGCAGGCGAACAAACGCCGTGCCCAAATCGTTGAAGAAGCTAAAACTGAGGCAGAGCAGGAACGCAACAAAATCGTCGCACAGGCCCAGGCAGAAATCGACGCAGAGCGTAAACGCGCTCGCGAAGAGCTGCGTAAGCAGGTCGCTCTGCTGGCAATCGCCGGTGCCGAGAAGATCATTGAACGTTCCGTGGATGAAGCTGCTAACAGCGACATCGTTGATAAACTGGTCGCTGAACTGTAAGGAGGGAGGGGCTGATGTCTGAATTTGTTACTGTAGCTCGCCCCTACGCCAAAGCAGCTTTTGACTTTGCCGTTGAACACCAAAGCATTGATGGCTGGCAGCATATGCTGGCTTTCGCCGCCGAGGTGTCTGAAAACGAACAAGTAGCAGAGCTTCTTTCCGGTGCTTTAGCGCCTGAGACGCTCTCTGAATCGTTTATCGCTATCTGTGGTGACCAACTCGATGCCAGCGGCCAGAACCTGATTAGGGTAATGGCTGAAAACGGGCGTCTGAAGGTTCTTCCTGATGTTCTTGAGCAATTCATCCAACTGCGCGCAGCCCAGGAGGCTACGGTTGAAGTCGAAGTGACTTCTGCCAGCGAGTTGAGTGAAGCCCAGCTTTCGAAAATCAGCGCCGCGATGGAAAAACGTCTGTCACGCAAAGTTAAGCTGAATTGCAAAATTGACAAGTCTGTTATGGCGGGTGTCGTCATCCGCGCAGGTGATATGGTTATTGATGGCAGCGTACGCGGCCGTCTTGATCGCCTGACAGACGTCTTGCAGTCTTAAGGGGACTGGAGCATGCAACTGAATTCCACCGAAATCAGCGAACTGATCAAGCAGCGCATTGCTCAGTTCAATGTAGTGAGCGAAGCTCACAACGAAGGTACTATTGTTTCCGTAAGTGACGGTATCATCCGCGTACACGGCCTGGCCGATGTCATGCAGGGTGAAATGATTTCCCTGCCGGGTAACCGTTACGCCATTGCACTGAACCTCGAGCGCGACTCTGTAGGTGCGGTAGTAATGGGTCCGTACGCTGACCTTGCCGAAGGCATGAAAGTTAAGTGTACTGGCCGTATTCTTGAAGTTCCTGTCGGTCGTGGCCTGTTAGGCCGCGTGGTGAACACCCTGGGTGCACCCATCGACGGTAAAGGTCCGCTAGAGCACGACGGCTTCTCCGCCGTTGAAGCGATTGCACCGGGCGTAATCGAGCGTCAATCCGTAGACCAGCCTGTACAGACTGGCTATAAGTCCGTTGATGCCATGATTCCAATCGGCCGTGGTCAGCGTGAGCTGGTCATCGGTGACCGTCAGACCGGTAAAACGGCGCTGGCGATCGATGCCATCATCAACCAGCGTGATTCCGGCATCAAATGTATCTATGTGGCAATCGGCCAGAAAGCGTCAACCATCGCTAACGTGGTTCGCAAACTGGAAGAGCACGGCGCACTGGCTAACACCATCGTGGTGGTGGCGACTGCTTCTGAATCCGCTGCACTGCAGTACCTGGCGCCATACGCCGGTTGCGCAATGGGCGAATACTTCCGTGACCGCGGTGAAGATGCACTGATCGTATACGATGACCTGTCCAAACAGGCCGTTGCATACCGCCAGATCTCCCTGCTGCTTCGTCGTCCACCGGGTCGTGAAGCTTTCCCTGGCGACGTATTCTACCTCCACTCTCGTCTGCTGGAGCGTGCTGCGCGTGTTAACGCCGAATACGTTGAAGCCTTCACTAAAGGTGAAGTGAAAGGGAAAACCGGTTCTTTGACCGCGCTGCCGATTATCGAAACGCAAGCTGGTGACGTTTCCGCGTTCGTTCCGACCAACGTAATTTCCATTACCGATGGTCAGATCTTCCTGGAATCCAACCTGTTTAACGCCGGTATTCGTCCTGCGGTTAACCCGGGTATCTCCGTATCCCGTGTTGGTGGTGCTGCTCAGACCAAGATCATGAAAAAACTGTCCGGTGGTATTCGTACCGCTCTGGCACAGTATCGTGAACTTGCTGCGTTCTCTCAGTTTGCCTCTGACCTCGACGATGCAACCCGTAAGCAGTTGAACCACGGTCAGAAAGTGACCGAGCTTCTGAAACAGAAACAGTATGCGCCAATGTCCGTTGCGCAGCAGTCTCTGGTTCTGTTCGCTGCTGAACGCGGTTACCTCGAAGATGTGGAACTGGCTAAAATCGGTAGCTTTGAAGCCGCTCTGATGGCTTACGTTGACCGTGACCATGCTCCGCTGATGCAAGAAATTAACCAATCTGGTGGCTATAACGACGAAATCGAAGGCAAGCTGAAAGGCATCCTCGATTCCTTCAAAGCAACTCAGTCCTGGTAAAGTCTGGCGGCTTGTCTTAGGGCAAGCCGCAAGGCATTGAGGAGAAGCTCATGGCCGGCGCAAAAGAGATACGTAGTAAGATCGCAAGCGTCCAGAACACGCAGAAGATCACCAAAGCAATGGAAATGGTTGCCGCGTCCAAAATGCGTAAATCGCAGGAACGCATGGCAGCCAGCCGTCCTTACGCAGACACCATGCGTAAAGTGATTGGCCACCTTGCTTTGGGTAATCTTGAATACAAGCACCCATACCTGGATGAACGCGAAGTTAAACGCGTGGGCTACCTGGTGGTGTCCACTGACCGTGGTCTGTGCGGTGGCTTGAACATTAACCTGTTCAAAAAGCTGCTGGCTGACATGAAAGGATGGTCTGATAAAGGCGTTCAGAGCGAAATCGCGATGATCGGCTCCAAAGGCGTCTCTTTCTTCAACTCCGTGGGCGGCAATGTTGTTGCTCAGGTGACCGGTATGGGCGATAACCCTTCCCTGTCCGAGTTGATTGGCCCGGTAAAAGTGATGTTGCAGGCCTACGATGAAGGCCGTCTGGACAAGCTGTACGTTGTCAGCAACAAATTTATAAACACTATGTCTCAGGTTCCTACAATCACCCAACTGCTGCCGTTACCGCCAGCAGACGACGGCGAATTGAAAAAGAAATCCTGGGATTATCTGTATGAACCTGATCCTAAAGCGCTGCTGGATACCCTGCTGCGTCGTTATGTGGAATCTCAGGTTTATCAGGGCGTCGTAGAAAACCTGGCCAGCGAGCAGGCCGCACGAATGGTGGCGATGAAAGCCGCTACCGACAATGGCGGCAGCCTGATTAAAGAGCTGCAGTTGGTATACAACAAAGCTCGTCAGGCCAGCATTACTCAGGAACTCACCGAAATCGTCGGTGGCGCGTCCGCGGTATAACCAGGTTTACGAATTACGTAGAGGATTCAACAAGATGGCTACTGGAAAGATTATCCAGGTAATCGGCGCCGTGGTGGACGTCGAGTTCCCTCAGGATGCCGTACCAAAAGTGTACGACGCCCTCGAGGTTACAAACGGTAATGACCGTCTGGTGCTGGAAGTTCAGCAACAGCTCGGTGGTGGCGTGGTTCGTACCATCGCCATGGGTTCTTCTGACGGTCTGCGTCGCGGTCTGGAAGTTGCCAACCTCGAGCACCCAATTGAAGTGCCGGTAGGTAAAGCAACGCTGGGCCGTATCATGAACGTCCTGGGCGAGCCTATCGACATGAAAGGCGACATCGGTGAAGAAGAGCGTTGGGCTATTCACCGTGCAGCACCAAGCTACGAAGAACTCTCCAGCTCTCAAGACCTGCTGGAAACCGGTATCAAAGTAATGGACCTGATTTGCCCGTTCGCTAAGGGCGGTAAAGTTGGTCTGTTCGGTGGTGCGGGCGTAGGCAAAACCGTAAACATGATGGAGCTGATCCGTAACATCGCGATCGAGCACTCCGGTTACTCCGTGTTTGCAGGCGTGGGTGAACGTACTCGTGAGGGTAACGACTTCTACCACGAAATGACCGATTCCAACGTTCTGGACAAAGTATCACTGGTTTATGGCCAGATGAACGAGCCACCAGGTAACCGTCTGCGCGTTGCGCTGACCGGTCTGACCATGGCTGAGAAGTTCCGTGACGAAGGTCGTGACGTTCTGCTGTTCGTCGATAACATTTACCGTTATACCCTGGCCGGTACAGAAGTTTCTGCACTGCTGGGTCGTATGCCATCTGCGGTAGGTTATCAGCCAACTCTGGCAGAAGAGATGGGCGTTTTGCAGGAGCGTATTACCTCCACCAAAACCGGCTCTATCACTTCTGTTCAGGCGGTATACGTACCTGCGGATGACTTGACTGACCCATCACCAGCAACCACCTTTGCGCACCTTGATGCAACCGTGGTACTGAGCCGTAACATCGCGTCTCTGGGTATCTATCCTGCGGTAGATCCACTGGATTCCACCAGCCGTCAGTTAGATCCGCTGGTTGTTGGTCAGGAACACTACGACACCGCGCGTGGCGTGCAGTCTATTCTGCAACGTTACCAGGAACTGAAAGACATCATCGCCATCCTTGGTATGGATGAGCTTTCAGAAGAAGATAAACTGGTTGTAGCACGTGCGCGTAAGATCCAGCGCTTCCTGTCTCAGCCATTCTTCGTAGCGGAAGTCTTTACCGGTTCTCCAGGCAAGTTCGTCTCGCTGAAAGATACTATCCGTGGCTTTAAAGGCATCATGGACGGCGAGTATGACCATCTGCCAGAGCAGGCGTTCTACATGGTTGGTACTATCGACGAAGCCGTTGAGAAAGCTAAAAAACTTTAACGCCTTAATCGGAGGGTGACATGGCAATGACATATCACCTGGACGTCGTCAGCGCGGAGAGCCAAATGTTCTCCGGTCTGGTCGAGAAGATCCAGGTAACGGGTAGCGAAGGTGAGCTGGGTATTTATCCTGGCCACGCCCCGCTGCTCACCGCCATTAAGCCTGGTATGATCCGCATCGTGAAACAGCACGGACAAGAAGAGTATATCTACCTGTCCGGTGGCGTGTTGGAAGTGCAGCCTGGCACGGTTACCGTGCTGGCTGATACCGCAATTCGCGGCCAGGATCTCGACGAAGCGCGAGCCCTGGAAGCGAAACGTAAAGCGGAAGAGCACATCCACAGCTCCCACGGTGATGTGGACTACGCTCAGGCTTCTGCTGAACTGGCGAAAGCGATCGCGAAACTGCGCGTTATCGAGTTGACCAGAAAAGCGATGTAACTACCTGCTTGAAAAGACAAATGCCAGTGAGTTTTCTCACTGGCATTTTTTTTGCCTCTTATTCGGGCTTTATTCCTGGGTGAAAAGAAGCCTAAATCCAAAGAGATGACGCGTTTTCGGTCGATTGGATGTACATATTTGCCCCAAATCCGCCTAAACTTGGGCGCTATGAAAATAGAAAACACGTGCTGGCGAGTGAAAATCCGCCATCGTGTTTTTTGCTGCAAAATATGTAGAATTTTCAACGTGAAATCGTTTTACTTCTCTCTCAAATTAAAGTCAGGACGCGTATGTCAAACAGTGCGATGAGCGTGGTTATCCTTGCCGCAGGTAAAGGAACCCGCATGTATTCCGATCTGCCAAAGGTATTGCATACCCTCGCAGGCAAACCCATGGTGCAGCACGTTATTGATGCGGCTAATCATTTAGGCGCTAAACGCGTGCATCTGGTTTACGGTCACGGTGGCGATCTGCTTAAAAAGACGCTGAGCGATGACGCCCTGAACTGGGTGCTACAGGCTGAACAGCTGGGCACCGGTCACGCCATGCAGCAGGCCGCACCTTACTTTGCCGACGATGAAGACATTCTGATGCTCTACGGCGACGTGCCGCTAATCTCCGTCGAAACGCTGACGCGCCTGAGCGAAGCTAAGCCTCAGGGCGGCATTGGCCTGCTGACGGTTAAGCTTGACGATCCTACCGGCTATGGCCGTATCGCGCGTGAAAACGGCAAAGTTGTCGGTATTGTTGAACACAAAGATGCCAGCGATGAACAGCGTAAAATCAATGAGATCAACACCGGCATTCTGATCGCCAACGGCGCGGACCTGAAGCGCTGGCTGGGCAAGCTGGATAACAACAACGCCCAGGGGGAGTTCTACATCACCGATATCATCGCTCTGGCGCATCAGGAAGGGCGTGACATCACCGCCGTGCATCCTGACAGGCTGAGCGAGGTGGAAGGCGTGAACAACCGCCTGCAGCTTTCTCGCCTCGAACGCGTTTACCAGACCGAGCAGGCAGACAAACTGCTGCTGGCTGGCGTTATGCTCCGCGATCCGGAGCGTTTCGACCTGCGCGGCGAGCTGAGCCACGGGCGCGATGTAGAAATCGATACTAATGTGATTATTGAAGGCCACGTCACGCTGGGCCATCGCGTCAAAATTGGCAGCGGCTGCGTGCTTAAAAACTGTGTAATCGGCGACGATTGCGAAATTAGCCCTTATTCCGTCGTGGAAGACTCAACGCTTGCGGCCGCCTGCACCATTGGGCCATTCGCTCGCCTGCGTCCAGGCGCAGAGCTTGCCGAAGGTGCGCACGTGGGCAACTTCGTTGAAATGAAAAAGGCGCGTCTGGGTAAAGGCTCGAAAGCGGGCCATCTGAGCTATCTTGGCGACGCGGAAATTGGCGACAACGTGAATATCGGCGCGGGCACCATCACCTGCAACTACGACGGCGCGAACAAACACAAAACCATTATTGGTGACGACGTGTTTGTTGGTTCCGACACGCAGCTGGTGGCTCCGGTCACCGTGGCGAAAGGTGTCACCATCGGCGCGGGGACGACGGTAACGCGTGACGTTGCCGAAAACGAGCTGGTAATCAGCCGCGTCAAACAGACCCATATTCAGGGCTGGCAGCGTCCGGTGAAGAAAAAGTAATTTCGATTTCCCTCTCTCTTTAGGGAGAGGACTGGGTGAAGGTCATTCTCGAAAATGACCCGCCCAAATGCAGCACCAAAACTATAACCCCACTCTCTACAAGGCTCGGGGCCCCGGATAACCGGGAAATACAGGTCAGCGACAACACGTGGCATGAATGCCATTATCAGGAATTAACGACTATGTGTGGAATTGTTGGCGCGGTCGCGCAACGTGATATTGCTGAGATCCTTCTCGAAGGATTGCGTCGTCTGGAATACCGCGGTTATGACTCCGCGGGTCTGGCTGTGGTGGACGAGCAGGGGCATATGACCCGCCTGCGTCGCCTGGGTAAAGTTCAGAAGCTCGCGGAAGCAGCGGAAGAAACGGCCCTGCACGGCGGTACAGGTATCGCTCATACCCGCTGGGCGACGCACGGCGAACCTTCTGAAGTTAACGCTCACCCTCATGTGTCCGACCACATTGTGGTGGTTCACAACGGCATTATCGAAAACCACGAGCCGCTGCGTGAAGAGCTTCAGGCGCGCGGCTACAAATTTGTCTCACAGACCGATACCGAAGTGATTGCTCACCTGGTTCACTGGGAGCTGGAGCAGGGCGGCACGCTGCGTGAGGCAGTGCTGCGGGCCATTCCTCAGCTGCGCGGCGCTTACGGCACCGTCATCATGGATACCCGCAACCCGGGTGTTCTACTGGCCGCGCGTTCCGGCAGCCCGATGGTTATCGGCCTCGGCATGGGCGAAAACTTTATCGCCTCTGACCAGCTGGCGCTGCTGCCGGTTACCCGACGCTTTATCTTCCTCGAAGAAGGCGATATTGCGGAAGTCACCCGCCGTTCCGTTACCGTGTTCGATACTAACGGTGAACAGGTTAAACGTCAGGACATCGAATCTAATCTGCAATATGACGCGGGCGATAAAGGCCTTTACCGTCACTACATGCAGAAAGAGATTTACGAGCAGCCGAACGCTATCAAAAACACCCTGGCCGGACGCATCAGCCACGGCGAAGTGGATCTGAGCGAGCTTGGCCCGAAAGCCAACGAAATGCTTTCTCAGGTGGAGCACATCCAAATAGTCGCCTGCGGGACGTCTTATAACTCGGGCATGGTTTCTCGCTACTGGTTTGAAGCGCTGGCGGGCGTGCCTTGCGACGTCGAAATCGCGTCTGAGTTCCGCTATCGCAAATCAGCCGTGCGCCGTAACAGCCTGATGATCACCCTGTCTCAGTCCGGCGAAACGGCGGATACGCTGGCCGCGCTGCGCCTGTCCAAAGAGCTGGGCTATCTAGGCTCGCTGGCGATTTGTAACGTGGCCGGGTCTTCGCTGGTGCGTGAATCTGATCTGGCGCTGATGACGAATGCCGGAACGGAAATCGGCGTGGCCTCGACCAAAGCGTTCACTACCCAGCTGACCGTTCTGCTGATGCTGGTGGCGAAACTGAGCCGTCTGAAAGGGGCGGAGGCGCAAATCGAACACGACATCGTGCACGGTTTGCAGGCGCTGCCTAGCCGTATCGAACAGATGCTGTCCCAGGATAAACGTATCGAAGCGCTGGCGGAAGACTTCTCCGACAAGCATCACGCGCTGTTCCTTGGCCGTGGCGATCAATACCCGATCGCAATGGAAGGCGCGCTGAAGCTCAAAGAGATCTCTTATATTCACGCCGAAGCCTACGCGGCGGGCGAGCTGAAACACGGCCCGCTGGCGCTGATTGACGCGGATATGCCGGTTATCGTCGTGGCACCGAACAACGAGCTGTTGGAAAAACTCAAATCCAACATCGAAGAAGTTCGCGCTCGCGGCGGCCAGCTGTACGTCTTCGCCGACCGGGATGCAGGCTTCACCAGCAGCGATAACATGCACATTATCGAGATGCCGCACGTGGAAGAGGTTATTGCGCCAATCTTCTATACCGTGCCGCTCCAGCTGCTGTCCTATCACGTCGCACTGATTAAAGGCACCGATGTCGATCAGCCGCGTAACCTCGCAAAATCGGTTACGGTTGAGTAATGCGACGCTAAAAATATTCTCTAAAAGCTGTCTTCGGACAGCTTTTTTATTGGTGTTTTTTTATTTTCAACTTGATGATAACAAAGGAATAATATAGATAAGTTAGATTAAATGACAGACGTCAAACGCCTTGTCACAAAACTGTCATAATACGTACATTTAACTGTCACCAAACTGTCCTATTTTCTATCCTGCATCCACTAAACAATGAATTACGTTCAACACCTCTGCAGGAGACATTATGAAAGTTATGCGTACCACTGTCGCAACTGTTGTCGCCGCGACCTTATCCCTGAGCGCTTTCGGCGTAAACGCTGCCGCAAGCCTGACTGGCGCTGGTGCAACCTTCCCTGCGCCGGTGTATGCCAAATGGGCAGATACCTACCAAAAATCAACCGGTAACAAAGTTAACTACCAGGGTATTGGCTCCTCAGGTGGCGTTAAACAAATTATTGCAAACACCGTGGACTTCGGTGCGTCTGATGCCCCGCTGGCAGATGACAAGCTGGCTCAGGAAGGCCTGTTCCAGTTCCCAACCGTTATCGGCGGCGTCGTTCTGGCGGTGAACCTGCCGGGCGTGAAATCCGGCGAGCTGGTGCTCGACGGTAAAACCCTCGGGGATATCTACCTGGGAAAAATCAAAAAATGGGATGACGAAGCGATCGCTAAACTCAACCCTGGCATGAAGCTGCCGCAGCAAAACATCGCGGTTGTGCGCCGTGCGGATGGTTCCGGTACTTCCTTCGTTTTCACCAGCTACCTGGCGAAAGTGAACGAAGAGTGGAAATCTAAAATTGGCGCAGGTTCTACCGTTAACTGGCCAACCGGCCTGGGCGGTAAGGGCAACGACGGTATCGCCGCTTTCGTACAGCGTCTGCCTGGCTCAATTGGCTACGTAGAATATGCTTATGCTAAGCAAAACAATCTGGCTTACACCAGGCTGGTTTCTGCGGATGGCAAGCCGGTAGCGCCTTCTGAAGAAAACTTTGCTAACGCGGCGAAAGGCGCGGACTGGAGCAAATCTTTCGCCCAGGATCTGACTAACCAGAAAGGTGCTGAAGCGTGGCCGATCACCTCTACCACCTTTATCCTGGTGCACAAAGAGCAGAAGAATCCTGAGCAGGGCGCTGAAGTACTGAAGTTCTTCGACTGGGCTTACAAAGAGGGTGCAAAACAGGCTAACGACCTGGACTATGCTTCCCTGCCAGACGCTGTCGTTGAGCAGGTTCGCGCCGCATGGAAAACCAACGTGAAAGACAGCTCCGGTAAGGCGCTGTACTAATTTTTACCCGCTCGGGTGATAAAACCCGGAGTAAAGAGTAACTTACTCCGGGTAAACCCAACACGACGAAGAGTAATTTATGGCTGTGAGTAAGCCGACGTTTAAAGCCCCTGGTAAGCAAGGCGATATCATTTTCAGCGCGCTGGTCAAACTGGCGGCGCTGATTGTGCTATTTCTGCTGGGCGGCATCATCATCTCCCTGATCATCTCCTCCTGGCCGAGCATTCAGAAGTTTGGCTTTGCGTTCCTGTGGACTAAAGAGTGGGATGCTCCTAACGATATTTACGGCGCGCTGGTGCCGATTTACGGCACGCTGGTCACGTCGTTTATCGCCCTGCTGATTGCCGTGCCGGTGAGCTTTGGCATCGCCCTGTTCCTGACCGAACTCGCGCCAGGCTGGCTGAAACGCCCGCTGGGTATCGCCATTGAGCTGTTAGCCGCAATTCCAAGTATCGTTTACGGCATGTGGGGCCTGTTTATTTTTGCGCCGCTGTTTGCGACATATTTCCAGGAGCCGGTGGGCAATATTCTTTCTTCCGTGCCGATCGTTGGCGCGCTGTTCTCTGGCCCGGCGTTCGGGATTGGTATTCTTGCCGCGGGCGTGATTCTGGCCATTATGATCATCCCTTACATTGCCTCGGTTATGCGCGACGTATTCGAACAAACCCCGGTGATGATGAAAGAGTCGGCCTACGGTATCGGCTGTACAACCTGGGAAGTCATCTGGCGCATCGTACTGCCTTTCACCAAAAACGGCGTGATCGGTGGCGTCATGCTGGGCTTAGGCCGCGCGCTCGGTGAAACCATGGCGGTCACCTTTATCATCGGCAACACTTACCAGCTCGACAGCGCATCGCTTTATATGCCGGGTAACAGCATCACCTCCGCGCTGGCGAATGAATTTGCCGAAGCCGAATCCGGCCTGCATACCGCCGCGCTGATGGAGCTTGGCCTGATTCTGTTTGTTATCACCTTTATCGTGCTGGCGATCTCTAAGTTTATGGTTATGCGTCTGGCGAAGAACGAGGGGGCACGCTCATGACCACGATGGAAATGCAGTCGAGCGCAAAGCTTGCGGAATCGCGCCGCAAAATGCAGGCGAAGCGCCGCTTTAAGAATCGAGTCGCGCTGACGCTCTCCATGGGCACCATGGCGTTTGGCCTGTTCTGGCTGGTGTGGATTTTATTCTCCACCGTCACCCGCGGCATCGACGGCATGTCGATTGCTCTGTTCACCGAAATGACCCCTCCGCCAAATACGGCCGGTGGCGGTCTGGCTAACGCCCTCGCGGGCAGCGGCCTGCTGATTCTGTGGGCCACCGTTTTCGGTACGCCGCTGGGCATTATGGCTGGGATTTACCTGGCCGAGTATGGCCGCAAGTCCTGGCTGGCCGAAGTGATCCGCTTCATTAACGATATTTTGCTTTCCGCGCCGTCGATAGTCGTTGGCCTGTTCGTTTACACCGTGGTGGTGGCAAAAATGCAGCACTTCTCCGGCTGGGCCGGGGTAATTGCGCTGGCGCTGCTGCAAATCCCGATTGTGATTCGTACCACGGAAAACATGATGAAGCTGGTGCCGGACAGCCTGCGTGAAGCGGCCTACGCGCTGGGAACGCCAAAGTGGAAAATGATTTCTGCCATTACGCTCAAAGCCTCCGTTTCCGGGATTCTTACCGGCGTGCTGCTGGCGGTTGCGCGTATTGCTGGTGAAACGGCTCCGCTGCTGTTCACGTCGCTCTCCAACCAGTTCTGGAGCACCGACATGATGCAGCCGATTGCCAACCTGCCGGTGACAATTTTCAAATTTGCCATGAGCCCGTTTGCCGAATGGCAGCAGCTGGCCTGGGCCGGGGTGCTGATTATTACCCTTTGTGTGCTGCTGTTGAACATTCTGGCGCGCGTGATTTTCGCGAAGAATAAACACGGTTAATTTTACGGCGCGGCTCACGCGGCGCCGGACGGAGATTAAGAAACAGATGAGTATGGTTGATACTGCCCCGGGCAAAATTCAGGTTCGCGATTTGAACTTCTTTTACGGCAAGTTCCACGCCCTGAAAAACATCAATCTGGATATCGCGAAGAACCAGGTTACCGCTTTTATCGGTCCTTCAGGCTGTGGCAAGTCCACGCTGCTGCGCACCTTTAACAAAATGTACTCGCTCTACCCGGAGCAGCGTGCGGAAGGTGAAATTCTGCTGGATGGGGAAAACATCCTCACTCAAAGCCAGGACATCGCCCTGCTGCGTGCCAAAGTCGGTATGGTTTTCCAGAAGCCAACGCCGTTCCCAATGTCGATTTACGACAACATCGCGTTTGGCGTTCGCCTGTTCGAGAAGCTTTCGCGCAGCGATATGGACGAGCGCGTACAGTGGGCTTTGACCAAGGCTGCGCTGTGGAACGAAACCAAAGATAAACTGCATCAGAGCGGATATAGCCTCTCCGGCGGCCAGCAGCAGCGTTTGTGTATCGCGCGCGGCATCGCCATTCGCCCTGATGTGCTGCTGCTCGATGAGCCTTGCTCCGCGCTCGACCCGATCTCCACCGGACGTATCGAAGAGCTGATCACCGAGCTGAAGCAGGATTACACCGTGGTGATTGTGACCCACAACATGCAGCAGGCGGCGCGTTGCTCCGACCACACGGCGTTTATGTACCTCGGCGAGCTGATCGAATTCAGCCAGACCGACACGCTGTTCACCACGCCTGCTAAAAAGCAGACGGAAGACTACATTACCGGCCGCTACGGTTGATTTGGAGAGCGCAATGGACAACCTCAATCTGAACAAACACATCTCCGGCCAGTTTAACGCCGAGCTGGAATACATCCGCACCCAGGTGATGACCATGGGCGGGCTGGTGGAGCAGCAGCTTAGCGATGCAATCACCGCGATGCACAACCAGGACAGCGAGCTGGCTAAACAGGTCATTGAAGGCGACCAGAAGGTCAACATGATGGAAGTGGCCATCGATGAGGCCTGCGTGCGCATCATTGCCAAACGCCAGCCAACCGCCAGCGATCTGCGTCTGGTGATGGCGATCATCAAAACGATTTCCGAACTGGAACGCATTGGCGACGTAGCGGACAAAATTTGCCGCACCGCGCTGGAGAAATTCTCCCAGCAGCATCAGCCGCTGCTGGTGAGCCTCGAATCGCTGGGCCGCCACACGGTGCAGATGCTGCATGACGTGCTGGACGCCTTTGCGCGGATGGATCTCGACGAAGCGGTGCGTATCTATCGCGAAGATAAGAAAGTTGACCAGGAATATGAAGGCATCGTGCGTCAGCTCATGACCTACATGATGGAAGACTCGCGCACCATTCCAAGCGTGCTGACCGCGCTGTTCTGCGCCCGTTCCATCGAGCGTATCGGCGACCGCTGCCAGAATATCTGCGAGTTCATCTTCTACTTCGTGAAGGGGCAGGATTTCCGCCACGTTGGCGGCGACGAGCTGGATAAACTGCTGGCGGGTAAAGACCCGAAAGAGTGATAAAATCTCGATAAAAAACGCCAGCGAAAGCTGGCGTTTTCATTTGTGGCGCAGAGCTAAATGTTAGCGAACGATAATCCCTAACAGGATCCCCAGCGCGCCGAAGTCAGCATCGCTGAAGGTGGTGTTGGCAAAGCCAATATTGCCCAGCACCGGCAGCAGGAATACCGGCAGGAAGGTAATCAGCAGGCCCTGAGCAAATGCGCCGAGAATCGCCCCGCGGCGACCGCCCGTGGCGTTCCCAAAGACCCCAGCCGCTGCGCCCACGAAGAAGTGCGGCACTACGCCCGGAATAATCACCGTCATATTCAGCAGGTAAAGTGCAAACATGCCGATTAAACCGGCGACGAAACTGCTCAGGAAGCCCACCAGCACCGCGTTCGGTGCGTAAGGGAAGACGACCGGGCAATCAAGCGCGGGCTTCGCGTTTGGCACCAGCTTGTCGGAAATCCCTTTGAACGCCGGAACGATCTCGGCAATCACCATGCGCACACCTTGCAGGATGATATACACGCCCGCCGCGAAGGTAATGGACTGCATGATCGAGAACATGAACCAGTTTTTACCGCCGCTCAGCTCTTTCACCACGTCGGCCCCGGCAAACAGGCAGGTGACCAGGAAGATAATGCTCATGGTAAAGGAGATGGCCACCGGGGTGTCGCGCAGGAAAAGCAGGCTTTTCGGCACGTTCATGTCTTCGGTGGAGTGCTCCTTGTTGCCAAACTTGCTGCCGATAAAACCGGCCAGCACGTAGGACAGCGTAGAGAAATGGCCGATGGCGACATCGTCAGAGCCGGTCACCTTCTTCATATAAGGATGCGCAATGGCCGGGAAGAAGACCATCGCCACGCCCACCACCAGCGAGCCAACAGCAATCAGCGTTACACCGCTCATGCCTGCGGTTGCCAGAATCACCGCGACCATCATCGACATGAACAGCGTGTGGTGCCCGGTCAGGAAGATGAATTTCCACGGCGTAAAACGGGCAATCAGGATATTGATGACCATCGCGAAGAACATGATCATCGCCATCTCTTTCCCGAAGCTCTTCTGCGCCACGGAAACAATCGCTTCGTTGTTGGGCACGACGCCCTGAATACCAAACGCGTGCTGGAAGATATTCGCGAAATCACCCAGCGATGAGACCACCAGGCCCGCGCCGGCGCCTAAAATCACAAAACCCATAATGGTTTTGACGGTGCCTTTAATGCATTCCGTGACCGGTTTTTTCTGGGCTATCAGGCCGATCAGCGCGATTAAACCGACCAGCACCGCCGGTTCGGAAAGCACGTCGCTCATCAAAAAACGAAAGAAATCCATATCAGCCTCCGCTTACAGCGCGCCTAATTCGGTTAATGCCACGGACAGACGTTCCTTCATGGCTTTCTTATCAATCATGTTTTCCAGAGCGACGATTTTGCCTGCCACCGACTGCGCGACCAGCTGCTCGGCGATATCTTTGGTGCCGACATAAATATCGCTCGGCGTGCCCTTCGCTGAACCAAGATCGACATGATCGACGTCGGCGCTGACGGATAGCTCTTTCAGGATGTTTTTGATGCTCATTTCCATCATCAGGCTGGTGCCTAAACCGTTTCCGCAAACTACTGTTATTTTCATAATGGTTCCCCTGGATTAATAGCGCGCAATGACGGACAAAATGTCCTGCGTCGTTTTGGCCGTTAAAATGGCCTGAATGTCTTGTTCGTTATCGAATAATTGAGCGAGCTGTGAAATCGCCTCTATGTGGCTGGTGCTGTCGGTTGCCGCCAGGACAATCAGCAGCTTCACCGGATCGTTTTCTTCGGCATCAAAGTTCACGCCGTCGGTGATGAGGGTCAGCGCCAGCGCGAGTTTGTTGGCACCTTCTTCAGGCCTGGCATGCGGCATCGCGATGCCCGGGCCCACCACGTAGTAAGGGCCGATGGCTTCGTGCGAGCGGTAAATGGCGTCGACGTAACGAGGCTCGATAGAGCCATTATCAATCAGCGGGCGGCAGGAAATTGCCACGGCGTCCCGCCAGTCTTTTGCCTGTCCCACAACCTGAACGACATCCGCAGTAAGCAGTGTTTTTAACATGTGATTGAAGACTCCCGAGGGTAATTAACACGGAGAGTAGATATTTTGTCTGCTTATTAATGTGATGGTTGTCTCATTTGATAGCGCTACCTGATAGCGCTATCAAGCAATGTGATAGCGCTATCATTTTCCTCATCTCGCACTTTGGCTATATCCGCCCCGCGCATATACAATGCGAGAGGATAATGGCCGCCGTGACAGCGGGGGTATACAGGCAGATGGTGAAATAACAATAATGAAAACAGTTTGTTGTAGCTGTCCGGGGAGCCAGGATGGAAAAAACGCGTAAGCGCCGTAACACTGGCCGGGTGACCCTGCAGGAAGTCGCTAACTATGCGGGCGTCGGAACCATGACGGTTTCCCGGGCGCTCAGAACGCCGGAGCAGGTTTCCGACAAGCTGCGGGAGAAAATAGAACAGGCGGTTGAAGAGCTGGGCTATATCCCCAACCGTGCAGCGGGCGCGCTTGCATCCGGACACAGCAATACCGTTGCGGTTTTGATCCCCTCCCTGACGGACAAAGCCAGCTCGAGCTTTATGCAGTCGCTCCAGCAGGTGCTGAATAAAAATGAGTTCCAGCTGCTGCTGGGCTGCCATGAGCACAACCAGCATAAAGAAGCCGAAATTTTAATGACCCTGCTGCAAAGTAATCCGGCGGCACTGGTGATTTTTGGCTCGCAGCTGGCGGATAAAACGCATCAAACGCTGGAAAAGGTAAACATCCCGACGATTAACGTGGTCGGTTCTCCGTTCCCCGAAGTCGATATTACGCTTGAGGCCTCGTTCTTTGAGGCGGCGCATAAGCTGACCGATCACCTGCTGGATAAGGGGTACAAACATATCGGTTTTATCGGCGCGCATATGGAAAACCGCCTGCAACGTCAGCAGCTTAACGGCTGGCACAGAGCGATGCTTGGGCGCTATCAGAATTCAGATCAGGTGATTACCACCCCGGAGGCGGCAAGTTTACAGTTTGGTCGCTACGCGCTGACCGAGATGCTGCTGCGCCAGCCGGAGCTGGACGCGGTGATTTGCAGCCACGAAGAAATCGCGCTGGGCATGATGTTCGAGTGCCAGAGAAGGCTGCTGAAAATCCCCGGCAGCATTGCGATAGCCTGCCTCGACGGCTCGGACAGCTGCGATCAAACGCATCCCACGCTGACGTCGGTACGCATCGACTATCAAAAGATGGGCAAGGAGGCGGGCAAGCTGCTGATTGAACTGCTCAATGAAGAGCGCGAGCAGGATGAGCCGCGCGTGGAGCTGTTTAACTATCAGATAGAACTACGTCAAAGCACCTGATAAACAAAACGCCAGCTTACGCTGGCGTTAATATTAGCGGGTGAGATCCCAGCCGCGCGCGCGCCAGAGTTCAGGCAGCTGCGCAAGGTCGGTAAACATCGTCACTTTTGGATGGTCGATCGGCGGGTTATGCGGATCGGCGCAAAAATAGAAAACTTCCATTCCCGCCGCGATGCCCGACTGCGCGCCCGCCATCGAATCATCCACCAGCACGCAGTTTTTTACCTCTACCTGCATTTTATCCGCCGCGTGGTACATCAGAGCCGGGTCCGGCTTCCAGCGCTGAATGTCGTAGCCGCTGAACAGCCTGTCAGGAAAGTGGCCGAGCATGCCGGTTTTGCCCAGCGAATGCTCCATTTTGCTTACCGGCCCGTTAGAGACGATGCACATCGGCACCGCCACTCGTTCAATTAGCTCCGCCGCGCCTTCAATCACCTGCAGTTCGCTGTCGAACAGTCTTGCGACTTCGGCGCGATAAATCGGCTCCAGTTCGGTTTTCGACAGGCTGACGTCATACTGCTGGCTGATGGTATCGATGATTTCATAGAGTTTGATGCCCTTGAAGGTTTTATGAACCTCTTCAAGCGCAAGCTCAATGCCGTATTGCGCAAACATATGTACGTAGGCCTTGGAGCAAATTACCTCGCTGTCGACCAGGGTACCGTCACAGTCGAAGAACACCGCATCTATCCGGGACATGCCGCTTCCTTTTAAAAGAGTGAACGCCTACTTTACCTAATTTGCGCAATTTTTGCGGCACGCAATCGTTGCCGTATAAGCAAATTCAATGAAAAAAAGTCCACTTTGACCATCAACGTTAGGGTTTTTTGGTATAGGATAACGTCGGATTTTTCCCCTTATGTTCGGAAACAAAACAAATGAGCCAACCACAATCTACTCCGGCTGCAAATCCGGGGCTGCTCGAGCGCGTGTTTAAACTGCGCGAGCATGGCACCACGGCACGTACCGAAGCGATCGCCGGTCTGACGACCTTCCTGACGATGGTGTATATCGTCTTCGTTAACCCGCAGATCCTTGGCGCCGCCGGTATGGATACCCAGGCCGTGTTTGTGACTACCTGCTTAATCGCCGCATTGGGAAGCATCCTGATGGGGATTTTCGCCAATCTGCCGGTGGCACTGGCTCCGGCAATGGGGCTGAACGCTTTCTTTGCTTTCGTGGTTGTCGGCGCGATGGGCCTGTCCTGGCAAATCGGCATGGGTGCAATCTTTTGGGGCGCTGTCGGCCTGCTGTTACTGACTATTTTCCGCGTGCGCTACTGGATGATTGCCAATATCCCGGTGAGCCTGCGCGTAGGTATCACCAGCGGAATCGGGCTGTTCATCGGGATGATGGGTCTGAAAAACGCCGGGATTATCGTGGCGAACAAAGACACGCTGGTCAGCATTGGCAATCTCACTTCGCACAGCGTTCTGTTAGGCGCGCTAGGCTTCTTTATTATCGCTATTCTGGCTTCCCGCAATATTCACGCGGCGGTGCTGGTGTCCATCGTAGTGACCACGCTGTTGGGCTGGCTGCTGGGCGACGTGCAGTATCACGGCATTGTTTCCGCGCCGCCAAGCGTGCTGTCCGTGGTGGGCCAGGTTGATTTAGCCGGTTCGCTGAATATTGGCCTGGCGGGCGTTATCTTCTCCTTTATGCTGGTTAACCTGTTTGACTCATCCGGGACGCTGATTGGCGTGACGGACAAAGCCGGGCTGACCGACGAGAAAGGCAAATTCCCGCGCATGAAGCAGGCGCTGTACGTGGACAGCATCTCTTCGGTAGCGGGCTCTTTCATCGGCACTTCTTCCGTTACCGCCTATATTGAAAGCTCTTCCGGCGTGTCCGTTGGCGGGCGTACCGGCCTGACCGCGGTTGTCGTGGGCCTGCTGTTCCTGCTGGTTATTTTCCTGTCGCCGCTGGCCGGAATGGTGCCTGCCTACGCTGCGGCTGGCGCGCTAATTTACGTGGGCGTGCTGATGACATCGAGCCTGTCCCGCGTGAAGTGGGATGACCTGACCGAAGCGGTTCCCGCGTTTATCACCGCCGTAATGATGCCGTTCAGCTTCTCTATCACCGAAGGTATTGCCCTGGGTTTCATCTCCTACGGCGTGATGAAGATCGGCACCGGCCGCTGGCGCGAGCTCAGCCCGTGCGTCATCGTGGTGGCGCTGTTGTTCATTCTGAAGATTGCGTTTATTGATAACTAAGACGTCAGAAACGAAAAAGCCGGCCGTGAGAGCCGGCTTTTTTATGGGGATAACTTAAGCCTTCACGCGCTTAATATAGTCGCCAAAGGCCGTCAGCTGACCGGTAAGATGATCGATCGTGCTTTGATCGACCACTTCACCCGTCTGGGTATCCACCTTGTTCTGAATCACTCCGCCCATAAACTCAGGCTTGTTCATCACCATGGCGTCCAGGAACACCAGAATCTGGCGCAAATGATACTGGCAGCGGGCCCCGCCGATTGCGCCCATCGAGCTGGTTTGAATCAGCACCGGCTTACCGGCCAGCGGCTGCTCGGGCAGGCGAGAAAGCCAGTCGATAGCGTTTTTCAGGCCGCCCGGAACGGAGTAATTGTACTCAGGCGTGACGATAACCACGCCGTCCGCGCTGCGGATTTGTTCGGCAATTGACTCTACGGTTTGCGGGAAGCCGTCTTCCTGCTGGACATCGGCATCGTACAGCGGGATATCAGCGATCGATGGCAGGGCATCAACGCTCATTCCGGCAGGCGCTATTTTTGGTAGCGTGCGGGCTACCATCGCGTTGAAAGAGCCTTTGCGCAGGCTGCCGAGTAGCGTAACTATCTTTAACGTGTCGGACATGAATACTCCTTTTTGTCAGGACGTTGTGGAAAGACTAGTGTGGAAACAAAGCTTTTTCATAGGGCTGGCTGGTAAAGCGTATGATACGCCCGTCGGGATCGCTACGGCGAGCCTGAACATCTTTCAGGCGGGACCAGCCGCGCCGGGCGTCAAAATCCCACAGGGAGAGCTTCTCAATCGCCGGTGAAACGGTACATGCCCAGACCAGAATGTCTTCTACATCACTCACCGCTTCAATCTCCGTTTGATTTATCACGCGCATCCGCCCCGCTCCAGGAATGAGCTGAAGCGCTTCCTCGCTGCCGGTGAGCTTAAACACGCTCTGGCGCAGGGCGCGCAGCTGCGCGCGGGCTTCATGGGGATCGTTTTGGTTATTAATCCAGGTCGCTTCCGGGCTGCTGAAATTGACGGCTGCCAGGGATGTGGACGCTCGGGGCAATTCAATATCCAACCCGCAGAGCCCCTCGGTCGTTAACAACACGCCGACGCTATTCCCGGCATAGGCAATGCTGAAATCTGAAAATGAACGATCTGCAAAATAGGGCCTTCCGGCCTGGCTGGTGATGATTTTAGGCAGCTTTGTGATGCCGTAAAGCATGAAGAGTAGCTCAGCCAGCAGCGTCCGTGAGGCGATAAACCGCGCGCGGCGGCGTTCTGGCAGGTCCTGCGCGTAGCTTAAACAGTCGTCATCCAGGCGTGAAGAGGGGGGGAAAGCTGAGTTGATAGTCCATCGTGCGAAGTGCGTTGCCATTTGTCGCTCCATGATAATGGTCTTAAGAACAAGGGCGTCATTATTGCCGATTATGAACGGGTTTTAATGGATGGAAATCAACCTACGGGTATGCAGAGATAACTTTTACTTTTCCGTGACGAGTCGTCAACCCCGGCGATAATTTTTTGAATGCTTACGGGAGGAGGGGTGGGCCGCTTTCCGCCCTGTATGCTGTTTGCCAGTCCATTGGCTTGAGCATCCTGTGGAGAGTTTACAGCGTTGAGCAAGTGGCTATGGGGAGGACCAGACCATGGAATATATAAGCGTTATTTAATGCATTGGTCACATAAAAATAATCGATGCCATCAAGCTCAATATTTTCGAAGAGACCTGTAGGAACATTATCACTGGCTGCGATATCGACCTTTTTTTTCGAAGCATGATAAATATTGCTATTACCGACATTTTTAATGGAGAAATGGGTCGTGCGATCGACCATGTACAGCTTGTTTTGATCCGCTATAGCCCCTTTATTAATAACGGTGACGGCTGAGTTATGCAGGAAAAAAAGCGTCGTGAGTTTAGCTGTGGCAATGCTTCCTGAAGGTAACTGCTTCTGTGTGACATTTTCAGTAATACACTTAAGGTTTGACAAAGATTTTGTATTAGCGTGGCTTAACAGAAGCACTGAAAATATCGTAAAATTAAAGAGTAAAACGATGATGCCAATGAGGTTTATTTTATCTTTCATCGCATGGCTATCCAGAGAACTGACGATAGGTTTGACAGTTTTTATAATGTGACGGTGTTGATTTATAACAGGCGCTAATAAATGAGTTATTGATCTGCATTTTGTTAAAAAAGGAATAAAAGACATCCGTCTCTGCATTACTGCAGTCGATTTTTTGTTTCTTAATTTCTTTCTCTGTTAGCATTTTTAACGATGGTACAGTATCAAAATCTCGAGGCCCAACCCAATACAGCGAACATTTTTTATAAGCACCTAATATGAGAAGTTCCGTAATGTCAACGGGAGGATCGGTACTGTCAAACTGCTGGGAGTAACTCATCCAGGAAATAGTCACGACGAGGATGTTTAGCAGTATAAGTGAGGTGAGTAAAATTCTGGTTTTCCCATGGTTTATTTTATCGGCTGTGAGATTTTTTTTCGGGACGGAAATCTGCTCATCTTTGGGGGGCCGGTCTTCAGGTAGGGGGTTGACTGAAGCCATAAAACAGAGGCCTTTTCTTCGAACCGTTTGTATTAGCATTGGATCATGGCCCAGATTTTTAAATGCTTTACGTAATTCACTTACAGCAACATTTAAGCTGATGGTGGAACCAGAGAAACCGTAATCTTCCCAAACCCGCTTTATTAGATCATCACGTGTCAGAATTTGCTCATCACTTTTTAGCAGCTCGTACAGCAGTCGGGAAGATTGATTTGATAATTGTATGTAGGATTCTTCCTCTTCTAATTTTTTTATCACACCGGTGTTAGCATCATACATCATCGTATGTTCAATTAAATGTCTCATTCTCGCTGTCATCCTTAAGACATGATCCTATTATCCCCGGTAGTATTTAGTGAAAAAAATTACAGGTCAAGATGTGTTGATTATTTGAGTGAGCTTAACGTCAAATCAGTAATAATAATGCGGGATAAAATGTCACTGGCAAGGATGTTATTATATTCAAATTGGTTTTAAATTCTTGTTATTTGCCATTGGTTAGATTATTTAAATTATTATTTGTTGTTTTTAGTATAATATTTTAAATCTCGCGTAATTATTGCAATATTGTGTTGTGGGAACGGTCTGAAAAGCCTTCCTGTTGGTTGCTTGTGGGTCTGTTGTCTGGTTTGCAGGCATAAAGTGATATCTCAATCTTAAACCTGGTATGTGGCATCGCTTCATACCGGGAACAGTATTGTCTGGTTTTCAGATATAAATTATTACGGAGTCTGGTATGAACAATAAAGTGTTAGCGGTAACGTTGCTGTCCACGATTATCTTTTCTGGCTATGCGTCTGCAGAAGATAATGCCGCAGGTGGCTCAATCAACTTCAGCGGGGCTATTACGGATACTACCTGTACCATTAACGGTGGTAAAAGCGCAGATATGACCGTGGCGCTTAGCCCGATCACCGTTAGCGATGCAGGTACAACCGTGGGTCTAATTGCTAAAAATAAAAAGTCATTCTCACTCACGTTCTCCGGGTGCTCACCGGTGGATGAAGAGTCGACTAACCCACTTAAAATCTACTTCTCTTCAGCACAAAATATCTCTACCGACGGTAATTATGTGACTAACACTACGGTAAACGAAAATGACGTTAATGTAGCGCGTAACGTTGGTTTCTCTCTGGCTAAGCCTGGTACATCGCAACCTATTCCATTAAATCAGCCTTTAGTGACTGATATCCTCGGCCAGCAAGCATCACCTAATGCTGAGACATTAACACTGGATGTTTTTTATTATAAAACCAATGCCCTGCCAGCCAGGGTGGGTGATTTAAGCTCCAACATTACTTACACCATTTCTTATCTGTAATGTTTTTAACCAGGTCCGTGAGGGCCTGGTGTTTTTAAAGGAACGTTATAATGCGATTTTTGCTTATTGGGCTGCTTTGGGCGGTCGTTAGCTGTGCTTCTGCAAATGTTGTTATCAATGGTACCCGCGTAATTTATCCGCTGAACAGTAAAGAAATAGTTGTGCAGCTTATAAATAATGGAAGCGATCCTGCTCTTGTTCAGTCGTGGATTGATGATGGCGATATGAATTCAACGCCGGAAACCTCTCGTGCTCCTTTTCTGTTATCTCCACCAGTAGTCAAAGTTGCTGGAAAAGGTGGCCAGCAATTACGTATAAAAAAATTGCCTGCCAAGCTGCCGACCGATAGAGAATCTGTATTTTATTTAAATGTTCTCGATGTTCCCCCGGTTCCAGAAGAGATGCAGGGTATGAATACCATGCAGCTGGCGATTAAATCACGAATTAAATTATTTTTGCGCCCGGAGCAGCTTCACGGCGGCATTGATAAAGCAGTTGAAAAAGTAGACGTAAAGGCAGAAGGGAAAGGGTTCAGGATTAATAACAAAAGCCCTTTCTTTATCACCGTCGCCAATGTTGAGGGGCGAAATAATAAAAAGATGGTTGCCGAGTCGTTGATGCTGGCTCCTTTTTCAAATGCATTTACCCAAGCCACCTCGCTCGTTAAGAAAGGCCAACCTTACAGTCTGATTTATGTCGATGATCTGGGCGCTTACAAGAAGCACGACCTCGTTAGTCAATAAAGAGCGTTAAGAACATGAAGCAATGTAAAAGAACTCTCTCCTGGTTAACGCTTTGCTCGCTGTTGCTCGCGCAAAAAAGTATCGCTGTGACCTTTAATACGGCCCTTCTGGCAGGGAAATCAGGCGAGTCGGATATGACTCGTTTTTATGACGATCGAGATATGCCCATTGGTGACCAGGAGATGGATGTTTACGTTAATAACAATTGGAAAGGTCGCTACACGCTGTTCTTTGGAGAAAAGAAAGCTGATACCCGCATAAATAAGAACGATGCGGGACTTCTGGGGCTCGATCTTTCTCAATTGCAATCCGGGGCTGATACCGGGGGAAGTTTTACCCTCGGCCAAATCATTCAGGGCGGCAGTGTGGACGTGGACACCAGCGTGCTAAGCGTCAGGCTAACTGTACCGCAGCGCTTTATTCAGCAAACGGAAGCCGGGTACGTCAGCCCCTCGCTCTGGGATGAGGGCGTACCCGCGCTGATGCTTTCGTATAACACGACCTGGTACAAAACGATGTCGAAAAAGGCCGCCCATAGTACTGACGATGATATTTACGTCGGGCTGGATTCGGGCGTTAACCTTGCCGGATGGCAGTTTCGCGATAGCAGCACCTGGCGCCAGCGCTCGGGCGCTCAAGGAAAATGGCAAAATAATACGCGCTACGTACGCAAGCCGCTGGCGGCTATCAAGTCCAATTTGATGGGCGGGGACTTTTATACTTCAGGTACGCTGTTTGATTCCGTGCGCATGCGCGGTGTTTCGCTGACGTCTGATATGACCATGTACCCTAATTCTCAGCAGGGGTTTTCTCCGATTGTACACGGCGTGGCGCAGACGAATGCGCTAGTGAGCGTGATCCAGAACGGTACGGTTATCTGGCAGGAAAACGTCCCGCCGGGTCAGTTCACCCTCGACAACATTCAGCCCACCGGCTCTTCCGGCGATCTTTTGGTAGTGGTTCATGAGGCGGATGGAAAAGAACAGTCCTTCACGGTACCTTTTTCCGCCGTGCCGGGCATGCTCAAGGAAGGCGTAGACAGATACAGCCTGACGGCGGGCAAAGTGAATCAGACGGCGTCGCAATACAATCCGGCATTTGTGCAGGGAACCTACGAGCGAGGTTTGAGTAACCTTGTCACCGGCTATGCGGGAACAATTTTGAGCGACGACTATCGCGCGTGGCTGCTGGGCTCAGGGTGGAACCTGCCGATTGGTGCTCTCTCAGTTGATGTGACGCACGCCGATACCCAACTGCAGTATAAAAAAGAGAGCGGGCAGAGTTTCCGTGTTGCTTACAGCAAGTTTATGGCTGTCACTGCCACAAATTTCACTCTGGCCGCCTATCGCTATTCGACCAAGGGGTATTACAGCTTTAGCGATGCTATTTACTCTCGCGAAGGATACCAGCGCTACATTGACTCGCTTAATGATAGCGATCCGCTGGGACCAGAACAGCCGCCTGCCGTCGATATGAACACTTGGGATGCATTGCGATCGGCGCGTCCCAAAAATACCTTCACGCTAAGTCTTAACCAGCGTCTTGCCGATAATTGGGGCACCGTATTTTTTTCCGGCACGGAGCGTGACTACTGGAATCAGGCGACGAACAGCCGTGAATACCAGCTAGGCTATTCGAATATTTATAAGCGTATGAGCTACTCACTTTCCGCGAGCCGAATCCGCAATACCGACCGGGAGGTGGAGACCCGCTATTATCTCTCACTTAGCGTGCCGCTATCCCTCTTCGATAACCCTGCCTGGCTTAGCGCTGGCATGTCCTCTACCGGTTCGCACTATCAGCAAAGCAACGTCACGCTGAGCGGCAATGCGCTGGACTCTAATCGTCTTAGCTACGCTCTGTCGGGGAGCAATCAGCAGGGTGGGCAGAATATGGCGAGTGCTAACGTTGCGTATCGTTCCACGTTCTCCACGCTGGGGGGTTCCTTCAGCGAATCGAGGGATTATCAGCAGGCTGGTTTGAGCGCGCGGGGCAGCCTGGTGGCAATTCCCTGGCACGTGCTGGCCTCAAACGAAATCGGTAACACGCTGATGGTGGTGGACGCACCGAAAGCGAAGGGCCTGATGGTGAATGGCGATAGCAGTATTGTCACTAACGACGACGGTCTGGCGCTGATCCCTTACGCCACGCCGTACCGTAAAAATACCGTCACGCTATCTAGTACCGATGAGGCTTCCGGGGCCGAAGTGAAAGGTAACCTCGCCAACAGGGCTCCTTACGACGGGGCGGTAAACGTCATCCATTTTGATACAGACAGGCGTCAATCGTGGACGCTCCACGCCCGGAATCCACAGGGCAAAGCGCTGCCGTTCGGGGCTGAAGTTGTGGATGAAAATAATCAATCAGTCGGCTTTGTTGGGCAATCGAGCGTGCTGTACGTCAAGGCAGATGCGGCACCGATTCGGCTTAGCGTGCTGCTTAATGACGAGCGATGCACCATTACCAACCCTCCTCTGTCTCTTGATAGCCAACCCGGCGTCTGCCGATAACAGGGATACAGTATGTTCAAGTATGTCATGGCTTTACTTCTGGTGACCTTCACCAGCACGAGCTTCGCCCTCTGTCACAACAGCTCTATGGAGTATGGTGCGCCTATTAGCGTCGATCTTTCCGATAAGCTCAGCGCGGCCACGCCGGAATGGACGGGTTCGTTTAGCACTCAGTACAACGGATCTTTTAACTGTTCTACCGGCAACAGCCAGTTTGGCTATACCGCTGTGATTACCAGCAGTGATGAATACGCCACGATCCTTAGCTTTCAGAACGGTAAATATAACGTGCGCGCGGAGATTACCAATGAAGTTCCAAATAAAACGCTTGCTAACTGGGGCGGGCATATTGCTGCCGAGCTGAATGTACCGATGACCGTGCGTTTTTCGCTAGTTCAGCAGTCAGGCACAAATGTGCCAGGCAACAGCGCGACCCTGGATGACACTCTGTTTGTCACCGACTTGAGCGGCATGTCCATCATGGACATCATCAACTGGCCATTTCAACAGTTCTTAAAATTTGTGACCTGGCTGTTGAATGGCTTTCACTGGCCATACGATAGTCGCGATATGTTTGGGCAGCCGATGATCATTAAATATGCACCTAAATCAACCACGTGCAGCTTTAGTAACGCCGGGCTAACGGTGACTTTGCCGACGGTCGGCAGGAACCAAATTCTGAACGATAGCCGCCCGGGCTTTACCCCGTTCAACCTGAATATGCAGTGTGAGGGTCAGGCCGTCGGAGGAACGACCGATCGCGCAATAGATATGTTCCTTTCCAGTACTTCTCTGCTGGCAGCCGATCCGACCGTAATGACGGATAGCTCAGCGGGGGCGGCGCAGGGGGTTGGCCTGCGGCTGGTTAAGCGCGAGGCGGAGGATTCACCCGTCGTGCTTTCCACTTCCAGTACCAGCAAAGGTAATGCCACGTCGTTATATTACGTTGCTGCCGGCGGCGCTTTGGGACAGCAGCTTTCTATCCCGATGGGCGTTTATTACTATTCGTGGTCGCCTGAAAACCTTTCCCAGGGCACCGTTAACACCACGGCCACGCTTAATATTATTTATCCGTAACGCGGCTGATACCGTTTAAAAACAGCAAAAGGCCCGGCAGCGTTTAACTGACCGGGCCTTTAATTTATCTGCCTGCTGGATTAGTGACCGCTAACTTACTTACCGATGCAGAAGCTGGAGAAAATACGGCCCAGCAGGTCATCTGAGGTAAATTCCCCGGTGATTTCGCTCAGGCTTTGCTGGGATAAACGCAGCTCTTCGGCCAGCAGTTCGCCAGCCCACGCGCCCAGCAGCTGCGCTTTGCCCTGTTGAAGATGGGTTGCAGCCTGCTCCAGCGCCTGAAGGTGGCGACGGCGAGCCAGGAAACCGCCTTCCATATTGGTTTCAAAGCCCATGCTCTGTTTTAGATGATCGCGCAGCACATCCACGCCTTCACCGGTACGGGCGGAGAGGCGAACAAGTGAGTGACCATTCACATCGCTAAGGCCCAGCGTCTCGCCTGTGACGTCTGCTTTGTTGCGCACGACTGTTATCGGCAGGTTCTTTGGCAGGCGGGCGATAAAGTCCGGCCAGATTGTCGCCGGGTCGGTGGCATCCGTGGTAGTACCGTCGACCATAAACAGCACGCGGTCGGCCTGTTCTATCTCATTCCATGCACGTTCGATGCCGATACGTTCAACTTCGTCACTTGCCTCGCGTAAACCGGCGGTATCGATAATATGCAGCGGCATACCGTCGATATGAATATGTTCGCGCAATACGTCGCGGGTTGTGCCAGCGATGTCCGTCACGATAGCGGCTTCTCGCCCGGCCAGTGCATTAAGCAGGCTGGATTTACCGGCGTTTGGACGCCCGGCAATCACCACCTTCATACCTTCACGCAGCAGGCTCCCCTGGCGCGCTTCGGCCCGCACGGCGTCCAGGTCGTCAATAACCTGGTTCAGCTGCGCCTCAATTTTGCCGTCTGAAAGGAAGTCGATTTCTTCATCAGGGAAATCAATGGCGGCCTCAACGTAAATACGCAGGTGCGTTAACGCTTCCACCAGATGATTGACGCGGGCGGAAAATGCGCCCTGAAGCGAATTCAACGCTGAACGAGCGGCCTGTTCGGAGCTGGCGTCAATCAGGTCAGCAATGGCTTCTGCCTGCGCGAGATCCAGCTTATCGTTCAGGAAAGCGCGTTCAGAGAACTCGCCCGGCCGTGCGATACGTACGCCGGGGATCGCCAGAATGCGTTTTAGCAGCAGGTCGAGAATAACCGGGCCGCCGTGGCCCTGAAATTCAAGAACATCTTCGCCGGTAAAGGAGTTCGGGCCGGGAAACCACAGCGCGATGCCCTGGTCGAGCGTGCTGCCGTCAGCATCGCGAAACGGCAGGTAATCGGCGTAGCGCGGCTTGGGGAGTTTGCCCAGAATCGCCTGGGCGACATCGCGGGCAAGGAGGCCTGAGACGCGCAGGATCCCGACCCCACCACGTCCCGGCGGCGTCGCCTGGGCAACGATTGTCTCGTTATGGCTCATAGTTTCTCTCTAAAAAAAGAAGGCGGTCAATTGACCGCCTTCCGTGTGCATTAACGTCATTTAATCGCTATCAGGTCTTTTTCTTGTCGCGGCTGTGAAGGCCACGCTTTTCCAGACCGCGATAAATCAGCTGCTGCTGAATGATGGTCACCAGGTTACTGACGATATAGTACAGCACCAGACCTGACGGGAACCACAGGAAGAACACCGTGAAGATGACCGGCATAAAGGTCATGATCTTCTGCTGCATCGGGTCGGTCACTGTGGTCGGCGACATCTTCTGAATGAAGAACATCGTGATACCCATCAGGATCGGCAGGATGTAGTACGGGTCCTGTGCGGACAGATCGTGGATCCACAGGGCGAACGGCGCGTGGCGCAGCTCAACGGAACCCATCAGCATGTAGTACAAGGCCAGGAAGATTGGCATCTGGACAACCAGCGGCAGGCATCCGCCCAGCGGGTTAACCTTCTCTGCTTTATACAGCGCCATCATTTCCTGACTCTGACGCTGTTTGTCATCACCGATACGCTCACGCATCGCGGCCAGCTTCGGCTGCAGCATACGCATTTTCGCCATGGAGGTGTACTGCGCTTTAGTCAGCGGGTACATGATGCCACGAACGATAAAGGTGATAACGATAATGGAGAAGCCCCAGTTACCGATGAAGCTGTGGATAAATTTCAGCAGTTTGAACAGCGGCTGAGAGATGAACCACAACCAACCGTAATCCACCGTCAGGTCAAGGTGCGGAGCAACTGCCGCCATTTTGTCCTGAATTTCCGGGCCAACCCACAGGGTGCTGCCCAGCTGAGCGGTCTGGCCAGGCTGAACCAGCTGCGGTGCGGATTTATAACCAATCGCCGCCACATCGTTGTTCAGTTTGGTGGTATAGAAGTTGTTGGTGCCCTGATTGCGTGGAACCCAGGCCGTAGCAAAGTACTGCTGCAGCATAGCAACCCAGCCGTTGTTGGCGTTCACACTCAGGTTTTCACCGTCGGCGATTTTATCGAATTTGTATTTTTCGTATTTCGCATCTGGCGTGGAGTACGCCGCACCGCGGAAGGTATGCAGCGCAAAGTTGCTGCTACCGGTATCACGATGGGACGGTAAATTGATGGACTGCTTCAGCTGACCGAAGGTCGCCAGCTCCAGCGGTTTCTCACTGGTGTTCTTCACGTCGTAATCAACGCTCACCGCGAACTCGCCGCGTTTAAGCTTGAAGGACTTAGTGAAGACGTTACCCGCCGCGTCGGTATAAGTCATTGGGATGACCAGTTCGTTCTGGCCATCGGCCATGACGAAGGTATCGCTATCAACGTTGTACAGAGGACGAGCACCGTTAGCCGGGTTATCCGGACCATCACGACCTGTCAAACCACTTTGCGCCTGATAAATAAATTCTGGCGTGGTTTCCAGTAACTGGAATGGCTCAGTGGATTTGAGTTCTTTCGGGTAGGTCAACAGCAGCGCCTGCTCAACATCACCACCACGGGTGTTGATAGAAAGCTCGAGTACGTCTGTTTTAACCGTGATGATTTTTCCCTGGCCACTGGCCGGCACGCCCTGGCTTGCGGCATTACCCGCTGCGGTGGTCGTAGTCTGCGTGGTCTGTTGCACCTGAGGTTGCGGAGCGTGGTCCTGCTCCCAGGCTTGCCAGATCATGAAAGACACGAACAACAAAGCGATGAGAAAGAGATTGCGTTGCGAATCCATCGTTAGTGTTCTCTGGTATCAATTGGTCCAGGTGGGACGGGATCGTCTCCACCGGGGTTTAAAGGATGGCATTTTAATACGCGTTTCACCGTCAACCAACTGCCTTTTAGCACTCCAAACCTGCGCAATGCCTCAATTCCGTAGTGAGAACAGGTCGGTGTGAAACGGCAGTGCGGCCCAAGAAGCGGGCTGATCAGGCGTTGATAGACCTTTATCAGGCCTATCAGGAGCCGTGAGACAGGCGACAGTGACGGCGCCATAATTTTTCCAATGCTTCCGATAAAGCCCGGTTGTCCAGGTCGCCCACGCCTTTCTTAGCCACTACCACGAAGTCCATTGCAGGCAATTCGTGCTGACGCAGACGAAAGCTTTCACGCGTCAGACGTTTAATCCGATTGCGTTCATGCGCGCGTTTGACGTTTTTCTTAGCGACGGTAAGACCGATGCGGGGATGCCCCAGCGAATTCAGGCGGCCGAGGATGGTGATTTGCGGCGTGCCAGCTCTTTGCGGCTGCTGGAAGACGAATGTGAAATGATTGGGAGTTAACAAGCGTAACTCCCTGGGAAAAGCTAGCTTAACCACTCAGGGGTTAGCTTTTATTACTTAGAAACGGTCAGACGAGAACGGCCTTTAGCACGACGACGTGCCAGAACCTGACGACCATTTTTAGTTGCCATACGAGCACGGAAGCCGTGTGAACGGTTGCGCTTCAGTACGGACGGTTGAAAAGTGCGTTTCATGGCGATTTCTACCTAAACTTGGATAAATTTCACTGGGTTAGCATAACATCCCGCAAAAAGTGCCGGACTTACGCCTCAGTGTGGCTGATTAAAGAGGCCGGATTGTAATAATTGTACACTCCGGAGTCAATTCTCTTTCCTTAATTCCCGCGCCTGACTCCCTCTTCCGACCCCAAAAATGCTTAAGATCTGGCAAGGCAAACACAGTGACGATATGCGACGGGTGGGGAATTATACGGCGTCTCCATTAAAGCGCAAGGATCCGCGGGGATCTTCGTTAGATCTCTTGAGTCAGTTTTGTGCAGTGGTCAGTAAATTTTCCAATATAAGAGCGTTAACCAGGGCACGCCCGCCAGGATCGTTTACACTTAAGCGGCTTTAAACTGCCCTGTGGATAAATCGGGAAGAAACTGTGAGAAACAGAAGATCTCTGCCGCGCTTTAGGCTATGATCCGCGGTCCCGATCGTGATCCAGAGTTGTTCACTTTAGGGGTAAACCGCAGATAGCGGTTCGCACGCTTCCCGTACCGGGATCCCTGCGGGGAGAGTCGGCGTGCGTCAACAATCATGAATGTAAAACTTTCAGTCTTCGTCTTTTTATCGACTTTGTTCGAGTGGAGTCCGCCGTGTCACTTTCGCTTTGGCAGCAGTGTCTTGCCCGATTGCAGGATGAGTTACCAGCCACAGAATTCAGTATGTGGATACGCCCCCTACAGGCGGAACTGAGCGATAACACGCTGGCCCTTTATGCGCCAAACCGTTTTGTGCTCGATTGGGTAAGGGATAAGTACCTCAATAATATCAATGGACTGCTTAACGATTTTTGCGGCAACGATGCCCCATTACTGCACTTTGAAGTCGGCAGTAAACCGGTCAGCCAGAACCTGAACCAGCAGGCTGTAGCCACTGCCGCGCCTGCTCAAATTGCCCGTGTGGCCGCACCGATGCGCCCAAGCTGGGATAATCTCCCCGCTCCAGCGGAGCAGTCTTACCGTTCTAACGTTAACCTGAAGCACACTTTCGATAACTTCGTAGAAGGTAAATCCAACCAGCTGGCGCGCGCGGCGGCACGTCAGGTGGCCGACAACCCGGGCGGCGCGTACAACCCTCTCTTCCTTTATGGCGGAACTGGTTTAGGTAAAACTCACCTGTTACACGCGGTGGGTAACGGAATTATAGCCCGTAAACCGAATGCTAAAGTGGTGTATATGCACTCCGAGCGCTTCGTTCAGGACATGGTAAAAGCCCTGCAAAACAACGCGATCGAAGAGTTTAAACGCTACTACCGCTCGGTGGATGCGCTGCTTATCGATGACATTCAGTTCTTTGCCAATAAAGAGCGCTCGCAGGAAGAATTCTTTCATACCTTCAACGCCCTGCTGGAAGGTAACCAACAGATCATTCTGACCTCGGATCGTTATCCTAAAGAGATCAACGGCGTTGAGGATCGTCTGAAATCCCGCTTCGGCTGGGGGCTGACCGTTGCGATCGAACCGCCGGAGTTAGAAACTCGCGTGGCGATCCTGATGAAGAAAGCCGACGAGAATGACATTCGCCTGCCGGGCGAAGTCGCCTTCTTTATTGCCAAGCGCCTTCGTTCCAACGTTCGCGAGCTGGAAGGCGCGCTGAACCGCGTGATCGCCAACGCCAACTTTACCGGCCGTGCGATTACTATCGACTTCGTCCGTGAAGCGCTGCGCGATCTGCTGGCGCTTCAGGAGAAGCTCGTCACCATCGACAATATCCAAAAGACGGTGGCCGAGTACTATAAAATTAAGGTCGCTGACCTGTTGTCTAAACGTCGTTCCCGCTCCGTTGCACGTCCGCGCCAGATGGCGATGGCGCTGGCAAAAGAGCTGACGAACCATAGCCTGCCGGAAATCGGTGATGCATTTGGTGGCCGCGACCATACCACGGTGCTGCATGCCTGCCGTAAAATCGAGCAGCTACGTGAAGAAAGCCACGACATCAAAGAAGATTTCTCCAACTTAATCAGAACATTATCTTCGTGACGCTATGAAATTTACCGTTGAACGTGAAACTCTATTAAAACCGCTGCAACAGGTGAGTGGCCCGCTTGGTGGCCGTCCGACGTTACCGATTCTCGGCAACCTGCTGTTGCAAGTGACGGAAGGTGCGCTCTCTTTAACCGGGACAGATCTGGAAATGGAGATGGTGGCTCGCGTGGCGCTGGTTCAGCCGCATGAGCCGGGCGCGACGACTGTTCCCGCACGCAAATTCTTCGATATTTGTCGTGGTCTGCCGGAAGGGGCTGAAATTGCCGTGCAGCTTGAGGGCGACCGCATGCTGGTTCGCTCCGGGCGCAGCCGTTTCTCTCTCTCAACGCTGCCCGCCGCCGACTTCCCTAATCTGGACGACTGGCAGAGCGAGGTTGAATTCACCCTGCCGCAGGCAACTATGAAGCGCCTGATCGAAGCCACGCAGTTTTCCATGGCTCATCAGGACGTGCGTTACTACCTCAACGGCATGCTGTTTGAAACCGAAGGGGAAGAGCTGCGCACCGTGGCGACCGACGGCCACCGCCTGGCGGTGTGCTCAATGCCAATTGGGCAGGAGCTGCCGAACCATTCGGTGATCGTGCCGCGTAAAGGTGTAATTGAGCTGATGCGCATGCTGGACGGCGGCGATACGCCGCTGCGCGTGCAAATCGGTAGCAATAACATTCGTGCGCACGTCGGCGATTTTATCTTCACGTCTAAGCTGGTTGATGGCCGTTTCCCGGATTATCGCCGCGTATTGCCGAAGAACCCCGATAAGCATCTGGATGCCGGCTGCGATCTCCTGAAACAGGCCTTTGCCCGCGCGGCGATCCTCTCTAACGAGAAATTCCGCGGCGTGCGCCTGTATGTCAGCCAGAACCAAATAAAAATCACCGCCAATAACCCTGAGCAGGAAGAAGCCGAAGAGATTCTCGACGTTTCTTACGACGGCTCCGATCTGGAAATCGGCTTTAACGTCAGCTACGTGCTGGACGTGCTCAACGCGCTGAAGTGCGAAAACGTGCGCATTCTGCTGACTGATTCCGTATCCAGCGTGCAGATTGAAGATGCCGCCTCGCAGGCCGCGGCCTATGTTGTGATGCCAATGAGACTGTAGATGTCGCTCACCCGGCTGTTAATTAAAGATTTTCGCAACATCGAAAACGCGGATCTGGCTCTCTCTCCCGGCTTTAACTTCCTGGTTGGCGCCAACGGTAGCGGTAAAACCAGCGTGCTTGAGGCGATTTATACCCTCGGGCACGGGCGTGCTTTTCGCAGTCTGAAGATTGAGCGCGTTATTCGCCATGAGCAGGAATCGTTCGTGCTGCACGGGCGGTTACAGAACGGTGAAAGAGAAACTTCCGTCGGCCTGACTAAAGACCGGGCGGGTGACAGTAAAGTCCGCATTGACGGCAGCGACGGCCACAAAGTGGCGGAACTTGCCCTGATGATGCCGATGCAGCTGATCACCCCGGAAGGTTTTACCCTGCTCAACGGCGGCCCAAAATACCGTCGGGCTTTTATCGACTGGGGCTGTTTTCACAACGAACCGGGCTTTTTTGTCGCCTGGAGCAACCTCAAACGCCTGTTAAAGCAGCGCAACGCCGCGCTGCGCCAGGTGACAAACTATGCGCAGTTGCGTCCGTGGGATAAGGAACTCATCCCGCTGGCGGAACAAATTAGCCGCTGGCGCGCGGAGTACAGTGCTGCCATTGCGGATGATATGGCCGATACGTGCGCGCAATTTTTGCCGGAGTTTTCGCTGAGCTTCTCCTTCCAGCGCGGCTGGGAAAAAGAGAGTGATTACAGTGAAGTACTGGAACGCAGCTTCGAACGTGACCGCATGCTGACCTATACCGCTCACGGCCCTCACAAAGCCGACTTTCGTATTCGTGCCGACGGCGCGCCCGTAGAGGACACGCTGTCCCGCGGGCAGCTTAAGCTATTGATGTGTGCGCTAAGACTGGCGCAGGGTGAGTTTCTCACCCGACAGAACGGGCGGCGCTGCCTGTATCTGATAGATGATTTTGCCTCTGAACTAGATGATGCACGCCGCGGTCTATTAGCCAGCCGGTTAAAGGCCACGGAGTCACAGGTTTTCGTTAGCGCGATAAGCGCTGAGCATGTGATGGATATGGCGGACAAAAATTCAAAGATGTTCGCCGTGGATCAGGGTAAAATAGCGGATTAACCCAAGAATAAATGAGCGAGAAACGTTGATGTCGAATTCTTATGACTCCTCCAGTATCAAAGTCCTTAAGGGGCTGGATGCGGTACGTAAACGCCCGGGCATGTATATCGGTGATACGGACGACGGCACCGGTCTGCACCACATGGTATTTGAGGTCGTGGATAACGCTATCGATGAAGCACTCGCTGGCCACTGTAAAGATATCGTTGTCACTATCCACGCCGATAACTCCGTTTCCGTAACGGATGATGGTCGCGGCATTCCTACCGGTATTCACCCGGAAGAAGGTGTTTCGGCTGCCGAAGTCATCATGACCGTGCTGCACGCGGGCGGTAAATTCGATGATAACTCCTATAAAGTTTCCGGTGGTCTGCACGGCGTCGGTGTTTCCGTCGTAAACGCCCTGTCCCAGAAGCTGGAACTGCTGATTCGCCGCGAAGGCAAAACGCATCAGCAAACTTACGTGCACGGCGTGCCGCAGGCACCGCTGGCCGTCACCGGCGATACCGACGTCACCGGCACCCAGGTGCGTTTCTGGCCGAGCCATGAAACCTTCACCAACGTTATCGAATTTGAATACGATATCCTGGCTAAGCGCCTGCGCGAGCTGTCGTTCCTCAACTCCGGCGTGTCTATCCGCCTGATCGACAAGCGTGATGGCCGTCAGGACCACTTCCATTACGAAGGGGGTATTCGCGCGTTCGTTGAATACCTCAACAAAAACAAAACGCCTATTCACCCAACCGTGTTCTATTTCAGCACTGAAAAAGACGGGATTGGCGTGGAAGTGGCGCTGCAGTGGAACGACGGTTTCCAGGAAAACATCTACTGCTTCACCAACAACATTCCGCAGCGCGACGGCGGTACTCACCTGGCCGGTTTCCGCGCGGCGATGACGCGTACGCTAAACGCGTACATGGATAAAGAAGGCTACAGCAAGAAAGCGAAGGTCAGCGCCACCGGCGACGATGCTCGTGAAGGCCTGATTGCCGTGGTTTCCGTGAAGGTGCCGGATCCTAAGTTCTCCTCGCAGACCAAAGACAAACTGGTTTCTTCCGAGGTGAAATCCGCGGTTGAACAGCAGATGAACGAACTGCTGGCGGAGTACCTGCTGGAAAACCCAGGCGACGCGAAAATCGTCGTCGGCAAAATTATCGACGCGGCTCGCGCTCGTGAAGCAGCACGCCGCGCGCGTGAAATGACCCGTCGTAAAGGCGCGCTGGACCTGGCTGGTCTGCCGGGCAAACTGGCGGACTGTCAGGAACGTGACCCGGCCCACTCTGAACTGTACTTGGTGGAAGGGGACTCAGCGGGCGGCTCTGCAAAACAGGGGCGTAACCGTAAGAACCAGGCGATTCTGCCGTTGAAAGGTAAAATCCTCAACGTTGAGAAGGCGCGCTTCGATAAAATGCTGGCTTCTCAGGAAGTGGCGACGCTTATCACCGCGCTGGGCTGCGGCATTGGCCGCGACGAGTACAACCCGGATAAACTGCGCTATCACAGCATCATCATCATGACCGATGCCGACGTCGATGGTTCACACATTCGTACGCTGCTGCTGACCTTCTTCTATCGTCAGATGCCGGAAATCGTTGAGCGTGGCCACGTGTACATTGCTCAGCCGCCGCTCTACAAAGTGAAGAAAGGCAAGCAGGAACAGTACATCAAAGACGACGAAGCGATGGATCAGTATCAGATCTCTATCGCACTCGACGGCGCCACGCTGCATGCCAACGCTCACGCCCCGGCCCTGGCTGGTGAAGCGCTGGAAAAACTGGTATCCGAATTCAACGCCACTCAGAAAATGATTGGCCGCATGGAGCGCCGCTATCCGCGCAACCTGCTGAATAATCTGGTTTACCACCCAACGCTGGTCGAAGCTGACCTGGCGGATGAAAGCAAAGTGGCAGCATGGCTGACCGCTCTGGTGGCTCAGCTGAACGAAAAAGAGCAGCATGGCAGCACCTGGAACTCCATCGTGCGTGAAAACCGCGAGCTGAACATCTTCGAGCCGGTGATTCGCGTGCGTACCCACGGCGTGGATACCGACTACCCGCTGGAGCACGAGTTTGTGGTGGGCGGGGAATATCGTCGTCTGTGCGCGCTCGGCGAGAAGCTGCGTGGCCTGATCGAGGAAGATGCGTTTATCGAACGTGGTGAACGTCGCCAGCCGATTGCCAGCTTTGAACAGGCGCTGGAGTGGTTGGTGAAAGAGTCCCGTCGCGGGCTCTCCATTCAGCGCTACAAAGGCCTGGGCGAAATGAACCCGGATCAGCTGTGGGAAACCACTATGGACCCGGAAAGCCGTCGTATGCTGCGCGTGACAGTAAAAGATGCGATTGCAGCCGACCAGCTGTTCACCACCCTGATGGGCGATGCGGTTGAACCTCGCCGTGCCTTTATCGAAGAGAATGCTCTGAAAGCGGCCAACATCGATATTTAACAAATCAGCCCTGTAGTAATGTGAGGCCGCGCTAAACGCGCGGCTTTTTTTTAGCAAAAATAACGGGCTATCGCACTTTCTAAATTTTATAAGGACAAAGCATCATGGGACTCTTCGATCAGGTTATTGGCGGACTGCTGAGCGGCGATGCAAAAAAATATCAGGCTATTTTAAGCTGGGTGAACCAGCAGGGTGGCGTTCAGGCGCTGCTGGACAAGCTCCGCCAGGGCGGGCTGGGTGACATCGTTGCTTCCTGGCTGAGCAGCAGCATGGCTAACCAGCTGTTAAGCGGCGAGCAAATTACCCACGCGCTGGGCTCTCCGGCGGTAGCGGATCTGGGGGCAAAACTCGGGATCGATACCGGCGCGGCATCTTCCCTGCTGGCTGAATATTTGCCGAAAGTTATTGATGCCTTGTCACCGCAGGGTGAAGTGACGCCCGAGGCGCATGACGATCTGATGACCGCCGGGCTTAACCTGCTGAAGGGTAAACTGTTCGGCTAGGCGTCGTTTCTTCAGGGCCACAAGGTGGAATCCTCTTCCACCTTTTTTGCTCTCGCAGCCCGGACTAAGCGTCTACCGACATCACCGAGGGGAGTTTGCTGACCAGCATATCCACGGCAATCCTCACCTTCAGCGGCAGATGCGGCGTCTGCGGCCACACCGCCTGAACGTCAAACTGCACGCCCGGAGCCTGCTTCAGGAGTGGGATCAGCTTCCCCTCCCTGACCTCCTTGCGAACCAGCCAGCAGGGCAGCCATGCCACCCCGCATCCAACCATTGCCGCATCCGATATGGCCTGCAAATCATCCATATTTATCCTTGAACGGGGGATGAACGTTTGCTCGTCGCTTTCGCCGTCGGCAAGCTGCCAGGGTAAGACTTTCCCGGCCCGCAAATAGTTAATTGCCGTATGCTGACCGAGTTCGGCGACCGTTTGCGGCCTGCCATGCAGCGCCAGATAGCCGGGCGAGGCGCACAGCACCATTCGATGTTCACCGAGTCTTCTGGCGACCAGCACGGCGCTGTCCGGCAGCACGCCGTTGCGCACCGCCATATCAAATCCATCTTCTACAATATCGACCACGCGATCGCTGAAGGACATTTCCAGCTCCAGTTCGGGATGCTCCTGCGCCAGCTCAATCAGCAGCGGGGCGACGCACTGCCGCCCGAACAGCACGGGCAGGGAGATGCGCAGGCGGCCGCTGACCTGTTGCTTGCCCGATTCCAGCAGCGTCTCCGCGGTGCGAATTTCCTCCAGCCCTCGCCGGCAGCGTTCGTAGAAAAGCGCTCCATCGTCGGTCAGGCTCTGGCTGCGGGTTGTTCGCTGAAACAGGCGCACGCCCAAACGGGTTTCCAGGCGGGCGATACTTTTCCCCACCGCCGAACGCGACAGATGCAGGCGAACCGCAGCCTGAGCGAAGCTTCCGGCCTCTACGGCGGCCACAAATACGGGAATATCCTTCAGCGTATCGGACATGGATTGTATCCAACAGGGAGTCAATGAGGGGAAAAGTTATCGCCACTGGAGATAGCTCGTCAACGTTAGACTGAAGAAACTGAAACCTTATCTTAGACCTGGAGATCATGATGGCTGACACAATGCAACGTTGGACGATGAACGCGCTCGGGCGTGAAAATCTCACGCTGACTAAGGAAAGCCTTCCGCAGCCCGGCCCCGGAGAAGTACGCGTCCGGGTGAACGCGGTGGCGCTGAATTATCGGGACAAGATGGTGATCGAAGGCAGCATGCCGATTAATTTGACGTTTCCGTTTACACCCGCGTCCGACATGGCGGGCGTGGTTGACAGCACTGGCGAAGGCGTCACTCGTTTTGAGGCTGGATCCCGCGTCATGTCTACCTTTTCGCCGGAGTGGGTTGACGGCAAACCGAAAGGGGATGCGCGCAATCTTCCTTACCGCACGCTCGGCGGCTTCTTCCAGGGAATGCTGGCAGAATACGTGATTATGAATGAAAACTGGCTGGTGGCTTCGCCTGAATCCCTTGATGACGCGCAGGCCAGCACTTTGCCCTGTGCCGGTCTTACGGCGTGGTTTGCGCTGGTGGAACGCGGAGGCTTACGGGCCGGGCAGTCTGTGCTGGTGCAGGGAACCGGCGGCGTGGCGATGTTCGCATTGCAGATTGCCAAAGCGCACGGAGCCGAAGTGTTTGTGACTTCAGGTAGCGACGAAAAGCTGCTGCGCGCCAAAGCGCTGGGGGCCGATTACGGTATCAACCGCCTGAAAGGCGACTGGGCTGAGGCGCTCTACGAGCTGACACAGGATCGCGGCATTGACCATATTATCGAAACCGTCGGCGGGGCAAACCTGAGAAATTCCCTGCGTGCGGTGGCCGTTCACGGGCGCATATCGGTTATCGGCGTGCTGGAAGGCAGTGAGATCTCACTGCCAGCGGGCGAGCTTTTGCTGAAATCACCGGTCATTCAGGGGATTGGCGTCGGACACCGCCGGGCGCTTGAGGACTTTGCCCGAGCGGCTGATGCTACGGGTCTGAAACCTGTGATCGAGCATAGCTATCGTTTTGACCAGCTCCCGCAGGCGCTTGAGCATCTGGACCGCGGCGCGTTCGGGAAAATCGTTCTGACCCGAGAGTGAATTTTAACCGCCTAAAACGGGGTAAACCGCCGGAAGTGACTACACTTTTAAAGCACACGTCATAATTGCAAGAGGACACAATCATGGGGCTGTTCGATCAGGTTACAGGCATGATGGGGGGTGGCGATGCCGGTAAATTCAAAGTCATCCTCGAGTGGATCAATCAGCAGGGCGGTATCCAGGCGATTCTGGAACAGTTTCGGCAAAAAGGCTTTGCCGATGTGGTCACTTCATGGCTTAGTGGGGCGCATAACCAGAGCGTCAGCCCCGAGCAAATTCAGGACGTACTCGGCACGCCGGCTATCAGCGGGCTGGCTGAAAAACTGGGGATTGATGTGAATACGGCATCCAACCTGCTTGCCGAGCAGTTCCCGAAAATCGTCGATGCGCTTTCGCCAGCGGGCGAAGTGGAAGTGGGTCACGATGAGGATTTGCTGACTAAAGGCTTTAACATGCTGAAGAACAAGTTCTTTAGCTAAGTTTTATCGCTGCTTTAAATGGGCGCTGAACAGGGCGGATAGCGATAGGCTTATCTGCCCTGCAGCGCCTTGTACATCCCGCCTTAGCCCCTAATTTCATTCGAAACGTAACGCTGTTTTTGTGAGCGCAATCGCGTTAGCATGAGATAAACTCATTACCTCAGAAAATCCCATGCCTATAAAACTCATTGCGATTGATATGGACGGCACTTTGCTGCTGCCCGACCACACTATTTCCCCCGCCGTTAAAGCCGCCATTGCCAGCGCGCGCGCGCGTGGCGTAAGCGTTGTGCTTTGCACCGGTCGTCCTTACGCAGGCGTTGAGAGCTATCTCAGAGAGCTGCATATGGATGAGCCAAACGACTACTGCATCACTTACAACGGCGCTCTGGTGCAGAAAGCACAGGACGGCAGCACGGTGGCACAAACCGCGCTGAACTACGACGATTATCGCTATCTGGAGCAGCTCTCCCGCGAAGTCGGTTCCCACTTCCACGCGTTGGATCGCCATCAGCTTTACACCGCTAACCGCGACATCAGCTACTACACCGTACATGAATCCTTTATTGCCAATATTCCGCTGGTGTTCTGCGAGCCGGAGAATATGGACAAAAATGGTGAATTCCTGAAGGTGATGATGATTGACGATCCGGTCGTGCTGGATAAGGCTATTGCCAGAATTCCTGCTGAAGTTCACGAGCGCTACACGCTGCTGAAAAGCTCCCCTTATTTCCTGGAAATCCTCGATAAACGCGTGAACAAAGGTACCGGCGTGAAGGCGCTGGCGGAAAAGCTGGGTATCAGGCGAGAAGAGATCATGACCCTGGGCGACCAGGAAAATGATATTGCGATGCTGGAATATGCGGGCATGGGCGTTGCCATGGACAACGCTATCGATAAAGTCAAAGAGGTCAGCAACTTCGTGACAAAATCTAACCTTGAAGACGGCGTGGCCTATGCGATAGAGAAGTTCGTTCTGAACTGATTTCTGCCGAGAACATGCGATCTGACCCTGGCCTGCGCCGGGGTTTTTTTTATCTTTTAAAAAATGAATTGTCTGTTTTGTGATCCAAATTGTAGTACACAATTATGTGTTTGTACTACATTGTGCGCATTGGCCACGGCAGGATGTTTCACATTGGTACTTCAAAGTTGCGGTGATTTGCAGCGCTCACGGTAAAGTAGTGGTTATTCCCATTTTCAATACAGGATTAACCATGACCAAGACCGATCGCATCATCGTGGCGCTGGGCAAGCAGATTATTGGCGGCAAGTACATCCCAGGTTCGGCGTTGCCGTCAGAAGCGGAGCTGTGCGAAGAGTTTGAAACCTCGCGCAACATCATTCGTGAGGCGTTTCGCTCCCTTACGGCGAAGCGGCTGGTGGAAATGAAGCGCTATCGCGGCGCGTTTGTTGCCCCGCGCAACCAGTGGAACTACCTGGATACCGAAGTGCTGCAGTGGGTGCTGGAAAACGATTACGACCCGCGGCTGATTAGCGCGATGAGCGAAGTCCGAAATCTGGTGGAGCCGGCAATAGCCAAATGGGCCGCCGAACGCGCAACGTCGAGCGATCTGGCAAAAATTGAAGCCGCGCTCAATGACATGGTGGCGCATAACCAGGATCGGGATGCTTTTAACGAGGCCGACATTCGCTATCACGAAGCGGTGCTGGAATCGGTGGATAACCCGGTGCTGCAACAGCTGAGCGTGGCCATAAGCTCGCTACAGCGCGCGGTGTTTGAGCGCACCTGGATGGGCGATGAAGCCAACATGCCAAAGACACTCAAAGAACATAAAGAGCTGTTTGATGCGATAAGACATCAGGACAGCAAAGCAGCGGAGCAGGCGGCGCTCGCCATGATCGCCAGCTCGACTAAACGACTAAAGGACATCACATGACATCACGCTACATCGCTATTGACTGGGGGTCGACCAACCTGCGCGCCTGGTGTTACCAGGATGGCGTCTGTATTGATAGTCGACAGACCACGGCCGGAGTCACCCGGCTGAATGGCAAATCCCCGGCGGCGGTGTTTGATGAAGTCACCCAGGGCTGGCGTGAAAAAAATACGCCGGTGCTGATGGCCGGGATGGTGGGTAGCAATGCCGGGTGGAAAATAGCCCCGTATCTGCCTTGCCCGGCAAAATTTTCTGACATCGGCCAACAGCTTACGCCGGTTTTAGACAACGTATGGATTATCCCCGGCCTTAGCGTGCAGAGCGCAGATAACTGTAATGTGATGCGCGGTGAAGAGACGCAGCTGCTGGGTGCAAAAGCACTCAGCCCGTCGCCGCTTTATGTTATGCCGGGAACCCACTGCAAATGGGTTCATGCCGACGAACATACGGTGCAAGACTTCTGCACGGTAATGACCGGTGAACTGCACCATATCCTACTGAATCACTCGCTGGTAGGTGCAGGCCTGCCGGAACAGATTGCCAGCCCGCAGGCGTTTAGCGCCGGGCTGGAGCGCGGCATAAACGACGATGCCCTGCTGCCGCGGCTGTTTGAAGTCCGGGCGGCGCATGTCCTGGGCGAGCTGCCGCGCGGCGAAGTGAGCGAATTTCTTTCCGGGCTGTTGATTGGCAACGAGGTGGCGGCCATGACTCGCCGTTACGCGTTGAGTAAAGAGCAGCCCGTCACCCTTGTTGCCAACCTCTCATTAAGCCAGCGCTATCTCACCGCGCTGGCGCAGCTGGGCTACCAGGCTAACGTTCTGGACGGCGACGAGGCATTCCAGGCAGGAATAAGGAGTATCGCAAATGCAGTGGCAAACTAATCTTCCCTTAATCGCGATTTTGCGCGGCATCACGCCAGAAGAGGCTTACGCGCACATTTCCGCATTGTTGGATGAGGGCTTTGACGCCATCGAAATCCCGCTGAATTCACCTGAATGGCAAACCAGCATTCCGGCGATGGTGGCGGCGTTTGGCCAGCGTGCGCTGATCGGGGCGGGAACCGTACTCAAACCCGAGCAGGTCAATGAGCTGGCCGCAATGGGCGGTAAGCTGGTGGTCACGCCCAATACGCAGCCGGAAGTTATCCGTCGCGCGGTGGCGAGCGGCATGACAGTCTGCGCCGGGTGCGCAACGGCTACCGAGGCGTTTACCGCGCTTGATGCCGGAGCCCAGGCGCTGAAAATTTTCCCTTCCTCTTCTTTCGGCCCTGACTATATCAAGGCGCTCAAAGCGGTGCTGCCGCCGGATGTGCCGGTCTTTGCCGTCGGCGGCGTAACGCCGGAAAACCTCAGCGTCTGGCTGAAGGCTGGCTGTGCGGGAGCCGGGCTTGGCAGCGATTTATACCGTGCCGGTCAGCCCGTGGAGCGTACCCGCGAGAAAGCGAAAGCATTTGTTAAAGCGTATCAAGAGGCAGTGCAATCATGAAAATAACCAAACTGACCACCTACCGTTTACCCCCGCGCTGGATGTTCCTGAAAATTGAAACCGACGAAGGCGTTGTTGGCTGGGGTGAGCCGGTTATTGAAGGCCGGGCAAAAAGCGTTGAAGCGGCAGTGCATGAATTAAGCGAATTTTTAATTGGCCAGGATCCCGCTCGTATTAATGACTTATGGCAGGTGATGTATCGCGGCGGCTTTTACCGCGGCGGCCCAATACTCATGAGCGCCATTGCCGGTATCGATCAGGCGCTGTGGGATATTAAAGGCAAAGTATTAAACGCGCCGGTCTGGCAGTTAATGGGCGGGCTGGTACGCGATAAAATTAAAGCCTATAGCTGGGTGGGCGGCGATCGCCCCGCCGAAGTTATCGACGGTATTAAATCGCTGCGCAAAATAGGTTTCGATACCTTTAAATTAAACGGCTGCGAAGAGATGGGCATTATCGATAATTCCCGTCAGGTTGACGCCGCCGTGAATACCGTGGCGCAGATTCGTGAAGCTTTTGGCAATGAAATTGAGTTTGGCCTTGATTTCCACGGCCGCGTTAGCGCCCCGATGGCGAAAGTGCTGATTAAAGAGCTGGAGCAGTATCGCCCGCTGTTTATCGAGGAGCCGGTGCTTGCCGAGCAGGCGGAATACTATCCTCGCCTGGCCGCACAGACCCATATTCCCATCGCTGCGGGTGAGCGCATGTTCTCGCGCTTTGAGTTCAAACGCGTGCTGGAAGCGGGCGGGCTGGCGATTCTTCAGCCGGATCTGTCTCACGCAGGCGGCATTACCGAGTGCTACAAAATTGCGGGAATGGCAGAGGCATACGACGTTGCGCTGGCGCCACACTGCCCGCTGGGTCCAATTGCGCTGGCGGCCTGTTTGCACATCGACTTCGTCTCCCGCAACGCCGTATTCCAGGAGCAAAGCATGGGCATTCATTACAATAAGGGTGCCGAACTGCTTGATTTTGTGAAGAATAAAGAAGATTTCAAAATGGATGGAGGACACTTCCTGCCGTTAATGAAGCCGGGCCTGGGCGTGGAGATTGACGAAGAACAGGTGATCGCCCGCAGCCAGAATGTCACCGACTGGAGAAACCCGCTGTGGCGCTATCCGGACGGTGCCGTAGCCGAGTGGTAAATATTCACCTTAATTAAGCTTTTCTAAAAATATTAAAGATAAAACACCCTCTGTATTAGGCAGGGCATGGTGGCGGATAAAGCCATGCCCATTTTTGGAGACAGACGTTATGGATATCTCTGTGACTGCAGCAAAACCTACGCGGCGTCGTTACGTGACGCTAATTATGATCTTCATCACCGTTGTTATTTGCTATGTCGATCGTGCGAATTTAGCGGTGGCTTCGGCGCATATTCAGGCCGAATTTGGCATCACTAAAACCCAGATGGGCTATATATTCTCGGCCTTCGCCTGGATGTACACATTGTGCCAGATTCCGGGCGGCTGGTTCCTTGACCGGGTTGGGTCGCGTTTAACCTACTTTATTGCGATTTTCGGCTGGTCCGTGGCGACGCTGTTCCAGGGTTTCTCGACGGGGCTGCTGTCGCTGATTGGCCTGCGAGCTATCACCGGTATCTTTGAAGCACCTGCTTTCCCAACTAATAACCGTATGGTGACAAGCTGGTTCCCGGAGCGCGAGCGAGCTTCTGCCGTGGGCTTCTATACTTCAGGTCAGTTCGTCGGTCTGGCCTTCCTCACGCCGCTGCTGATTTGGATTCAGGAAATGCTGAGCTGGCACTGGGTCTTCATCATCACCGGCGGCATCGGCATCATCTGGTCACTCGTCTGGTTTAAGGTTTACCAGCCGCCGCGCGCCAGCAAGGGCATTAATCAGGCCGAACTGGAATACATTCGCGAAGGCGGCGGTCTAGTTGACGGCGATGCTTCGCCTGAAAAGAAATCCCGCGTGCCGTTAACCGCAGCTGACTGGAAACTCATTTTTCATCGCAAGCTGGTGGGCGTTTACCTGGGGCAGTTTGCCGTGGCCTCGACGCTGTGGTTCTTCCTGACCTGGTTCCCGAACTACCTGACGCAGGAAAAAGGCATTACGGCCCTGAAAGCTGGCTTTATGACTACCGTGCCGTTCCTGGCTGCTTTCTGCGGCGTGCTGCTTTCAGGTTGGGTTGCAGACAGATTAGTGCGCAAAGGCTATTCGCTGGGTATTGCCCGTAAGCTGCCCATTATCTGCGGGCTGCTGATTTCCACCTGTATTATCGGTGCGAACTACACCAACGACCCGGTGTGGATCATGACGCTGATGGCGATTGCCTTCTTCGGCAACGGCTTTGCCTCCATCACCTGGTCGCTGGTTTCATCGCTTGCGCCGATGCGTTTGATTGGCCTGACCGGTGGCGTCTTCAATCTTGCCGGTGGCTTAGGTGGGATCACGGTTCCACTGGTGATTGGCTATATCGCGCAGAGCTACGGCTTTGCCCCGGCGCTGGTTTATATCTCAGCGGTGGCGCTACTTGGCGCACTTTCCTACATTTTGCTGGTGGGCAAAGTTGAAAGGGTAGGCTAAAAATTGCTGACAAAGAAGGAAAAAACGTGGTTTTTCCTTCTTTGTGGTAAGCAGCCGAAAATCGCTAATTCGATTTTCCTTTTTATTTTTAGACGAGTATTTTTCGTCTTTTCCTCGCATTAAATTTTTTACGAGTATGGGCTAAAACGCTCCGTTGTTTTACCCTGAGGCGTCTAACGCTTCAGGGTAAAATCGTGTCTAAACAACTCACCTTCGCTTCGCGCCATCATCAGCTCACCAACGTTAACGTCTGGACGCCCGACAGCCAGTGGATTGCCTTTGACGTCCGGCCTTCCGGGGCTTCCTTTACCGGCCAGACCATCGAGCGCGTCAACGTGCAGACCGGCCATGTAGAAGTGGTTTATCAGGCACCGGAGGGCGCACACGTCGGCGTTGTCACGGTTAACCCCGTCTCTCCTGAGCGCTACGTCTTTATTCACGGCCCGGAAAATCCGGACGCCAGCTGGCAGTACGATTTTCATCATCGCCGCGGCGTGGTGGTGGCAAACGGTACGGCAAGCAACCTTGATGCGATGGATATTACCGCGCCCTACACTCCCGGCGCGCTGCGCGGCGGCACCCACGTTCACGTCTGGAGCCCGGACGGCTCGCGCCTGAGCTTTACCTATAACGACCACGTGATGCACGAATACGATCCGGCGCAGGATTTACGCAACGTCGGCGTCGCGCTGCCCTTCGGCCCGGTCTGCCCGCCGAAACAGCATCCTCGCGAATATGATGGCAGCCATTACTGCGTGCTCGTTAGCCGCACTACGGCTGCGCCTCAGCCGGGCAGCGACGAGATAAATCGTGCCTACGAAGAAGGTTGGGTAGGTGAGTCGGGCTATCGTAAACCTGACGGCAGCCAGCAGCGCTGGGCGCTGGCCTTTATCGGCGACACGCTTTCGGAAAGCGGCGAGAAGGTGCCCGAACTGTTTATTGTCGACCTGCCAGAAGATGAAGCCGAATGGCGTCATGCAGGAAGTGAGCCGCTGGAAGGCACCGCCACCACCTTGCCCGCGCCGCCCGCCGGTGTACAACAGCGCCGCCTGACCTTTACCCATCAGAACCGCTATCCTGGCCTCGTCAGCCAGCCGCGCCACTGGGTGCGCAGCAATCCTGAGGGCAGCCAGATTGCCTGCCTGATGAAAGATGAAAACGGCGTGGTGCAGGTCTGGCTGATTTCACCGAACGGTGGGGAAGCGCAGCAGCTCACGCACGGCGAAAGCGGCGTGCAGTCCGCCTTTAACTGGCACCCTTCCGGTAAAGCGTTGGGATTCGTTATGGATGAGCGGGTTGTGCTGTGCGATGCGCAAAGCGGGAAGATTGTGCCGTTGACGCAGCCGGGAACAGGTGCGCCATCTGCGGATGCGATAGTTTTTTCACCGGATGGCAAACATATCGCGTGGATGCAGGACGTTGACGGCTTCCGTCAGGTATTTATCACGCTGACGGGCCTGTAATCACTGGGCTGGCGGGATAACGGAATTGGTGGCCAGGTTCTTGCTCTCGCTGGCTTCCACTCTGGATTTCACCGATTTATCCGTACGGAACATGTCCCACGGCAGCAGCACGGTATCCATCACCGCGGTAAAAGGCATATCGAGCGCCACGAAAGGTTTGTATCCCCAGCTCGTCTCGTCGTCAGTCAGCATATCGTAGCTGGCCCTGGTCCCAGGATAATATCCATCTTGCCCACCGGTGTGGGTCATCACGCTTGAGCACCCGCTTAAAACGAGCAATCCGCTGCTCAAAATCATTTTTGGAAGATAGCTTTTCATCATCACTGTTATGTTCATTTAAAGGACCCTTTACGGGCCTGGCCACACGGCGGTTATAGCACCTGTGCGCAGAAAAAAGATGTTGTACTCACCGCTCTGTGGCGGCTGTCGCAGATAATTCCGGTTTACTCTTCGCTTCAGTCTATGTATGGACCACCAAAGCCGCAAAAAATTTCCTTTAGGCAGCCTTGAAAAGTATGACTTCGGATCCATTTTAGGAATGTAGCCACGAAAGAGTACGCCGGAAGGGTGCTCTGGCACGCGGCCTGTCCATGGTGGAAGGCCAGATTAAACCTCGCTGATTTCAGGAGCTTTTAAAGATGCGTAATTTCGACCTGTCCCCGCTTTATCGTTCAGCCATTGGCTTTGACCGTCTGTTCAACCTGCTCGAAAACAACCAAAGTCAGAGCAACGGCGGTTATCCTCCGTACAACGTTGAATTAGTTGACGAAAACCACTATCGCATTGCCATCGCCGTCGCCGGTTTCGCGGAAAATGAGCTGGAAATTACCGCCCAGGATAACCTGCTGGTGGTGAAAGGCTCTCACGCCGAAGAACAGCCGGAACGCACCTATCTTTACCAGGGCATCGCCGAGCGGAATTTTGAACGTAAATTCCAGCTGGCTGAAAACATTCACATTCGTGGTGCAAACCTGGTGAATGGCCTGCTGTATATCGATCTTGAACGCGTCATTCCAGAATCAATGAAGCCGCGCCGCATCGAAATTAACTGATTTCCAGGGCCGCCGCTGCGGCCCAAATAAACCCGGCTCGCCGATTATCGGGAGCTAATGGCAATCCGCATATTGCCAGGTATCAACTCGCTTCAAAGAAGGAGAAAACTTATGCGTAACTACGACTTATCACCTCTGCTCCGTCAGTGGATTGGCTTCGACAAACTGGCCAATGCCCTGCAAACCGCCAACGAAGGCCAGGGGTTCCCGCCTTATAACATCGAAAAAGGCGACGATAACCACTACCGAATCACCCTTGCGCTGGCAGGATTCCGTCAGGAAGATCTCGATATCGAGCTGGAAGGCACGCGTCTGAGCGTCAAAGGCACGCCGGTAAAACCTGAAAAAGAAGTGAACTGGCTGCATCAGGGATTAATTACTCAACCCTTCAGCCTGAGCTTCACGCTTGCCGAACATATGCATGTCTCCGGCGCGAGCTTCGTCAACGGCCTGCTGCACATTGATTTAGTGCGCGAAATCCCGGCCGAAATTGCTCCACAGCGTATCGCCATCAGCGAACGGCCTGCGCTCAATAGCTAAAGCAGAACGGGGCTTCGGCCCCGTTTTTTCTTCCTGCTCGCCATTATGTTAACTTTCCCCGGTGACTTATATTTACTGCAATGAATCTGCATTGCGCCGGGCTGGAAAGAAAACGAACGGGTGAAGGAAATGGTTTTTGGGAAATTAAGAACGTTTTTAAGGGTCGTGATTGACGATCGCATCCTTCAACTTTCACGGGTAAATTTCAAAGAAACGCCTGAATACCATGCGCTTTTAGTTCAATCGACTCAGTCTGCCATTGGCTCTGCCATCCGCTGGCTTTGGCTGGTCGGCATCACCTGCTCGCTGTTTATTCTTTTTCAGAGAGAAGTGCTCAGCCTCGAAGATCTGCAAAGAACCGCCGGGCCGCTGAGCATAGACATTCAATTTTCCACGCTGATTTTCTTGGGTTTACTGTTAGCTGCCGCGCTGCTTTCCCGCTTCAGATGGGCAAAACGTATCAGCCTGCTCAATGACAAAATACTGGCCGCAGGTTTTTTTGCGATGGGCTGCTATTGGGGGCTGGTGCTGTTCTTTATGTCGGCTAACCAGCAGGCTGTGTTTGCCATGTCTATGTATTTCATCCTTATTTTTTCGGCCCTGGCGGCACTGTATGTTTCGACTCTTAGCCTGTACAGCTTCGTCAGTCCCGTCACGCTGCTGCCTCTGATCGCCAGGCTGATTTATTTCCCGCCGGTTAAGCTGGCTAACGTTCTCGGTATTTTGGTGGCGCTCTTCCTGGTTGAGACCGGCAGGAGGATGCTTAGCCACTGGTTTACCCAGGCCATTCGCCAGGAATACGTCAACCGAACCTACGCGGCGGCGCTCGATGAGATCGCGCACAGCGATCCCCTGACGCGCATCGCCAATCGCCGCCAGTTCGACGACCGTTTGAGCAAGCTTATCGCCCTCGCGCCGCTGTCGAATATCCCGCCTACGGTTATCCTGATCGACGTCGATTTCTTCAAAAAATACAACGATTATTATGGCCATCTGAAGGGGGATGAGTGCCTGATCGGCATCACGCAGGCCCTAACGCGAGCGGTACGTAACGCCGGGGATTTGGTGGCGCGCTACGGTGGCGAAGAGTTTGTGGTCGTCTTGTCGGATGTGACTTTGCCCCTGGCGCAGGACATTGCCGGGCGCATCAAAAATGAAATTAATACCCTTGCGATCCCCCATGGCGCTTCGGACGTGGCCAGCCATGTCACCATCAGCCAGGGCATTGCCCAGTGGCGGCCCGGCGAGACTGCCGAACAGCTTCTGTCCAGGGCCGATGGCGCGCTTTACCGTGCTAAAGAGCTGGGCCGCAATCAGTTTGGCCTCGCTGATTAACTTCCCAATAAATAAGGGGTAATTGTGCTCCATGCCCCATTAAGGCTTTAGCGGCTCTGAGAGAATCCTTGTAGATAATAATGTTATTCACAAGGAATCAGCCATGAGTGGAATAGCGTTAACCGTCAGCATGCTGGCGCTGGTTGCGGTCATTGGATTATGGATTGGCAACGTCAAAATTCGCGGCGTGGGCCTGGGAATCGGCGGCGTGCTGTTCGGCGGCATTATTGTCGGCCACTTTGTTAATCAGGCGGGCGTCGTCCTGAACAGCGATATGCTGCATTTCATTCAGGAATTCGGCCTGATTCTCTTCGTTTACACCATCGGCATTCAGGTCGGGCCGGGGTTCTTCTCATCCCTGCGGGTATCCGGCCTGCGCCTGAATCTGTTCGCCATTCTGATTGTGGCCATTGGTGCGCTGGTGACCGCGCTGGTTTACAAAATCTTCGATGTGCCGCTGCCGGTGGTGCTGGGGATATTCTCCGGGGCGGTTACCAACACGCCCGCGCTAGGGGCCGGGCAGCAAATCCTCACTGATTTAGGCACGCCGGTGGCGCAGGTGAATCAAATGGGGATGAGCTACGCGATGGCCTATCCGTTCGGCATCTGCGGGATTCTGCTCAGCATGTGGCTGGTGCGCATGGCTTTTCGCATCAATGTGGATCGCGAGGCGCAGCAGTTTGACGTTAGCCACGGCCACAGCCGCGCCCAGCTTCACACCATGAACATCTGCGTCGCCAACCCTAACCTGCACGGACTGCCGATTCAGGACGTGCCCGTTCTTAACGGCGATGAAATCATCTGCTCGCGGCTCAAGCGCGGTGAGCTGCTGATGGTGCCTTCTCCGGGGACGGTGATTCAAAACGGCGATCTGCTGCACCTCGTCGGCATGGAACAGGATCTTCATAAAGCGCTGCTGGTTATCGGGCAGGAAGTGGATACTTCGCTTTCCACGCGTGGCACCGATCTGCGCGTGGAGCGCGTGGTGGTGACCAACGAGAAGGTGCTGGGTAAAAAAATCCGCGATCTGCATCTCAAGCAAAAATACGACGTGGTGATTTCACGCCTTAACCGCGCCGGGGTTGAGCTGGTCGCCAGCAGCAATGCCAGCCTGCAGTTTGGCGATATCTTAAACCTGGTCGGGCGCAAAGAATCGATTGAGGCCGTCGCCAACGAGGTTGGCAACGCGCAGCAGAAGCTCCAGCAGGTACAGATGCTGCCGGTATTTATCGGCATCGGGCTCGGCGTGCTGCTGGGTTCCATCCCGCTGTATATTCCTGGTTTCCCGGCGGCGCTGCGGCTGGGCCTGGCGGGCGGGCCGCTGATTATGGCGATTATTCTCGGGCGTATCGGCACCGTTGGGAAGCTGTACTGGTTCATGCCGCCGAGCGCCAACCTCGCCCTGCGCGAGCTGGGGATCGTGCTGTTCCTGGCCGTCGTCGGGCTGAAATCCGGCGGGGATTTTATCGGCACGCTGCTGCACGGTGACGGCGTGAGCTGGATTGGCTACGGGATTCTGATTACCGCGATCCCGCTGATTGCCACGGGCCTGCTGGCAAGAATGTTCGCCAAAATGAATTACCTGACGCTGTGCGGCATGCTGGCCGGTTCGATGACCGATCCTCCGGCGCTGGCCTTTGCCAACGGCCTGCACGCCACCAGCGGCGCGGCGGCGCTTTCATACGCTACGGTTTATCCGCTGGTGATGTTCCTGAGAATAATTACCCCACAGCTGCTGGCGGTCATTTTCTGGGGCGCGATGTAACTATTTAAACGGCGGATAGCGCTTTGCTTATCCGCCTCAGGGTTTTTTAGATCGCCGCAGATGGTAATCCACCTGATACTCGCTGGCATTTCTGAACATCACCGAATAATTCACAAAGCTCCCGCTGTCGCTGTAGGACAGCGAGGTAATGCGCAAAATTGGCGTCAGCTCCTCGATATTCAATAGTTTCGCCATTTTTCTGTCGGCCAGCACCGGCGTCAGGCTTTCATAGTTGCCGCATACGATGATGTGGCACTCATCTTCGATATAGCTGAACTTCGAACCTTCCAGATGCGCGACGGACAAATTGCGGAACAGCTTCACCGGCATGTAGCTGTCTTCGACCATCAGCGGCTTCCCGTCGACCGAGCGGACGCGGCGCGAGTAGTAGATCCGTTCATCAATATTAATACGCAGCTGGCTGGCAATGGCGGGCGGCGCGGGCATCACCACAAACTCCAGCACGTCGCTCACCACCTCCTTTCCCTGATTGCGCATGACCTCGATAAACCCGGTCAGATTGGTGGTTTCGTGGTGAACGTCCTTCTTAGCCACAAAGGTTCCGCTGCCGTGTTTACGAACAACCAACCCCCAGCTCACCAGCAGATCCACGGCCTTACGGAGCGTCATTCTTGATACGCCAAACTCTTCGGCCAGACGAATTTCCGCTGGGAGCGGGCTGCCAATGCTGTAATCGGCAGAATTGAGCCGGATGCGGAGCCGATCGGCTATCGATTTGTAGATCACCAGTAGACCTCTTAGCGGCTTAGCGCTTCGCTTAATGAACCTTCATTTCATGCTTCAGTGAGTTGATTTTGCTGTCTTTAATTAAGCATTCATCAAATGAATGTTCTGTTAAGGATAGCTATGTACAGATTTAACTCAAAAAGTAGACAACTTAGGCCAAACAAAAACCATGAAAGCGATCACGAATCGGTACGGCGGCCAAAGATATGTTCCCCCCGCCTCCCTACTCTCAGTCTCAGGCCAGCGTTAAAAAAATAAGGTCACTTACCCTACAGGTTGTTACGTGAGGATTTAAAAATGCTCAGTCAAATACAACGTTTTGGTGGCGCAATGTTTACCCCGGTTCTGCTCTTTCCTTTTGCCGGGATCGTGGTTGGTATCGCCATTATGCTGCGCAACCCGATGTTTGTCGGAGAGGCGCTAGCCGCTCCTGATCATCTCTTTGCGCAAATCGTTCACATCATAGAAGAAGGCGGCTGGACGGTTTTTCGCAACATGCCGCTGATTTTTGCCGTTGGCCTGCCGATTGGCCTGGCGAAACAGGCTCAGGGTCGCGCCTGTCTGGCGGTGCTGGTCAGCTTCATGACCTGGAACTACTTCATCAACGCGATGGGGATGACGTGGGGCCACTATTTTGGTGTGGATTTCAGCGCTGACCCTGTAGCGGGCAGCGGACTGACCACCATCGCGGGTATTAAAACGCTCGACACCAGCATCATCGGGGCCATCGTTATTTCCGGGTTTGTCACCGCCATTCATAACCGCTACTTCGAAAAGCAGCTCCCGGTGTTCCTCGGCATTTTCCAGGGAAGCTCGTTTGTGGTGATCGTCGCCTTCTTCGCGATGATCCCCTGCGCCTGGTTCACGCTGTTCGGCTGGCCAAAGGTACAGATGGGCATTGAGTCGCTACAGGAATTCTTACGCAGCGCAGGCTCACTCGGCGTGTGGGTTTATACCTTCCTGGAACGTATTTTGATTCCGACCGGGCTGCATCACTTTATCTACGGGCCGTTTATTTTTGGTCCGGCGGTGGTAGAGGGCGGCATTCAGGTTTACTGGGCGCAGCATCTTCAAGAGTTCAGCCAGAGCACGCTGCCGCTCAAAACGCTGTTCCCGGAAGGTGGCTTTGCGCTGCACGGCAACTCGAAAGTGTTTGGCTGCGTGGGTATCGCGCTGGCGCTCTATTACACCGCCGCGCCTGAAAATCGCGTGAAGGTTGCCGGGTTGCTCATTCCTGCCACGCTCACGGCAATGCTGGTGGGCATCACCGAACCGCTGGAATTTACCTTCCTGTTTATTTCTCCGGTGCTGTTTGCCGTCCACGCTTTCCTGGCCGCCACGATGGCGACGGTCATGTACATGTGCGGCGTGGTGGGCAACATGGGCGGCGGCCTGCTTGACCAGTTCCTGCCGCAAAACTGGATCCCGATGTTCCACAATCACGCGTCGATGATGTTCACCCAGATTGGCATCGGCGCGATCTTCACCGGTATCTACTTCGTGGTGTTCCGCACGCTGATCCTGCGTTTCAACCTCAAAACGCCGGGCCGTGAAGAGAGTGAAATCAAGCTCTACAGCAAGGCGGACTACCAGGCCTCGCGTAAACAAACCACCGCGGCGGCAATTAAAGAAACTAAACGGGGCCAGGCGGCGGGCTTCCTCGAAGCGCTGGGCGGCACCGGCAATATTCTCAGCCTGAATAACTGCGCCACGCGCCTGCGCATCACCTTAGCGGACATGGCGCTCACGCAAAGCGACGAAATCTTCAAAGCGCTCGGCGCGCACGGTGTGGTGCGGCGCGGAGACGGTATTCAGGTGATTGTGGGGCTGCACGTCCCGCAGGTACGCGACCAGATTGAAAACCTGATGAAAGACACTTCAATACCCGAACTTAAATCCATGACGGAGGCAGTATCATGAAAAAATTCTCTGTAGTCGTAGCCGGTGGCGGCAGCACATTTACTCCCGGTATCGTACTGATGCTGCTGGCAAATCAGCATCGCTTCCCGCTGCGCGCCCTGAAGTTTTATGACAACGACGGCGCACGCCAGGAAACCATCGCCGAAGCCTGCAAAGTTATCCTCAAGGAACAGGCCCCGGAGATTGAATTCAGCTACACGACCGATCCGAAAGAAGCTTTTACCGACGTTGATTTTGTGATGGCGCATATTCGCGTGGGCAAATACCCCATGCGCGAACAGGATGAAAAAATCCCGCTGCGCCACGGCGTGCTGGGTCAGGAGACCTGCGGCCCGGGCGGAATTGCCTACGGTATGCGGTCCATTGGCGGGGTGCTGGAGTTGGTTGATTACATGGAAAAATACTCGCCAAACGCGTGGATGCTGAACTATTCCAACCCGGCGGCGATTGTGGCGGAGGCGACTCGTCGCCTGCGGCCAACCGCAAAAATCCTCAACATCTGCGATATGCCAATCGGCATTGAAAGCCGCATGGCGCAAATAGTCGGTCTGAAAGACCGGAAAGAGATGCGTGTGCGCTACTACGGCCTGAACCACTTCGGCTGGTGGACGTCGATTGAGGATCTGCATGGTAATGATTTGATGCCTAAAATCCGTGAACATGTCGCGAAGTATGGCTATATTCCGCCTTCGGACGAGCACGGCACAGAAGCCAGCTGGAATGACACCTTTGCGAAAGCGAAAGATGTCTGGGCGCTCGACCCTGAGACTTTCCCGAACACCTACCTGAAATACTATTTGTTCCCGGACTACGTGGTGGAACACTCCAACCCAGAGCGCACTCGTGCCAACGAGGTGATGGATCACCGCGAAAAACATGTTTTCGGCTCCTGTAACGCTATTATCCAGGCAGGAAAGTCGTCTGCGGGCGAGTTGGAAATTGACGAACATGCGTCGTACATCGTTGATTTAGCTGCGGCCATCGCCTTTAACACCCAGGAACGTATGCTGCTGATTGTGCCTAACAACGGAGCAATTAATAACTTTGATCCGGAAGCGATGGTGGAGATCCCTTGTCTGGTCGGTAAAAACGGCCCGGAACCGCTGGTGGTCGGCAACATTCCTCAGTTCCAGAAAGGGCTGATGAGCCAGCAGGTTGCGGTAGAAAAGCTGGTGGTGGACGCGTGGGAACATCGTTCTTATCAGAAACTGTGGCAGGCTATTACGCTCTCCAAAACCGTGCCGAGCGCTTCCGTGGCTAAAGCCATTCTGGATGATTTAGTCAAGGCCAATAAAGATTACTGGCCAGAGCTGAAATAAGCGATTGCGGGGCTGGGCGCCCTTTCCCGTCGCGGGAAAGGGCGCGTGTAAATGCTACTTAGCTTTCGCCCGATACTGCTCCACCTCTTCTACTGGCGCCTTAACTTCTTCCTAAACTAGTGACCCCATGGATACGGTGAATCTTGCCCGTCACCGGATCTCACCAGCCCACTTTATAAACAGTCATCATTGAAAGTGTCTTTAACTATTCATCTGCCGCCGCCTGTCTGTTTTCACAATGTGGTGGGGCGGTTACGTTTTATTTCAATCCGCATCCCCCAACTTTGTGTAAACCATGCTAAATATTACATTTTCCCCTTCATGATTAAGCAAAAGGCCAATGCGCAAGCCAATCCTCGTTGTGGCAGCCCTGTCTCTGAGCGCTAACGTCTGGGCGTCGAATCCGCCTGCGTTAACGCCGCAAACTTACTCCAGCCAGCTTGGCGTGGGGATGATCGTGGACTGGGCTATCACCGAGCGCGGCATTCGCGAGTTTGATCCGCTGGCCGTCAGAGATTTCCAGCTGCGCGGTATCGGGCACGTTCGCATCCGCGTGGCAGGTGAGCCAACGCACCAGCGCCTCGTTCACCTGCAAAAAATTGTCGAAGCCTGCCAGCAGTACCACATTGTGCCGATTATCAGCTATCAGGCGGCGGCGACCGAAAGTGAAGGTAAAATTGTGGCCTGGTGGGCAAACGTGGCGCGCTATTTTGCGCAGAGCGACCCGCAGCTCGGCTTCGATATTCTCTACGAACCCCCTGAAAAGCTGACGCATGCGCAGCTCAACTCAATCTATGAGAAAGCCGCAAAGGCGATTCATAAAGTCAGCCCGCAGCGCGTTATTTTTATCTCCCCGCACGCGCATTCCCAGCCCGACAGCCTGAAATGGCCGGAGCAGAACCGTGCCCCGGTGCTCGTTGACTGGCATCTGTATCCTTACGGGCCGGTATCGACGAGCGGCAAGCGGGGCTGGACGACTGGCACGCCTGGAGAAAAAGCAGCCATTCGGGCAAGAATCAACAGCGTGCTGCGCTGGCAGCAAAAATCCGGCCATGCCAGCTGGGTTGGCGGCTGGTCGGTAGGTGACAACGCTAAAGATATGACCGACGCACAGCAGATTGCGTTCGCCACCTTTGTTGCCTGCGAGCTGCAAAAAAACCATCTGCCCTACGCGGTGAACGGCGACCAGAAGTTTTATGACGGCGAAGAGGGCGCATGGCGTCCGGAAATGCAGCCGCTGCTGGATGCGATAGTTAAACCGCAGTGCGGAAACTAACTGATTCACTAACTTTCAGTTGAAGCGTCCCGGCAAATTATGTATTTTTATGCAAATTAAATGCATAAATACATAATATATCGGAGCGCGACATGATCAGGAAGTTTGCCAAAACAGTTCTTCTCGCCGGGTGCATGGCGACCGCCGTTCTCTCTAATGCCTGTGCCGCGCAGCAGACCTACGTGGTCGGCTCCGGCGGAACCTACCGTCCGTTCGAATTCGAAAACAGCCAGAAGCAGCTGGAAGGTTTCGATATCGACATCATCAAAGCCATCGCCAAAGCGGAAGGTTTTGATATCAAACTGGTTAACACCCCGTGGGAAGGCATTTTTGCCACGCTGAACTCTGGCGACCGCGACATCATTATTTCCGGCATCACCATTACCGACAAACGCAAAGCAATGGTCGATTTCTCTGCGCCTTACTTCCCGGCCGAGCAGTCTATCGTGGTGCCGAACGACTCCAAAGTGGATTCCGTTAATGCCCTGAAAGGTAAGAAAGTTGGCGTGGTGAACTCCAGCGCGGGCGACACCGTCGTTTCCGACACGCTGGGTAAAAACAGCACCGACATCAAACGCTTTGATAACACCCCGCTGCTCTTGCAGGAGCTGGCTGAAGACGGGATCGACGCGGCGGTTGGCGACGTGGGCGTGGTGAAGTACTACATCAAATCCCACCCGGAAAAAGCGCTTAAGGCGGTAAAAGACGACAAGTTTGAACGCCAGTATTTTGGTATTGCGGTGGCAAAAGACAACCAGGAGCTGCTGGGCAAAATCAACGCGGGCCTGAAGAAAATCGTCGCTGACGGCACCTACGCGAAGATCTATTCCACCTGGTTTGACAGCAACGTTCCCACTCTCCCCGCTGAATAATTTTGCATGATTCGGGGCCAATTTGGCCCCAACAAGGACAGGTATGACCGGATTTCGCTGGGAGATAATCTCCGAATACGCGCCGCTCTTTATGCAGGGCGCGATCATGACCATCAAATGCACCATCATCTGCGTGATATTGGGCACCACCTGGGGCCTGCTGCTCGGCCTTGGTCGCATGGCGCACGCCGAGGATGGCCCGTGGAAGCATGTCCTGCGCTACGCGGTGCAGTGGCCGGTACGTGTGTACGTCAGTGCCTTCCGCGGCACGCCGCTGTTTGTGCAAATCATGGTGGTGCATTTTGCGCTAGTGCCGCTGTTTATCAACCCGCGCGATGGGATGCTGGTCACCAGCGGCCTGATGTCGGTTGATTTTGCCCGTGAACTGCGCTCTGAATACGGGGCGTTTCTGTCGTGCGTGGTGGCTATCACGCTCAACGCCGGGGCCTACGTTTCCGAGATTTTCCGGGCGGGGATTCAGTCCATCGACAAAGGCCAGATGGAGGCCTCCCGCGCGCTGGGCATGGGCTGGGGCAAAACGATGCGCAAAGTGATTTTGCCGCAGGCGTTCCGCCGTATTCTGCCGCCGCTGGGGAACAACGCGATTGCCATCGTGAAGGATTCTTCGCTGGCCTCAGCCATCGGCCTCGCCGACTTAGCCTACGCCGCCCGGACGGTTTCAGGCGCGTATGCGACCTACTGGGAACCGTACCTGACCATCTCGCTGGTCTACTGGGTGCTGACGTTCGTGCTCTCACTGCTGGTGCAACACATGGAAAAGAGGTTTGGCAAAAGTGATTCACGTTAAAGATTTACAGAAACAGTTTGGCAAAACTCACGTGCTGCGCGGCATCTCCTGCGATATCGCGCCGCAGGAAGTGGTTTGCGTTATCGGCCCGTCCGGCTCGGGGAAAAGTACTTTTCTGCGCTGCCTGAACGCGCTGGAAAAGCCCGACGGCGGCGAAGTTATGGTGAACGGTTTCGCGGTCCACGACCCGAAAACCAACCTGAATACGCTGCGCGAAAGCATCGGCATGGTATTCCAGCGTTTTAATCTGTTTCCGCACATGACGGTGCTGGAAAACCTGATTATGGCCCCGATGTCGCTCAAAGGATTGTCGAAGGCCGAAGCGGTTTCCCGTGCCGAAAAGCTGCTGCAAAAAGTGGGGCTGATAGACAAAATCGACGCCTGGCCGTCAAGCCTTTCCGGCGGGCAGCAGCAGCGCGTCGCCATTGCGCGGGCGCTGGCGATGGAGCCGTCGATCATTCTGTTTGATGAACCGACTTCAGCGCTGGATCCGGAACTGGTGGGCGAAGTGCTGGCGGTCATGAAGCAGCTGGCGCTGGAAGGCATGACGATGGTGATTGTGACCCACGAAATGGGCTTTGCCCGCGAAGTGGCGGACCGGGTGGTGTTTATCGACCAGGGCGTGATCCAGGAGCAGGGCCCGCCGTCGCAGCTGTTTACCGCGCCGACCAACCCGCGTACCCAGGCGTTTTTGAGCAAGGTGCTCTAAAGCTTCATGACGCGCTTACGTCGCGTCATTTTCTCGTCATAAAGTGACATTACTCTCAAAAACAGTTCACTTATTTGATCTATCTACGCGCGTAGATAGACTTTGTGTCAGACAATCATCGGCAGTATCTACGCGGGTAGATCGCCACACACTGCAACTAACCGATCTACCTCAGAGAGTAATCCATGACGACAGAGACCGTTTCTTATGTGCCGACAGCGGAAGAACAACATGCTGCCGAAGAGCGCCTGGCAACGCCGGAAGGCAGGCGTGATTTTACTCGTGCCGCCTTTTCCTGCTGGCTCGGTACAACGATGGAATATGCCGACTTTGCGTTATACGGGCTGGCGGCAGGCATAATCTTTGGCGACGTTTTCTTTCCCGATGCCACGCCGGTTATGGCCCTGTTATCCAGTTTTGCGGCCTACTCGGTAGGTTTTGTGGCTCGTCCCATTGGCGCTCTGCTATTTGGCTGGCTGGGCGACCGCTACGGCAGAAAGCTGGTTATGGTCATTACCATCGCCCTTATGGGCGGCTCAACGACCCTTATTGGCCTGATCCCCGGCTACGCGCAGATTGGCTTCTGGGCGCCGGTTTGTCTGGTTATTCTACGATTTTCGCAGGGGCTGGGCGCGGGCGCTGAGCTTTCCGGCGGCACTGTTATGCTGGGAGAATATGCCCCCGTTAAGCGTCGCGGTCTGGTTTCGTCGATTATTGGGCTGGGTTCTAACAGTGGCACGTTGCTCGCTTCACTTACCTGGCTGCTGGTGTTGCAGATGGACAAAGAGGCGCTGCTCGCCTGGGGATGGCGTATTCCGTTTTTATGCAGCATCTTAATTGCCATTGTGGCTTTGTATATTCGCCATAATCTGCGTGAGACGCCGGTTTTTGAACGCCAGAAAGCCCTGCTGGAAAAACAGCGTCAGCAAAGCCTTGCGCAGGTCCAGGTGCTTCACAAGCAGGATAACCGCAGTTTCTGGCGGAGGACGCGAGCCTTCTGGACTATGGTCGGCTTACGCGTGGGTGAAAACGGGCCTTCATATCTGGCACAGGGTTTTATCATTGGCTATGTGGCTAAGGTGCTGATGGTCGATAAGTCTGTGCCCACCCTTGCCGTGCTGATAGCCTCGCTGCTCGGCTTTGCCATCATTCCTTTTGCCGGCTGGCTTTCCGACCGCTTTGGGCGACGTATCGTGTATCGCTGGTTTTGCTTCCTGCTTATTCTTTATGCCTTCCCGGCGTTTATGCTGCTGGAATCACGGGAACCTATGTTGGTGATCCCGACAATTGTCGTCGGGATGGGTCTGGCATCGCTGGGTATTTTTGGCGTACAGGCAGCGTGGGGCGTGGAATTATTCGGCGTAACCAATCGCTATACGAAAATGGCCTTTGCTAAAGAGTTAGGGTCTATTTTGTCTGGCGGCATGGCGCCGTTAGTGGCTGCGGCGCTGCTTTCATGGACCGGACACTGGTGGCCGATTGCGACCTACTTTGCTCTTATGGCGGGAATTGGCCTCGTCACCACCTTCTTTGCCCCGGAAACCCGCGGACGCGACCTGAATTTACCTGATGATGCAATTTGATTTCCGGCTCGTCAGCTGCAGGGAAGCCTGCCGTTTTCGAAAGGGATTTTTTTGCCGTAACCCTTTATTCTGTCGGTCTGTTTTATGCGCCAGTTAAGATAACGCAGGTGTGCAGTGACAAAGCCTTTAATCCAACGCGTGACGCGTACCGAAGTGGCCAGAGAGGCCGGGACTTCAGTGGCGGTAGTCAGCTACGTCATTAACAACGGACCGCGACCGGTAGCCCCGGAAACGCGCGAGCGCGTGCTGGCCGCGATTAAAAAAACGGGCTATCGGCCAAACGGAGTGGCACGGGCCTTAGCCTGCGGCACAACGCAGACTTACGGGTTAATTGTGCCGAATATCGCTAACCCGTTTATTTCGTCGATGGCTCATGCTTTGCAGCAGGAGGCGTTTGCCGACGGCAAAGTGCTGCTGCTGGCTGACTCCGGAGATGACAAAGCTCGCGAGCGTGAGCTCATAAATAATCTTCTGCATCGCCAGGTTGATGGCCTGATTTACACCAGCGTCGATCGCCATCCCTGCATTGAGCTGATTCAGGCGAGCGGAACGCCCTGCGTGATGCTGGACAGAGTCGAGTCGGCGCTGAATGTCAGCGCCATTCAGGTTAATGAGCAGCAGGCGGCCTGCCGGGCGACTCATCACCTGATCGAACATGGCTACCGCGAAATCGCCATTATTAGCGGGCCGCTAGAGATGCTTAATACTCAGGATCGTCTCAGCGGCTGGCAGCAGGCGCAGGTGGAAGCGGGGCTTGAGGTCCATTCGGAGTGGATTTTTCCTGCCGATTACACCCGGGCAGGCGGCTATAAAGCGACGAAGCTCATGCTGACCGGCGCGTTGCCGAGGGCGATCTTTGCCTCCAACGAGCAGCAGGCTTTCGGCTGTTTACGCGCCCTGGCCGAGCAGGGCCTGAAGGTGCCTGACGATATTGCTCTGGTGTGCTTTAACGGGACGCTCGAATCCATTTACAGCGTGCCTTCCCTGACCGCCGTGCGGCAACCCGTCGCCCGGATGGCTAAAGAAGCCATCCTTATGCTGAAAACGTGGGATGGACAGCTCCGCAACCGCGAATTTGCTTTTGAGCTGCAAATTGGCGAGTCCTGCGGCTGTCGGCCCCTGAACAAAAGTGAAAGTGCATGAAGCGTTTAATTATTGACTGCGATCCGGGTAACGGTATTGCTGGCGCAAACGTGGACGACGGCCTGGCGCTGGCGCTGGCGCTGGCCGCGCCGGAAATCTCTCTGGAGCTGATAACGACGGTCTCCGGCAATACCCCCAGCGAAACAGGTTACGCCGTAGCGTGCGAACTCGTCTCTTGTCTTGGCGCAGACGTTGAAGTGGCTCGTGGCGCATCTCGTGCGCTGATTGAACCCGCGGCCCCCTGGCGAGAAGCGCTCGATAATAATGTCGATAAATTCGGTTTGCGCCATCTGTGGCAGGGGGTTGCGGCGCCAGCCTTAATCGCTGAAGTGCCGCCGCTCGCCGTGCAAAAAATGGGCGAGCTGATCTGTGCCAACCCCGGAGAAATCACCCTCGTTGCCATCGGGCCGTTGACCAATGTTGCCCTGGCGCTACAGCTCTATCCGCAGATGGCATCTGCGGTGAAAGAAATCGTTATTATGGGGGGCGTTTTCCACGTTGAAGGGTATCTGAAAGACACTAATTTTGGCCTGGATCCGGAAGCGGCCCACGCCGTGTTGACGAGTGGGGCGGAGCTGGTTCTTGTCCCGATGGATGTTACGACGCAAACGCAGATGACTCACAAAGATTTAGATGCGCTTGAGGGCTGCAACAGCAGGCTCAGTCGCTACCTCGTTGACACTATGCGGCCATGGATGAATTACTCCATGCAAACCCGCCGTTTACCGGGCTGCTGGATCCATGACGTGCTAACCGTTGCCTGGCTGCTGAAGCCCGATATCACAACGTGGGTAAGCGACTATGTGGATGTTTCGCTTGGCGGACTGACGCGCGGGATGACCTGCCGATACGGTCCTGACGGTCTCAAACTGGCCGTCAACGTTGAGCCGCCGCAGGGGAAGCCCGTTACCCTTTTGCAATCCGTGGATAACGAAGAGCTGCTCGCCCTTATCCGGCATTACGTTGGTCAGTGTTAAAGCGGATAAGCGTTATCGCCGTCTGCCCTATACCGCTTCGCCGTGCTGCTGGAACTTGTGCGCCAGCGGCAGCCAGCAGAACAAGATCATCACGCCCATTGCCGTCATCAGCATGCCGAGGCTGAACTGCCCGGTTTGCGGCAGCAGGGCGGAAAACCACGCCATCGCCCCGGAACCCATATTTTGCAGCCCGCCAACCAGCGCGCCGGCGGTGCCTGCCAGATACGGAAACGGCTCCATTGCGCCGCTCGTCGCCAGCGGGAACAGCATTCCCGCACCGAAGAAGAACAGCGCGGCGGGCACGATCAGCGTCCAGATGTTCATCACGCCAAACCAGCCCGGCAGCCACATTAAGATCCCGGCAAACAGGCAGCTCAACACGGCCTGCCACATCAGCGTTGAGAAGCGTCCATTCTGACGGCCTGCGTACCAGGAACCGAAGAAAGCCGCCGGAATTGGCAGAATAAACAGAATGCTCACCACCACGCCGTTCAGGCCGAGCACGCCGCCCATCAGCACGCCGGAACAGGCTTCGAACACGGCCACGCCCGCCAGCCCGCCGACCAGCATCAGTAGATAGCAGTTGAACGAGCCGCTGCCGAGCAGCGTTTTATAGCTGGCCGCGAGGCGCTGAGGAGCAGCCTGAACGGGGCGAGTTTCCGGCAGCCAGCGCAGCATGCAGAAGGCGACGATGACGCACAGCAGCAGCAGGAAGCCGTAGCAGGCCCGCCAGCCCCAGACGGAATCCAGCATGCCGCCAATCACCGGAGCCAGCAGCGGGCTGACCAGAATACCCATGTTCAGCAGGCTGTTAGCGTGGCGTAAATCGCGGCCTTCGTAGAGGTCGCGCGGCATAGTTCGGGCCATCACGCCTGCCACGCCGGTTCCCATCCCCTGGAGCGCGCTGGCGATAACCAGCGAATGCAGGCTGGTGGTGAACAGCGCCCAAACCGTGGCAAGAATGAAAATGCTCATCCCGGTCAGAATCACCGGGCGACGTCCGATCCTGTCGGATATCGGGCCATAAAAAAGCTGGGACACACCGTAGGTCAGCAGGTAGGCGGCCATTACCTGCTGAACTGCCCCATCGCGCACGCCGAACGTGCGCGCCATATCCGGGATCGACGGAATATAGATGGTCTGGGTCATTTGCCCGACGGCAACCAGCAGAATTAACATCATCAGCAGATGGATATTGGCTAGCTTTCTCATTGTCTCAGGTTTGTTATAGGGGTTATTGCGCTTAGTGATAGCGAATGGTGCTGTCACGGTCGAGAATTCGAGAGGAATCTACCATATAAGGTGTGTAAGGCCATATGGCATGCGGCTTTTTGAACGCAGGCGAAAGTGGCATTCTGTAAAGCCGGGACGGCAATTTTTATTGCCAGGTTGAGGGACGTTTTGGTTTATCAAAGGGAGGCGGTTGCCCGCCTCCCTTTAGTGCGGCTTGAACATGAGCTACCGAACGTACTTCATGACAGCTTCAAGCAGTTGCAGTAACGCAACGATGAGTTTCAGAACCTGAGTCATCAGCTCCATCCAGCCCATACGCTTCTCCCGTGGTCAGGAGCACTTCAGCCGGCGTGCCCTTCCGCTGCCTGTAGCCGACTGAGTTTGTTGATGTAGCATGGTGCGCTCCTTGAGGGTTAAGGCGCTGACGGCACCACCCGTTTCAGCCAGGACTTGTATTCCGCGGCGGATTGCGGACCTGGAGCACACTCATATCAACGAAACAATTATATCAGGACCACTGTATAAAAACACAGTTAAATGGTGAAAATACGGCCAGTCTCGCAAACCGGAGATTTATACGCTGCTTAAAAATGAAGCAAGTATTTGCGCCATCAGGAATTTCATCGTATATTCCAGAAGTTGATGTAGTGTGGTGTGCGAAGCCGTCCCGTTCGTCACGCAGCAAAAACAAAAAACCTCGCCTCACCAGCGGGGTTTTTTGTTTTCTCTGACCAGGAAGCGGCGCGTATGGCCTGAAACGAGGGAAGCTGCTGATTTAAAAACCTGACACCGGCTGGCCAAAACCATCGCCGCTGTCGGTGCTGTTATCCCTGCGCCCGCGGGCTTCTAATCTGTTGGCGCGTAGCTGCTCGCTTATTGCCCGGCGCTGATCCTGGCTCATGTTTTCTTTGTTGTAATACGGATCGGGATAAGGCGCGCGGATATAGGTATCGTTGACCTCAGCGGGGCTGTGGGTACGGTGCCCGTCGTAGCCGGAAGTATCCTGTGAGGAGCAGCCTGCCAGTAGTAGCGGGGCGAGTAACGCGAAAGCATATTTGTTAGCCATAATTCTTCCTGAAAAACGCAGCGCAGCGAACGGGGATTATCACCCAATATTACGGTTCTGCGCCTTATGGATGGCCTGGAATGCGTAGCGTATCACGGATATTCGCCCTCTCGTGCCGCTCTGCGAAATGTTTTAATACACTCTTTCCCGCCACTTTTCTCGCCAGCCTCTGATTGCGCATTACCCTTAATAAGTTTGCTAATTATTTGTGAATCAGACCCTGGAGAGAAACATGATCAAGCCTCGCTTTACCGCCCTGCTGCTGGGCACGCTGCTGCTGAGCTTTGGCTCGCTGGCGGCTTCACCTGACAACATCATAAAACCCACGCGCGGCACTATTGATGCGGTAAATGGCAACACGCTGCAAGTTACCACGCGCCAGGGTGAAAAGCTGGCGGTAGCCATAACGGATGAAACCAAAGTAAACAGCGTCAGCGAGGCGAAAATGAGCGACATCAAGCCCGACAGCTTCATCGGCACAGCCGCCGTGCCGCAGGCGGATGGCACGTTAAAAGCGCTGGAAGTTCACGTGTTTGATCCCAGCCTGCGCGGCTCTGGCGAAGGATTTAATCCGTTTGAGTCTGCCGACGGCAAGGTAAACACCATGACCAACGGCACCGTTGGCAAACTGGTGAACAGCAACGGCCGGAAGATGACGGTGAAGTACAAAGGGCAGGAGAAAACGGTGATTGTGCCGGATGATGTCCCGGTGGTGCTGATTGCGCCGGGGGATAAATCGCTGCTGAAGGCCGGAGCGAAAGTGATGCTGCGCACGATGAAGAACGACAAAGGTCAGGTTGTGGCGCGGGGCATTACCGTCGGAAAAGATGGCCTGACGCCGCCGATGTAAAAAAATAAAAACCTCGCTTAATCAGCTAGGTTTTGCACTTTATGAACACATGTAATTAAACGGTCCAGGCTCGCAGGGGCGCATCCAGATATCGATTTTGTCCGCCTTAAAGGTATACATTCCGCCGAAGAACGGATCGACAATCAGCCAGCCCGGCACGCCGAAGAAAATAATATTCCCAAAGGTGTACCAGTGGCTAAGACGGTATTCGAGCGGCATACTTTCCGTGTAAAAACCTGCCTTTTTCAACGTCAGCGTATAAGACACTTTGCCAAAATAGCTGCCGTCCGCCTTCTTCAGCGTTACTGCCTGCGGCGTCGTGCCCATGGCGGTGATTTGGCCGCTGCTATCGGTAATCATAAACGGCACGTCGGCCGGATTGCTGTTGATGTAAACCGTTTCTTCGCTGTTGCCCACGATGGTGGCGCATCCCGTCAGCAGCAGCGGCAGTAAAAGTAGAAGTATAAATTTTTTCATCCTGAGCACTCCTGTACGCCCTGTAGATAGCGACTAAGAGCGACACAGAAGCAGGCAATCTTTAAGGCGGAGGGAAATAAAGCGGGCCAGGAAGCTGCTCACATTTTTAAGATTTTACTATTCCCTTGGGAAAATACGGGTGATACCATCCTCGCCGTTAATACTATTCAACTCTCACCGAGGCTTTGATGCTGGAGAATGTAATCATCAGATAATCAGTTTGCCGACCTTCTCAGGCCGGACTGGTTATCAATGCGCCGAAATCGAATGCGAACGCCGCTGCGTGTTTGCACGTTTTGCACATGATGATTAACAGGTTTTTCAGTATGAATTTATCCCGTCAGGAACAACGTACCTTACACGTTCTCGCCAAAGGTGGACGCATTTTGCACGTCCGTGATTCCTCAGGCCGCGTCACTTCCGTTGAATGCTTTAGCCGCGAAGGGCTGCTGCTCAGCGACTGCACGCTCGCCGTTTTCAAAAAGCTCAAAACCAAGAAGCTCATTAAGTCCGTTAACGGGCTGCCCTACCGCATCAATACCACAGGGCTGAACAACGTTCGCGCCCAGCCGGACAATCGCTAAGGAGAGCGCTATGAATACACTATTTTCACGTGAATATATCAACGCCAACATGATGGGGCCGAACGCCGTGCTGCTGGCGGAAGAGGCCTGCGCCTCGCTATCGCTTAAGTCCGGCATGCGTGTGCTCGACCTGGCGTGCGGCACGGGGCTGAGCTCGATGTATCTCGCCAGCACGTTTGGCGTTGAGGTGGTGGCAATGGACCTCTGGATTGCGGCGGAAGATAACGCCAGCCGATTCCGGGAAAAGGGACTGGGAGAGCAGATCGACGCTATTCATTTTGACGTTAATGACCTGCCACTGCGCTCGCCGTTCGAGGAAAATAGCTTTGACGCATTAATAAGCGTCGATGCGTATCATTACTTCGGCGCCAGCTCGACCTTCTTCGACAGCCATCTTGCGCCCTATCTTAAACCGGGTGCTGGCATAGCCATCGTCATTCCCGGTTTAAAAAGGCCGTTTAACACAGGAGTTCCTTCGGAGCTGGCTCCGTTCTGGCAGCCGGGGATGAACTTCTTCACCGTAGACTGGTGGCGGCAGCTCTGGCAGCAAAGCGCAAACCTGCAAATTGAAACGTGTACGGAAAGCGGACGCTGCGAGCAGGCCTGGCAGGAATGGCTGGCCTGCGACCATCCCTATGCCATCCGCGACCGGGAAATGATGGCCGCCGAGGCCGGGAACTGGTTTAACTTTACGAAGATGATTGGACGAATGAGTAAATAATTTTTATTTTGGCCCTCTCCGCCAGGGGAGGGCTGGTTAACTCTCCAGGTGCAACTATTTAAGTGATTTCAACAATAGAGTATTTAGTGAATCAGCAATTTTTTTGAATTGCCGTTGAGTTTCTGAGCGCTCAAAAGTTATTAATTGAACGAGCTGTAATACGAACTGATTAATATCAGTCATTTATTATATTTACCATTTCTATGGGTTGCTTTTATTTATTTGTCGCGAAACCCTAATGCTGGTTTATTGAGTCGAAACTTCTCTGTTATTTATTTCTTCTGTATAAAGGCCTGGTACTGAAAATAATAAATATAGTAAAAAAGGAGAGTGTATGGGATGGAATAAAGATACAGCATTACAACATTTAAGAACTCATGCGGGAGGATCTTCTATAAGCCGCTGCGCGCAATTTACCAGAGAGGCAATCGAAGCGGGGTGCCGCTCTGGCACGAACTCGAGATGCAAAAGATTATGGTTCATCTCTCACAAGCGCTGGTTTTAGAGAGGTTCCTCAAGGTTCCACCTTGCACTCGGGAGATGTGGTCGTTACTCAGCCTTATGCCGGGGGCAATCCAGGTGGGCACATGGCAATGTTCGATGGAACAATCTGGATCTCTGATTTCAGGCAGCGCACTATGTATCCTGGCCCCGGCTACAGAAGAATGAATCCACCTTATAAAATTTACAGGATGAACTAATGCGTTTAATGATTCTTCTCACAGTATTTATGCTTTCCGCCTGCGGTGCGGTTCCAGATAAGTAGGCTGCCAGCCGGGCTAAAAACTTCTATACTTGGTATCTTACCCATTACTCTAAAGCGGCTGGAGATACCTCTTCTACTGTAATGCAAAGCTTTGTTGCACAGGACACCCTCAAAAGACTCGCAGAGGTTAATAAAATTCCAGAACAAGAAATCCTGTTGTCCGATTATTTCACCTATACGCAGGATTATGCACCAGAGTGGATAGCCGCACTTAAAGCTGGTGAGCCAAAAGCGTTTATGGGCAGTGAAATGATAGACGTCTGGTTAGGTGCGGACGAAGGTAAAAGCCTGCATTTAAAAATTTATCTACGCAGAGAATATGGCGCCTGGAAAATATATCGAGTTCGCGACCTGACTGATAATTTCGAGCACCCGATGTTTAACGATTACGCAATCGAGAAAGCCCGGCAGGAAAGCCAGCAATAAGAGCCTTTCTCACGATCTAAGGGGAAAGGGTCGGAGTAAGGGCGTCCGGCCTTAAACAAGACCGTCGCCCTTAGCCTTATTGTTCATGTTAGCCATGACGTTAGTTTCCTTAACGTTGTGGTTAAGTACCTCGGTACGTGTTGCAGCACTGCCGGGGGAGTTTCTCAAAATTAAATATCGCCGTATTGTACGCACGATATGGATACCATGCTGGAGGAGCGCGAACCTGCATGTCAACAATCAAACATGACTAAAACGCTAAGGAAAACGGGCTTTCTCCAACATTTTAGATCCGGATCTCACCAGAACTGAGAGCTCAGTTTGAAGTTGCAGGTAATAATTAAATAATATCTTTATTTTTTTTGGGATTGATGTTTTATATTTTTGCGATTTATTTCAAAAGATAGTTCAAAAGCGAAAATTCTTCTGATGAATATGATGAAAAAATAAAAACTGTATACGAATGGAATAAGGGAAATAAAGAAGAATGCGTTTTGTTTTTTTATGATTTTTGATATGCTTTTTTGATCATCAACATCGAGATAGCTCTTGCAGAGCATGTTGATAGTTTCTATTGTTAACTTGCTCCTAATCGAGAAATTATCACGATTAAATTCCTTATTGCCACAATCTTCTAATGTAAAAGACCAGTTTTCCCATTTAAATCTTTTCAGGTTTATATTTGGGATATAATTTGTGGTGTTGTAATTTTTGCCCACCCATATCCAAGGTTCATTGTCATTTATTTTCACCAGTGCTGCTGGTTTAGTGGCGATTGTCAGGGTCACGAAAAATAAAAATATACAACTTACTAAGCAGATAAAAATGAAAAATGTGGTTTTTTTCCTTGGAACCAACACTTCTAAGGTAGAAATGTTAAACCATCCTTTTGCCCTGGATATTTTAGCAACATCAATTTTATTGATTTTTATCCAATTTATGAATTTTTTTATTTCTATTTTACTTTTGGCCTGAACATTGAAAAGCATATTGAAATGTTCAATGTCATTTATTTCAATCCAGAAGGTATTTAGTTTTCTATCGGTAAAGGACTGTGTTCCAAGGAAAAATTGCCAAAGTCTATTTGCAATGCTATACCCAGAACCAGCACGCAAGTTAATATAACTAAAAATAAATAGTAAAATTAAAAACCAGAAAACACTATTAATTATAGTGTCATATTTTACAATAAGAGCAGCTACACTCTCCATGAGTTAAACATTCCATCAAATATGAAAACATTTATAACTGTAAATATTTTCATCGTAAAAAACTTGGCGGAAGATCACAGGAGTTGAACCTGCCCGGCACCGCTGGCGGCACCAACTGGATTTGAAGTCCAGCCGCCTCACCGGAGACGACGATCTTCCCAGCCTTCATTGCTACATGGAGGCGGAGCGGATTATACCGGGTTTTAGCTGTACGCCAAACATTGCTTCATACTTCCCGCGTAATACTTTCGAAACCCTTAGCCAGAACAACGAATCCGTACGTAAAACATCCATTCCGATCATCTTAGCCTGCTAAGAGAGCGACGCTGCTCACAGTTATCAAGAAACGTAATCTGATAACCAGAAAACAGAATTTCCCCTTGCCGCGCAATCCATTACAACCACCTGTATCAAATTCACATACTTGTGGGGTCGGGTTCCAGCGATGAAAAGTCATATTCTCTCGGTGAAGGAAAAGATTGGTTACGGCCTCGGCGACGCCGCCAGCCATATCGTTTTTGATAACGTTATGATGTACATGATGTTCTTTTATACCGATATTTTCGGCATTCCCGCCGGGTTCGTCGGCACCATGTTCCTGCTGGCCCGCGCGCTGGATGCCATTTCCGACCCCTGCATGGGGCTGATTGCCGACCGCACCCGCAGCCGCTGGGGAAAATTCCGCCCGTGGATCCTGTTTGGCGCGGTGCCGTTCGGCATCGTCTGCGTCTTTACCTACAGCACGCCGGACCTCAGCCTCAACGGCAAAATGATTTACGCCGCCGTCACTTACACGCTGCTCACCCTGATGTACACCGTGGTCAACATTCCTTACTGCGCGCTGGGCGGCGTGATCACCAATAACCCCGAACAGCGCATTTCCCTACAATCCTGGCGCTTCGTGCTGGCGACGGCGGGCGGCATGCTCTCCACCGTGCTGATGATGCCGCTGGTCAACCTGCTGGGCGGCGACGATAAGGCCTTTGGCTTCCAGGCAGGTATCGGCGTGCTGTCCGTCATCGCCTTTATCATGCTGGCAATTTGTTTTTTCACCACCAAAGAACGCGTGGAAGCGCCGCCGGCCACCACTTCCGCGCGTGAAGACCTGCGCGATATCTGGCAGAACGACCAGTGGCGCATCGTTGGCATCCTCACCATTCTCAACATTATGGCGGTCTGCATTCGCGGCGGCGCGATGATGTATTACGTCACCTGGATCCTCGGCTCACCGCTGATGTTCACCGCCTTCCTGACCACCTACTGCGTCGGCAACCTGTTCGGCAGCGCCGCCGCCAAGCCGCTCACCGACTGGAAGTGCAAGGTGAGCGTCTTCTGGTGGACCAACGCCGCGCTGGCGGTGCTCAGCTTCGCCATGTTCTTCGTACCGATGAGCGCCGTGGTGCTGATGTTTATCTTCATCTTTGTGATTGGCGTGCTGCACCAGCTCGTTACACCCATTCAGTGGGTCATGATGTCCGACACCGTCGACTACGGCGAATGGCAGAACGGCAAGCGCCTTACCGGCATCAGCTTCGCGGGTACGCTGTTCGTGCTGAAGCTCGGCCTCGCCATCGGCGGCGCGCTGATTGGCTGGATGCTGGCAGGCGGCGGATATGACGCCGGGGCCGCCACGCAGAACGGCGCCACCATCAGCATTATCGTTGCGCTGTTCACCATCGTGCCCGGCATCTGCTACCTGATTAGTGCCGTGGTTGCCAAACGCTTCTACACCCTGAACACGCCGTTCCTGAAGAAGATTCTCGCCGAGCTGGCGCAGGGCGTGCGCCGCAACCAGAAAGAGTTTGCAAGCGCGCCCGTATCCAAAGAATTTCAGCAGTAAAGAAGAGGACTTAGTTAATGAAAATTAGTGACGGTAACTGGCTTATTCAGCCCGGGCTGACGTTGATTCATCCGATTCAGGTGTTCGACGTGGAGCAGCAGGGCAGCGAAATGGTTGTTTACGCAGGGACGAAGGACGTGAGCGAGCGTGCAGGCCAGCTCGACACGCCGCTGTTTACGCTGCGCTTTTTCTCCCCGCAGGAGGGAATTGTCGGGGTCAGAATCGAGCATTTCCAGGGGGCGATAAGCAACGGGCCACACTATCCGCTCAACGTGCTGCATGACGTAAAAGTGCAGATGCAGAACACCGCCGGGTTTGCCGAGCTGAAAAGCGGCAACCTGAGCGTGCGGGTGACTAAAGGCGAAAGCTGGGCGCTGGATTTTCTGCGCGACGACGTGCGCATCACCGGCAGCGCGTTCAAGAACAATGGCTACGTGCAGGATACGAATACGGGCCGCACGCACGTGTTTGAGCGTCTGGATTTGGGCGTCGGCGAAGCGGTCTACGGCCTCGGCGAGCGTTTTACCGCGCTGGTGAAAAACGGCCAGACGGTGGAAACCTGGAATCGCGACGGCGGCACCAGCACCGAGCAGTCCTACAAAAATATCCCGTTCTACCTCACCAACCGCGGCTACGGCGTGCTGGTGAACCATCCGGAATGCGTTTCTTTTGAAGTGGGTTCCGAGAAGGTTTCTAAAGTGCAGTTCAGCGTTGAGGGTGAATATCTCGAATATTTCGTGATCGACGGCCCCACGCCGAAAGCGGTGCTCGACCGCTACACGCGCTTTACCGGTCGCCCCGCGCTGCCTCCTGCCTGGTCGTTTGGCCTGTGGCTCACCACTTCGTTCACCACCAACTACGATGAGGCGACGGTCAACGGCTTTATCGACGGCATGGCGGAGCGCAGGCTGCCGCTGCACGTCTTCCACTTCGACTGCTTCTGGATGAAGGCCTTCCAGTGGTGCGACTTCGAGTGGGACCCGGTGACCTTCCCGGATCCAGAGGGTATGCTCAGGCGTTTGAAGGCGCGCGGCCTGAAAGTCTGCGTGTGGATCAACCCGTATATCGGCCAGAAATCGCCGCTGTTCCGCGAAGGCATGGAGAAAGGCTATCTGCTGAAACGCCCGAACGGCGCGGTGTGGCAGTGGGACAAGTGGCAGCCGGGGCAGGCAATTGTCGACTTCACTAACCCGGCGGCCTGCGAATGGTACGCGGGGCACCTGAAGCGCCTGGTGCGCATGGGCGTGGACTGCTTTAAAACCGACTTTGGCGAGCGCATTCCAACGGATGTCATCTGGCACGACGGCAGCGATCCGCAGAAAATGCACAACCATTATGCGTTCATCTACAACGAACTGGTGTGGAACGTGCTCAAACAGGAGTTAGGTGAGGAGGAGGCGGTGCTGTTTGCCCGTTCCGCCTCCGTGGGCGCACAGCAGTTCCCGGTGCACTGGGGCGGCGACTGCTACGCCAACTATGAATCGATGGCGGAAAGCCTGCGCGGCGGGCTTTCCCTCGGCATGTCCGGCTTCGGGTTCTGGAGCCACGACATCGGCGGCTTTGAAAACACCGCGCCTGCGCACGTCTATAAACGCTGGTGCGCGTTCGGGCTGCTCTCCAGCCACAGCCGCCTGCACGGCAGCAAATCCTATCGGGTGCCGTGGGCGTACGACGATGAAGCCTGCGACGTGGTGCGCCACTTCACGCGGTGGAAATCGCGCCTGATGCCGTATTTGTATCGCCAGGCGGCGCTGGCAGCCGAGTTCGGCACGCCGATGATGCGCTCCATGATGCTGGAGTTCCCGGACGATCCGGGCTGCGACTATCTTGACCGGCAGTACATGCTGGGCGATTCGGTGCTGGTGGCCCCGGTGTTCAGCGAGGCGGGCGACGTGCAGTTTTACCTGCCGGAAGGCCGCTGGACTCACCTGTTCACCAATCATGAAGCGCAGGGCAGCCGCTGGCACAGGCAGCAGCACGATTTCCTGAGCCTGCCGGTTTACGTGCGCGACAACACGCTGCTGGCGCTCGGCAACAACGACCAGAAGCCGGACTACGCGTGGCACCAAGGCACCGCCTTCCAGCTATTTAATCTGGCCGATGGCAAGAAAGCTCGGTGCGAAGTCCCGGCGGCGGACGGCACGGTTATCTTCACGCTGAAAGTGAAGCGCGAAGGCAGCACGCTGACGGTACGGGGCGAAGGCCAGGCGAAAGACTGGACGCTGTGTCTGAGGAATATCAACGGCGTGAAAAGCGTGCAGCAGGGCCACAGCACGGCAGCTGAACTGGGCGTGCTCATTACGCCGGATTCAGCCGAGCGTGGACTGGTTATCGAGCTTTAATTTACATCTTAACCCTCTCCCTTAAGGGAGAGGGGACAAGGATTCTCTGTCTGGCTAAACCGTATGGCGGCTATCGCCTTTTGGCTGCGGATCGTAATCCAGTGAGTTTCTCAAATAGTTCAGCAGCACCTCTTTTGTGAAGCGCGGCTCTTCAATCCCGCTGCCCGTCAGAAACTCCTTCATGTTGCGGCAATCCCACCGGTAGGTGTTCTGGTAAAGCTGCACCGTCGACTGGCCCGCCACCATATTGTCCTTGAACAGGCTCAGCAGCGGATAAAGCGGAGCACGGGTATCCTGCTCCCATTGGGCAAGCCAGGCGGTAAACGGCATCAGGCGGAAATGCAGGTCAAAATGATTTTCTAACTGCTCGAAAAACGCCTTTAGCGTCAGGTTGTTTGCATCTTCATGGATCAGGTTGAATTTGTTGCCCAGCGCCTGTGGATTACGGCTGATGTGGGCGATCGCTCTCGTCATATAATCTACGGTTGTGAGCCCTTCGCGCAGGTCGTGTAAATCCGGGACCGTGCCGGTGCTGAGACAAGTTTGCACCAGCCTTCCCCACCACTGGTAGCTGGCGCTCACGCCCGTCCGGCTGTGGCTGGTGGCATATCCTAACCGGAAGGTCATCAGCGGCAGGCCCTGACTGGCGGCGAGATCGGCAATTTTCTCCATCACCCATTTGCTGCGTACGTAGCCGATATCGGTTATCACCGCCGGTAAGTTCTCATCGATATCATCGCTCTCCAGCACCGTCGTTTTACCCGTGTGCAAATGCCCCCAGCTGTAGACTGAAATGGTCGACAGCAGGATCAGCGGCTTAGTACGCAGCTGGCTGGCAAAACGAATGATGTGTTGCAGGCCCTGAACGTTATCGCGCTTCATCCACGAGTAGGGCTGGATAAAGTTAACCGAGCTGGCGGAGTGGTAAACGATATCAATCTGCTGGCAAAGCGAGCGGTAAGCTTCAGGCTGCATGCCAAAATCTGGCTCAGCCAGATCCGCCGGTATCACGCGGATCCGCCTGCTTTGTTCTGGGCTAATATCGATTCGATAACGTTTTGTCACCTCGGTTATGCGCCGCTGAGCCTGCTCGCTCGTCGGGCTTCTTACCGGGCAATAAATTGTGGCCCGGGTAGTGGACAGGAGCTCGGCCAGAAGGTGCGAGCCGACAAATCCCGTTGCGCCCGTGAGCAGAATAGTTTGTGGGCGGGTGAGCTGGCGTTCGTCAAAATCCGGCGAGATGTGAATATCATCGGCCAGCCGCACGTCGCTTTGCAGCAGGCGCACAGGCTCGCTGTCGACGCGCGGCGCGGCCTGCCCGGCGCGTTCGGCCAGCGCTTGTTCAAGTTCATTGACGGTGGGGTAGTCGTAAATATCGCGAACGTAGGCCCTGACACCCAGCTGTTTGCTTAGCCTCGTCGCCAGCGCGGCAGCCAGCAGAGAATGGCCTCCGGTATCAAAAAAGTTGTCGGTGGCGGCCACGTAGTTCAGGCCAAGCAGGTCGCGCCAGACGGCGGCGATAGCTTCCTGCCGCTGAGTCAGCAGCGGCCTGTCGCGGGCGATGCCTGGCCTGTATTCGGCCAGCAGAGCTGCCTTGTTCGTCTTACCGTTGGCATTCAGCGGGAATGCCTCCCGCCACTGAAAATCAGCGGGCATAAACCAGTCCGGTGCCATCGCTTTCAGATGCGCTTTGACCTCATTCAGAGGATGGCTGCCGCTGGTGGAGGAGATAAGGAAAGCGATAATTTTTTTCTCTGCTGGATTCTCTGGTTGGGTCGCAACCGCCACGGCCGTTTTCACCCCCGGCACCTGCATAATGAGGTTTTCAATTTCTCCCAGCTCAACGCGGTTACCCCGGATTTTCACCTGATCGTCCTTGCGCCCCAGATATTGAATACGACCGTCGGGCAGCCAGCGGGCAAGATCGCCGCTTTGGTAGAGTCGCTTTCCGCCCAGGTGGGGAAGAGTAATGAATTTTTCGGCGGTTAACCGTGGCCTGTTCAGATAGCCTCGGGCCAGACAGCGTCCGCTAATAAATAATTCTCCCGGCAGCTCGCCCTGAACAGGCTGCAGCTGCTCATCAAGTATAAATATTTCCGTATCGGTTACCGGCCTGCCGATGCTTGACTGTACCTGTGGGCTGGCGCTAACAACCTTATTCCATGTGGCAAAAATAGTGGCCTCGGTAGGGCCGTAGTAATCGATCAGCGTGTACTTCACAAGGCTAAGGTCAACGGGATTAAGCTTCTCTCCGGCGGTAAAAAGATAGCGTAACTTAAGCTCCTCCGGCTGCGGCAGGCTAACCAAATCCGCAACCAGTACGGTGGGTACAAAGGCGTGCGTGAGCTGATGGGTGGCGAAGAAATCCAACAGGGCCGCAGGCTGCAGGCGAGTCTCTTCTTCTGGCAGGAAGATCGTTGCGCCGCTGGTTAAGGCTGACCATATTTCCCACTGCGCCACGTCGAATCCTGTTCCGGCCATCAAAGTGGAGCGGCACTGGCTATTCATGCTGAATTTTTCGTTATGCCATAAAATCAGCTTCAGCAGCGCATCTTGCTCAATAACCACGCCTTTCGGCTGGCCGGTGGTGCCGGATGTGAAGATAATATAGGCCACCGAGTTTGACGTTATTTTTGCCGGGTAGGCTCGCAAACGGGTGCCGGATATAGCCTGGTCAACGGCAATAATTTCTGCTGTGGTTGAACTAAGGTGCTTATTAATTTCGCTATTGCTGGTAACGATAAGACCTGAGCCGCTTTGTTGGACAATATCCAGTATTCTTTTTTCTGGGTAGCGAGCGTCTACGGGAATATAGCTGGCGCCCGCTTTACAAATAGCCAGGATACCAATGACATATTCAGGAGTGCGCAGCGTGACAAGCGGTACGTTATCTCCCGGCACGATACCTTTTTCCTGGAGCCGTGTGCAAAGGTGACTGCTGGCTTCGTCCAGCTGTTGATAGGTAACGATTTGATCCTTATAAACCAGAGCGGGTTTATTTTCATTAAAGGCGATCTGTTGGAGAAAATATTCTATTACGCTATGGGTCATGATTTTATCCTCTATAAGCTGAAATATCGGAAAAAATTAAAATGACGTGAAAATCGCTCTAAGTGTAGTTAGCTTTTAAATGAAAGCTTCTCGTGCTGAAGGATATATTTTTGGTGGCTATTTTAGACGCGTAAAGGTAAATGAACGGATGTAAAAAAAGTTTTTTATATGAGGGTTAATAAATGAATAGTGAAATTATTAATTAATGTTCCGGCGTGGTTTCTGCCTCGTACAGATAGGTTTTCCGCCGTACGCTTTCAGTCTCTCTGGGACCGCAGCGGTTTTACCCCGGAACGGCAGGTCTAACTACCAATTGGAGAGTGATTTTTTGAGCGTATTGCGGGGAAATGGCATTTTTAGCAAGGAGAAGATGTCCCCGTGGCCGATTTGTATTGCCACTAAATCAAAAAATTTTCACTTTTTTGACAATATTTTCGTTTCTCATTCGTCTACCTCAGCAGAGGCAATAATTAAGTCATCTGCTGAGGAGCAAAAACGATGAGAGATTTTGATATGCGTGGACAGGGCCGAGGTCGTGGATTCCGCGGCCATTCGATGGCGAAGCCGCTGGTGATTGGTGTTGTACTGGTTGCGGCGTTAGGGCTGCTGGTGATGTCCCTGTGGAATGCGCTGCTGCCTGCGATTATCGGCGTGAAAAGCATTGGCTTCTGGCAGGCGCTGGGCCTGCTGGCACTGTGTCGCATCCTGTTCGGCGGGCTGGGTTTCCGCCCCGGCATGTTTGGTATGGGCCGCGAACGCCGCCGCATGCATGAACGCTGGATGCAAATGACGCCTGAACAGCGCGAGCAGTTTATGCAGCAGCGTCGTGGAGGATTCGGGCGTCACGGGCATTGCCACGGTGAACGCCATGGGCATTGTCATCAACGCGATGAGCATCATGGCGATCCGCGTGAGCAACGTGCCGACGGTGAACGCCGTCAGAAGTCGGAAGAGAACGGCCAGAAGCCGACGGAAGCCGAGTGACAGCAATGAAAGCCGGAGCGGCAGGGGATTCCCTGGTGATGTCAGCGCTGAACGCCTGCCGATCGAGGCTGAAAGCCTTTATCGTTGGCCGCACGCCGGTGCGTGACGATGCGGATGACATCCTCCAGGAAGTGACCTGGCAACTGATGAAGGTCGAACAGCCGGTGGAAAACGTTGCCGCCTGGCTGTTCCGCGCCGCGCGCAATGAAATGACCGACAGGGCGCGTAAAAAGCGCGAACTCCCGCTGGCAGACTACCTGGCAGGTGATGAAGACGGTGATTTCCTTGAAGACGAGCTGGCGGAAACGCTGTTTGGCGTGCCGCAGTCGCCTGAGGATGAGTATCTGAGCGAGCTGGTCTGGAATGAACTTGAAGAGGCGCTGGCGGAGCTGCCCGAGTCACAGCGTGAAGCGTTTGAAAAAACCGAGCTGCACGGCTACAGCTTTAAAGAGCTGGCGGAAGAAACGGGCACTACCGTGCAGGCGCTGTTATCCCGCAAGCACAAGGCCGTGCTTTATCTGCGCACTCGGCTGCACAGTCTTTATGATGAGCTAACGGAAGACTGAGGGGATGAGGAAATAGGGTGGATGAGCACGGGCGCGCCATCCACCGCTAACAGGCCCTAAAAGTTATTCCCCTTCGCCGGGGAATAAAAACGGGTTGATCGAGCTGCGGGCAAAGCCCTCCTGCTCCATGCGCGCGTCCAGCACCAGCGAGGCGAGGTCGTCCGCCACCGCTTCCACTTTGGCGTCTTTTTCCTGGTACAGAATCTTCAGGTAGGTGCCGCAGTCGCCGCAGCTTTCCGCTTTAATCGCCGACTGTTCGCTGTCCAGCGACCAGTAGTTTAGATCGCGTGTTTGCTCGCAGTTGCTGCATTTTACGCGCACCACGTGCCATTCGGTTTCGCACAGGTTGCAGTGCAAATAGCGCAGGCCGCTGGTACCGCCAATTTGCACGATGCTGGAAACCGGCATCGAACCGCAAACCGGGCAGAACTGACGCTGCTCGCCGTATTCCGCCTTTGCTTTGCCGGGGATCAGGCTGGCCATTTGCGCCCAGTAAAGTGACAGCGCGGCCCAGATGAACGGCGCTTTATCGCTGCTGACCTGCGCAAAATCGGCATTGAACAGCGCGGTAGCCATCTCTTCCAGCTCCTGCGTGGAGGCTTTCTCGAGATTTTCGATAACCGCCAGCGCCTGGCCGCTCATTTCCGGCTTCAGCTCGGCAATCAGCGAGTTCAGCAGGCGCTGCCAGTGCGGGTCACGCGGCAGCACGTGAATATCCAACGGCGGTTTGCCCGTTTCGGCTGATTTCTGAATCAGCGCGGTTAAATCCATGTGCAGCGGGTGATCGTACAGCACCACTTCCTGCGCGTGGGCGATAAGCGCGGCAAAACGCAGATAATCGCCCAGAGGATTGTTGGTTGCCAGATCGCGCAGACGTTCGGCGCGGCGGTTGTAAAGGTTCTTCAGCCTGGGGAACAGCAGCGGCGGGATCATTTGCGCCGTGCGTTTATCGCTCTTCTCCAGCTGGTCCTGCGGGATTATGCGAATACTCATTCCGATCGTTTTCCTGTTAGGACGGATTTCGGGACACCGTCTGGTCATCGTATTTTTAGCCTGAAGTCATCGGTCAGGCGCGGCCACTGACTAAACCGTCAGTTTGGATGAGGAGTATGATAACCGCAATAACCCATGGGCGGTAAAAAATGACCTGCTTTTGGATCGCAATTGCATCGCGATAGGATGGGCGTTTCACTAAAGGCAAAACGCTTCATTCGCGTGCCGTGGCGTTTGAACAATATTGCTGGGTCAGGGGGTTCAGGACCTATTTTATCGCGGGTAAATACATTTCACATTATATTTTATATGAGGGTTTAATCTTATATTGCCTTCATGATAATTAACGTTTCCCGTTACGGTTTTACATATTATTCAATGTGTTGATTATATTTGAGAGAAAGATCGCAAAGATGATTTTTTGAATTTGTTAGCAAGTTTGTATCAGGTATAGTCCGGAGAGTAAGCAGGATTGTAACCTCACCGGGGCAAAACCTAAATCATAACGGCGGCTGATAAAGCTTGCCATTATGGTTTGGGTTTTTTTTTGTTTTTAAAACAGGGGAACCATTATGGAAAGCAGTCATTTACCTGTTGCGCAGATCAAAAGGGATAATTATAAAGTCAGATTGTTGTTTTCTTTATGCATTTTATTCTCAGGCTGGTCATTCGCACAACAAAGTCACAGCGGCGATTTACTGAAAGATTCGCACCTGAATCTCTCGTTAAGAAACCACTGGAAATATTTAAAAGAGGATACCGCACAGGCCACAACGGTGCATAACGCATGGGGCCAAAGCGCAACTTTGGACTTTCAGTCAGGCTATCTGTGGGATACGGTTGGTTTTGATGTCACCTATTCCGGCGTCATGAAACTGGGTGCCAGCGATTATTTTGCCTCTCGTGGTCTTCTGTATAACGATGGCCCGGGCATGGATAAGGATAACGCTAAAGGTTTTAATAAGTTTGGCCAGCGCTATATTAAGGCAAAGTTAGGTGATGATAAGTTGGGCTTTAAGGTGAAAGCTGGCTGGCAGGTGCTGAAAAATTTTGGCGTTGTTACGACTTCCAACCGGCTAACAAAGAACAGCTATTTAGGCTACAGCTCATCGCTATGGTATGAAAACATGACGATGGATCTTGGCTGGTTGACCCGCTCTATCAACAGGGATGCACCTGATAAAGTGTATTTCCAGACGGCAGATAAACAAGATATTGACGCTATCTTTACCGGCGGAGGAAGCTGGAAAAGTGATATTGCGACAGTTTCTTTCGCTTACGGGGAATCAAAAGATTATTTGCGGCGGTATATTTATAATGTCGCCTGGCATCCTTCTGCACAGTGGACGCTTAATACAACCGCCTATGGCACTGAAGCATTAGATAAGTATAAACGTATGCCGGATGGGAAAAAGGCTTTTGATCGTTCTGCATGGCATTACGTTGCGGAAGCGAAATGGAATAATGACGACTGGTTAGTCAAATTCGTGGCCGGCTATACGCAGGCGAACAAGAAAAATGCCGTGGGATATTACGATCGCCATATTGCAAAAAATATGCGCGGACGCTTTGATTCTCTCACTTCTGCCGGCGCTGATTATACAAGAGATGGCGAAATCGCTCTGGCGATGTTAGGCCAGTATCAACTCTCACCGGGTTATTTTACCGGGCTGCAGTGGAACTACGGTCAGTTTAATTATGGACATCGTACAATGCGTTCGGGCGAGATATCGTTGATCAACCAATGGTTGCCAAATATTGCCCCTTTTAAAAATCTATCGCTATTTATCTTGCTGGGCTACGGCTGGGGCTATGAGAATATTGCTCAGACGCCAAAGCTTAATGCCGACGGGCGCTTTATGCGGTCGCCCAACCTCTCATCTGAAATCGTTATTGATTACAAATTTGGTCTGTTTTGAAAATAATAAATAAGGAGCATGACTTATGAAAAATACCCGTATTATTACGCTCGCCGTTTTGCTGATGTGCAGCGTTGGCCAGGCCTTTGCTGCCGACGTAACGCTTTATATAACCCGGCACGGTAAAACGATGTTTAACACGGTGCATCGTGCGCAGGGCTGGGCCGATACGCCGCTGACGGCGCCCGGCGTTGAGGTTGCCCGCTACCTTGGCAAGGGACTGAAAGACGTAAACTTTTACTCGGTTTATTCCAGCGATGCCGGGCGCGCAAGAGAAACTGCCCGGCTGATTATGGATGCCAAAGCGACGCCCTTTACCTTAAATGAAAGTCAGGGGCTCAGAGAGGTTGGCTTTGGTATCTTTGAAGGCGATCTGGATCCGAATATGTGGGGCGCCGCTGCGAAACAAGCCGGTTTTAAATCCGAAGCCGCTCTGATGCAGAGTTCCGCCGAGGGCAAAACGACGCTTGCTGAAATGATTGATGCTATTGCCGGAGCGGATACCAGCGGCGTGGCAGAACATTACAGCGCCGTTGCCGACCGTATGGAGCGGAGTATTTTGACCATCGCACGTGCCGCGCACGGCAACGAGAAACGCAATGTCCTGATCGTTTCTCACGGTATGGCAATCGGCAGCCTGCTGCAAAAGCTCGGCTATACCGGCCTGAACAAACCGCTTGAGAACGCCAGCGTCACGAAAATCCGTTATACCGATGAAGGAAAGCTGATCGTCGACTCGGTGGGCGACATGCGCTATGTCGAGCAGGGGAAGGCGAAGCTTTAGACGCTTTAAATAAAAAAGGAGAAACGACAGGGCGTCGTTTCTCCTGTAATCAATGGATTAGTCGAGCTTATTTTCTTCTTTCTGGCGAACTTCACGATACCATTTCGGGTGGTGTTTCTTCGCCCAGGTCGTGGTGACCCAGCCTTCGACCATTGCAGTAATCGAGCCCTTCACCCAGAGCGCGGCATAGATGTGCACCATAATAACCACAATTAATGCTACCGCGGCAAAAGAATGCACCATCAGCGCGGCGCGAATTATCGGGATTGAGAACGCCGGTGCAAAGTAAGGACGCCAGATAATCACGCCGCTTGCCAGCAACAGCACCAGCAAGATTATCGCCGCCCAGAACACGCATTTCTGGCCGAAGTTATAACGTCCCGTGTCACCGACTTCCTCGTTGACGACGATCTTGCGAATATTCTTCGCCCAAAAGATATCATCCCGATTGATTAGATTGTGGTGCCAGTAGCGGAAAAACATGATGATAAACGAGGCAAACATCACCACGCCCACGAACGGGTGCAGGATGCGCGCCAGCTGCGGCGTGCCCATAATTTGCATCAGCCAGTTGAAGGACGGGAAGAAAAAGCCCAGCCCGCTCACCGCCGCCAGCACGAAGCAGAAGGCGGTAACCCAGTGGTTGATACGTTCAGGCGCGCTGTAGCGCTGAATGGTGACTTGTTTTTTCATGGTTTGCGCACCTCGTCATCGTCATGGTGCAGGTTGTCGTCCTCTTCTTCGGCGCGGTTCGGACCGACCCCAACGTAGTGGAAAATGCTGGCGGCAAAGGTCGCGGCAAAGCCGATGGCGGCCAGCGGCTTCCAGACGCCTTTCCAGAACTTCACGGTTGGGCTGATGGACGGGTTCTCCGGCAGGCCGTGATACAGCGTCGGCTTGTCCGCGTGATGCAGCACGTACATAACGTGTGTGCCGCCCACGCCGGCCGGATCGTAAAGCCCGGCGTTGTCGTAGCCTCGCGTTTTCAGCTCCGCTACGCGCTCGCCTGCCAGGGTTTTCATATCGTCTTTCGAACCGAAATGAATTGCGCCCGTTGGGCAAGTTTTCACGCAGGCAGGTTCCTGGCCGACGGACACACGGTCTACGCACAGGGTACATTTGTAGACGCGATTGTCCTCCGGGTTCAGGCGCGGAACGTCGAACGGGCAGCCTGCGATGCAGTAGCCGCAGCCGATGCACTGCTCAGACTGGAAGTCGACGATGCCGTTGGCGTACTGAATGATTGCGCCTTCCGACGGGCAGGCCTTCAGGCAGCCCGGATCGGCACAGTGCATGCAGCCGTCTTTGCGTATCAGCCACTCCAGCTTGTCGTTCTGCTCCACTTCTGAGAAGCGCATCACCGTCCACGACTTGGCGGTGAGATCCGCCGGGTTGTCGTACACGCCGACGTTGTGCCCCACTTCGTCGCGGATGTCATTCCACTCCGAGCAGGCCACCTGACAGGCTTTGCAGCCGATGCAGGTGGTCACGTCGATGAGCTTGGCCACTTCTTCCTGGTGTCCGCGCGCCTGAGGCGCAGGGGTGAAGCCGTTAGTCGCGGATCGACGGATAATGTCCTGAGATTGATAAGCCATAATTCGTCTCCGTTACACCTTTTCCACGTTGACCAGGAACGCCTTAAATTCAGGCGTTTGCGTGTTGGCATCGCCGACAAACGGCGTCAGGGTGTTGGCGATAAAGCCTTTCTTCGCCACGCCTTCGTAGCCCCAGTGGATTGGGATCCCGATGGTGTCCACTTTCTTGCCGTCGACGTCGAGCTGGCGGATACGTTTGGTCACCACCGCCTTGGCCTTAATAAAGCCGCGGTTGGAGGAGACTTTCACCGTATCGCCATGGGCAATGCCGAGAGAATTTGCGAGCTTCTCGCCAATCTCCACGAACTGCTCCGGCTGCGCGATGGCGTTCAACAGCGCGTGCTTGGTCCAGTAGTGGAAGTGCTCCGTCAGACGGTAGGTGGTGCCGACGTAAGGGAACTTATCGTGTTTGCCCATCGCTTCCAGGTCGCCCTTGAATATGCGGGCGGCCGGGTTAGAGACCACGTTCGGGTGCAGCGGGTTGGTGCCCAGCGGCGTTTCAAACGGCTCGTAGTGCTCAGGGAACGGTCCTTCAGCCATTTTATCGATGGCAAACAGGCGGCCTAAGCCCTCCGGCTGCATGATAAACGGCCCGACATCGCTGCCCGGTGCGGCGGTGCTGTAGTCTGCGATATCCGCTCCGCCCCACTTCGCGCCGTCCCAGGAGATCAGGCGGCGTTTTTCATCCCAGGGTTTACCCTGCGGATCGGCGGAGGCGCGGTTATACAAAATACGGCGGTTAAGCGGCCATGCCCAGGCCCAGCCCAGCGTATTGCCGAGGCCGGACGGATCGGCGTTGTCGCGGCGTGCCATCTGGTTACCGTCTGGCGTCCAGCTCCCGGCGAATATCCAGCAGCCGCTGGACGTTGTGCCGTCGTCGCGCAGCTGGGCAAACGAGCTAAGCTGCTGGCCTTTTTTCACCAGCACCGTGCCGGTTGCCGGATCGATAACGTCCTGCAATGCCTTGCCGTTGCTTTCCATGGCCACTTCTTCCGGCGCAGGATTATCTGGCGTCAGGTAGTTCCAGGTCATGTTCAGCACCTGCTCTGGCAGTGCACCGCCGTCGCGCAGGTACATATGGCGCAGGCGAGTGAAGATGCCGGAGAGGATTTCGCCGTCGTTCAGCGCTTCCCCTGGGGCGTCCGCGCCTTTCCAGTGCCATTGCAGCCAGCGGCCGGAGTTCACGATCGAGCCGTTTTCTTCAGCAAAGCAGGTCGACGGCAGGCGGAAGACTTCGGTCTGGATTTTCGACGGATCGACGTCGTTCATCTCGCCGTGGTTCTGCCAGAAGTTAGACGTTTCGGTATTCAGCGGATCGATAGTGACCAGGAACTTCAGCTTCGACAGCGAAGCGATGACCTTGTTTTTGTTCGGGAATGAGGCCACCGGGTTAAAGCCCTGGCAAAGATAGCCGTTTACCTTGCCCTGGTTCATCATTTCGAAATATTGCAGGACGTCGTAGCCCTTATCCCACTTCGGCAGCCAGTCGTAGCCCCAGCTGTTTTCCGCCGTAGCCTTGTCGCCGAAGAAGGCTTTCATCATCGAAACAAAGAATTTCGGGTAGTTGCCCCAGTAGTTCACCTGGCCTTCCAGCAGCGGTTTAGGCGTGTTGGCGGCGAGATAGGTCTGGATGTCGGTCTGTTTTTCGTTCGGCAGCGTCATGTAGCCCGGCAGGCTTTGCGACAGCAGGCCGAGGTCCGTCAGGCCCTGAATGTTGGAGTGGCCGCGCAGGGCGTTCACGCCGCCGCCTGCCATCCCCATATTGCCGAGCAGCAGCTGGATCATCGCCATGGTGCGAATGTTCTGCGCGCCAACGGAGTGCTGCGTCCAGCCCAGCGCATAGAGGAACGACGCCGTTTTATCCTTCACGCTGGTCTGCGCGATGTATTCGCAAACCTTGAGGAAGTCTTCCTGTGGCGTGCCGCAAATGTTAGACACCACGTCCGGCGTATAGCGGGAGACGTGCTCTTTGAGCAGGTTCCATACGCAGCGCGGATGGCTGAGCGTCAGGTCGCGTTTGGCGAAGCCTTTCTCATCCAGCTCGTAGTTCCAGGTGGTTTTATCGTACTTGCGGTTTGCCGCGTCGTAGCCCGAGAAAAGACCCTCGTCGAAGCTGTAATCCTCGCGCACAATCAGGTTGGCGTTGGTATAGGCCTCGACGTATTCGCGGTTAAATTTGTTGTTGTTGATCAGGTACAGCAGCACGCCCGACAGGAAGGCAATGTCGGTCCCGGAACGAATGGGGGTATAGAAATCCGCCACCGAAGCGGTTCGCGTAAAGCGGGGATCGATAACAATCAGCTTCGCGCCGTTGTGGATTTTGGCTTCCATCGCCCAGCGGAATCCTACCGGATGCGCTTCAGCGGCGTTGCCACCCATCACAATGACGAGATCGGCGTTCTTAATATCAACCCAGTGGTTGGTCATCGCACCGCGACCAAATGTTGGAGCAAGACTTGCTACCGTTGGTCCGTGTCAGACACGCGCCTGGTTATCGACGGCGAGCATGCCGAGGGCGCGGGAAAATTTCTGGGTTAAATAGCCGGTTTCATTACTGGAGGCGGAGGCGCACAGCATGCCGGTAGAGAGCCAGCGGTTCACCGTGGTGCCCCGATCGTTTTTGGCAATAAAATTGGCGTCGCGGTCTTCTTTCATCAGTTTGGCGATGCGGTCAAACGCATCTTCCCAGCTGATTTGCTGCCATTTATCGGAGCCCGGCGCACGGTATGACGGGAATTTCAGGCGGCTTTCGCTGTGAATGAAGTCCACAAGACCTGCGCCTTTAGGGCAGAGCGCACCGCGGTTGACCGGGTGATCCGGGTCACCTTCAATATGGAAAATAGATGCTTTGGCATTTTTTGCGCCGTCGCCGAGGCTATACATCAACAGCCCACAACCAACGGAACAGTATGTACAGGTATTACGGGTTTCTCGCGTGCGCAGCAGTTTATACTGCCGTGTTTCCGCCAGAGCCACGCCCGGGGCAAAGCCCAGCGCCGCTGCCGTTGTTCCTGCCATACCGCCAGCACAGATCTTAAAGAACTGTCTTCTGCTGACCTGCATGGTTCGCTCCTTTCGACATTTTTCACATGACTTATAGGTTTATTTTTGCGGTCATCGCCGCAAAGGTTCAGAATCGAACCCTGAAACTGGTGTAGCCCTCCGTCCAGGAGGGATAGTGTTTCAAGAATACCACATTGGTATTAAGGCTGTTCTTATCTGGTTAATGCAAAGTGAATAAAACTGACCAAAATCACGAAAAAATTGTGACAAATGTCACAGGTTTACGTTCTGTCGATCTCTGGCACCGCGGCTCTCTGGAAACCGCCAGAACCGACTGGATCGCCGAAGAAGTCCCCGTTGCGCTGGTATATAACGGCATTTCCCACGTGGTGATGATGGCTTCGCCCAACGATCTGGAAGTTTTTGCGTTAGGCTTCTCCTTATCCGAAGGGATTATAGAATCTCCGGCGGATATTTTCGGCATCGACGTGGTGAAAGCGTGCAACGGCGTAGAGGTTCAGATTGAGCTGTCGAGCCGCAGATTTATGGGGCTGAAAGAGCGCAGGCGCTCGCTGGCGGGCCGGACAGGCTGCGGCGTATGCGGTGTTGAGCAGTTAAATGACGTGGGTCGCCCGATCTCCCCGCTGCCTTTTACCCAAACCTTCGATCTCAATCGGCTGGATGCGGCCATCGGGCAAATGCGCCAGTATCAGCCCATCGGCGAACTCACCGGCTGCACGCACGTGGCGCTCTGGCTAAACCAGCAGGGCGAAATCATGACTGGCAAAGAAGATATTGGCCGTCACGTGGCGCTGGATAAAATGCTTGGCGCGCGGGCGAAAGAAAAATGGCACAGCGGCGTCGCGCTTGTCTCCAGCCGCGCCAGCTATGAAATGGTACAAAAATCCGCGCAGTGCGGCGCTGAGATTCTGTTTGCCGTCTCCGCCGCGACAACGCTTGCTGTGGAAGTTGCTCAACGCTGCAACCTCACGCTGGTGGGCTTTAGCCGCCCCGGCCGCGCCATTGTTTATACCCATCCGCAGCGGCTGCGTTAGCCGCTCAGGGGGGCTTTGTACATCTCGTTACTTACCGACACCAATCACTCACGGAACGTTTTTGTTAAGTGGAATAGAGTTATTTCAACGGGCCGACAGGTTCACACACAAACAAATACGAGACGAAAAAAATGAAAAAAGTATTAACTCTGATTGCTGTCGCTGTAATGGGTCTGTCCTCTGTAGCTTTCGCCGCTGATACCACCGCCGCGCCAGCTCCGGTGAAACACACCACTACCGCGCATCATAAAAAGCATCATAAAGCTCCTGTAGCTCAGAAAGCTCAGTCGGCTAAAAAGCACCATAAAAAAGCGACTAAGCCAGCCGCTCAGAAAGCCCAGGCCGCTAAAAAGCACCACAAAAAAGCAGCTAAACCGGCTGTAGCACCGGCAGCTAAACCTGCGGCATAAGTTTTCACCGAAAGCTATTTTAATAAAAACACCCGGTGCGCCGGGTGTTTTGCTATCAAACCGGAGGGTCAACTCATGCGCCGCTTCAGATTTGAAATCATCCTGACCTCCATCATTCTTTACGGCATCGTCGCCGTTATTTTCTGCTTTTAGTTTTGCCTCGCAAATTCACTTCAGCCTGCTTTACTCCGCTAACTTTCCGGCATTTTTGGGTACCATTGTTACGATGAACAGCAGCGCGCAGAGGCAAAATGCGACGTTGACCAGCAGCCCGCCGGTAGCCGCGGTTTCCACGCCTAGCGGCAGCATAACCGTATACACCGAGGCGGAAATAGCGACCCCGAAAGCGCCGCCCAGAGAGCTACCCATTTTATAAATGCCCGATGCCACGCCGATCCTGTCTTCCGGCGCGCTGGAGATAGCCGTATCGGTTGAAGGCGTGGCATAGAAACCCAGACCGAGGCCGAACAGGATATAGCCGACAAAGACGGCGATTACGTAGGAGAGATTGGGCAGGAAAGTCAGAGCCATCAGCGCGATGCCGATCCCGGTCATGCAGGTGCCCCAGATCATCGGCTTTTTCGCCCCGACTTTTTGCAGCAGCTTTTCCCCCACGCGGATCATGCCGAGCACCGCGACCAGATAGCCGATGGTCAGCATCCCGGACTGGAAAGCGCTAAAGCCGCGCCCCTGCTGAACGTAAATACTGGCTACCAGCAGCGTGCCTGCGACGGCATTAAGCATCAGGTTGGAGATGGCTGCTGCGCTATAGGGCTTATTTTTGAACAGGGAAAAGTCGATAAAGCTGGCCGTTTTTTTATGCCGTGCGTTGCGGAAAAAGAGTGCGGCAAAGATGATAAAGATCCCCGCCAGCGACAGCGTCTCAGTGCTTATCCAGCCGAAGGAACTCCCTTTTGTGATGATCAAATTGAGGGAAATCAGCGTGATCACGAAGGTCACCAGGCCCTGATAATCAAATTTTTGCTGCTTATTTTCTTCAATCTTACTTTCCGGCGTACCGCGAATCAGCAGCATGCCAAGAATGGCGCAGATGATTGAAATAATGAAAATCCACTTCCAGCTCATATAGGTGGCAATGGCGCCACCGGCCAGCGAACAGACGCCAGAACCGCCCCATGAGCCAATAGACCAGAAGCTCAAAGCGCGCTGGCGCTCTTTACCTTCGTAATAGGTTTTCATGATCGCTAGCGTGGACGGCATAATACAGGCTCCGGACAGGCCCTGAATAATTCGCCCAATGGAAAATAAAATGGTGCCCTGCGCGAAAATAATGCACAGGCAGCCAATAATACTCAGCAGAAATCCAATATTGGTCATTCTGACTCGGCCAATTTTATCGGCAAATCCTCCGGCGACAACCACAAAGCAGCCTGAGAATAAGGCGGTAAAGCTGATCGCCAGATTGAGAGAGCCCAGCGGGATATCGATATCATTTTGGATCGCGGGAATAATGTTGACCGTTGATTGAGCGAACAGCCAGAAGGTCAGCACGCCCAATACAATACCCAGAGTCAGACGGTCGTTTCCTTTAAAGGAAATAGCGCTATCCGTACTGCATTCTATTGACGACATAACAAGAGCCTCTTTTTAATTTCCTGTGGTTGACGATGCATCCGTTTTTTATGGCTTTGATATTTCTCTTGAGGTTATTTAATCGGTAATGCCAGGTATTTTTCAGTCAATGCGCACCAGTAGGTCGCGGCGGGAACGATTAAATCATCGTTAAAGTCGTAGCCGGGGTTATGGACCATGCAGCTTTCCTGTTCATCGCCGGCCCCGATAAACAAATAGCTGCCGTTAGGATTCTCATCGAGCATGAAGGCAAAATCTTCGCTGCCCATCATGGGGCTGGTGTCGGTGCAAATCATCGACTCGTCCATTAACTCTCTGGCGACGCTGATAGCAAATTCTGTCGCCAGCTCACCGTTTATCAACACCGGGCTACCGTTGAGATGAGTGACTTTTGCGGAGGCACCAAAACTCTGCGGCAGCGTCATGGCAATATCCGTAATGCGTTTTAAAACCAGCTCACGCACCTGCGGGTTAAGCGTGCGAACGCTGAGTTTTAAAAGAGCGCTGGCATTGATGATATTAGGCGCTTCGCCCGACTGAATGCTGCCGACGGTGACCACGGCCGGCTCAAACGGCGTGACGTTGCGGGAGACGATAGTTTGCAGGGCGAGGGCAAGATGACAGGCGACAATCGTAGCGTCAACGGTACGTTCAGGGATCGCGCCGTGGCCGCCCGTGCCAAAAACGTCGATATGAATCGTGTCCGAAGAGGCCATAAATGCGCCTTTCTTAAAATGAAACGAGCCTTTTTTGAGCCCTGGCATATTGTGCATGGCAAAAATGGCGTCGCAGGGGAACTGGCGAAACAGCCCGTCTTCCAGCATGCGTTTACCGCCGTAAAGGAGTTCTTCCGCAGGCTGGAAGATCAAATGTAGCGTGCCGTCGAAGCTCTTTGTTTTTGCGAGGTATCCCGCAGCGCTAAGGAGAATGGCCGTATGTCCGTCATGGCCACAGCCGTGGAACTTTCCGTCAGTAGTGCTGCTCCACGATTTATGGCTATTTTCCTGCATCGGCAGCGCGTCCATATCTGCGCGTAGCCCGAGCACTCTGCTGCTGCTGCCGACTTTCAGAGTGCCAACCACGCCCGTTTTCGCCAACCCCTGGTTTACCTGATAGCCCCATTCGCGGAGCTTCCCGGCGACGATTTCGCTGGTGCGGGCTTCTGCAAATCCAATTTCCGGATGCCGATGCAGATCCCGCCGTATATCAATAAATTGCTGTTTATTATTTTCAATCGAGCCATAGTTTTTGAACATGGTTAGGCCTTTTTCATATGTGGGTACTTTTGCATTATAAGCAGAGTGGAAAATTGAGAGGCAGGCAGAAAAAAGGTGAAAAATAACCAAAACTTGCCAACATTTTTTTCTTAATGAAGCGCAGGTCAAAAAATGCAGGCGATTTTCTGCTTATTCTGCCACGCAATTCATATATTGGCTGACAAAGGAATGGCGATGCAGCAGTCGGGGAGCGACGATTATCATATTGAAATAATTAATGTTATTGATTACTCATCTCGTATAAATAACAGCATCTCGCTGCTGTGCCTGCTAAAAGGCAGCGTAGACCTTGTGAGTGAAGAACAGCATATTCAAATGGATGCTGGCGACATCGAAATAGTGAATCAGAATGTGCATTATCGCCTGCGTGAAAAATCAGATAATGTCTTACTGAAAATATCTGTTTCGTCACATTATTTCTCCCGATATTTTACTGAGTTTCCTGCATATCGTTTCGATATAGCGCTTACGAATAACCGAAATTTTGTCCGGATCCTGCGCAATTATATTATCCGGCTGGTTATCTGCCATTTACAGGACAGTAAAGAGTGCGGCCTGCTGGAAATTAACAGCCTGCTGTCGGATGTACTGCGCATTCTGGTTCTGCATTTCAAGCAGGAAGTGGCAACGCGTGCTGGGCCGCAAAAAGACTTTAGCCCGCGGATAGAAAAGATTGTTCAGTATGTAGGCGCTCATTATCAACAGGCGTTATCGCTGAATCAGCTGGCAAAACTGCATCATGTTTCCGCTTCCTATCTGTCGCGTTTGTTCACTCTTGAGGTTGGAGTCAGTTTTAAAACCTATCTCACCCGAATGCGCTTTAAGCGCTGCGTCAGCGATTTGCTGCATACCGCGAAGCCAATGTATCTGATCGTGCAGGATAATGGCTTTAATGATTCGCGCCAGTTTACCTCGCTGTTCAAGAAAACCTATGGCATGACGCCGCATCGCTTTCGCGATGAGCAACGGAGAGGGAATCGAGCGCCCGGCCCTGATTTTGACTTTTCAACGGCGGAACCCACGCGGAACATTTTCGGTGACATTCATTCGGCAGAGCTTCTGTCCCTGCTAACCAGCGGCCTCGATAGCATTCAGGAAAGTGCTCGTATTCAACCGCTGCCGACAGAAACGGTGAATATTAATTTGGTGGAGACTCCGGCTTCGCCTGAAGTCGTCCCTCGTCAGACCTATATTGTCACAATTGGAAAACTGGATGAGATCTTAAAGAAGGGTATTCAACAGCAAATTTTATCCCTAAAAGAAGTATTGCCGCTAAAGTATATTGAAGCGCATTCTTTAATCTCCGGGGATACTATTTTACCTGATTTTGTTTCCGATGAAGCCTTCCCTTCTTATTCACCCTACAGCAATACCGATACGGCCATTAATTTTCTTAAGCAGCAGGATATTGCCCTGCTGGTAAGAATCAACTCTGCCCATGTTAAAATTAATGCTGATGTTTACATTAATAAATTACTGGCGTTCCTGTGCCATTGTATTAACGTGTTTGGCCTTAGTTATATCAGCAAATGGTGCTTTATTTGTTATCCCGAAAGCGATGTCGACGGGCAGCCGGCTCTCTTCGAGGCCTGCTACCTTTTACTGCATGAAAAAATAAAGGCTCTGCTTCCTTTAAATCGTATCGGTGTTTTTTATCCCTTTCCTGCGGATAAGGCGGAGCTGGCAAAGGTTTCCTTTTTCCGCAGTCGGGTCACGAGGAAAATAGATTTTCTGGGGTATTCGGTTAACCCTAACGAACACGTCGATTTTCGACGCTTTAATAAAGACACCTTTGATGAGAGCGAATATTTCGTGCAGAGACACACGCAGAATATCGTTCAGCAGCTGAAAAAGCACAATTTGCATTTTCCGCTATTTCTCCAGGCGTGGAACACCTTAACGGGTGAAACTCGCCATACCAACGGCCGTTTCTTTCGCGGCGCGCTGTTGCTCAACACTTTGCTCTCTTTGCCCGCGCAGGTTGCCTCCCTTGGCCTGTGGATAAACTCCGAAACTCAGCATGAAGCGCTGGCCGACACGCGCATCGATATCAGCAGCCTGGCCCTGTTCTATCTGGAGCAAACGAAGCGGCCCGTATTTCACGTACTGCACCTCCGTGAGCGCCTGACCGGCACCGTTCTCGCCCGGGGAAAGCATTATCTGGTGTCGCACACCGAACGGGGCTATCGGATTCTGCTGTTTAACAGCGTGACCTTTAATCCCTGGCTATCGGTGCAGCACCATCTGCTGAACAGCTTCAAAAAGCAGTTTGAGCTTGTCGTTGCGGGGATGGAGAGCGGAATGTACCAAATCAAAAAACGAGTTTTTGACCAGCAAAATGGCGCGCTTTACCGACAGTTTGAACAGCAAAATACCTTTTACGGACGTGACGAGGAGGTGATTGAGTATATTGAACGCCATGCCTCGCCAAGCCTGTGCGTTTACGATGAGGCAATTAACCGGCGCTGGAGCGTAACCGTGGAGATGGATATTAATGCCATCTACCTGTTTGAGCTAAGCCGCGTCTACCAGACCTGACCCCTTGGCGCTCATTCAACGGTCTGGGTCCAAATCATTTCGCCCAAATACTCTACTTTTTGCCCATTCTGCCGATAACTTATACAGGGCATCTGCTAAGCGGTGCGATACGGACCCGCCGGGTTATCATTCGAGGTTAAAATGGATAGTTTTCAGAAAGATATCGATGAGAGGGCGAACCTCGCGTTATCCAACAAATTTGAGCTGTTATTGTTCCGGTTAGGGAAAGGTCAGCACGCCGACAAGTCTGAGCTGTACGGCATCAACGTATTTAAACTGCGCGAAATCGTGCCGATGCCGAAGATTAATCGTGCGGCGGGCATGGAATCGCCGCTGCTTGGCATGGCTAATATTCGCGACCAGATCATCCCGGTTATCGATTTGCCCGCCGTGACCGGCTGTACGCCGCAAACCGGCCTTAATCTTTTGCTGATTACCGAATACGCGCGCAGCACCCAGGCTTTTGCCGTTGAATCGGTGGAAAACATCATCCGCCTCGACTGGAGCCAGGTTCACGCCGCCGAATCTGGCGTCAGCAGCCGCAACATCACCAGCATCGCCTCGCTGGACAGCGATGAATATAAAGACGAGCTGGCGCTGGTGCTGGACGTAGAACAAATTCTTTACGACATCATTCCCGCCGGACGCGACGTCGATATCACCGCGATAGAAGAGAAAACCTACACCTTAAAACCCGGCGCTGTAGCCATCGTGGCGGAAGACTCCAAAGTTGCCCGGTCGATGCTGGAGCAGGGCCTGAAGGGCATGGGCATTCCGGCCATTATGCATTCCACCGGCCTTGAAGCCTGGGAGAAAATTAAGGTGATTGCGGCGGAAGCCAAAGCCGCAGGCCAGCCGATCACCGACAGAATCGGCATGGTATTAACCGATATTGAAATGCCGGAAATGGACGGTTTTACCCTGACGCGCAATATCAAAACGGATGCGACGCTCAAGCAGATTCCGGTGGTGATTCACTCCTCGCTTTCGGGCAGCGCCAACGAAGATCACGTGCGCAAGGTGGGCGCTAACGGCTACGTAGCGAAGTTTGACGTGAAGGAGCTTTCGGCGGTCATTCACAAAGCGCTGGAGGATGCCGCGCTTTAATTAATTAAAAGGGGCGGAAGACCGTTGCGTCTCCGCCCGAACGAGCCTCAGGGCGCTTTTTAACACAGCGTGCATCGTTTATAGCAACGATCCGATAATTCTTAATCAAAATTGGGAAATATTAAACGCAATAATAAGACGGCAGATTTTTTTGAGTTTATTAATTATTGTTACCTGTCACATTCCCCTGTTTTTATACACGGTACTATTCTTCTGATAAAAAATGCAGTGAAAAGATCTGCGCTTTTCTTCTCTTCCCGTTGATACAGCCCCGCTGGCTGATGGCGCTCGCGGCAGGTGGTTATGACCGCCAGGCCCGTTCTGCTGGGCTAGATAGCGTGGGTTTGTCAACGTCAGTGTCGATTTCAAGCTATACCAATCGCTAGCTCATAAATGATAATGCTTATCATTCTTGTTGATTTTTTATCGACAGAGAAATACAATTACCTAACCTTAGTTCAGGGCGAAAAGAATACGGAATATAAAATTAGTTATGGAAACATGGCTGGATGCTGCTGCGTGTAACTTTGGATATTATTCAGGGTCATTTACTGCTGATTAAAGGCAGAAACACGGTGCAACTATTATGTGCTCCAGCCTCATTAAATATGAGGTTATTTGTGTCATTAAGTATAAAGTTTTTTTCTATTATTTTATCAGCGCTGCTGTTGACTGGATGCCTGCAAAAAATGGCGCCGCAGCCGGGTGCTGAGAATGACAGCCTCGCCGCTCCGCCAGGCAAGATTATTGATTTGAAAACGGCTCAGTATATGGATTCGAACCAGCTTATTAAGCGGCTGTCGCGGGCATCACGCATTATCGTGGGTGAAAAACACGATAACCCAATCCACCACCAGATCGAACGCTGGCTGCTGGTCAAACTGGCGGAGCAGCGCCCGCAGGGGAGCGTTCTACTGGAGATGCTGAGTCCTGAGCAACAAACTAAAGTCACCCAGGTGAAAGCCTGGCTACAGGATGCTCCCGTCGTGCGCGACAGCCATATCGAGATGTTATTGCGTTGGAATACTGGCTGGCCGTGGCCGTTATATCAGGATGTTGTGATGACCGCTCTTCGGGCCCCGTATCCTGTGCTGGCGGCAAACCTTGAGCAAACCGAAATTGCCGCTATCAAAAATAAAACGAGTTTTCCCCAGGGACGCTATTCTTCAGCCCCCGAAGTTCGACAGTCGATCCGCAATGCCATTCGTGAGCAGCATGGCGGCCAAATTGATGAATCCAGGCTTGAGACGATGGTGGCTATTCAGCAGCACCGCGATCGGGCGATGGCCGTTCAGCTAAAACATGCGCCTGCGCCTGCGCTGCTTATTGCTGGCGCATTCCACGCGGCGAAAATGATCGGTGTGCCGCTGCATTATCAGGATATTTCGCCTTATGAAGAGGCCCCGCTGGTTCTTCTTCTGGCGGAAGAAGGCGTGCAGATTGATAGCAGCATTGCTGACATTGTCTGGTTTGTGCCGCCGGTAAGAGATGAATGATGAGCTTCATGGAAGGTGCACCTGCCCCGGGCAGACCAGTGCTTCGCTGGTTTGGCTGGGGAAACTTTTCTGTGCTGCTGCACGCCGGGCTTTTGGTTATTCTTATCTGGCGATCGGCTGCCGATCTTCCCGATGATGCTATGCCGTCGGCGGTAATGCTGACATGGTCAGATAGCATTGAAGCCCCATCAACGATACAGCTTGTCCCGGTGGGGCAAATGCAGATTGCGGCGGCGGCAGCGGAAAAAAAAGAGGCGTTTGACGAAGCATTGCCGCAGCCCAAGCGGATTGAAATCGAAAAAGCCGAAATAAAGATCAAACAAAGGGTATCCGAAAGGAGCAGGAAGAACGAACGCCAGAAAAAGAAAACGCAGGAGCAGCGGGCCAGTAAGGCCAGTGAGTCCTCTGTAGCTAACCGCGCGGCGGCACAAAGTCCGCAACCTGTTTCAGAACGGGTTGCCGCTCCGTTTAACAGCGATGGTCGGATGCAAAAAAAACAGGTTTCATGGGAAAGTCTGGTACTGGGCCATATGAATCGTTTTAAACGTTATCCGACCGATGCACGCGAACGCCGAAGAACCGGGGTCGTGATGCTGAATTTTATTGTCAGCGCAGAGGGGCGCATACTTCAAAGTCGGGTGATAAATTCTTCGGGCACCATATCTCTGGATAGAGAAGCCTCGGCGATGCTATCCCGCGCGGAGCCGCTGCCTAAGCCACCGGCCGATATACTTATTAATAATCAGTTCGAAGTTAATATTCCTGTTGTATTTAACCTCGATGATTTAAAGAGGATTTGACCCGCAAAAAAGCCTGGCATAATGATGAGATATTAATATCAATGTTTATAAAATCACATCCGGCATTTTAATCACTAAAGGTTAATGATGGGCTTCATCATATTTTAAATATTTATTGGAAAATTTATTCCTCATCTTTTTTTTGAGGCGGAGGAGGCGTGTGAGTAATAATTTTGCCTTTTCAATACTATATCCGGGATGATAAATGAAACCTCAGTATAATATCATATTACTGTGTTCTGCTTTTACCTTTGCTAATGAGTCAACCTATGCCCAGCAAGTGAGCGCGGAAAAAGGAACATCTACTTTTTCCCCGCTTAAAGTCTCGGCTGGCCAGGAAACGCCCTCGCAGCAGGCCCTGGAAAAAACAGGTGCGGTCAGCACGCGCGAAACCGGTAAGAACCTGGAATCGCTGGATGCAACCTTGCGTAGTATGCCCGGAACCTTTACTCAAATCGATCCCGGTCAGGGGGCCGTAAGCGTCAATATCCGCGGATTCAGCGGGCTGGGGCGAGTGAATAGTATGGTCGACGGCGTGACCCAGAGTTTTTATGGCACTTCTAACGCCACGCTGGCTCATGGCTCCACCAATAATATGGCGGGGATAATGATCGACCCTAATTTTTTGGTCGGTGTGGATGTTATTCGGGGTGATAGCTCAGGCCCTGAAGGCGTGAATGCGCTAAGCGGCAGCGCGAATTTTAGAACGATAGATGTCGAAGATGTGATTTTCCCCGGCAATAGCCTTGGTTTTCGCTCGCGGTTTTCTGTTGGCAACAATGGCCTTGGTCGTAGCGGCATGGTTTCTGTGGCGGGTCAGGCCGATGCGTTTACCGAAACTGGTAATATTGGTTTACTCATGGGCGTGAGTGGCAGCACGGTTTATTCTAACTATGATACCGGGAATGGTATTAATACTGAAAAATTCGGTATGAATAAATATCTAAAACAAAACCCTCAGTCTCAGTTATATAAATTAGATATGAAACTGAATGATTTTCATAAAGTAAAGCTTTCTGCGCGAAATTATAGTAATCATTTCACACAGCGAAAAATCGAAAGCGATGATTACTACCTTAAATACCATTACACTCCCTTTAGCGAACTGGTTGATACAAAATTAACCGTGAGCACCAGTCGAGGGAATCAACGCTATGACAATAATTCATTATATACATTTTATAATACTTCTGCACAGAACCGCTCCAACGCGCTGGATGTAAATAATACCAGTCGCTTTTCATGGCGAGAAAACGATTTTAGTATGATGTTCGGCGGCAAGCTGATGAAAACTAAATATTCTAAAATTATTAACTCCAGCATTGCTAATGAAAACACCGCCGAAGAAGCGATTGAGAACAACACCTTTGCTCCGCAGGGTGAGCAGGATATTTCATCTATTTATGGTGGTTTAAAAATAAATAGAGGGATCTTTGAAGCAGATTTCAATTTAAATTATACCAACAGTAAAATTAAAGGATTTAAACCGGCATGCGATCCGCGGGTCATTTGCGTTCCACAAAGCGGTGCGAATATTGATTCGACCAACCATAATATTAATCCGATGGTGATGCTCTCCGCTCAGGTTACACCGTGGCTGCAACCGTTTGTTAGCTATAGTAAATCCAGCCGAGCGCCGAATATTCAGGAGATGTTTTTCTCCAATTCTGGTGGGGCATCAATGAATCCGTTTCTGAAACCGGAGCATGCTGAGACCTGGCAGGCCGGATTTAATATTAATAGCAGAGATATATTAATGCAGGATGATGCGCTGCGGCTGAAAGCCACAGCTTATACTAGTCGCGTGAAAGATTATATTCACAGTAAAAGTTTTCTGGTGTGCGGCGGCGGTGAAAAATGTGACTTTGAACATGCATATCCTGCCGGTGGGGGCGATAATACCAGCGAAGATTTTTATGACAATATGTATATTTACATCAACTCAATCACGCCTGTACATACCCGTGGAGTGGAGCTGGAATTAGACTATGATGCCGGGTTCGCTTTTGGCCGTCTTGCCTACAGCAGGCAGCATACCGATCAGCCCACGTCTATCGCAAGCACCTCTTTCGGCGCGGGTGATATAACCGAGTTGCCAAAGCAATATTTAACGCTGGATACCGGGATGCGTTTTATCGATAGCGCGTTAGTTGTTGGCGCGATGGTGAAATACACCGGCAAAACCAAGCGTATCTCGCCGAATTTCGATTTAGATGAAACTACCTCGGCAGTATTGAAAGAGGATATGCCGCAGATCCCGACCATCCTCGATCTTTATTCTACCTATCAGGTAACGCAGAATTTACTGCTGAAATTCAATGTGCAGAATGTGATGGATCGTGATTATTCTGAGGCATTAAATAAAATGAATATGTCGCCTGTGCAGGGCGATACGGATACGGCAGGAAATACCGCTCGTGGCAGAACGTTTATTTTTGGTGGTGAAGTCAGGTTCTGATGAAGATTTATTATTTGACTGTATATGATGATTTAAAAGCTTAATAAAAAATAAAGGAAATGTAATGAATCACAACAATAAATTTCTGCTTTATACCTGTGCTCTGATATTGATGATGCTTTCTGCGTCAGTATTTGCTGTTGACCCACCGGAAAGGCAAAAAAGTCGTTTTGCGTTAAAAACGGGCTATCTTGAACAGGCCGAGGAGGGGATCTATGAGCTGGCCTTTGATAACCAGAATCACAAGGTGTTTGCTGCCGCCATGGATCGGGTAAATCGAGCCGATAATAAAGGATATTTGTATGCATTTTCTCCCGGCACGCTTGCTGTTGAGGGTAAATATCCTCTGCCTTTCAGAGCGTTCTCAGTTGAAATGAATAACGACGCGGGGCGGGTTTATATCGGGCATACCCAGGCCGCTTCCCTACGGATTAGCATGGCAAACGCTGCATCCGGGAAGGTTATTAAGACCAGCGACAGGCTTAGCGTCCATGTTGAAAACGCTGCGGATCCCCGGTACGAGCACCTCAGACATATGGTTTACAGCAAGGCTGCAAATGCTCTCTTCGTTAGCTATAGCAACATGGTGAAAGCTGCCGATGGGATGAAGCCCGTGCATAAACTGCTGGTACTCGACGGGACGTCTTTGAAACGCCTGGGAGAAGTGGCCAACGCCTACAAGGATACGGCGTACGGGCTGGCTTTGGATGAATTAACCCAAAAAGTCTACGTGGGAGGTAAAGACTATATCAATGAGATTGATCCGGTCACAAAGCAGGTGCTGCGTACGATTTCGCTTAATAATGCCCGGCCAAAGATCACCAGCCTTCAGAGCCTGACGGTCGACTCCAGGACAAAGAGAATTTTCGCGGTGATTTTCGATCATGACGATCGTTCGGGAACAAACGATGGCCTGTACGTCTTTGATCTGGAGAATGGTCGGCAGCTGGCCTATGTGCACACGGGCGCCGGAGCTAATGCGGTTAAATACAATCCCAAATATAACGAAGTTTATGTGACTAACTTTACCTCGGGTACGCTTAGCATAGTGGATGCCGGCACCTATCGCGTGAAGAAAGAGATCTCCACGCCGGTTTACCCTAATCAAATGACGCTTTCAGCTGATTTAAACACGCTGTATGTGGGAGTGAAGGAAGGTTTTAGCCGCCAGTGGGATCCAGACGTGTTCGTTGAAGGTGCGAAGGAAAGGATACTAAGCGTATCGCTAAATGAATCCTGATGCCCCATACGGAGACTGCCTGCCTGACCCGTATCCGCTAGGTTGATTGAGGAAGGCTATTATTATGGCGGGTGTGAACCACACCCGCCTTCTGTTTACGCTAAATAAAACACCTCTTTCAGCTCCGCGCTAACCGGGCTGTTGTCCGGGTTGCTCGGCATAATATCGCTCATGTGCTTCCACCACCGCTGGCAGACTTCCGTCTGGGCGACGGCCTCCCAGCGGGCTTCTGACTCAATCTCTACGCTGGCAAAAAGAAGATTACGCTGGGCATCAAGATAAATAGCGTAGTGATGAGCACCGTGCTGTTTAAGTACCGCCTCCAGCTCCGGCCAAATTGGCGTATGGCGGCGCTGATATTCTTCGTGAGCATTAGGGTTTACCTGCATAACAAAAGCTTTGCGGATCATAGCGCCTCCAGATAAAGCTCCCGCACCTCTTCGCGGCTGGCAGAGCGTGGGTTGCACGGCGCACAGGGGTCGGCCAGCGCTTTATCCAGCCAGCCTTCAATGTCCGATGATGTGACGCCGAGCTGGCTGAAGCCCGCCGGAATGCCGACGCGAGCAGACAGCGCGCGAATGGCTTCGATAGCCTTCTGGCTCGCCAGATCGTCATTCATGCCCTGCGTGTTCACGCCCATCGCCGCGGCGACTTTGGCGAAGCGCGGCATCGCCTGCGGACGGTTAAAGTTTTCGATAACCGGCAGCAGGATGGCGTTGCACACGCCGTGCGGCAGGTTGTGGGTTGCGCCCGGCTGGTGCGCCAGAGCATGAACCAGACCTAGCCCCGCGCTATTGAACGCCATGCCCGCCAGGTACTGTCCGTAGGCCATCATTTCGCGTGCTTCGAGGTTCTGTCCGTCGTCCACGGCTTTCGGCAGCCACTGGCTAATCAGGCGGATGGCCTCCAGCGCGTTGGCGTCGGTCAGCGGGTGTGCGCCCACGGACACGTAAGCCTCAATTGCGTGGGTCAGCGCATCCATGCCGGTTGCCGCCGTGACGCCTGCCGGAATGTCGAGCATGACGCTTGCGTCGTCTACGGCGATATCAGGGATGATGTTCGGGTCGATAATGACCTCTTTCACCTGACGCTGAGAATCAATGATCACCGCGTTGCTGGTCATCTCTGCGGCGGTACCTGCGGTGGTGTTGATCGCCACTAGCGGCACGCCTGCGTTAACGACTTTGCCCACGCCGGAGTAAGCGGTTGAAGGGCCGGGGTTTGCCGTGAGGATTTTAACCGCTTTGGCGGTGTCGATCGGGCTGCCGCCGCCGAAGGCAACAATGTAGTCACAGTCCGCCGCCTGATAGGCCGCAAAACCTTTTTGTACCAGCTCTTCCGTTGGGTTCGGGAACACTTCGTCAAACAGTTCGTAAGAAATCTGATGGGCGTCCAGCGCGGTAAACAGGCTGTCGAGCAGGCCCATTTTCACCAGCTGACCGTCGGTGACGATCAGCGCTTTCCCCCAGTTTTTCCCCGCCACCAGCTTGACCATATCGCCGATTGCGCCCGCGCCGTGAAGGCTGATTTTTGGTAAGGCCAACATAAAGCTCATTGCTATTCTCCTTAATATTGCTGTTTCGAATTCTGTTACCCAATTGCCGGGCGAGCGGGGCGCGGGGTTTTTGTTTTACAGCGCTAACGCACTTGCCAGCGGCGTCACGCCGAAACGCTTGCCGAGGGCAATCAGCTCATCGCGGCTGATAGTCTGTTTCATGCCGCCCATCGAGATGACTTTCACCAGCACTTCCGCTGATTTTTCAGCGGTGTCGATCAGGCCAAAGGCTTCGTCCAGCGTCGGGCCGCTGCCGAATACGCCGTGGAATGGCCACAGCACCAGCGAATGCTTTTGCATTTCCCCCGCGGTCGCCGTGCCGATTTCATCGGTGCCCGGCACCATCCACGGCAGAATGCCCACGCCGTCCGGGAACACTACCAGGCATTCGGTGCTGCCTTCCCACAGCTTGCGGGTAATGACGTCGGTTTTATTTTCCAGTACGTAGGTCAGGGCGATCAGGTTGGTCGCGTGGCAGTGCATGATCACGCGGTCTTTTCCGCCGGTAGCCTTCATACGCACGCAGTGGGACTGGAAGTGCGACGCCAGCTCGGAGGTTGGCACCGCTTCATTTTCCAGCCCCCACAGGATGTGGTAGCCCGCGCCGCGGCTATCCACTTTCACCACGCCGATATTGGCGGCCGGAGCGAGCTGGACGTTGCGGAAGAATTTCCCGGAGCCGGTGACGATAAACGGCGTGTTGGCCAGGTCCGGCATCGGCTGGCTTAGCTCGATATAGCGCGGCTCCGCGTGAAAATCGGCCTTAAAGGGCGCGATATCTTCTTCGCTCAGGCGCATCGTGATGTTGCCGCCGTTGCGCTCATCCCAGCCTTTCAGCCAGGCATCGCTCGTTGCTTTGATCATGCCTTCTACAAACCAGGCGTTCAGGATGTTCTGCATAGTCTTGTTTTTCCTTGAGTAACGGTGAGGATTTTCCCCCCTCACCCTATCCCTCTCGCCAAAAGGCGAGGGGACTGATTGGTCTGGCTTTGCTCCCTCTCCCTTTTAGGGAGAGGGAGGGTGAAGTTAGCCGCGCTTTGCCAGCACGTCTTTCTCGTAGCCGCGAACGTTGTTCAGCCATTGCGCATCCGCCGGGACATCGTTGCGCTGGCAGTACATTTCCCAGACGGCCTGCCACGGCAGGCATTTTTGCTCCTCGAGCAGCGCCAGGCGCGCGGTGTAATCGCCTTCGTTTTCAAGCTGGCGCAGGGTTTCGGTCGGCTCCAGCAGGGCGCGCAGCAGCGCTTTTTTCATGTTGCGGGTGCCGATAACCCAGGCCGCGATGCGGTTGATTGAGGCGTCGAAGAAGTCGAGGCCGATGTGCACGCGGTCGAATAGATCGTGACGGATGATTTCGCTGGCGATGGCCTGAGTTTCATCATCCAGCAGCACGACGTGGTCGCTGTCCCAGCGCACCGGGCGGCTGACGTGCAGCAGCAGGCGCGGCACGTAGAGCATGGCGCTGGAGATCTTATCGGAGATAACTTCCGTCGGGTGGAAGTGGCCCGCGTCCAGGCACAGCGCGGTCTGGCGGCTGGTGGCGTAGCCGAAGTAAAACTCGTTGGAGCCTACGGTGTAGCTTTCTGCGCCGATGCCGAACAGCTTGCTTTCGACCGCGTCGATGTGGTGCGCCGGGTTAAGCTTTTCGCTGATGGCTTCGTCTAGCGCCTCCAGCAGTCGCTGGCGCGGGCCCAGGCGGTCAACGGTGACGTCTTTCATGCCGTCCGGCACCCAGATGTTCATCACCGACGGTGTGCCGAGCTGCTCGCCAAAGTAAGCGGAAACTTTGCGGCTGGCCTTCACGTGATCAATCCAGAACCGGCGGATTTCGTCGTTGGCGTGGGAAAGCGTAAAGCCGTCGGCGCTCAGCGGGTGCGAGAAACACGACGGGTTAAAGTCGAGGCCCAGCCCGTTGGCTTTCGCCCATTCAACCCAGTTTTTGAAGTGTTCCGGCTTGATTTTATCGCGCGAGACCGGCGTGTCGGACTCCAGATAAATGGCGTGCAGGTTCAGGCGTTTTGGGCCAGGGATCAGGCTTAAAGCCTGCTCCAGATCGGCGCGGAGTTCACGGGCGTTACGCGCTTTACCGGGATAGTTGCCGGTGGCCTGAATGCCGCCGCTCAGCTCGCCTTCCGGGTTTTCAAATCCGGCAACGTCATCGCCCTGCCAGCAGTGCATGGAAACCGGCAGGCGGTCCAGCTGGCGCAGCGCAGCTTCTGCGTCAACGCCGACGGCGGCAAAGCGATGTTTAGCCAGTTCCCAGGCCCGATCGATGGAAGTGGTCATGCGCAAAACTCCTTAAAGGTTTGACGGTTATGCGGAAACTGCGCCATGAAGCGGGCAATTTCGCTGTCCGGTTGCGGATTAAAAGAGGTGAGTTGGTAGCTGGCGGCGACGATTTTGCGGAAGTCGTCGACGTCGGTGATTTCGTCCAGCGCCATCAGCTGACAGCCAATGTTGCCCAGCGTAGAGGCTTCGATCGGCCCGGCGAGCACCGGTACGCCGCAGGCGTCCGCGCACAGCTGGTTGAGCAGCTCGTTCTGGCTGCCGCCGCCAACAATATGCAGGCAGCTCACCGGTCGCCCGCGCAGATCCGCCAGCTCGCGCAGCGTGGCGGCGTACAGCAGGGCCAGGCTGTCGAAAATGCAGCGCGCCAGCTCGCTGTCGGTGAGCGGCACCGGCTGGTGGCTTTCCCGGCAGGCGGCCTGAATTTCGCGGCTCATGCTTTCAGGGTTGATAAAGCGATCGTCATTTGGGTTGATGACAAAGCGGCAGGCCGGGAGCCGGCGGGTTCTGGCTATCAGATCCGGCAGGTCGGTCATCCCCAGCTCTTTGGTCACGCGCTGAAGCAGCCACAGGCCCATGATATTTTTCAGCACCCGATAGCGGCCTTCCGCCCCGCCTTCGTTGGTGATGTTGGCGGCGAGCGCCTGGCGGCTGGCGTAAGGGGTTTTGCTCTCAAAGCCCATCAGTGACCAGGTGCCGGATGAGAGGTACGCCGCGTCCTTATCTTTTAGCGGCGCGCCGATGACCGCGCTGGCGGTGTCGTGGGTGGCGACGGAAACAACCGGGATTTTGTTGCCTTCACGGCAAATCCACTGGCCAATCACGCTGCCAGGATGCGTCGGCGCGCCGAACCATTTCGCGGGCACGCCAGCCCACTCGAGCAGCGTTTCGTCCCAGCTGTCGCTGTTGATGTTGATAAGCTGGGTGGTGGTGGCGTTGGTGTATTCCCAGTTCAGCGCGCCGGTCAGGCGCCAGGCGAAGTAGTCCGGGATCAGCAGCGCGTGTTCGACTTCGTCGAGCAGCTCCGGCTGGCTCTGCGCGAGGGCGCGTAGCTGATAAAGCGTGTTGAACGGCAGGAACTGAATGCCGGTGCGGCGATAAATTTCGTCGCGGCCAATTTCATTCAGCGCGCTTTCCATGACGCCGTCGGTGCGGCTATCGCGGTAGGAGACCGGCAGGCCAACGCGCTCGCCGTCGCGGCCAGTCAGGACGTAATCTACGCCCCAGGTATCGATGCCGATGCTGTCGATGGCGATGCCTTCGTCGCAGGCTTTTTGCAGGCCGGTGCGGATTTCCTGCTCCAGCGCGTCGAGATCCCAGGTCGTGGTGCCCTGAACCTGTTTCAGGCAGTTGGTGAACCGGTGGATTTCACGCAAACAGATGCTGCGGGTCTCACGTTCAAAACGGGCCAGCATCACGCGGCCGCTGGAAGCGCCCAGGTCTACCGCAACACTATGGCGAAGAGTCATTATCGGGGTCCTTGCGAGTTAATTGACCCCACTTTAAAAAGTCGCGCCTGCGCTCACCTTCTCGCTACTGACAGTGCTTTTCGCGGCCTGGCAAAGAAGCAAAGGTGAACGTGAGTCATGTCACAGTTTGCGTTTTAGCGCGCCAAAAGCAGGGCTGTGACCTTCGCCGCATTTCCTGATAATTCCCGGCGTTTCTTAAAAAATGAACCGTTTTTAACGGTTTTTGCGTCGAAAATTTAAGGTGCAGATGAGAAGCGTTCCCTACTATCAGGCAACGGTTCATCAGCGTGGTGGGTGCGAGAATGACGATATTGCATGGTTTTGATTTCTTCCCGTCAGGCAAGGCGTCCGTGGCGATTGAGCCGCGCCTGCCGCAGGCGGCGTTTCCGGAGCATCATCATGATTTCTATGAGATCGTGATTGTGGAGCACGGCACCGGCACCCACGTTTTCAACGGTCTGCCCTATACGCTGAGCGGCGGTTCGGTGTGCTTCGTCCGCGATCACGATCGCCATCTCTATGAGCACACCGAAAACCTTTGCCTGACCAATATCCTTTACCGCGCGCCGGATGCATTTTGCTTCCTGTCCGGCCTGGACAAGCTGCTGCCGCAGGAGCAGGACGGCCACTATCCCTCGCACTGGCGCGTAAATCAGCCGGTGTTGCAGCAGGTCCGCGGGCTGATTGAACAGTTTGAAAAGGTTGGGGAAAGTACGGAAACGCACGCCGTCGCCAATCGAGAGATCCTCTTTATGCAGCTTTTGGTGCTGTTGCGCAGAGGCAGCATGATGGAAGGCGCCAGCCAGGCGGAAGGGCGGCTGAATCAGCTGATGGCCTGGCTCGAAGAACACTTTGCCGAGGAGATTTGCTGGGAGCAGCTCGCCGGGCAGTTCACGCTTTCCCTGCGCACGCTGCACCGCCAGCTCAAGCAGCAGACCGGATTGACGCCGCAGCGCTATCTCAACCGCCTGCGCCTGATGAAAGCGCGGCATTTGCTGCGCCACGGTGAGGAAAGCGTCACGGATATCGCCTTCCAGTGCGGCTTCGGCGACAGCAACCATTTTTCTACGCTGTTCAAACGCGAGTTTTCCTGGTCCCCGCGCGAGATTCGCCAGGGGCGGGACGTGCAACTTCAGTAATCGCGAAGGCAATCACCGTTTTTTTCGCCAAAAAAGCCAATACTTTCCGGCTGTTCAGAGGAGATGCCTGCCGTGGCCGGTCAATTGGTACTGAGGAAAACAGATTTCTTTGCTTCCCCCGCTCAGCCCGTGGCGGTGGCCGATCGCTATCCGCAAAACGTCTTTGCCGAACACACCCATGATTTCTGCGAGCTGGTGCTGGTCTGGCGCGGTAACGGCCTGCACGTGCTTAACGACCGCCCTTACCGTATTACCTGCGGCGACCTGTTTTATATTCGCGCCGAAGACCGCCATCGCTATGAATCGGTAAATGATCTGGTCCTGCACAACATCATCTATTGTCCGGAAAGGCTGCAGCTTAACGTCGGCTGGGATGAGCTGCTGCGTCATCCCCCGGCTTCGGGCAAAGACCCGCGCTGGCGGCTGAGCAGCCAGGGAATGGCGCAGGCGCGGCAGATTATTGGCCAGCTGGAGCATGAAAGCCCGAAGCAGGATGCGCTTTCGCTGTGCCTGGTGGAGAGCCTGTTCCTGCAGCTGTGCATCGTGCTGCACCGGCATCGCTATCAGCCGATGGACGCTGCGGGCCCGGAAGGGGGGGAAACGCTTGATGTGCTATTGGCCGCGCTGGGTAAAAGTCTTGAGGCCGCTTTTGATTTGCAGACGTTTTGCCAGCGGCATCAGGTAGCGGAGCGCCACGTGCGCCAGTTGTTTCGCCAGCAGACCGGGATGTCGATTAACCAGTATCTGCGCCAGCTGCGAATTTGCCAGGCGCAGGACCTGCTGCGCCACAGCGAAATGCTGATCGGGGATGTTGCCACCCGCTGCGGCTTTGAGGACAGCAATTACTTTTCCGTGGTTTTCACGAAGGAGACGGGCATGACGCCACGAATGTGGCGCCAGCGCTATGCGGTAGAGGTTAGTTAGCCATACCGAGGCCAACGATATTGGCGGCAAGAATAATCACTACGCAGCCCACGCTCAGCACGCCGACAGGGCGACGTCCGGCAGATTTCCACTCTTTCATAATCAAACCGACCAGACCGCCGCACAGCACGTAGAAACTCATGTGCAGCATCCAGCTCATGTAGTCATACTGCGCCGGGATTTTGGCATGGCCCCAGGCATAGAAGAAGAACTGCAGATACCACATCAGCCCGGCGAGCGCCGAGAACAGCACGTTGGTGATGATAAGCGGTTTGGCCAGCGAGAAGTCGGCCTTTATCGACAGGTTTTTAACTTTTGCCAGGCGGATGAAGCAGAAGCCGAGGTTAATGACCGCGCCGCCGCCCATGATAATCACGTAGCTTGGCAGGGCGACGTACAGTGGATCGACGCCCAGCGCGGCGGCGGCTTCGTGCATTGGTTTTGCGGCATCCATCGCAAAGGACATCCCGGCGGAGAAAATCCCGCACATCACGGCCAGCGTCAGCCCTTTCTTCAAATTGAACTCTTCGGCCTTAATGCCCATCTGCCGCTCTTTTAGCTGGCCCGCGCGGGTAACAATGGCGACGCCTATCAACGCAACCAGGACGCCAAGCAGCGTCATGCGACCGCCGGGGGTGCCGATCAGGACGTCAAATTTACCGGCAATGATTGGCGTCATTAGCGTGCCGACAATCAGCGTGATCCCAATGGCGATCCCGATGCCCATCGACATACCTAAATAGCGCATCGTCAGGCCGTAGTTAATGTTGCCGATGCCCCACATCGCGCCGAACAGGAAGACCGGCAGCAGCGTTGAAGCGCTGAACGAGCCGTAATAGGCCCAAAAATCAGGCAGCAAAACCGAACTGACCGCCCAGGGCAGGATAATCCATGAAACAAAGCCGCCGATTGCCCACATGGTTTCCCATGACCAGCGCTGCACTTTTTTGAACGGGGCATAAAAGCACGCCGCGCTTGCCGCGCCGACTAAGTGCCAAAGTATCCCCATTGTTATCGCATTACTCATATCGCATCCCTCAGTTTATCGATAGCGCAGGGGTGACCGCACACTACCCCAATGCCATCGAGTCTAAAGAGTGAGCGACGGGCTAACCTTCGGCATGCTGCCGCACGGGAGCGAAATTTGGCAAAAAACATTAGGTGGGATTGACGGGCGTCACAGTTCTTTATTTCATCACTTACGGCGACGGGGGAGGCTGTAACAGGAAAGTAATTAACAAGTTTTTCGCGCCGTCATGCTGAAAAGTTATAACCTTATTAAAACTACGGCATTGATAAACATTTTCAATATCATTTAATTAACTATAATGAACCAACTGATTACGCGGCGTTAACAGCATGTCTTATCATTCGCGCCGCCCGACAATAATGGAGATGAAACATGAGTTATACCCTGCCATCCCTGCCTTACGCTTACGACGCCCTGGAACCACACTTCGACAAGCAAACGATGGAAATCCATCACTCCAAACACCACCAGGCATACGTTAACAACGCTAATGCCGCGCTGGAATCCCTGCCAGAATTCGCCAGCCTGCCGGTTGAAGAACTGATCGCTAAACTGGATCAGCTGCCGGCCGACAAGAAAACCGTGCTGCGTAACAACGCGGGCGGCCACGCTAACCACAGCCTGTTCTGGAAAGGTCTGAAAACCGGCACCACGCTTTCCGGCGACCTGAAAGCAGCTATCGAGCGCGATTTCGGCTCGGTGGACAACTTCAAAGCTGAGTTTGAGAAAGCTGCCGCGACCCGTTTCGGCTCCGGCTGGGCGTGGCTGGTACTGAAAGGTGACAAGCTGGCCGTGGTTTCCACCGCAAACCAGGACAGCCCGCTGATGGGCGAAGCCGTTTCTGGCGCTTCAGGCTTCCCAATCGTGGGCCTGGACGTGTGGGAACATGCTTACTACCTGAAATTCCAGAACCGTCGCCCTGACTACATCAAAGCTTTCTGGGATGTGGTTAACTGGGACGAAGCTGCCGCGCGTTTTGCCGCTAAAAAATAAGTTGCAAAGCGGCTGATGAGAAGCGAGCCTGATGGCTCGCTTTTTTTATGTCTGGCACAAACAGGGAGCAGCAGATGCGCCATCCGCTACAGGTTTATATCGGCAAAATTCGTGAGTACAGCGGCAGCAGGCCGAGCGCTATCGGAAAATACCAGGTCGACGGAGAGCTAAAGCTGACCGAGCTGGGTCTGGAAGGAGACGAGCAGGCTGAAAAAGTGATTCACGGCGGGCCAGATCGCGCGCTGTGCCACTATCCGCGTGAACATTATCGCCACTGGGCGCGGGAATTTCCCGAGCAGGCCGAGCTGTTTAACGCCCCCGCCTTTGGTGAAAATCTCTCAACCGAGGGGATGACGGAGCGCGAGGTGTATATCGGGGATATTTTTCGTTGGGGAGGCGCGCTGATTCAGGTTACGCAGCCGCGTTCACCGTGCTTCAAGCTGAATTATCATTTTGGGATTAGCGATATGGCATCACAGATGCAGCGGGCGGGCTACTGTGGCTGGCTGTATCGCGTGGTGATGGCCGGAAAAGTGGCTACCGATTCGCCGCTGGAGCTGGTTTCACGCGTTAGCGATGTGAGCGTGGCAGATGCGATTGCTATCGCCTGGCATATGCCTTTCGACGACGAGCAGTATCACCGTCTGCTTTCTGCGGCGGGCCTGTCGACAAGCTGGACGCGCACCATGCAAAAACGTCGTCTGTCCGGACAGACTGAGGACAATTCGCGGCGGCTGTTTGGAAAGTAGTTGTGTCGCTGGGAAGGAATCCCGGAAAAGAAAAAACCCGCCAGAGGCGGGTTTTAGAATCTTTGCTTTATAAGCTAATGCTTACAGGCTAGTAACGTTACCAGCAGCTGGACCTTTAGCACCACTTTCGATGGTGAAAGATACTTTCTGGCCTTCGTCCAGGGACTTGTAGCCATCGTTCTGGATAGCAGAGAAGTGTACGAATACATCTTTAGAGCCATCGTCAGGAGTGATGAAGCCGAAGCCTTTGTCAGAGTTGAACCACTTAACCAGACCAGTCATTTTAGCAGACATTGATATTACCTTTTAAATAGAGTTTGCCTTGCGGCGCATTGGTATGCTTTACAGATTTTTGAAGCGATAAAGGAGAAACTCACTTTGAAAGGTATCTACGATAACTTCTGGAGGACTGCTTTGCTTGAAAGGTCTGTGCGTCAAACCGATGAGGCATTAACGCATATTTAACCTCGGGATGACAAGAACTATTTCAGCCATCCAAAGGGCTGGAGCTAAAGCCACCTGAAAAACCCCGCCGTTTGACGGGGTTTTTATCTTATTGCAGGGTGCTTTGTGCAGAGGAATAAGCCTGCATAAATGCCTGATGCTGCGAGGCTAGCGGGCCAATCAGCGAGTTATATTGGCTGGCCTGCTGTGAAGTCGGGAACTGAATGCCGCCCGCGGTAAAACCAACCTGCGTTCCCTGCTGCTGGATAAAATCACCGACCTGAACCAGCTGCTGGGTAAAAGTTTGCGCGGCTGGGATCAGCGGAGCCATAGCGTTTGCCGGGGCGGTGACCACTTTTTGATAGACCCGATCGTAAACGGTTTTCAGCTCATCCGGCTGTTTCAGCGTGGAACGAGCGCTGTCCGCCTGCATTTTTGCATTCTGTACCTGCTGGCCGAGCACGTTCAGCGAGCCGTTCGCCTGGCGCAGCGTATCGCGCTGATTCATGTAATCCTGCGGCACGCGAATGCTGTTTACACTATCCACCACCGGCTTCATGCCGTCGTCCATCGCCTGGCTAACCTGTTGGGAAAAGCCGTAAAGGATGGCGTAGTCGGAGACCAGCGGGCCAAACTGTTTTTTCTGATCGGTGGTCAGCGTTGGCAGACGTTCGCCGCTGCGCATGGCCGTATTTTGCAGAAAATCGATAAACGCCTTGCGCTGATCGCCTTCTTTATCAAAGCAGCCGCTCAGACTCACCACCATTAATAACGCCGCCAGCGGCGCAAACCAGCGAGAGCAGGACTTACCTGTCGCCATCTTTTCTACTCCTTTCACCAAATCTATGCCAATGCGCATAGGCGTACTCAAGAATGTAGCTAATGATAGTCCAGGCCGCCCGTGCAAGATACCCTTTGACGACAATCTCTTTGAGGTAGATTCAGGCTGGAGTCGTGAATTTTTATCCGTTTTTTCGATGGCGCTATGGGCAGGAATTCGAAGCTGAATTGATAGCCTTAAGCGGGATGAATTTAGGCCAAAAGCATGAGGGTAAACTCGTCAACAGCGGTAGGTTTAAGCCCAGCGCTAAAGCAGATTTTGCATAACCATTTACAAATTTATACTAACCCCCTCTCCAGGCCCGCTTTTCAATCTCTTACGCCGCTTAATTCTTCAGTTGAAACGCATAAGTCTCGCGACGCGCATACTTAGTCCGCTAAGAAATCATCAGCCTGCTTTTTTTCGGGCTACTCTTAATAGGCTTCTTTACGTTCACGAGGTCAATGTGTGATTAATGAGGAGTTCTCAATGGAATACAAAGATCCAATGTTTGAACTGCTTAGCAGTCTTGAGCAGATTGTTTTTAAAGATAATCAAATGGTTACCATGAAACAAAAGCCTAACGCTTTTTCCGAGTTCGAGCAGTTACGCAAAAGTACGGGACTTAAGATTGATGATTTTGCTCGCGTGATGGGCGTTAGCGTTTCAATGGTGCAGGAATGGGAATCAAAACGACTCAGACCCTCCAGCACCGAACTGCAGCTGATGCGACTGATCCAGTCAAATCCGATGCTCAGCAAGCAGCTGATGGAATAATTTTGTACTTTGTACCCTAACTTGCCTTACCCAAAACCCCGCTCACCGACGCGGGGTTTGTCGTTTTAGCTAAGCCTTAGAACGTTTCCCAATTGGCGTCTGAACCTGCTCCAGCAGCCTGCGGCTTTAACGCTGCTGCCGGGCGTGGAGCTGTAGCTGAAATAGAGACCGCTCTTCTTTCGCCCTGCTGGATCTGGAAGGTGGCTACCGCTTCTCGCAGCTGGCTGGCCTGGTTCTCCAGCGCCGCCGCCGCCGTGGCGGACTCTTCAACCAGCGCGGCGTTCTGCTGCGTCACGCTGTCCATTTCTGAAACGGCCAGTGCCACCTGCTCAATGCCCTTGCTCTGCTCGTCAGACGCGGAAGCTATCTCGCCCATAATGTCGGTGACGCGAGTCACGGCTGAGACAATCTCTTTCATCGTATCGCCCGCTTCGCGCACCTGATTTGACCCGGTTCCGATGCGAGAAACGGAGTTCTCAATCAGCACCTTAATCTCTTTCGCAGCCTGTGCGCTGCGGCTTGCCAGCGTGCGCACTTCTCCCGCTACGACGGCGAAGCCGCGACCCTGCTCGCCCGCTCGGGCCGCTTCAACCGCCGCGTTCAGGGCCAGAATATTTGTCTGGAAAGCAATGCCGTCGATCACGCTGGTAATATCAACAATTTTACCGGAACTCTCGGCAATTTCGCTCATCGTGCTGACAACGTTCTCGACGACCCGGCCACCCTTCAGCGCCGTTTCAGAGGCATTTTTGGCCAGGTGAGTCGCCTGGCGGGCGTTATCGGTGTTCTGTTTTACCGTAGCGGTAAGCTGCTCCATGCTGGCCGCCGTTTCTTCCAGCGCCGCCGCCTGCTCCTCGGTTCGTGAGGAAAGGTCGCTGCTGCCCGCAGAAATTTCACTGGTGCCGGTATAGATAGCGTCCGTGTTGTCGCGCACCGTGCTGACCGTGCGGATCAACGACTGCTGCATTACCTTCAGGCTGGCGGCGAGGCGGCTCATTTCGCTGCGGCCTTCGGCGTCGATACGGCGGGTTAAATCGCCTTCGGAAATTGCCTGAATATTATCCATGACGCTTTGCAGCGGACGCAGCAGCACGCGCTGCAGGCCAAGCCAGATGAGCGCCAGCACGGCAATGACGATGACCAGAATGGTGCCTAACGTCCACTGCATACCGGTGAAACTGCGCTGGTTTTCTTCGCTGGCCGCTTTCAACAGCCGGGTGTTTTGGGCGAGCCACTCGTCGTAGACGGCTTTCATCTCATCCTGCGCCTGCTGGGCATCAAGGTTACCGTAGGCCTCATAGTTGTCGGCTTTCAGAAACTGAATCGACTGGCCCAGCACGTCGTGCATCTTCTTAAAGCTGGCTACTGCTCGAGCATCCAGGGCTGCCTCCTGGCCTGCAATATCATCCGAGTCCATGTAGCTCTGGAAGTGCTTATCCGCTTCGTTCAGCGAGGCGCTGGCGGTGGTCAATAGCTTGTTCATTGCCTCCAGCGAGGCCGGGTCGCGCTGATTTTTGAGCATACGAATGGCGACGCGGTTAATCGTGACGCGGGTTTCAACCAGCGTCTGGAAGCTGCCGCCCAACTGCTGCTGCTGGTAGTTAAGCACGCCGGTATGCTGGAAGTTTTGGCGGTCACTGCTGACCGAAGAGTAAAAAAGTGCGCCGGTAATCAGCAGCAGTGCGCTGAAAATTCCAAGCGTGGCGACGATCCCTGTGATGACTTTGATATTTTTCATGATGCGCAAAAGCCTGTAATTGTGGATGATAATTAATCTATCGGTGTTACGAGGCTTAACTTTAATTTCTATCCGGCGGGGAAGTGATTAACGATCTGATAACCAAGAGTAATTAAATTATAAAAAAACCCGCCGAGGCGGGTTTATCGTCAGACGGCGGGTCAATTATTGCAGCAGGGAAATGTCCGCCACCTGCAGGAACAGCTCGCGCAGTTTAGACAGCAGCGTCAGGCGGTTGATACGCAGATCTTTATCTTCCGCGTTAACCATCACCTTATCGAAGAACTCATCTACCGGCTCACGCAGGTTGGCCAGCTCTTCCAGGGCTTCCTGGTAGCGGCCTTCCGCGAAGAACGGCTGGAGCTTATCGCGCAGCACAACCAGGTTGGTTGCCAGACGGATTTCTTCCGCTTCTTTGAGCACCGAGGCGTGTACAACGTCGTTCAGCTGTTCGTCAGACTTCGCCAGAATGTTGGACACGCGTTTGTTCGCTGCGGCCAGGGCCGCCGCCGCTTCCAGAGTTCGGAAGTGGGAAACCGCCTTCATGCGCGCATCGAAGTCTGCCGGTTTGGTTGGGCGACGAGCCAGTACCGCCTGGATAGTATCCACGCTGTGGCCTTCTTCCTGATACCAGGCGCGGAAACGGCCCAGCATAAAGTCGATCACGTCATCCACAACCTTCGCGTTGGTCAGCTTGCTGCCGTACAGGCGCGCGGCCTCTTCGGTCAGGGTTTGCAGATCCAGCGGCAGGTTTTTCTCCACGATAATGCGCAGCACGCCAAGCGCGGCACGACGCAGAGCAAACGGGTCTTTGTCGCCTTTCGGATGCTGGCCGATGCCGAAGATACCCGCAAGGGTGTCCATTTTGTCGGCGATAGCGACGGCGCAGGCAACGAGGTTGGACGGCAGCTCATCGCCGGCAAAGCGCGGCTGATACTGCTCGTTCAGCGCAACGGCTACGTCTTCTGCTTCGCCGTCGTGACGCGCATAGTGCATGCCCATCACGCCCTGAGTGTCGGTGAACTCGAAGACCATGTTGGTCATCAAATCGCATTTAGACAGCAGGCCCGCGCGGGTGGCGTGGTTGACGTCAGCCCCAATCTGTCCGGCGATCCAGCCGGAAAGCGCTTCAATACGATTAGTTTTGTCGCGCAGCGTGCCGAGCTCTTTCTGGAACAGAACGGTTTCCAGACGCGGCAGATTATCTTCCAGACGCTTTTTGCGGTCGGTATTAAAGAAGAATTCGGCATCCGCGAGGCGCGGACGAACGACTTTCTCGTTCCCGGAAATAATCTGAATCGGATCTTTCGACTCAATGTTGGCCACGAAGATGAAGTTCGGCAGCAGCCTGCCGTCGTTGGCGTACACCGGGAAGTACTTCTGGTCACCTTTCATGGTGTGAACCAGCGCTTCCGCAGGCACTGCGAGGAACTTCTCTTCGAACTTAGCGGTCAGCACGACCGGCCATTCAACCAGCGAGGTCACCTCTTCGAGCAGGCTTTCGCTCAGGTCAGCGTTGCCGCCGATTTTGCGAGCGGCTTCTTCAGCGCCTGCTTTGATAGCGGCTTTACGCTGCTCGTAGTCAGCGATAACTTTGCCGCGCTCCAGCAAAATCTGCGGATACTCATCGGCGTTATCGATGGTAAATTCAGGCTCGCCCATAAAGCGATGGCCGCGAATTACGCGATCTGAGGCGATCCCCAGAATGGTCGCCGGGATAACCTGGTCGCCCAGCAGCAGGGTCACGGTGTGAACCGGACGCACGAAGTGCGTGTCGTTTGCACCCCAGCGCATCAGCTTTGGAATGGGCAGCTTAGTCAGCGCGGTGGCAATCATCGCGGGCAGCAGTGCTTCAACGCTCTCGCCTTTCACGTGCGCGCGGTACATCAGCCATTCGCCTTTGTCGGTCGCCAGACGCTCGGCCTGGTCGACGGTAATGCCACAGCCGCGAGCCCAGCCTTCAGCGGCCTTGCTCGGTTTGCCTTCGGCATCAAACGCGGCGGAAACCGCCGGGCCGCGTTTTTCGACTTCGCGATCCGGCTGGGAAGCGGCCAGACTGGCGATTTTCAGCGCCAGGCGGCGAGGTGCCGCAAACCATTTCACTTCGCCGTGAGCGACGTTTGCCGCATCCAGCTCCGCCGTTACGTTCGCAGCAAAAGATTCCGCCAGGCTGCGCAGGGCTTTTGGTGGCAGCTCTTCAGTGCCGATTTCCACCAGAAAAGTTTTATCAGACATGGCAGCCTCTTATTTATTCTTATTGCACATCGGGAAGCCAAGCGCTTCACGAGAAGCGTAGTAGGCTTCGGCCACGGCTTTGGTCAGCGTACGAATACGCAGAATGTAGCGCTGGCGCTCGGTCACCGAGATGGCCTTGCGCGCGTCCAGCAGGTTAAAGCTGTGCGCCGCTTTCAGAATGCGTTCGTAAGCCGGCAGCGGCAGCGGGTTTTCCAGCGCCAGCAGGTGCTGCGCTTCTTTCTCATACTGATCGAAGCAGGAGAAGAGGAAATCCACGTCCGCGTATTCAAAGTTATAGGTCGACTGCTCAACTTCGTTCTGATGGAACACGTCGCCGTAGGTAGTTTTACCCAGCGGGCCGTCGCTCCAGACCAGATCGTAAACGCTGTCCACGCCCTGGATGTACATCGCCAGGCGTTCTAAACCGTAGGTGATTTCCCCGGTGACAGGCTTACATTCGAGGCCGCCAACCTGCTGGAAGTAGGTGAACTGCGTCACTTCCATGCCGTTGAGCCACACTTCCCAGCCCAGACCCCAGGCGCCCAGCGTTGGGTTTTCCCAGTTGTCTTCTACGAAGCGAATGTCATGAATCGTCGGGTCCATACCCAGCTCTTTAAGAGACCCGAGGTACAGCTCCTGAATGTTGTCCGGAGACGGCTTAATCACTACCTGGAACTGATAATAGTGCTGTAAGCGGTTCGGGTTCTCACCGTAGCGGCCATCGGTTGGACGGCGGGACGGCTGCACGTATGCGGTCGCCATAGGTTCTGGCCCTAAAGCGCGCAGACAGGTCATTGGGTGAGAAGTGCCGGCGCCGACTTCCATGTCCAGAGGTTGAACAATGGTGCAGCCCTGGCGAGCCCAGTAGTCCTGTAAAGTCAGGATCAGGCCCTGAAAGGTCTTGGTATCAAACTTTTGCATGTTGATTTCGCACGCGTTCGAGTAGGTTTAAAGTGAGGCGGTCAGTATACCCGTTGACCGCAAGATATACAGCCCGAATCCACGCGCAAATCGGGGCCGTTTGGCCGCCGTTGCGGCTTTATGACGTCGAAAGGTGTAAAAACTGACCGCTTTGGTCAAAGGAGCAGGTAAATCCTTCCCGGCGCGTGGTGCTGCCTTTTATCTCAAAACTCCCCTGGTACTGCTCCACGTCCCTCAGGCTGATGCGCTGTTCACGCGTGTTGTAGCGGTAGGCCGCTTCCTGTTTGCAGATATCGATCATCTCGGCGCTTTGCGTGGCGGGAGGATGCGCATTTTGCGCGAACTGCGGATGATTTTCCCGGCTGCTGCAGCCGCTCAGTAACAGCAGGGTGAGGGCCAGCGCCCGACAGCTATTTTTTTTCTCTGGCATCATGATTGGGTATCTGTACGTTAAACTTATTGTTGTTATTCACTATTTACTAACATCGGGCATTCTGCAAACCCACCGCGTTGCTGGCAAGCCGCGGGGGATAAACTCGGAAACTTACCTGGCTCAGGCTTTAAAATTGCTACAGAGGAACGAATGCAGCAAAAAATAAACTGGATAGACAATTTGCGCGGCATTGCGTGCCTGATGGTCGTTATGATCCATACCACAACCTGGTACATCACCAATGCAAGCATCGTCACTCCTTTTGGCTGGGATCTGTCGAACGTACTGAATTCAGCGTCGCGGGTTAGCGTCCCGCTGTTCTTTATGATCTCCGGCTATTTGTTCTTTGGGGAACGCAGCGCCCAGCAGCGCCATTTCCTGCGTATCGCGCTGTGCTTGCTGTTTTACAGCGTCATATCGCTGATTTATATCAAAGCGTTAACGCCGATTAACGCAGGGCTTTCACTGCGCTACATCCTGCAAAAGCCGGTGTTTTATCACCTGTGGTTTTTCTTTGCGATTATCGTGATTTACCTGCTTTCACCGCTTATTCAGGTAAAAAAGACCAGCGCTATGGTGGTGCTGGGGCTGATGGTTTTGCTCGGCGTTATCGCCAACCCCAACACGGTGCCGCAGACGCTCGGCAACGTGAGATGGCTGCCGATAAACCTCTACATTCGCGGCGATACCTTCTACTACGTGCTGTACGGGCTGCTTGGCCGGGCGGTTGGGATGCTGGAAACCGAAAAGGGTTGGATTAGCGGGCTGGCGGGAGGATTGTTTGCCCTGTGCGTAGTTTCCATTTCGCTCGGCACGCATAAGCAGCTGGAAATTAACGGTAACTTTGCCGATACCTTCTACGTTTACTGCGGCCCGCTGGTTTTCATTGCCGCCATTAGCCTGTTTGTGACGGTGAAAAACTGCCTGAACTCGCGGCCTCTGCCTGGTCTGGCGTTTATCTCGCGCCATTCGCTGGGAATATACGGCTTTCACGCGCTGCTCATCCACTTCCTGCGCACCCACGGCTACCAGATAAACGCCTGGCCGGTGCTGGATATTCTGTGGATCTTCGGTGTCACTCTGGCGTGCAGCCTGCTGCTGTCGATGGGCCTACAGCGGATAGATAAACGTAAGCTGGTGAGCTAGGCTTTTCGAGCCCTGGCGCGGTGGAGCTGGCGCGGCGATGAAAAACCGGCTGCTATGGCGGCCTGCTCCATACGGCTACCCTGCAACAGGCGCTGCTCGGCAACGGTGAGGCGCAGCTGCTCCAGGTAATCCCGCACGGAAATCCCTAAATGCTGCTGAAAAAGCCGTGATAAATGCCGGGGGCTGACGTGAACTTTAGCGGCTATCTCCGGCACGCCCCAGGCGGATTCCGGCGACGCGGAGAGCAAATCCTGGGCGCGATGCACGGCGGGATGAATATGGTTTCGATAGCGCAGCCACGGCGAAAGCTGCGGGTCATCGCCGGAACGGCGGAACCACACCACCATTTCCCGCGCCACGTCCAGCGCCGCCTTTGGCCCGCAGTAGCGGTTGATCAAATGCAGCGATAAATCAATCCCGGAAGTAATCCCCGCGCTGGTCCAGATCCCTCTGTCCTCCACGAAGATGAGATTGTCTTTGACCTGCGCCGTCGGGGCCGCCGCGCGCAGCCTCGCCAGGACGTCGTGATGCGTGGTGCACTGCACGCCGTTCATCAGCCCGGCCCTGGCGGCCAGTAAAGCCCCGGAGCAAACGCACATCAAATTGATCTGCTGGCCGTGAATGTGCGGCTGTATGCGCGTCAGCCAGCGCCGCACCTGCTCAGCCTGTGGGGTATCAAAAAAGCGGCTGGAGTCGCAAACGCCCGGCAGGACGAGCAGGCTACCGGGCGGCAGACGTTCCGGCAGCGGTTCAATACCGCCGAAGTCCAGCCCGATAGAAGTGGTAACCTGCGGGTCCGGACCGATGAAATGCAGATGGAATGCGTCCCCCGCCAGCGCCAGCGTTTCCGCGGGGCCGGTTAAATCGAGCGACAGCACGCCGGGCAAAACAACGAACCAGACCCCTATACTCACGATAAAGACTCCAGACATTCGGCTACGGTTTGAACATCGGCAAAACGCCCGGCCAGCACGGTTTCGGTGCGGTGGCGAAGCGTCGCGGCGTCCAGCGTAACCCCTTTCCAGCTCATCGGGAAGGTGAGCGTGGCCTCGCTGATAAAAGAAACGCGATAGCCCAGATCGGACGCCACGCGAGCGGTGGTTTCGCAGCACTGTTCGGTTCGAATCCCGCAGATAATCAGATGGTTAATGTCCCGTTCGCGCAGCCAGCGGTCGAGTCCGGTATCGGTAAAGGCATTGTGGACGTGCTTATGGAAGCTGGCCTGCGCCGTATGGTTCAGAAAAGGCATGGCCTTAACGTAGCCGGAAGCCAGCGAAAAAGGGCCGTCGTTGTCAGCGTGAAAAATATCCACCACCGGCAGACCCAAATCCTGACAGCCTGAAATCAGCCGCGAAATCGACTGCTTAAACGCCGGGAAATCATCTTCCTGCCAGTACTCACGATGGAAAAAAGACTGCTGTGTATCGATATTAATCAGCGCGGATCGAGACATTTTCGGACTCCTTATCGGTGGGTGTGAAGCCATTCTGACAAGGGCTACCGCGGTTGCTAATACCAAAAACGGACAGGGTGAAGGTGGTTTGGGACGAGTTTTCTGTCAGAGCAGATGCAACAGGGAATATCCCTCTCCCAGGAGGAGAGGGTCTGCGTGAGGGGTATTACGACATCAGCGGCAGCAGCTGCTGATAAATTTGGCTGAACACCTGCCGACGTCCGGCGTAACGATCGTTCCGGGCTCTGTCCGGTGTGTGCCGCTGTTCCAGCGGCAGCTGCGGCAGTAAAGACTGTAATGATTGCCCCGGCGAGACGGCGATTTGTGCCAGCCTGGCCGCTCCCAGCGCCGGGCCAACGTCGCCGCCCGTGCGGTAATCGAGCGTTTGCCCGCTGATATCCGCCAGCATTTGCCGCCAGTAAGGGCTGCGCGCGCCGCCGCCGATCAGCGTGACGCTTTCCGGCGTGATGCCGCAGGAATGCACCACGTCCATGCCGTCAGCCAGAGCGTAGCCCACGCCTTCCAGTACCGCGCGAGCCAATTCTGCCGGGCCGTGCTGGTGCGTTAAGCCAAAGAATACGCCCTTCGCCTGCGGGTTATTGTGCGGCGTCCGTTCCCCGGAAAGATAGGGCAGGAACCAGATAACGCTTGCGTTTTCATTCGCCTGTTCGGCTGCGGCCAGAAGCGCCGGGACCGAACCCAGGCCGGTGAGCCTGGCGGCCCAGTCGAGGCAGGAGGCCGCGCTGAGCATGACGGACATCAGATGCCAGCGATTCGGCAGGGCGTGGCAGAAGCTGTGCACCGCGCTTTCAGGCTTGCTGCGGAAGCCGTCGCTGACGGCAAAGTAAACCCCGGAGGTACCCAGCGAGAGCATTGCCTGTCCGGCGTCAACCATTCCGACGCCCACGGCACCCGCGGCATTATCGCCGCCGCCTGCCACCACCGGCACGGCAGGCATTTTCCATGCCTGCGCCACCTCCGGTTTCAGTACGCCGGTGATTTCGCTGCCTTCAAACAGCTCTGGCATATGCTGGCGGCTGAGGCGGCAGGCGTCGAGCAGAGTATCGCTCCAGTCGCGTTTGGCGACGTCCAGCCACATCGTACCGGCCGTGTCGGACATGTCGCTGGCGAACTCGCCCGTCATGCGCAGCCGCAGATAATCCTTTGGCAGCAGCACCTTATTGATCTGCACAAAAATATCCGGCTCGTGGCGTTCGACCCACAGCAGTTTGGGGGCGGTAAACCCCGGCATCATCAGGTTGCCGGTTATCTCGCGGGAGCCTTCGACGTTTGCCTCCAGCAGCGCGCATTCTTCACCGCTGCGGCCGTCGTTCCATAAAATAGCCGGGCGCAGCACTTTATTTTTGCTGTCGAGCAGCGTTGCGCCGTGCATCTGCCCGGCAATGCCTAAGGCTTTCACCGCCTGCAAAGCGTGCTGCTCGCCCAGCGCTTTCATCGCCCGGTCCGTGGCCTGCCACCAGTGCTCAGGATCTTGTTCCGACCACAGGGGATGAGGCCGGGAGACGCTCAGAGGCTCGCTGCGAGAAGCGAGCACTTCTCCCTGCTCCCCGAGCAAAATGACTTTAACGCCCGACGTCCCAAGATCGATTCCGATGTACATAAAGGCAGCTCCATATCGCGCCACGCCGCGGCAAAGGCGGCGTGGGCAGGGTGGCGAGATTACTTATCGAACAGGTAGTGATTCACCAGATTTTCCAGCAGTTCCTGGTGGCCGCTGCGGTGCTGCGGCGCCAGATTATGCTGTTCAGCGTACTGCGCAATCTGCTCAAGCGACATCTGCCCTTTCAGAATTTGCTGGCCCAGCTCACTATTCCAGCCCGCGTAGCGTTTCGCCACGCGCTTATCCAGCTCACCGTCCTCAATCATGCGCGCCGCGATTTTTAGCGACAGGGCCATCACGTCCATAGCGCCAATGTGGCCGTAGAACAGGTCATATTTATCCGTGCTCTGGCGGCGCACTTTGGCATCAAAGTTCAGGCCGCCGGTAGCGAAGCCCCCCGCCTTGAGGATTTCGTACATCACCAGCGCATTTTCTTCCACGCTGTTCGGGAACTGATCGGTATCCCAGCCCAGCTGCGGATCGCCGCGGTTGGCATCGACGGAACCGAAGATCCCAAGCGCAATCGCGCTGGCGATTTCATGGTGGAAGGAGTGACCGGCAAGCGTCGCGTGGTTGGCCTCGATATTCACTTTGATCTCTTTTTCCAGACCAAACTGTTTGAGGAAGCCGTAAACCGTGGCGACATCGTAATCATACTGGTGCTTGGTGGGCTCCTGCGGCTTTGGTTCAATCAGCAGCGTGCCGCGGAAACCAATTTTGTGTTTGTGCTCAACCACCATCTGCATGAAGCGGCCAATTTGCTCGCGCTCCTGGCGCAGATCGGTATTGAGCAGCGACTCGTATCCCTCGCGTCCGCCCCACAGCACGTAGTTTTCACCGCCCAGCCGATGCGTGGCGTTCATGGCGGCGACAACCTGCGAAGCCGCCCAGGAGAACACTTCCGGGTCAGGATTGGTGGCCGCGCCCGCGCCGTAGCGCGGATGGGTGAAGCAGTTAGCCGTGCCCCAAAGCAGTTTGACGCCGGTATCCTGCTGCTTTTGCCCGAGCAGTTCGGTCATGTGGGCGAAGTTATTCTGGTATTCCCTGAGCGAAGCGCCTTCAGGGGAAACGTCCACGTCGTGGAAACAGTAATAGGGCACGTTCAGCTTATGGAAGAACTCGAAAGCGACATCCGCTTTACGCTTAGCCAGCGCCAGCGCGTCTCCGGCCTGCTGCCACGGGCGCTCAAATGCGCCGACCCCGAACATATCTGCCCCGTTCCAGCAGAAGGTGTGCCAGTAACAGGCGGCAAAACGCAGGTGCTCTTCCATGCGCTTGCCTAACACCAGCTCATCCGGATTATAGTGGCGAAAGGCCAGCGGATTGGTGGATTTAGGGCCTTCAAAACGTACGCGTTCCAGTTGGTCAAAATAGGCTTGCATAGTGAACTCCGTAATCAGGAAAAGGTTGGCCGGACGAATATGCCTTCATCCTGGATTTTCCCCGGCGGATGCTCAATTACGTTATTTCACACTGCGCTTCAGAGAATACCCAAACGTGCGCTGTCTCGCAAAACCCGCTGAAAATAGACAAATAAATCACTCGAGGTCTATTCCATAAATTAAGCAAACTGATGAGCGGGCTAATTTAAAAGAAGATCTCCATCATAATTTAAAAATTAAACCAAAAATCATAATGAGAAGATAAAAATCAGTAATTGCCGATTCTTTAATCAGCGTCAACAATTCCCCCGGTCTGCACAAGTTAACCATTCTTTAATCCGAATAATCACCACCCTACAGGTAACAATAATATGAAGATTAAGAACCTCTTACTCACGCTCTGTGCCTCGCTTGTTCTGACCAGCGTGAGCGGCATCGCCAAAGAAGTAAAAATCGGCATGGCTATTGACGACCTGCGCCTTGAGCGCTGGCAGAAAGACCGGGATGTCTTCGTGAAGAAGGCCGAATCTCTGGGGGCCCAAGTATTTGTCCAGTCGGCTAACGGCAACGAAGAAACGCAGATGTCGCAAATTGAAAACATGATTAACCGCGGCGTCGACGTGCTGGTTATTATTCCTTACAACGGGCAGGTATTAAGCAATGTGGTGGCCGAAGCAAAACGCGAAGGGATAAAAGTCCTGGCCTACGATCGTATGATAAATAACGCTGATATTGATTATTATATTTCCTTCGATAATGAGAAGGTGGGCGAGCTGCAGGCGCAAAGTATTGTGGACAAAGTCCCTTCCGGTAATTATTTCTTAATGGGCGGCTCGCCGGTTGATAATAATGCCAAATTATTCCGCGCCGGGCAGATGAAAGTCTTAAAACCCTATATTGATAGCGGCAAGATAAAGGTCGTCGGCGATCAGTGGGCGGACGGCTGGCTGCCGGAAAACGCCTTAAAAATTATGGAAAACGCCCTGACGGCGAACAATAACAAAATCGATGCGGTTGTCGCTTCAAACGACGCCACCGCGGGCGGGGCCATTCAGGCGCTAAGCGCCCAGGGGCTGGCCGGGAAAGTGGCAATTTCCGGACAGGATGCGGATTTAGCCGGGGTAAAACGCATTATTGCCGGGACGCAAACCATGACCGTTTATAAACCGATAACCAAACTGGCAAATACCGCAGCTGAAATAGCCGTTGAGCTGGGCGAAGGCAAGCAGCCTGCCGCAGACGCGAAGTTAAACAACGGCCTGAAAGACGTCCCTTCCCGCCTGTTAACGCCGGTCGAAGTGGATAAAGCCAATATCGACAGCACCGTGGTCGCCGACGGCTTCCATAAAAAGAGCGAGCTCTGACCCCTATCGCCCGCGGCTGGCCGCGGGCGGCAACTTTAGGCCAGATGGGGGAAGAGTCATGCCTTACCTGCTGGAAATGAAGAACATCACCAAGGCCTTTGGCGCGGTTAAAGCGGTGGATAACGTCAGCCTGTCGGTTAACGCCGGTGAGGTGATGTCGCTGTGCGGCGAAAATGGCTCCGGAAAATCGACGCTGATGAAAGTGCTGTGCGGCATTTACCCGTACGGCAGCTATGAAGGTGAAATTTGGTTTGCCGGTGAAAAGCTCCAGGCGGGCCACATTCGCGATACCGAGCGCAAAGGCATCGCCATCATTCACCAGGAGCTGGCGCTGGTGAAACACCTCACTATCCTCGAGAACATTTTCCTCGGCGCTGAAATGTCGCGCTTCGGCGTGCTCGACTACGACAGCATGACGCTGCGCTGCCAAAAGCTGCTGGCGCAGGTGAATTTGACGCTGTCACCGGATACGCGAGTGGGCGAACTGGGGCTTGGGCAACAGCAGCTGGTCGAAATTGCCAAAGCGCTGAATAAACAGGTGCGCCTGCTGGTTCTGGATGAGCCAACGGCCTCGCTCACCGAGCGGGAAACGGAGATTCTGCTGGGTATCATCCGCGACCTGCAGGATCACGGCATCGCCTGTATTTATATTTCCCACAAGCTCAATGAAGTGAAAGCGATCTCGGACAGCATCTGTGTGATCCGCGACGGGCAGCCTGCCGGCACGCGGGATGCAGGGCAAATGAGCGAGGACGACATCATCACCATGATGGTTGGCCGGGAGCTCACGGCGCTTTACCCAAGCGAACCGCACCAGACGGGTGAAGAAATCCTGCGCGTCGAACACCTGACGGCCTGGCATCCCGTGAACCGACATATCAGGCGCGTGAACGATATTTCGTTTTCGCTGCACAAAGGGGAAATCCTCGGTATCGCCGGGCTGGTGGGGGCCGGGCGCACCGAAGCCGTTCAGTGCCTGTTCGGCGTCTGGCCGGGGAAGTCAGAAGGCCAAATCTTTATCGATAACAAACCGGTCCGCATTACCCGCTGCCAGCAGGCGATTGCACACGGCATCGCCATGGTGCCTGAAGACCGAAAAAGAGACGGCATTGTGCCGGTGATGGCAGTGGGGCAGAACATTACGCTCGCTTCGCTCGATGCGTTTTCTGGCGCGTTAAGCAGCCTTGATGACGCCGCCGAGCAGCGGTGCATCCTGCAGTCTATTCAGCGCCTGAAGGTGAAAACGTCCACGCCTGCTTTGGCGATTGGCCGTCTCAGCGGCGGCAACCAGCAGAAGGCGATTCTGGCCCGCTGCCTGCTGCTCAATCCGCGCATTCTCATCCTCGATGAACCCACGCGCGGGATCGATATTGGTGCGAAATACGAAATTTACCGGCTCATCAATCAGCTGGTGCAACAGGGGATCGCCGTGATTGTTATCTCCTCTGAACTGCCGGAGGTGCTGGGCCTGAGCGATCGGGTGCTGGTGATGCACGAAGGGCGTATTAAAGCCAACCTGATTAACCATAACCTGACCCAGGAACAGGTCATGGAAGCCGCACTGAGGAGTGAGCATCATGTCAAAAAGCAATCCGTCTGAAATCAAACTTGCGGCCCCGCTGGGCTCTCCCTTCGGTGGCCTGAAGGCGCTTAATCTCCAGGTCTTCGTTATGATTGCCGCCATCGTCGTCATCATGTTGTTTTTCACCTGGATGACCGACGGAGCCTGGCTCAGCGCGCGCAACGTCTCCAATCTGCTGCGCCAGACGGCCATCACCGGCATTCTGGCGGTGGGCATGGTGTTTGTGATTATCTCCGCTGAAATCGATCTGTCCGTCGGCTCAATGATGGGGCTGCTGGGCGGCGTCGCGGCTATTTTTGACGTCTGGCTGGGCTGGCCGCTGCCGCTAACCATCGTCGTGACGCTTGCTCTCGGGCTGGTGCTTGGGGCCTGGAACGGCTGGTGGGTAGCGTATCGCAAAGTGCCGTCCTTTATCGTCACGCTGGCGGGCATGCTGGCGTTTCGCGGCGTATTGATTGGCATCACCAACGGCACCACCGTTTCCCCAACCAGCGCGGCAATGTCGCAAATCGGTCAAAGCTACCTGCCGGACGGCATCGGTTTTGGTATCGGGGCGCTTGGACTGATGGCCTTTGTGGCCTGGCAATGGCGGCTCAGGCTGCGGCGGCAGGCGCTTGGGCTGGCGTCACCCGCCTCCACCGGCGTGGTCGGTCGCCAGGCGCTGACCGCCGTGATTGTGCTGGGGGCTATCTGGCTGCTTAACGATTACCGGGGCGTGCCGACGCCGGTGCTGATTCTGACCCTCCTGCTGCTCGCCGGCATGTTTATGGCAACCCGCACCGCGTTTGGCCGCCGAATCTATGCCATTGGCGGCAATATCGAAGCGGCGCGCCTGTCCGGCATTAACGTAGAGCGAACCAAGCTGGCGGTGTTTGCCATTAACGGCCTGATGGTGGCGATTGCCGGGCTGATCCTCAGCTCGCGGCTTGGGGCGGGTTCGCCGTCCGCCGGGAATATCGCCGAGCTGGACGCTATCGCCGCCTGCGTTATTGGCGGCACCAGCCTTGCGGGCGGCGTAGGCAGCGTCGCCGGAGCGGTCATGGGCGCCTTTATTATGGCTTCGCTGGATAACGGCATGAGCATGATGGACGTGCCGACGTTCTGGCAGTACATCGTCAAAGGGGCCATTTTGCTGCTGGCGGTGTGGATGGATTCGGCAACCAAGCGCCGCGCATGAGAGTGTGCAAGCGATCACAATGCCGGGGCAAGGATTCCCCGGTTTTGCCGTTGCTATGGTATTCAAATACAGGGCTATTTTGGGAAGCTTTAGCATGTTTGAGAAACGTCACCGCATTACGTTGTTATTCAATGCCAATAAAGCCTATGACCGGCAGGTGGTCGAGGGCGTTGGGGAATATTTGCAGGCGTCTCAATCTGAATGGGACATTTTTATCGAAGAGGATTTTCGCGCGCGAATCGACAACATTAAAGAGTGGCTGGGCGACGGCGTGATAGCCGATTTTGACGACGCGGAAATCGAAAGGCTGTTGAAAGGTGCCGAGATGCCTATCGTGGGCGTGGGCGGCTCTTATCATCTGCCTGAACACTATCCGCCGGTGCACTATATTGCGACGGACAACTATGCCCTCGTACAGAGCGCGTTTTTACACCTGAAAGAAAAGGGCGTACAGCGCTTTGCCTTCTACGGCCTGCCGGGCTCCAGCAATAAACGCTGGGCCGTTGAGCGCGAACATGCGTTCCGCGAGCTGGTGGCGGAAGAGAAATACCGTGGCGTCGTGTATCAGGGCATAGAAACCGCCCCGGAGAACTGGCAGCACGCGCAGAACCGGCTGGCCGACTGGGTGCAAACTCTGCCGCCGCAAACGGGGATCATTGCCGTGACGGACGCCAGGGCGCGCCATCTGCTACAGGTTTGCGAGCATCTGCACATCCCGGTGCCGGAAAAACTCTGCGTGATTGGCATCGATAACGAAGAGCTGACGCGCTATCTTTCCCGCGTGGCGCTGTCTTCAGTGGCGCAGGGCACCCGACAGATGGGCTATCAGGCTGCGAAGCTCCTGCATCGCCTGTTGGATAACGAGGCGCTGCCGCTGCAGCGCGTGCTGGTGGCGCCGGTGCGCGTGGTAGAGCGCCGCTCGACGGACTACCGTTCCCTGCACGATCCGGCGGTGATTCAGGCGATGCACTATATTCGCAACCACGCCTGCAAAGGGATTAAAGTCGAGCAGGTGTTGGATGCGGTAGGCATCTCACGTTCGAATCTGGAAAAACGCTTTAAGGAAGAAGTGGGGGAAACGATCCACGCGGTCATTCATACGGAAAAGTTAGAAAAAGCGCGCAGCCTGCTGGTTTCAACCTCTCTGTCGATAAATGAAATTTCTCAGATGTGCGGCTATCCGTCGCTGCAATATTTCTATTCGGTTTTTAAAAAAGAGTATGACGCCACGCCGAAAGAACATCGGGAACGCTACAGCGAAATTTTAGTTTAAAAAAAACGCCTTCAGATTGAAGGCGCCTAATATTTATTTTAATAACTTTGTTTTAACAAATCTGTTTTTATTATTCAGTTTGCAGCCATTAACCTTTGATTACTCTGGTACATCGCAAACAGGTAATTGTTATAGCTGTTACCTTTAGTCGAATACCCTTTCAGCTTGTGGATCATGTTGCTGGCCGTGACTTCCTGGTCTGCCTTACGCAGCTGCGCGCGCGATTTACGGAAAGATTTGTAAGCCGGGTGCGTGTTCAGGTTGATGACGTAGGCGTTCACGCCTTCTTTCACTGAATCGTAATGCTGGTAGCCTTTAACTTTACCGGTTTCGCTATTGCAGTGGCGGGTGCCGCACTTCATACCGAACAGGTTGTTATTGCTACGGGCAAGCTTAGAGGTGCCCCAGCCGCTTTCAGCTGCCGCCATTGTTGCCACCATATTGGTAGGAATAATGTCGACTTTTTCCATCAGCGTATTCCACGGCACGCGGTTAGTGTTGCCGTTCCACGCGATTTTATAGCGCTGAGCGATAGCCTTCAGGCGAGTGCGCTCGGACGGCGACCAGCGCTTCTCGTACTGCTTAGAAACCAGCCAGTTGCGGTCTGCGGTAATCGCGGCATTTTGACTTGTAATATATGGCATGACCGTCCGGAGAAACGCTTTTTTTCTAGGTGTTCCGGAAGGGTATTTTCGCAAATCAGGGAGCGATGCCAGTTCACTATTGCGAGAATACTCTTTCTTACTACTTGCCAGTTTCTTACCTGAAGTCTTGGTGCTGTGTACCGTTTTACTTTTTGTTTTTACTACATGGGCTTTATGCGATTTTGGCTCATGTTGACTTGCTAATACCCCAGCGGAAAAACTGAAGGTCAGTAACATAAGTATCGCCGCCCCAAATCGTCGGATTGGGGTTGATATCATGAGATCTCCTGGTCGGATTGTTGCGTCTCGTGTGCCTTAATTCTCAAAGGATTCGGATAAAGTGAACGCGAATACTACCAAAAATAACGTTCCAGGGCATCAAAAGAAATAATCCGATTCTGAAACGATGTCACGTACGATCTTCTTATGACGGAGAAAAGTATCGTGGAATGCGAGAGTTATCGCATATTTTAGCGAAATGATACTTCGATCACTCACCCGGTCTTCTCCTCCCTCTTTACTTCCCCGGGGGAGGAATAAACCCCGTCAAAACAATGCCACACTGGTTAAAAGATACCCGTGGGTAAAAAAAATGAAAAAAATTCCTCTGCTATTACTCGTATTTCCTGGCCTTGCCTTCGCAAACTGGTCGGCTCAGGGGCTAAATGCTTTTACAGAACAAAAGCCTGGCCTGTTTGTGAGCGAATCTACGCTGGCTAAAGGTACTTTGCCGCTAAGTCTCAAGGTAGACGGAGAGTGCTGGCAGCCTGCCGAAACCATCAGGCTCAATCAGATGCTGTCCTTAAAACCCTGCGCGGGCGATGCGCCCCAGTGGAAGCTCTTCCGCGAGGGTGATTATCAGGTGCAAATCGACACGCGCAGCGGCACGCCGACGCTGATGCTGAGCGTGAAAAGCGCCACGGCGGCTGCGCCCGTTGACGTGACCCGCCAGTGCCCAAAATGGCAGGGTAAACCTCTGACCCTCGACGTCAGCAAAACTTTTGCCGACGGCAGCGAAGTACGCGATTTTTACAGTGGGCAAACGGCCAGCGTGAAAGAGGGCAAAATCACCCTGATGCCCGCCGCAAACAGCAACGGTCTGCTGCTGCTGGAAAGTGCGACCACCGAAAAAGCCGCCCCGTTTAGCTGGCACAACGCAACGGTCTATTTCGTCCTTACCGACCGCTTCGAGAATGGCAATCCGGCCAACGACAACAGCTATGGCCGCCACAAAGACGGCATGCAGGAGATTGGCACCTTCCACGGCGGCGATCTCGCGGGGTTAACCAGCAAGCTCGATTATCTGCAAAACCTCGGCGTCAACGCGCTGTGGATTAGCTCGCCGCTGGAACAAATTCACGGCTGGGTCGGCGGCGGCACCAAAGGAGACTTCCCGCATTATGCCTATCACGGCTACTACACCATGGACTGGACGAAGCTTGACGCGAACATGGGCAGCGAGGATGACCTGCGCCGGCTGGTGGACGAGGCGCACAGGCGCGGCATTCGCGTGTTGTTCGACATTGTGATGAACCACACCGGCTACGCCACGCTGGCGGATATGCAGGAATATCAATTTGGCGCGCTGTACCTTAAAGGCGATGAGCTGGCCAAAACCCTGGGCAAACACTGGGCCGACTGGAAGCCCCGCCCCGGCCAGAGCTGGCACACGTTTAACGACTACATTAACTTCAGCGACAAAACCGCCTGGCAGAACTGGTGGGGCAAAAACTGGATCCGCACGGACATCGGTGACTACGACAATCCGGGGTTTGACGATCTCACCATGTCGCTCGCCTTCCTGCCCGATTTGAAAACTGAATCCACGCAGGCTGCGGGTTTGCCGATATTTTATCGCCATAAGCCGGACACCCGCGCGAAGGAGATTACGGGCTATACCGTGCGTGACTATATGACCCACTGGCTGAGCCAGTGGGTACGCGACTATGGCATCGACGGTTTCCGCGTCGATACCGCGAAGCACGTTGAGAAAGACGCGTGGAAGCAGCTGAAAACGCAGTCCGTAGAGGCGCTGGCGGCCTGGAAGAAAGCGAACCCGAATAAGAAAATGGACGATACGCCTTTCTGGATGACCGGGGAATCCTGGGGCCACGGCGTGATGAAAAGTGATTATTACCGCAGCGGCTTTGACGCGATGATCAACTTTGACTATCAGGAACAGGCGGCGAAAGCGGTGGATTGCCTGGCGAATATCGATCTCACCTGGCAGCAGATGGCGGAAAAACTTCAGGACTTTAACGTGCTGAGCTATCTGTCGTCTCACGATACGCGTCTTTTCCGCGAAGGCGGCCAGCGTGCGGCTGAGCTGTTGCTGCTCGCGCCGGGCGCGGTGCAGATCTTCTACGGCGATGAAACCGAGCGCCCGTTTGGCCCAACGGGCTCAGATCCGCTTCAGGGCACGCGTTCAGATATGAACTGGGGCAAAAATGCGGCGACGCTCGCGCACTGGGAAAAAATCAGCCAGTTTCGCGCCCGCCATCCGGCGGTGGGCGCGGGAAAACAGCAAACGCTGAGCATGAAAGAGGGCTACGGGTTTACGCGTGAAAGCGGAGACGACAAAGTGATGGTGGTCTGGGCGGGGAATCAGTAGGCGTTACACTCAGGCCCCATTCTTACCCTCTCCCTCCGGGAGAGGGCTGCTTTCTCCTTGCTCTCGCCACAAACAACATTCTGTGCTGTCATGTCATAAATTCGCGGAATATTAGCCAGGAGTCGCTATCCTTAAGGCATTTGCACCGCGTCTTCTCCGGCGCTATGGTTAGCCTCTTTTCGACAGTAAGCGACAGATCTACGTTATGAAGTTTTCACTTTTCGGCGACAAATTTACCCGCCATGCAGGCATCACCCGCCTGATGGAGGACCTCAACGACGGTTTACGCACGCCGGGCGCAATCATGCTTGGCGGCGGCAATCCCGCGCAGATCCCGGCGATGAACGACTATTTCCAGAACCTGCTGGCGGATATGCTGGCGAACGGAAAAATGACCGACGCGCTGTGCAATTACGACGGTCCGCAGGGGAAAAGTGAGCTGCTGGAAGCGCTGGCCGCTATGCTGCGCGATGAATTAGGCTGGGATATTGAGCCACAGAACATTGCACTGACAAACGGCAGTCAGAGCGCGTTTTTCTACTTGTTCAACCTGTTCGCCGGTCGCCATGCGGACGGCAGCACGAAAAAAGTGCTCTTCCCGCTCGCGCCAGAATACATTGGCTACGCCGACGCGGGGCTCGAAGAAGAGCTGTTTGTCTCCACGCGTCCGAACATTGAGCTGCTGCCCGAGGGCCAGTTTAAGTATCACGTTGACTTCGAACATCTGAATATCGGCGAAGATACCGGCATGATCTGCGTCTCTCGCCCAACCAACCCGACCGGCAACGTCATCACTGACGATGAGCTGATCAAGCTTGATGGCCTCGCCCACCAGCACGGCATTCCCCTGGTGATTGATAACGCCTACGGCGTGCCGTTCCCGGGAATTATCTTTAGCGAGGCTCGCCCGCTGTGGAACCCGAACATCGTGCTGTGCATGAGCCTGTCCAAGCTCGGCCTGCCGGGCAGCCGCTGCGGCATTATCATCGCCAACGAGAAAATCATCTCGGCGGTCAGAAACATGAACGGCATTATTAGCCTCGCACCGGGCGGTATCGGGCCTGCGATGGCTACGGAGATGATCAAGCGCAACGACCTGCTGCGCCTGTCCGAAACCGTGATCAAACCGTTTTACTCTCAGCGCGTGCAGGAAACCATCGCGGTTATCCGCCGCTACCTGTCGCCGGAGCGCTGCCTGATTCACAAGCCCGAGGGCGCAATCTTCCTCTGGCTGTGGTTCAAAGACCTGCCGATCACCACTGAACTGCTGTACCAGCGCCTGAAAAAGCGCGGCGTGCTGATGGTGCCGGGGGATTACTTCTTCCCGGGGCTGGATAAGCCGTGGCCGCACACGCACCAGTGCATGCGCATGAACTACGTGCCGGAGCCGGAAAAAATTGAGGCGGGCGTGAAGATTCTTGCCGAGGAGATTGAGAGCGCCTGGGCAGAAGTGAGCTAAAACGCTAAAAGCCTTCTCCCTACGGGAGAAGGCTTATTTTTGACTACCGGACCACTAAAGAGTCGTATCCCTTCCAGCGGTAGTTGAGCATCGAAATTCCCCAGCAGGCGATAAACAGCGCCACGACCATAAAGCCCGCGTTGCCGAGATTTTCATTCAGCGCGTTAATCCATCCCCACACTCCGCCGTGCAGATCGAATTTATCCGCCAGCAGGCCCAGAGCCTCCAGGCCGCCGATGAACAGCGCCACCACGACCGAAGTACCGGTGATGGTCATGTTGTAATAGAGTTTGCGCTGCGGTTTGTTAAAGGCCCAGCCGTAGGCGCCGACCATAATCACGTTGTCGAGCGTATCGATCAGCGCCATGCCGCTGGCAAACAGCGCCGGGAACACCAGAATTGACCAGATGGACATGCCGCTGGAGGCGCTGGCGGCAGAAATGCCCAGCACGCCGATTTCCGTCGCGGTATCAAAGCCCAGGCCAAACAAGAAGCCCACCAGGTACATATGCCAGCTTTTGCCGATCAGGCGAAAAGTGGAGCGGAACAGCCAGTTCATCAGGCCGCCGCCGTTAAACTCGCCGGCGTCTGCCGCCAGCGGCTCGCCGTTTTTCAACTGGCGGAAGTTGCGCCAGACGCCGCGTAAAATGACCAGGTTGACCAGCGCCATCGCCAGCAGGAAGCAGGCGGAAACGGCGGTGCCAATGACGCCGCCGACATCGTGGAACCATTCCATTTTGCTCTGGAAAGCGGCGGCGGTGGCGGCAATGGCAATCGACGCCAGAATAACGATGCTGGAATGCCCCAGTGAGAACCAGGCGCCCACGCCGAACGGACGCTTGCCCTGCTGCATCATCTTGCGCGTAACGTTATCAATCGCCGCGATATGGTCGGCGTCCACCGCGTGGCGCAGGCCATAGCACCAGGCCAGCAGGCTGGCGGCCATCAGCGCGGTGCTGTGATGAAACGAAACCAGCGCCCAGGCCCAGGCGGCAAGGTTGGCGGCAGCCAGCCCGGCCAGAAGAACGGCGGCGCGCGGGTTGTTACGCAGGACTTTTATCAACATCTTCTTATCCTTTTGATGCAGTTAGCAGACGGGAGGCCGCGACAACGGCCTGCCCCAGAGAAAGAGCGCCGTCGCCCGCGGGCAACAGCGTCGGGAAGAGCAGAGTGAAATCTGCGAGATAATGCGCAAATCGGTCGCGCATCAGGCGGTTATGCAGCACGCCGCCGCTGAAAATAATCGTGCGGATGCCCAGCCTGTCGGCATGAGCGCGGGCTAAATCGGCAAAGCCTTTCGCCAGCGCGTCGTGAAAGGCCCACGCGCGGGCGGGGGCTGATTCACACCAGCCGAGCCACTGCTGCCAGAAGGTCGCCATATCCAGCTGCCCGTCGGTGACGGGGAGCGTGACGGGATGGCGATAGGTATCGGTATGCGAAGCCAGCGCCTCAAGCAGGCAGGCGGCCTCCCCCTCATAGCTTTGGGCGAGGGGAACGCAGTTGAGCGCGCAGGCCGCGGCGTCAAACAGTCTCCCGGTTGAAGAGGCCAGCGGCGCATTAATCCCCCGCTGCACCGCATTAGCCAGCGGCGACCAGTTCTGCTGGCGAACGGCGGCGGTTTCCGAACGCTGCTGCCAGTCCGGCACAAAGGCCAGGCAGTGGGCGAGCAGGTTGCGCCACGGCTGGCGAGCAGCCAGATCGCCGCCGGGCAACGCCACCGCAGGTAATCCCCCCAGACGCTCGCACTGCCGATAGCTTACCCGCAGGCATTCGCCGCCCCACAGCGCGCCGCCGTCGCCCATGCCGATGCCGTCGAGCGTCAGGGCAATCACCTCGCCGCCGTCCAGCGGCCAGCCGTGTTCTGCGAGGCACGCCGCAGCGTGAGCGTGGTGATGTAATACTTCGCTAACCGGCAGCCCCATCTCGCGACCCAGCTTTGAGCTTAAATAGCCGGGATGCGCGTCTACCGCGACCCGCTCAGGCGTAAAGTCCCAGGTCTGGCACATCAGCTTCAGCGCCTGCTGCCACTGCGGCTCCACGCCTTCCTCCGACAAATCGCCGAGATGCTGGCTTAGCACCGCCTGGCCGTCGCGCAGCAGACAGAAGGTGTTTTTGAGCTCGGCGCCCAGAGCCAGAATCGGCGGCAGGTCCCTGAAGCCGGGCGGCAGCGGGAAGGCGTCGGGCACAAAGCCCCGCGCCCGGCGCAGCGTTTCTCCGTCAGCCCGGACGACCGAATCATCCATGCGCTGCACGATGTCGCGGTTGTGCAGCAGCCAGCCGTCGGCAATCTCGGCCAAATCGGTAAGGGCCTGCTCGTTGCTGAGCGCGGGCGGCCTGCCGTTCAGGTTGCCGGAGGTCATGACCAGCGGCGCGCCAAAATCCTGCATCACAAGATGCTGTAGCGGGTTGGCGGGCAGCATGACGCCAATCTCCGTCAGGCCGGGCGCGATGCCCTTGCTGAGGAGCGGCAGGGCAGATTTGTCCGTCAGCACGATGGGAGCTGCGGGGGGAGTTAGCCGGGCGATAACCTGCGGAGGTAAGCCTTCGCCGGCTGGCAGCATCACCGCCAGCGGCTTAGCCGGGCGGTGTTTGCGGGCGCGCAGGCGCTCAATGGCGGCGTCATTGCACGCATCCACCGCCAGATGGAACCCGCCGAGGCCTTTTATTGCCACGATTTGCCCGGCTTTCAAGGCCGAGACGGCTTCCTGTAGTGCTGCCTCGCGATCCAGAAGCTGCTCACCGCTTTGCCAGAAAATCTGCGGCCCGCAGTCGGGGCAGGCCACCGGCTGGGCATGGAAGCGGCGGTCCATCGGATTGCGATACTCCGCCTCGCAGGCCGGGCAAAGAGGGAAGGCGGCCATCACCGTTTTGGGACGGTCATAAGGCACGGCGTGAATGATGGTAAAACGAGGCCCGCAGTGCGTGCAGTTAATAAAGGGATAGCGGTAGCGGCGGTTGGCGGGGTCGTTCATCTCGCGCAGGCAGTCCGCGCAGGTTGCTGCGTCTGGGACAATCTGCGTGTTCATCGTACCGGTATCGCTGCGGCGGATAGTAAAATCGGCGGGTAGTTTTTCCCACAGCATGACGGAGGATTCCACCTCGTCAATGCGCGCCAGCGGCGGGCAGTCGGCGTGAAGCAGGGCAAGAAACTCGTCGGCGGAGGCAGACAGACGCACGACCACGCCCGCGCCGTCATTGCAAACGTCGCCGGTTAGCTTTAGCCGCTGGGCCAGCTGCCAGACAAAAGGTCGGAAGCCAACGCCCTGTACTTTGCCGCGAATGCGCAGCATCACGCCGTTAAAATTCAAAATATATCCCTCACCTTAACCCTCTCCCCTGAGGGGAGAGGGAACCGGATTGAGTATTCACCCCTGAATTCAGGGAGAGAAAACTGGCACAAATCTTTTCCCCTCTCCCTTTCAGGGAGGGGGGCTGGGTGAAGGTCAGACGCGACATTCAGGCCTCTACGGCCCGGCGTAAACGCGCCTTCATATCGCTGTAGGTGGTCTGCGCATAGCTCTCTGCCCACGTTTGATCGGCAATGCTGCTGACGTTAACCGCGCAGTATTTCGTTTCCGGCGTTTTGGAAATCGGATCGAGATTATCCTGCGTCAGCTCGTTGCACGCGCCAATCCACCACTGGTACGTCATGTAAACCGAACCTTTATTGATGCGCTCGTTCACGTCCGCCCGGCTGATAACTTTGCCCCGGCGGGAGCTGACCCATACCAGCTGCCGGTCTTTAACGCCGAGGCGAACCGCGTCTTCCGGGTGCATTTGCACAAAACCCGGCTCGTCGGCCAGCGTTTGCAGCGCCGCGCAGTTGCCGGTCATCGAACGGCAGGAGTAATGACCCACTTCGCGGACGGTACACAGCACCAGCGGATAATCCGCGTCCGGTACTTCCGCAGGCGAGCGCCATTCGGCGGCAAACAGCAGCCCTTTGCCGGTTGGCGTATCGAACCTGCTGTCCTTGTACAGATACGGCGTACCCGGATGGTCGAGGGCCGGGCACGGCCACTGCACGTGGCCCATTTCGCCCATTTTTTCGTAGGTGGCCCCGTAGAACAGCGGGCAAAGCTCGCGCAGTTCGTCCCAGATCTGCTGATTGTTCTCGTAGCGCATCGGGTAGCCCATCGCGTTGGCAATCAGGCTGATAATTTCCCAGTCGCGCTTCACGTTGTATTTGGGTTCGATGGCCTTTTCGAAGCGCTGGAAGCCGCGATCCGCGCAGGTGAAGACGCCGCCGTGCTCGCCCCAGGACGTCGCGGGCAGAAGCACGTCCGCCACCTCGGCGGTTTTGGTCATAAAGATGTCCTGCACCACCACGAAGTCGAGCGCGTCGAATCCGCTGCGCACAAGGCCCAGATCCGCTTCGGTCTGCAACGGGTCTTCGCCCATGATGTAATAGGCTTTGATTTTGCCTTCCAGCGCCAGGTGCGGCACTTCAGTAATGCGTACGCCGACCTGGTCGTCCATCTCGTCAACGTTAATGCCCCAGGCCTGGGCGAATTTGGCCCGAATATCCGCGTCAACCACGTCCTGATAGCCGGGGAACTGATTGGGCAGCACGCCCATATCGCAGGCGCCCTGCACGTTATTCTGTCCGCGAACCGGGCCAACGCCGACGCTCTCGCGGCCCAGATTGCCGGTAAGCAGGGCGAGGCTGGACAACCCTTTCACCACGTCGACCGCCTGGCCGAACTGCGTTACGCCCATGCCCCACATGATGGTGGCGGAAGGCGCGGCGGCAAAGATGCGCATCGCCTGGCGAACTTCCTGGGCCGCAACGCCCGTCAGGTGCTCGACGTCTTCCGGCGCGTAGCCTTTCACCACTTCGCGGTAGGCTTCCAGGCCCTCGGTATGCTTCGCGACGTACTCTTTGTCGTAGAGATTTTCTTCCAGCAGCACGTAGCCAAAGGCGTTGACCAGCGCCATATTGCAGCCGTTTTTCAGCTGTAAATGCCGATCGGCAATGCGGGCAGTTTCGATACGGCGCGGATCGCAGACGATAATTTTCGCGCCGTTTTCCTTCGCTTTAATCACGCGACGAGCCACGATCGGGTGCGAATCGGCGCAGTTGTAGCCGAACACCAGCAGGCATTTTGAGTTTTCAATATCGCCGATGGAGTTGCTCATCGCCCCGTTGCCCAGCGTCACCTGCAGGCCCGCTACGGATGGCCCGTGACAGACGCGTGCGCAGCAGTCGACGTTGTTGGTGTGCAGCACGCCGCGCGCAAATTTCTGCATCACATAGTTGGTTTCGTTGCCCGTGCCGCGAGAGGAGCCGGTGGTCATAATGGCGCGGGGGCCGAACTTCTCTTTAATGTCCTTCAGGCGCTTCGCGGTATAGCTAATGGCCTCGTCCCAGCTCACCGGCTGAAGCTTGCCGCCCTTTTCGTAGCGGATCATCGGCTGCGTCAGACGCGGGGTGAGCAGCTTGGTGTCGTTGAGGAAATCCCACCCGTAATAGCCTTTCAGGCACAGTTCGTTCTGGTTGGTGACGCCGTCAGCCGCTTCGGCACGGATAATTTTGTTGTTCTCAACAACCAGTTTGAGCTTGCAGCCTGCGCCGCAGTAAGGACAGACGCTGGTAATTTTTTTCATCAGTAACAGACCTGTTAAAAGTTGAAACGCTGGATTTAGAAAATAAGAGATGAAGTGGCTTCTAACGCGGCACGGCGGCGTTTTTCGGCGCTCATCTGTTCGAGCTTGTTACGGTCAACGCAGAGAATGGCGTTGGTCGGGCAGGCTTCCATACACGCCGGGCCCGCTTCGCGATGGTTGCAAAGGTCGCACTTGTTGGCCTCGGCCTTTTCAGCCATCACGTTCAGGCCCGCGCCGCTGTTGCGAACCACCGGGCGCACCACGACTTCCATCGCGCCGTAAGGACAGGCGACCACGCAGGTTTTACAGCCGATACAGCGCTCCTGCACGACGTTCACAAAGCCGTGTTCGCGGCTGATGGCGCCGTTCGGGCAGACGTTGGCGCAGGGTGCGTCTTCGCACTGGCGGCACATCATGGCGGTGGAAATGTTCACGCCTTTAATCACGTGAATGCGCGGGAGGAAAGCCTGCTGGGTAAGCTGCGAGCAATCCTGTTCTTCCTGGTGGGACACGACACAGGCCACTTCGCAGGTGCGGCAGCCAATACATTTGCTCGAATCAGCAATGATGAAGCGGTTCATCATAAACTCCTGGGATGAGTTTGTTATTGTGCGCAAAGCTAGGCATAAAGCGTGCCAGGTTTTAATCTCTTGTTTTTTAAATGAATTACTGGTGGATTGCGGATGTGACGACAGTGACATCGACAGATATGACGATGACGTTTGGGGAAATGACACGGGGGAGGCTGATTTTCGACGGCGAGAGAAATCGTGCTTTAGCAGGGCGTGGAAACGATAAAACGAGGGCCGCATAGCCCCCGCTTTTTAGCGCTCAGAATCAGGATCTGATCATCAGCTGAACCAGGCGGCTTTTAATGCGGAAGCACAGCTCGCGGGTCTGGAATTCAGTCTGCGGCATCACCACGTCGTTAATTTCGGTGCTGATTGATTCTTTAATGCGCAGATATTTATTATTGCTGGCGGTCAGCTTCAGGAACTCGGCCTGATATTTATTGTAAGAAGCTTTGTTATAGACGCGCATAGCGTCCAGCTCTTTGCGGCATTCCTGTAAACGCTGATCCTGAGTTTTTACCGTTTGAACCGGCGGCGCTGGCTGTGGTTCAACAGCCGGTGCCGTGACCTGAACGGGGTCGGCCGCAGCGGGAGTCATGGCGCTTTCGGTGGTCTTCTTTGCACATCCGGTTAATAACAAGAGGCTCAATCCAGTGATAAATGCTAACTTTTTCATGCTTTTCCCTTTAAAGATGTTATGCAAAGGAGATAAATAATTCCAAACCGAAGTACGCGCTAGCATGCTTATATTTTGTGCTGTCGCTATGCGTGATGGCAGGCGTTGTCAGGCCAGGAATATCTCATTAACGATAAGCACGATCAATATCATCTGCCGATATTTTAACGGTAAATGTATTATTCGCTTGATCGTAAACCCTATTTTTATAGTGTTTTTTTGGCAGCTGAAACGATTTTTCGTGCGAAGATAGCCGAGGGGAAGCGTTATTTCTCATGGGGGAAGAATATCTTCCCAATTAATCTGTGGATGATTCAGTGAATAGCTGAATATTGTAGCGCCAATTTACTTAATAGCGCGGGGAAATAGTTTCCCCGCCGCCAGATAATCAGAATAACTTTTTTATGTTATTCCTACAGGCAGAAATATTTTCCCGCCCGTTTTTTTCTACATTTCAAACTCAGGGGCTTCGAGGTCGGCAAAACCGCCTTTGCCTTCCCAGTTAGCCAAACGCTGGTAAACCGTTTCTACCGCCGCTTTTACCGCGTCGGTCATCGGGTAATAAAAACCGACGATATCCGGCTGAATACCGAGGAAAATGACCTCGCCCACGTCTTCCTTAAGCTGGTCGATCAGATAGTTGAGCGGCATATTATGGGTTGTCATCATAAACATTTCGGCTATATCGTCCGGGTCGATAATGCGGATTTCGCCCGGGCTGAGTCCCATATCCGTGGCGTCAACCAGCAGCAGTCGCTGCGGTTTCAGCTCGCGGATTGCCACCACGTCGTTTTCTGGCGCGGTGCCGCCGTCGATTACCACCCAGTCGCCCTGCGGTGCGACCCGGCATTTTTCTGCCAGCAGCGGGCCTGCGCCGTCGTCGCCCATCATGCTATTGCCGACACAAAGTAAAAGGTTAGTCATAGCGCCTCCGGACCATCAGATAGACGGCGGGTTCAAGTTGAATGGCCTGCAACATATCGAGCAGTTCCTGGCTCCAGCGCTGCTGCGCAGGCGTCTGGGTTGGTTTTGCCGCGTCAAAAGCTTTCGCCAGCAGCACGACGTGGCTCTGGTCGATAACGATTTCGCCGTAGCGCGGCACGCCTTCCATTTTACGCCGCGCTTCGCTGCCTTCTTCGAGCGTGGCAATCCACGCCCGATAGTCGTCAAACGGGCAAACCAGGTTTTCTTTCAGACAGTCGATCACGCCCAGGTGGTGGCCGATGGCCAGGCTGTAATAGACCACCTGCTGCGCGTCCGCCGGAGTATTGTCGTTTTCATCGACAAACTTGCGGCTAAGCTGGCAAAACACCACCGATTCGCTCATCACACGCGCTCCTGCTGCACCAGACTTTCGAGGTTGGCGACGATTTCGTTCAGGCGCGGATCGCTTTCGGCGGCCAGCCACTGCTGGACGGCGTCGCCGCCTGCGGTGAGATGGTTCATATAGCTGTCGGCAATCTGGCGGCCATAGCGATAGCCCGCCAGGCGGCGAGCGGCACGGTCAATGCGCACGCGCAGCGGCTGAACCATATCCGGATGCAGGAGCTGCGCGGGCTGCGCGTCCAGCTCGCTGGCGTCGCGGGCGTGGATTTTTTGCTCCAGCAGGCCCAGCGCCATAGCAAAGCCGTACAGCGTGGCCGCCGGGGTTGGCGGGCAGCCGGGAATGTACACGTCCACCGGCACGATTTTGTCGGTGCCGCCCCAGACGCAGTACAGGTCGTGGAAAATCCCGCCGCTGTTGCCGCATGCGCCGTAAGAGATGCAAATCTTCGGATCGGGAGCGGATTCCCAGGCGCGCAGCGCGGGGGAGCGCATCGCGCGGGTTACCGCGCCGGTAAACAACAGAATATCGGCGTGACGCGGAGAAGGAACCACTTTGATACCGAAGCGCTCTGCATCGAAAAGCGGCGAAAGCGTGGCGAAAATTTCAATTTCACAGCCGTTGCAGCCGCCGCAGTCCACGCGATAAACGTATGCGGATCGCTTAATTTTTTTCAGCAGCGACGCCTTCATCAGGCTGATGGATTCGTCCACCGTCATCGGCACCGGCATGCCTTTATCGTCGCGTGGACCCAGTAGGTTACTCATTAGCTGGCCTCTCTTATCTGGCGGCTAAAGTTGATGCGGTCAGACGACACCAGGCCCTGCTGACGCTTGCAGTCCGGGCAGGTTTCGAACGAGGCGCGATGCGATTCGGCGCGTTTGTCGCCGTTGTGCTGCAACAGCGCAATGGCGTAGTCGATCTCTTTTTGTACGGCGTAAGGCCTGCCGCATTCCCGGCAGTGACACAGATCGAATCGCGCCTGCTGTAAAAAATCAGCCTTGTTCCACACCGCCAGCTCGTACTGTTGGGAAAGGGTAATGGCCGCCGTCGGGCAGACTTCTTCGCAGCGGGCGCAGAAGATGCAGCGCCCGAGGTTAAAGCTCCACGCCAGCTGGCCGTTGACCAAATCGGTTTCCACGCTCAGCGCATTGGACGGGCAGGCGTTGACGCAGGCCGCGCAGCCGATGCACTGCTGCGGATTATGCTCCGGCTTGCCGCGAAAGTTAGGGTCGACGGCAATCGGCTGCAGCGGATATGACTCGGTAGCCACGCCGCCTTTGATGGCTTTTTTGATGAAGTTAAACATAGTGACTCCGGACTATTTCAGCGGCGAATTGGTGCGCTCAATGCTGTAGCGCTCCAGCTCTTTGTACGGCACCACCTTTGTCTGGCGCTTGCGCACGTCCACCACCGTCATGCGGTCGGTACAGGAGTAGCAAGGGTCGAGGCTGCCGATAATCAGCGGCGCGTCGGAAACCGTGTTGCCACGCAGCATGTAGCGCAGCGTCGGCCAGTTGGCGTACGTCGCGGCGCGGCAGCGCCAGCGGTAGAGTTTCTGGTTGTCGCCGGTCATGCTCCAGTGGATGTCATCCCCGCGCGGCGCCTCTGAGAAGCCCAGCGCAAAGCGGTTGGGAATATAGGTGAAGCCTTCCACCGCAAGCGGGCCACCCGGCAGGTTGTCCAGCCCGAAATCAATCATGTTCAGCGCGGTAAAGACTTCGTTGATGCGCACCTTCAGGCGGGAGAGCACGTCGCAGCCGTCGAGGCTGTGAACCTCCATCGGCAACAGGCCGTAGCCGACAAACGGGTGATCGGCGCGGGTATCGCGGGCGTGGCCGCTGGCGCGCACCATCGGACCGACGTTGCTGAAATCACGCGCAATTTGCGGGTCGAGGCGGCCAATCCCCACGGTACGCTGCTCGATGTTTGGCGTGCTGAGCAGAATATCCACCAGGTCTTGCACTTCGCGGCGCATCTGCTGCGCCAGCTGGCGGGTCTGGATCATGTCGTCCTTGAGCAGATCGCGACGAATCCCGCCGATCAGATTCAGACCGTAGGTTTTACGCGCTCCGGTCAGGATCTCCGCCATCTTCATCGACATTTCGCGCACGCGGAAGAACTGCATAAAGCCCGAGTCAAAGCCGACAAAGTGGCAGGCCAGGCCGAGATTCAGCAGGTGGCTGTGCAGGCGCTCAACCTCAAGCAGAATGGCGCGAATCATCTGGGCGCGCTCCGGCACCACGATGCCCATCGCGTTCTCAACCGAGGTGGTGTAAGCCGTGCTGTGGGCGAAGCCGCAGATGCCGCACACGCGGTCGGACAGGAAGGTGACTTCGTTGTAGCCCATGCGGGTTTCCGCCAGCTTTTCCATGCCGCGATGGACGTAAAACAGGCGGTAATCGGCGTCGATAATATTTTCACCGTCGACGAACAGGCGGAAGTGGCCCGGCTCATCGGAGGTAACGTGCAGCGGGCCAATCGGCACGACGTTATTCTTCTTGCTGCCCAGCTCGTTAATGAACTCGTAGGTTTCCTGGTCGCCGGTTGGCGCCGGGCGCTGGCGATAGTCCATGCTGTCTTTGCGCAGCGGATAGAGATCGTCAGGCCAGTCGTCCGGCAGCACCAGGCGGCGTTCGTCCGGCAGGCCGACCGGTTGCAGGCCGTACATATCGCGGACTTCGCGCTCGCCCCATACGGCGGCGGGTACGCGCGGTGTGACAGACGGGAATTCTGGCTTATCGGCATCGACTTCCACGCGCACGGTTATCCAGCACTTCACGCCGCTTTCCATCGACAGCACGTAGTAAACCGCGTAGCTGCCGCACAGCTGGCGCTCATCGTTGCCAAACAGCACGGAGAGCCAGCCGCCCTGCTGGTAATACAGCCATTCCACCACTTCCGGCAGCATATTGAGCTTCACGGTAACGGTGATTTGATCTTTGGTCTGCCAGGCTTCGTCGATCACCGCGTGCGGGAATTGCTGATGCAGAGCGGCGAGATAATGTTGACCAATTTTTTCTTCAGACATGGATAAATTCTCTTAAATCACGCCGCCAGCAAGGAGACGAAGGCTAAAAAGGCAAAGCCAAAACCGGCCCAGGTAATACGCGAGGTTTCCAGCATGCGCAGGCGCGCCATGCTGTTCTCAAACAGCGCGATAATCAGCACGCCGAGTACCAGCTTGACCGCCGCCAGTACCAGCGCCACCGCAAGGCCGCCCCAGCTGAACTCGCTCATCTGGCCCCACGGCAGAAAGACGCCGACGAACATTTGCAGCACCACGAGCTGCTTGAGGGAAATCCCCCATTTCAGCACCGCAAAGCCCGCGCCGCTGTATTCGGTGAGCGGGCCTTCCTGTAGCTCCTGCTCCGCTTCGGCTAAATCGAACGGCAGCTTGCCCATCTCGATAAAGGTGGCGAACGCGCAGGCCGCCAGCGCCAGCAGCAGGGTGAGGGAATGCGCCACCGGCCAGTGATAAATCGTGGCGGCGATATGGCTGATATGCGTGCTGCCAGCCACCTGCGCCGCAACCCACAGGCCGAGCAGCAGGATTGGCTCAACCAGCACGCCGAGGATGGCCTCGCGGCTGGCACCAATCGCCGTAAACGGGCTGCCGGTATCGAGGCCCGCAATCGCAAAGAAGAAGCGGGCGATGGCGAAGAGGTAAATCAGCGTGATTAAATCGCCGAGTGACGGCAGCGGGGAAGCCAGGGTGACCACCGGCAGCGCGGTGGCGATGGTCAGCATCACGCCGACCATCACAAACGGCATCAGGCGGAACACCCAGCCGGACGCGGCAGGCGCTACGCTTTGGCGGCCCAGCAGCTTAAACAGATCGCGATATTCCTGCATAACGCCCGGACCGCGGCGGTTATGGAGCCGCGCGCGGGTGGCGCGGGTCACGCCGGACAGCAGCGGCGCAGCGGCAAACAGCACCAGCGCCTGGACTACGGCTAACAAAAAGGTATTCATCTCAGCTCCTTAAGCGACAACCGCAACCAGCAGCACGGCCAGCTCAATCATTGCCAGGCGGCGGAAGGTGCCGGCCAGGCAGTCGCACTGCCAGCCGGGGAACCATTTCACCGGGTTCAGGGTTTTGCGCATTTTCAGCAGCGGTGCGAAGGCGGCTTTAACCGGCTGGGCAAAGCCCCCGGCGGTGATCACCATTGCCTGTTCGTGGTCGTAGCCGCAGACCCAGGCCGAGCCGCGAGTGCGGTTTGGCAGGCGGTCGCCGCGGAAAATCACCATCAGCATGAACGGCAGCAGCGGGCAGGCGATCAGCAACAGGGTCATCATCGGCTGCGAAACGACGGTGTTGGCGGTGTGCAGCGGCAGCGGAACGGCGTGGTGCAGCAGCGGCAGCAGCCACGGTGCGGCCACGCCTGCGGCGATACAGCAGACTGCCAGAGCGACAATGCTGAGGGTCATCAGCCACGGCGCGGAGGTCGCGTTTTCGGCTTCAGGCGTGCGCGGCGCGCCCAGGAAAGTGACGCCATAAACTTTCGCCATGCACATCACCGCCAGCGCGCCGGTAATCGCCAGCCCGACGGCCAGCAGCGGCCCGAGGAAGCGGCCAACGAACAGCGGCAGGCTGCCCAGGCGGAAAAAGGACTGGTAAATCACCCACTCGCCCGCGAAACCGTTGAGCGGCGGCAGCGCGGCCATCGCCATCAGGCCCACCAGCATCGCCAGCGAAATCAGCGGCATGCGCTTGCCAATCCCGCCCAGCTTTTCAATGTCGCGGTGACCGGTGCGGAACCACACCGCGCCCGCGCCCAGGAACAGCGTGGTCTTGAACAGGCTGTGGTTGAGCAGGTGATACAGGCCGCCAGTCATGCCCAGCGCCACCAGCGTCGGCTCGTTGAGCGCGAGGCCCATCATGCCGCAGCCGAGGCCGAGCAGAATAATGCCGATATTCTCGAGGGAGTGATAAGCCAGCAGGCGGTTGATGTTGTGCTCCATCAGCGCGTACAGCCCGCCGATAAACGCGGTAATCATGCCGAGCACCACCACCAGCACGCCCCACCACAGCGGCATGACGTGGCTGATAAGCGAGAAGCTCATGATGCCGTACAGGCCAATTTTAAGGATCACCGCCGAGAACAGCGCCGCCGCGGGGGCCGAGGCGTTAGCGTGGGCCTGAGGCACCCAGCCGTGCAGCGGGATAATTCCTGACAGCAGGCCGAAGCCGACCAGGCCCAGCAGCCAGACGGTGGTGTTTATCTGCGCGCCGTCGAGCAGCCGGTGCAGCTCGCCGAAGCTCAGCGTGCCGTACTGGTTCCACAGCAGCCAGCAGGCAATTGCCAGCAGCACGGTGCCGAGGCGGCCCAGCGCAAACCACAGCTGCCCGGACTGCCTGCATCCGGTGAGGAAATAGCCGGCCAGCGAGACGATTTCAGCCATCGCGACCAGCAGGCCGAAGTTATCCGCCACCAGCGCCGCTACCGCCGCCGCCAGCACCAGATTCACCAGCAGACCGTTGGCCTGAACCTTATGGTGGCGATGCCAGTCGATGTTAAACAGCGAGATAAACAGGCCGGACAGGCCGACGGTAAGCAGCCACAGGCCGTTGAAAGCGTTGAGCTGCAGCTGCCAGTGCCAGATTTGTGCTTCGCCGCTAAAGCCGGTCAGCGCTTTGAAGCCCGCGATCAGCACCAGCACAGAACCCGCAGCGCCGCCGATCCCGGCAATAAAACCGCTCAGCGGCCTGTGAAATACCGCTGCCGCTGCCAGCACGGCGCTCGCCACGAAGCCCAGCAGCGCCCAATGAATCAGGAGAAATGCACTCATTTTTTGACCTCGGACTGGGTGAACGAAGTGAGGTCGCCAAGGGAAACGCCCAGCGTCAGCTGGCGTTTGCGCTTGTTGGCGGCGGAAAGATCTTTGTTGTCCACCACGCGCAGAGCTTTGGTCGGGCAGGTGCGCACGCACGCCGGGCCGTCTTCATCAAAGCTGCACAAATCGCATTTCACGGCGATGGCTCGCACGCCGGGCACCCAGTCGAGCAGGGTGCTGACGCGGGCCGGAGCGGGCGGGGCCGGAGGTGCTTTCGGGCTGTTGGCGTTGGCGGGAATATGAATCGGGCGGCTGCCGGAAAATTCAATGGCGCCAAACGGACAGGCGATGCCGCAGAGCTTGCAGCTTACGCACAGGCTTTCATTGAGCTGTACGGCACCGTCGACGCGGGTGATGGCGTTGACCGGGCAAACCCCGGCGCAGGGGGCGTCTTCGCAGTGGTGGCACATCTGCGGGGCCGATTCAGTGGCGTTGCGCATTACTTTCAGGCGCGGCATGGACTGCAAACCGTGCAGGCGGTGCGTCTCAGCGCAGGCGGCCTCGCAGGTATGACATCCCATGCAAAGTTTGGAGTCAGCGATTACAAAACGGTTCACCGGGTATTCCTCTGGTGACAATCATCATTTTTGACGAAACCGTGCCGGATGCTGTCATTTCGACAGTTTTCGACACTCGGCGGGTTCAGGCCAGGGCCTTGTGCTGCAGCGGCACCAGCGAAACGGGCGCGTCGTCGTGCACGGCGCGATACAGGCTGTCGTAAACCGGGCGGATTTTTTCGAGGTAGTGCTCCAGCACCTGCTCGCGATTGCGGTTGCTGATGCCGCCGTCCACGCGGCCTTCATCGTCCATAATGGCTTTAGCAATCAGGATCTTGTCCTCGCCGTCGCGCTTCTCAACGTAGTATTCGATGGTGTGGCTGTTGAAGCCTTCCGCCAGGGTGACGTGAATCACGAAGTGGTCGAATAAAAAGAAGCGCAGCGAATCGTCCGGGTTGCAGCCCACCGCGTGATGCAGCTTGGCTTTGGAGAGGGTGATGCCCTGAATCAGGGTATTGCAGTAGTGCTGCCACTGCGCGAGCAGGCGCTGGTGCTTGTCGGCAATGTATTCGGCTTTTTCGCTCAGTTCCCAAATGTTCATTCTTAAATCACTCTGTTTGTGCTGATTCCCCCATAAGGCATATTTCGTGCCAAATTTATATTTAATTGAATTTGTTGGTTTTTATTTATTTTTTGGCCAAATGACGATGGCTGCGACATGTCATTTCGACATCTTTGTCATAGCGTGACATTTCTCCGTACCCTGCCCACCTCCGCAGAGGGGAGAGGGTTAGGGCGAGGCTAAAACATTCTGGCATCTTCCTTGCATTACCTGCCGCAGATATCCCCGGAGGTCCCATGCACGAAATCACCCTCTGCCAGCGCGCGCTGGAACTCATCGAAGCCCAGGCAAAACATCATGGCGCGAGCCGCGTCACCGCCGTCTGGCTGGAAGTAGGCGCTTTCTCCTGCGTGGAGCGAAGCGCGCTGGAGTTCTGTTTCGAACTGGTTTGCCGCGACACCCTTGCCGAAGGCTGCCAGCTCCATATTCATGAACAGGAAGCGGAATGCTGGTGCTACGACTGCCAGCAGCACATTAGGTTGCTGACCCAGCTGGTGCGGCGCTGTCCGCTGTGCGAAGGCAGCAATTTACGGGTCGTGGCGGATGATGGCGTGCAGATCAAACGTCTGGAAGTAGAGGAGACAAACCATGTGTAGCACCTGCGGTTGCGCCGAAGGCAACCTGTATATAGAAGGCGACGAGCGTAACCCGCACTCCGGTTTTCGCAGCGCGCCTTTTGCCCCGGCTTCCCGTCGGGCCATGCAAATCACCGGCGTTAAGTTTGCGCCAACCGCCGATGAGCAGGGCGATTTGCATTACGGCCACGGCGCGGCGGGCACCCACGCGCCGGGCATGACCCAGCGCCGCATGCTGGAAATCGAGCTGAACGTGCTGGATAAAAACAATCAGCTTGCCGTCTATAACCGCGAGCAGTTCGCCCGGCGACAGCAGCTGGTGCTGAACCTGGTTTCCAGCCCCGGCTCCGGCAAAACGACGCTGCTGACCGAAACGCTTATGCGTCTGCAAGGCAAAGTGCCGAGCGCGGTTATTGAAGGCGACCAGCAAACGGTCAACGACGCCGCTCGGATCCGCGCCACCGGCACGCCGGCTATTCAGGTCAATACCGGCAAGGGCTGTCATCTGGACGCGCAGATGATCCGCGACGCGATGCTGCGCCTGCCGCTTGAACGCAGCGGCATTCTGTTTATTGAAAACGTCGGCAACCTCGTGTGCCCGGCGAGCTTCGATCTGGGTGAACGCCACAAGGTGGCGGTGCTTTCCGTGACGGAAGGTGAAGACAAGCCGCTGAAATATCCGCATATGTTTGCTGCCGCCTCGCTGATGTTGCTCAACAAGATCGATCTGCTGCCGTATTTGCAGTTCGACGTTGAGAAGTGCCTCGATTACGCCCGCCAGGTGAATCCGAATATTGAAATCCTGCTGGTGTCCGCCACCCGCGGTGAAGGCATGGATAAGTGGCTCGAATGGCTGGAGGCGCAGCGATGTGCATAGGCATCCCCGGACTCATCGTTGAGCGCCTGGCCGACGGCAGCGCAAAAGTAGACGTTTGCGGCATCAAGCGCGACGTTAACCTGACGCTGGTGGGCGACGCGCAGCCGGGGCAGTGGGTGCTGGTTCACGTCGGTTTTGCCATGAGCATTATCGACGAGGCCGAGGCCCGCGATACTCTGGAGGCGCTGCAAAATATGTTTGAAGTGGAACCGGACGTGGGCGCGCTGCTGTTCGGCGAGGAGCGCGGCTGATGCGTTTCGTTGACGAATACCGTGCGCCGGAAAAAGTCATGCAGCTCATCGACGCGCTGCGCGATCGTGCCCGGCTGCTGTCTTATTCCGCCGAGCGCCCGCTGCGCATTATGGAAGTCTGCGGCGGCCATACCCACGCGATTTTTAAGTTTGGTCTCGACCAGCTGCTGCCCGGCAACATCGAGTTTATTCACGGGCCGGGCTGCCCGGTTTGCGTGCTGCCGATGGGCCGTATCGACGCCTGCGTGGAGATAGCCAGCCACCCGGAAGTGATTTTCTGCACCTTTGGCGACGCGATGCGCGTGCCGGGTAAAAACGGTTCGCTGATGCAGGCTAAAGCTCGCGGGGCCGACGTGCGCGTGGTTTATTCGCCGCTCGACGCGCTGGCGCTGGCCAGGCAAAATCCCGATCGCAAGGTGGTATTTTTCGGGCTGGGTTTTGAAACCACCATGCCCGCTACGGCGATTTTATTGCAGCAGGCGAAGGCGCAGAACGTCAGCAACTTCTACTTCTTCTGCCAGCACATTACGCTGATCCCAACGCTGCGCAGCCTGCTTGAACAGCCGGAGAACGGCATTGATGCGTTCCTCGCGCCGGGGCACGTCAGCATGGTGATTGGCACCGCGGCCTACGATTTTATTGCCGCACAGCACCAGCGTCCGCTGGTGGTGGCAGGCTTTGAGCCGCTGGATTTACTGCAGGGCGTGCTGATGCTCGTTGAGCAAAAAATTCGCCAGCAAAGCGCGGTAGAAAACCAGTACCGGCGCGTGGTGCCCGACGACGGTAACTCGCTTGCCCAACAGGCCATTGCGGAAGTGTTTGTCGTGCGCGGCGAATCAGAATGGCGAGGGCTGGGCACCATCAGCGACTCCGGCGTGCGTCTCACCGAAGGCTATCGTCAGTTTGATGCTGAAGAGCACTTTAAACCGGCCCCCCAGCAGGTTTATGACGATCCGCGAGCCCGCTGCGGCGATGTCTTAACCGGACGCTGCAAGCCGCATCAGTGCCCGATGTTTGGCAAAAGCTGTAATCCTCAAAACGCCTTTGGCGCGCTGATGGTTTCTTCCGAAGGGGCCTGTGCGGCCTGGTACCAGTATCGCTCTCAGGAGTGCGAAGCATGAAGACGATTGAATTAGCCCACGGCAGCGGCGGCCAGGCGATGCAGGCGCTCATCGGCGAGCTCTTTATGCGGGCTTTTGATAACCCGTGGCTCGCCGAACAGGAAGATCAGGCGCGACTGCCGCTGGCGGAGCTTACCGCCTCCGGCGACCGGCTGGCGTTTTCCACGGACGGCTATGTTATCGATCCGCTGTTCTTCCCCGGGGGTGACATCGGCAAGATTGCCGTCTGCGGCACGGCTAACGATGTTGCCGTAAGCGGGGCTGCGCCGCGCTGGCTGTCGTGCGGTTTTATCCTCGAAGAAGGGCTGCCCTTAGAAACGCTGGAACGCGTGGTAGCCAGCATGGCCTCGACGGCGAAAGCCGCAGGCGTGACGATTGTTACCGGTGATACCAAGGTGGTGCAGCGCGGCGCGGCGGACAAAATATTCATCAATACGGCCGGGATCGGGGCCATTCCTGCGGGCCTGAACTGGGGCGCGCGGCAGATTAACGCGGGTGACGTGCTGATAGTCAGCGGCACGCTGGGCGACCACGGAGCGACTATCCTTAACCTGCGCGAATCGCTGGGCATGGAAGGCGATTTAGTCAGCGACTGCGCGGTATTGGCCCCGCTGATTGCGCCGCTGGTGAATATTCCCGGCGTGAAAGCTTTGCGCGATGCCACGCGCGGCGGAGTCAACGCCGTGCTGCACGAGTTTGCGGCCTCCAGCGGCTGCGGAATGGAAGTCGTTGAGGGCCAGCTGCCGCTGAATCCGGCCGTGCGCGGCGTCTGCGAGCTGCTGGGGCTGGATGCGCTGAACTTCGCCAATGAAGGCAAGCTGGTGATTGCAGCACAGCGCGACGCGGCGGATGCCGTTCTCGCCGCCCTGCGCGCTCATCCTCTTGGCCAGGACGCGGCGATGATAGGTGAAGTGGTCGAGCGCAGAGGCGTGCGCGTGGCCGGGCTTTACGGCGTGAAACGCACCCTCGATCTGCCGCATTCTGAACCGCTACCGCGCATTTGTTGACCTAAGCCAGGAACGGTCCGCGCGACCCTGGCTACACTTAAGCGCAATTTATAAGACAAATAAGATTGGGCGTGGTCGTCATGCCCTCACCCCGACCTTCTCTCGCAAGGGAGAGGGGAAATCCGGGTAATTTAGCGATCATTTTTTCTGGATAAGCAAAATGCCATACACACCGATGAGCGATCTCGGGCAGCAAGGGTTATTCGATATTACGCGTACTTTGCTCCAGCAGCCTGACCTTCCGGCGCTGGCCTACTGCCTGACGCAGTTAGTGAAGCAAAGCGCGCTGGCGGATCGGGCGAACGTGCTGCTTTATCACCCGCTGCATCAGCGCGTGGGATTTTATGGCATGGACAGGCACGGCAAGGGCCTGCACTACGAAGACGAAATGGTGCTGGCCAACGGCCCGGTGCGCCGCGTGCTATCGCGTCCGGAAGCGCTGATTTGTACCCAGCAGGAGTTCAACGAAACCTGGCCGCAGGTGATGAATCTCGAGCTGTATGAACCCTTTGGGCGCTACTGCCTGCTGCCGCTGGCCTCAGAGGGCAAAATATTCGGCGGCTGCGAGTTTATTCGCAACGGTGACGCAGACTGGACCGACAAAGAGCTGGATCGGTTGCACACGTTCGCTCAGGTTGTTGCGCTGGTGGCCGAGCAAATCCAGACGCGCATAAGCTCGAACCAGGATTACAATCTTCTGTGCCGCGAGCGTGATGATTTTCGCATTCTGGTCGCGGTCACCAACGCGGTGCTTTCCAAGCTCGACCTCGATGAGCTGATCAGCGAAATCGCCCGTGAGATTCACTACTATTTCTCCATCGATTCAATCAGCATCGTGCTGCGCGGCAACCGTAAAGACCGGCTGACCATTCATTCCACGCATTTTGTTGATGAGCAGTCGCCGATTCACGATCGGAGCGACGTGGCGGAGCCCGGCACGCTGACCGAACGGGTATTTAAAAGCGGTGAAATGCTGCTGTTAAATCTTCATCACGGCGATCGGCTGGCGCCTTATGAGCGCATGCTGTTCGAAATGTGGGGCAATCAAATCCAGACGCTGTGCTTGCTGCCGCTGAATTTTGGCAACAATATGCTGGGCGTGCTGAAGCTGGCGCAGTGCGAGGCGGGGGTGTTTACCCCGGCAAACCTCAAGCTGCTGCGTCAGATTGCCGAGCGCATCGCGATTGCCGTGGATAACGCGCTGGCCTACCAGGAAATCAACCGCCTAAAAGAAAATCTGGTGGATGAGAACCTCTACCTCACCGAGCAAATTAACAATGTCGCCAGCGATTTCGGCGAGATAATTGGCCGCAGCGAAGTGATGTCGAACGTGCTCAAACAGGTCGAAATGGTAGCGAAAAGTGACAGTACGGTGCTGATCCTCGGTGAAACAGGGACTGGCAAAGAGCTGATTGCCCGGGCTATTCACAACCTGAGCGAACGCAACAGCCGCCGGATGGTGAAGATTAACTGCGCGGCGATGCCCGCCGGCCTGCTGGAGAGCGATCTGTTTGGCCATGAGCGCGGCGCGTTTACCGGCGCGAACACCCAGCGCATCGGACGCTTTGAGCTGGCGGATAAAAGCTCGCTGTTTCTGGACGAAGTGGGCGATATGCCGCTGGAGCTCCAGCCGAAGCTGCTGCGCGTATTGCAGGAGCAAGAGTTTGAACGCCTGGGCAGCAACAAAATTCAGCAGGTGGACGTGCGTCTGATTGCGGCCACCAACCGGAATTTGAAAGAGATGGTGGCGGATCGCGAGTTCCGCAGCGACCTTTACTATCGTCTGAACGTCTTCCCGATTACGCTGCCGCCGCTGCGCGAGCGCCCGGAGGATATTCCGCTGCTGGTGAAATCTTTCACCTTTAAAATCGCCCATCGTATGAATCGCAATATCGACAGTATCCCGGCGGAAACCCTGCGGGCGCTAAGCCGTATGGAGTGGCCGGGCAACGTGCGCGAGTTGGAGAATGTGATTGAGCGTGCGGTGCTGCTGACGCGCGGTAACGTGCTGCACCTTTCCCTGCCGGAGATGGAATACCGCCTCCGCGAAGAAAAAACGGTGCCGTTGGCGATTAACGCTGAGGTTCGCGAAGGGGAAGATGAGGCGCAGCGTATTCTGCGCGTGCTAAAGGAAACCAACGGTGTGGTGGCCGGTCCGCGCGGCGCGGCCCAGCGCCTGGGGCTGAAACGCACCACGCTGCTGTCACGCATGAAGCGCCTGGGGATTGATAAAGAGGAAATTTAGCCGGAGGCCCTCTCCCCAATGGAGAGGGCTGCGATCAAAAGGTTTAAAACTCGGCCCAATCTTCCGCTGCGTTGGATTCAACCGGTTTTTTCGTCACTTTTGAAGAAGCGTTGCTGCGCGTCGTTTTGGCGACGGGTTTGACCTGCTCGTCTTTAGAGATGCGGAATATCGACACCACTTTCTCAAGCTGCACCGCCTGGTCTTCCAGAGAGCTGGCCGCGGCGGACGATTCTTCCACCAGCGCGGCGTTCTGCTGGGTGGTGGTATCCATTTCGGCCATCGCCTGAGCGATTTGTGAAATGCCCCGGCTTTGTTCGTCCGTTGCTGCGGCAATCTCGCTCATAATATCGCGCACCTGAGTGACCGAAGATTCAATATCCGCCATGGCTACGCCGGCACCCTCGACCAGTTTGAACCCGGAGTCGACAAAGTTTACGGATTCATGAATTAACCCTTCAATCTCTTTCGCCGACTGCGCGCTGCGCTGGGCGAGATTGCGAACTTCACCTGCCACCACCGCAAAACCTTTACCCTGATCCCCGGCTCTGGCCGCTTCGACGGCGGCGTTGAGGGCGAGAATATTGGTCTGAAACGCGATGCTGTTGATGACCGTGGTGATCTCAGAAATACGATGCGAGCTGCTGCGCACATTTTTCATCGTATCGATGACCTGTTGAGAAATCTCATTGCCTTCACTGGCTTTCTGCGAGGCCATTTCTGCGAGCTGACGCGCATGGTTGGCATTTTCAGCGTTGAGCGCAACGGTGGAGGTCAGCTCTTCCATGCTGGCAGCCGTTTCAACGACGGCAGCCGACTGCTGCTCGGTGCGTGCAGATAAATCCATATTC
>DASXGN010000050.1:0-90946 GCA_036489025.1 Buttiauxella sp.
GGTTCCAGATAATCAACGTATTAGACACAGATAAGGAATACCACCCATGTCAGAACGTTTCCCAAATGACGTGGATCCGATCGAAACTCGCGACTGGCAACAGGCGATCGAATCGGTCATCCGTGAAGAAGGTGTTGAGCGTGCTCAGTATCTCATCGATCAGTTACTGTCCGAAGCCCGCAAAGGCGGCGTTAAAGTGGCAGCTGGTACTGGTGTAGCCAACTATGTAAACACTATTGCCGTTGAAGATGAGCCGGAATACCCGGGCAATCTGGAGCTGGAACGTCGTATTCGTTCTGCTATCCGTTGGAACGCCATCATGACCGTGCTGCGTGCGTCTAAAAAAGACCTCGAGCTCGGCGGCCACATGGCTTCCTTCCAGTCCTCTGCGACCGTTTATGAAGTGTGCTTTAACCACTTCTTCCGCGCGCGTTCCGAGAAAGACGGCGGCGATCTGGTTTACTTCCAGGGCCACATTTCCCCAGGGATTTACGCGCGTGCGTTCCTGGAAGGCCGTCTGACCGAAGAGCAGATGAACAATTTCCGTCAGGAAGTTCACGGTAAAGGTCTGTCCTCTTACCCGCACCCGAAACTGATGCCAGAATTCTGGCAGTTCCCGACCGTATCCATGGGTCTGGGCCCGATCGGCGCTATCTACCAGGCTAAATTCCTGAAATATCTGGAACACCGTGGTCTGAAAGATACCTCTGAACAAACCGTTTACGCCTTCCTGGGCGACGGCGAGATGGACGAGCCAGAATCTAAAGGCGCTATCACCATCGCGACCCGTGAAAAACTGGATAACCTGTGCTTCATCATCAACTGTAACCTGCAGCGTCTGGATGGTCCGGTAACCGGCAACGGCAAGATCATCAACGAGCTGGAAGGCATCTTTAGCGGCGCCGGCTGGAACGTTATCAAGGTTATGTGGGGCGGTCGTTGGGATGAGCTGCTGCGTAAAGACACCAGCGGTAAGCTGATTCAGCTGATGAACGAAACCGTTGACGGTGATTACCAGACCTTTAAATCCAAAGATGGTGCGTACGTCCGCGAACACTTCTTCGGTAAGTATCCAGAAACAGCCGCGCTGGTTGCCGACTGGAGCGACGAGCAGATCTGGGCTCTGAACCGCGGTGGCCACGATCCGAAGAAAGTCTACGCTGCCCTGAAGAAAGCGCAGGAAACCAAAGGCAAAGCAACAGTTATCCTGGCCCATACCATTAAAGGTTACGGCATGGGTGACACCGCCGAAGGTAAAAATATCGCTCACCAGGTTAAGAAAATGAACATGGACGGCGTGCGTTATATCCGCGACCGTTTCAACGTTCCTGTGACCGATGAGCAGGTTGAAAACCTGTCTTACATCACCTTCCCTGAAGGTTCTGAAGAGCATGGTTACCTGCACGGCCAGCGTCAGAAGCTGAACGGCTACCTGCCGTCCCGTCAGCCTAACTTCACCGAGAAGCTGGAACTGCCGGCGCTGGAAGATTTCTCTCAGCTGCTCGAAGAGCAGAACAAAGAGATTTCCACCACTATCGCTTTCGTTCGTGCCCTGAACGTTATGCTGAAGAACAAGTCGATCAAAGATCGCCTGGTGCCAATCATCGCCGATGAAGCACGTACCTTCGGTATGGAAGGCCTGTTCCGTCAGATTGGTATTTACAGCCCGAACGGTCAGCAGTACACCCCGCAGGACCGTGAGCAGGTTGCTTACTACAAAGAAGACGAGAAGGGTCAGATTCTGCAGGAAGGGATCAACGAGCTGGGCGCAGGCGCATCCTGGCTGGCCGCTGCGACCTCTTACAGCACCAACAACCTGCCGATGATTCCGTTCTACATTTACTACTCCATGTTCGGGTTCCAGCGTATTGGTGACCTGTGCTGGCAGGCAGGCGACCAGCAGGCTCGCGGCTTCCTGGTAGGCGGCACTTCCGGTCGTACCACGCTGAACGGCGAAGGTTTGCAGCACGAAGATGGTCACAGCCACATTCAGTCTCTGACTATCCCGAACTGTATCTCTTACGATCCGTCTTACGCGTACGAAGTTGCGGTGATCATGCACGATGGCCTGGAGCGCATGTACGGTGAGAAACAAGAGAACGTTTACTACTACATCACCACGCTGAACGAAAACTACCACATGCCGGCTATGCCAGCAGGCGCCGAGGAAGGTATCCGTAAAGGTATCTACAAACTCGAAACCGTGGCAGGTAGCAAAGGTAAAGTTCAGCTGCTGGGCTCCGGTTCTATCCTGCGTCACGTACGTGAAGCAGCACAGATCCTGGCGAACGACTACGGCGTAGGTTCTGACGTGTACAGCGTAACCTCCTTCACCGAGCTGGCACGTGATGGCCAGGACTGTGAGCGCTGGAACATGCTGCACCCAATGGAAACTCCGCGCGTTCCGTATATCGCTCAGGTGATGAACGATGCGCCAGCGGTTGCATCTACTGACTATATGAAACTGTTCGCCGAGCAGGTTCGTACTTACGTACCGGCTGATGATTACCGCGTACTGGGTACCGACGGTTTCGGTCGCTCTGACAGCCGCGAAAACCTGCGTCACCACTTTGAAGTTGATGCTTCCTACGTGGTCGTAGCAGCGCTGGGTGAACTGGCTAAACGTGGCGAAATCGATAAGAAAGTGGTGGCTGAAGCGATCACCAAATTCAATATCGATGCAGATAAAGTCAACCCGCGTCTGGCGTAAGAGGTAAAAGAAGAATGGCTATCGAAATCAATGTGCCGGACATCGGGGCTGATGAAGTTGAAATCACCGAGATCCTGGTCAAAGTTGGCGACAAAGTTGAAGTTGAACAGTCGCTGATCACCGTAGAAGGCGATAAAGCCTCTATGGAAGTTCCGTCTCCACAGGCTGGCATCGTTAAAGAGATCAAAGTCTCCGTTGGCGATAAAACCGAGACTGGCAAACTGCTCATGATTTTCGATTCCGCCGAAGGTGCAGCTGCCGCTGCACCTGCTCAGGCAGAAGAGAAGAAAGAAGCAGCCCCGGCAGCCGCTCCAGCCGCCGCCGCCGCGAAAGAAGTGAATGTGCCTGATATCGGCGGTGACGAAGTAGAAGTGACCGAAGTGATGGTGAAAGTGGGCGACAAGGTAGAAGCCGAGCAGTCTCTGATCACCGTTGAAGGTGACAAAGCTTCTATGGAAGTCCCGGCCCCGTTCGCGGGCGTTGTGAAAGAAATTAAAATCAGCACCGGCGACAAAGTGTCTACCGGCTCTCTGATTATGGTCTTTGAAGTGGCAGGTGCTGCACCTGCGGCTGCGGAAACCAAAGCTGAAGCTGCTCCGGCCGCTGCGGCACCGGCTGCCTCCGGCTCTAAAGAAGTTAACGTGCCGGACATCGGCGGTGACGAAGTAGAAGTGACCGAAGTGATGGTGAAAGTGGGCGATAAAGTTGCCGCTGAACAGTCGCTGATCACCGTTGAAGGTGACAAAGCTTCTATGGAAGTCCCGGCGCCGTTCGCGGGCACCGTGAAAGAAATCAAAATCAGCACCGGCGACAAAGTCTCTACCGGCTCTCTGATTATGGTCTTTGAAGTTGAAGGCGCAGCGCCTGCGCCTGCGGCTAAGCAGGAAGCTGCTCCGGCACAGGCCGCAAAAGCTGAAAAGCCTGCTGCCGCTGCCCCGGCTAAAGCCGAAGGCAAATCTGAATTCGCTGAAAACGACGCTTACGTCCACGCCACTCCGCTGATTCGCCGCCTGGCGCGCGAGTTCGGTGTGAACCTGGCGAAGGTAAAAGGTACCGGTCGTAAAGGTCGTATCCTGCGCGAAGACGTTCAGGCCTACGTGAAAGACGCCGTTAAACGCGCAGAAACTGCACCGGCAGCTTCTGCGGGTGGCGGCCTGCCGGGCATGCTGCCATGGCCGAAAGTCGACTTCAGCAAGTTTGGCGAAATCGAAGAAGTGGAACTGGGCCGCATTCAGAAAATCTCTGGTGCTAACCTGAGCCGTAACTGGGTAATGATCCCGCACGTTACGCACTTCGACAAAACCGATATCACCGATCTGGAAGCGTTCCGCAAGCAGCAGAACGACGAAGCCGCCAAGCGTAAGCTCGACGTGAAGTTCACGCCTGTCGTGTTCATCATGAAAGCCGTTGCTGCCGCTCTGGAACAGATGCCGCGCTTCAACAGCTCCCTGTCCGAAGACGGTCAGAAGCTGACGCTGAAAAAATACATCAACATTGGTGTGGCGGTTGATACGCCAAACGGTCTGGTTGTGCCGGTGTTCAAAGATGTAAACAAGAAGAGCATCACTGAACTGTCCCGCGAGCTGATGGCTATCTCCAAAAAAGCGCGTGACGGCAAGCTGACCGCTGGCGAAATGCAGGGCGGCTGCTTCACCATTTCAAGCCTCGGCGGTATCGGGACGACTCACTTCGCGCCAATCGTTAACGCGCCTGAAGTGGCCATCCTGGGCGTGTCCAAGTCGGCAATGGAACCTGTCTGGAACGGTAAAGAGTTCACGCCGCGTCTGATGATGCCGATGTCTCTTTCCTTCGATCACCGCGTGATTGACGGGGCTGATGGTGCGCGCTTTATCACCATCATCAACAACATGCTGGCAGACATTCGTCGCCTGGTAATGTAAGCCAAAAAGCCGGCCAAACGGCCGGCTTTTTTCTGGTAATCTCATGATGCTGTTTGGGATTATCGGGTGCATAACTCAAATCGTTTGCCGTTTGTTGTTTCAAAATTGTTAACAATTTTGTAAACTGCTGGCGGATAGAACGTCCCGGTGGCAATGGGCGTGAAAAGACCAGGGACCGCCGGAAATAAATTAAGAGGTCATGATGAGTACTGAAATCAAAACTCAGGTCGTCGTACTTGGGGCAGGCCCGGCAGGCTACTCTGCTGCTTTCCGTTGCGCTGATTTAGGTCTGGAGACCGTCATTGTTGAGCGTTACAGCACCCTCGGCGGTGTTTGTCTGAACGTTGGCTGTATCCCTTCTAAAGCCCTGCTGCACGTGGCTAAAGTTATCGAAGAAGCGAAAGCTCTGGCCGAGCACGGCATTGTTTTTGGCGAGCCGAAAACCGATATCGACAAAATCCGTACCTGGAAAGAAAAGGTTATCAACCAGCTGACCGGTGGCCTGTCCGGTATGGCGAAAGGTCGCAAAGTTAAAGTGGTTAACGGTCTGGGTAAATTCACCGGCGCTAACACCCTCGTTGTTGAAGGCGAAAATGGCCCAACGACCATTAACTTTGATAACGCCATCATCGCGGCGGGTTCCCGTCCGATTCAGCTGCCATTCATTCCGCATGAAGATCCGCGCGTGTGGGATTCCACCGACGCGCTGGAGCTGAAATCCGTACCTAAGCGTATGCTGGTTATGGGCGGCGGCATCATCGGTCTGGAAATGGGCACCGTTTACCATGCGCTGGGTTCAGAGATTGACGTGGTTGAAATGTTCGACCAGGTAATCCCGGCTGCCGACAAAGACGTGGTGAAAGTCTTCACCAAGCGTATCAGCAAGCAGTTCAACCTGATGCTGGAAACCAAAGTGACCGCGGTAGAAGCCAAAGAAGATGGTATCTACGTCACGATGGAAGGCAAAAAAGCACCGGCAGAAGCGCAGCGTTATGACGCGGTGCTGGTTGCTATCGGCCGCGTACCTAACGGTAAGCTGCTGGACGCGGGCGCTGCTGGCGTTGAAGTTGACGATCGCGGCTTCATCCGTACCGATAAGCAGATGCGCACTAACGTGCCGCACATTTATGCTATCGGTGACATCGTTGGTCAGCCAATGCTGGCCCACAAAGGCGTCCATGAAGGCCACGTTGCCGCTGAAGTTATCGCTGGCATGAAGCATTATTTCGACCCGAAAGTGATCCCATCCATTGCTTATACCGAACCAGAAGTTGCATGGGTTGGTCTGACTGAGAAAGAAGCAAAAGAGAAGGGCATCAGCTACGAAACGTCCACCTTCCCGTGGGCCGCTTCTGGTCGTGCTATCGCTTCCGATTGTGCAGACGGCATGACCAAGCTTATCTTCGACAAAGAAACTCACCGTGTTATCGGTGGGGCGATTGTCGGCACTAACGGCGGTGAGCTGCTGGGTGAAATCGGCCTGGCAATCGAAATGGGCTGTGACGCTGAAGACATCGCGCTGACCATTCACGCACACCCGACTCTGCATGAGTCTGTGGGCCTGGCAGCAGAAATCTTCGAAGGCAGCATCACCGATCTGCCAAACGCGAAAGCGAAGAAAAAGTAACTTTCTGCGTTTGATAAAGCGGCCCTGCGGGGCCGTTTTTTTTGGCTGTAAACCGGTAGCTTTCCTCGTTCGCCGGTCATATCTAAAAGTAATCTTTCGTCCGTAACGATTCAGCAAAGATTTAATGTTGCTTTTTTGTAAACGGATTAACACCCCCCTGAAATCCTGCTATGCTGCCGTCGCGGATCCGGGCATTTACCCTACAAACTGCTGTCTCACAGGAGCGTGAAGAGATTAAGCCTGGCGCCACAATGACAATGAGAGCGAGGAGAACCGTCGTGCTAGAAGAATACCGTAAGCACGTAGCTGAACGTGCCGTAGAAGGGATTGTTGCAAAACCTCTTGATGCAACCCAAATGGCCGCACTGGTTGAGCTGCTGAAAACTCCGCCTAAGGGTGAAGAAGCATTCCTGTTAGATCTGATTACCAACCGTGTTCCACCGGGCGTTGACGAAGCTGCCTATGTTAAAGCCGGTTTCCTGGCGGCCCTCGCCAAAGGCGACGCCACTTCCCCATTAATTTCCCCTGAAAAAGCCGTTGAGCTGCTGGGCACCATGCAGGGCGGGTACAACATTCATCCGCTGATTGACGCGCTGGATAACGAAAAGCTGGCCGCCATTGCCGCTAAAGCGCTGTCCCACACGCTGCTAATGTTCGATAACTTTTACGACGTTGAAGAAAAAGCCAAAGCGGGCAACACGCATGCGCAGCAGGTTCTGAAATCCTGGGCCGATGCCGAATGGTTCCTTTCCCGCCCGAAACTGGCTGAGAAAATCACCGTAACCGTTTTCAAAGTGACTGGCGAAACCAACACCGACGATTTGTCTCCGGCCCCGGATGCCTGGTCACGTCCTGATATCCCTCTGCACGCCCTGGCAATGCTGAAAAACGCTCGGGAAGGTATTGAGCCGGATCGGCCTGGCAGCGTCGGCCCAATCAAACAGATTGAAGCCCTGAACAAAAAAGGCTTCCCGCTGGCGTATGTGGGCGACGTCGTCGGCACGGGCTCGTCCCGTAAATCTGCGACTAACTCCGTGCTGTGGTTCATGGGCGATGACATTCCGAACGTGCCAAACAAGCGCGGCGGCGGTGTGGTTCTCGGCGGTAAAATCGCGCCGATCTTCTTCAACACTATGGAAGATGCCGGTGCGCTGCCGATAGAAGTCGACGTTAACGACCTCAATATGGGCGATGTTATCGACATCTATCCGTATCAAGGCGAAGTGCGTAACCACGAAACCAACGAGCTGGTGGCAAGCTTTGAGCTGAAAACCGACGTGCTGTTGGATGAAGTCCGCGCCGGGGGCCGTATCCCGCTGATCATTGGCCGCGGTCTGACGACTAAAGCTCGTGAAGCGCTGGGCCTGCCGCATAGCGAAGTCTTCGTGCAGGCGAAGGATGTTGCCGCCAGCACGCGTGGTTTCTCGCTGGCGCAAAAAATGGTTGGCCGCGCGTGCGGCGTTGATGGTATTCGCCCTAACCAGTACTGCGAACCAAAAATGACCTCCGTCGGTTCTCAGGACACCACCGGTCCAATGACCCGTGATGAACTGAAAGACCTGGCGTGCCTCGGCTTCTCTGCAGACCTGGTGATGCAGTCCTTCTGTCACACCGCAGCTTATCCAAAACCTGTAGACGTCACTACGCACCACACGCTGCCGGACTTCATCATGAACCGTGGCGGCGTATCGCTGCGTCCTGGCGACGGCGTGATTCACTCCTGGCTGAACCGTATGTTGCTGCCAGATACCGTCGGCACCGGCGGCGATTCCCATACCCGCTTCCCCATCGGCATTTCCTTCCCGGCGGGCTCTGGCCTGGTGGCCTTTGCTGCCGCAACCGGCGTGATGCCGCTGGATATGCCTGAGTCGGTGTTGGTGCGCTTCAAAGGTAAAATGCAGCCGGGCATCACCCTGCGCGATTTGGTTCACGCCATTCCGCTGTACGCAATCAAACAGGGCCTGCTGACCGTGGAGAAGAAAGGTAAGAAGAACATCTTCTCCGGCCGCATTCTGGAAATCGAAGGGTTGCCAACGCTGAAAGTTGAGCAGGCGTTTGAGCTGACCGATGCATCCGCCGAGCGTTCCGCGGCAGGCTGTACCATCAAGCTGGATCGCGAGCCGATCGAAGAGTACCTGAATTCCAATATCGTGCTGCTGAAGTGGATGATCGCTGAAGGTTACGGCGATCGCCGTACGCTTGAACGTCGTATCCAGGGCATGGAGAAATGGCTGGCGGATCCTCAGCTGATGGAAGCCGACGCGGACGCAGAATATGCGGCGGTGATCGACATCGATCTGAACGATATCAAAGAGCCAATCCTCTGTGCGCCGAACGATCCGGACGATGCACGCCTGCTGTCCGACGTGGCCGGCGAGAAAATCGATGAGGTATTTATCGGTTCCTGCATGACCAACATCGGCCACTTCCGCGCGGCGGGCAAGCTGCTGGACAGCCATCAGGGCCAGCTGCCAACTCGTCTGTGGGTTGCGCCGCCAACGCGTATGGATGCCGCTCAGCTCACCGAGGAAGGCTACTACAGCGTCTTTGGTAAGAGCGGGGCGCGCATCGAAATCCCAGGCTGTTCACTGTGTATGGGTAACCAGGCGCGAGTTGCTGACGGTGCGACGGTTGTCTCAACCTCAACCCGTAACTTCCCGAACCGTCTGGGGACCGGCGCTAACGTCTTCCTTGCTTCCGCCGAGCTTGCCGCAGTGGCTTCATTGCTGGGCAAACTGCCGACGCCTGACGAATACCAGACGTTTATGGCCCAGGTTGATAAGACGGCGATGGATACCTACCGTTATCTGAACTTCGACCAGCTCACTCAGTACACCGAGAAGGCTGACGGCGTGATTTTCCAGACCGCGGTATAATTTTTCTTCGCTCTGCGGTAAAGGGAGGCTTCGGCCTCCCTTTTTATTTGTCTGCGCTGCGTCGCCCCGCTGTTTTTCGCCGATATTGCTGCGATAATTACGCTATACGCGAAGGGGGCTGGTTTTCCCTCGCCGTGCAGAGGAAAACACCATGGAATATGAATTTCTACGTGATGTCACCGGTCGGGTGAAAGTCCGTATGTCGATGGGCCACGAGGTTGTGGGTCACTGGTTTAATGAAGAAGTTAAAGATAATCTTGCCCTGCTGGATGAGGTTGAGCAGGCGGCCCGGTCGGTTAAAGGCAGTGAGCGCCAGTGGCAGCGCACCGGGCATGAATACACGCTCTGGCTGGACGGTGAAGAGGTGATTATTCGCGCCAACCAGCTGGAAATTTCCGGCGACGAAATGGAAGAGGGGATGAGCTATTACGATGAAGAAAGTCTCTCATTCTGCGGCGTTGAGGATTTTATGCAGGTGATTCACGCCTACCGGGAATTTATGGCCGGGAGGTAAAAAAACAGGCCCTTTGCCGGGCCTGTTGCGTTTTACTTTTTCACGTCCACAATTCTGACCGTATAGATCATCGTTGCACCCGGCGGGATTTTTGGCGGCAATCCTTTGCTGCCGTACGCCAGGTCTGGCGGCACCACGATCGTAATACTTCCGTGATTGCCCAAGCGCGCTAACGGTCCTTTGAAGATTGGCGGGTAAGCGCTCAGAGGCTGAGACCAGATTTTTCCCGAGGCTTCCATATCGTTAATCACCGTGCCGTCAGGCAGCGTTTCTTTCAGCACCACCGTCACTATATCTTCAGGCTTAATGGCTTCCTGGCCTTTGTAATCGATGCGGCTGTAAACGCCATCCTTAAACTCGACGCCTTTTTGCTTCGCGAATTTCTGCTGGTAGGTTTTACCCTCGCTAATCGCTTTGCGCTCAATGTTATGCATGTTCTCATACAGCGCTTCTGAAGCATCTTTAACGGCCTTGTTGCGGGTCGTTTCATCGAGTTCAAGATGCCCGGAGAAAAGATCCTGTATGCCGCGCAGCACCGTCAGGCGGTCCACTTTGGAACCTTGTGCTTCATGGGTCATGAGTTCTTCCAGCACGTCCTGACCCATGGATACGCCGATGGAGTAAGCCTGCTGCAGCTTTGGCCCTTTGAGCTCTGGTTTTATGATTTTTTCTTCAGCTTTCGTTTTGAGCTCTGTCAGCCGCACCGTAAGTTTTTCGATCTCCGCAGCCTTACTCGTCAGCTCGGCTTTCTCCTGCTCTGATTCGCTTTTTAGCAGAGTAAAATCATTCTCTTTATTCACCAGCAGCGTTTTCTGGGTCTCGAGTTCCTGCTGCAGTTTTTTTAGTTTTTCATCATACTGTGTAGCAACCTGCTGCTTGTCCTTGTCGATGGACTGCAATTTTTGCTGTAGTTCTTCTAGCTGCTTGTTGGTTCTGATCAGGTCACCTGCAGTGGATGCCATCTGAGCCTGCTGTTCGGCGGCGGCCCGCTGAGTTTTCTTAAGCTGTTCATTCAGACGGGTGAAATCGTCCTCTTTGCTTTGCAACAGTTTTTCATCACCCCTGCTTTGATTTTTTAGCGCGCTCAGCTGAAGCGTCAGCTGTTTTTGATCGGCTAACGACCGATCTTTTTCTGCCGTTAACGCCGCTATTTTTTCCTGCATTTGCTGAAGGCTGATGCGCAATGATTTTTCGTTATTAGCGGTCAGGGTAATTGCTTCGGCCTGTTTTTTTTGCTGCTCAAGCTGAGCTTGCAGCCTGCGGATGGTTGAGTTTTTTTCCGTAATCTGCGCCTGCTGGTTATTAACTTTGGCGCGTAGAGGTCTTATTACGTCTGCAGGCTTAGGTGTATGTTCAGGTTCTGCCACCGGATTCTGGACACCCTGCTGCTGAACGTAGTTCAGAATGGCGGGAATACCATCGCTGTCGCTGCGCGTCGTAAAGTTATTAAGCACGCTGTCATCACTGGCTACGGAGCTAAAGCTTAGCGCGATTAAAAGTGAAAATGTTATCGGCGCTGGCGATAATTTTAAAAAGGGAATTGGTTTGTCAATCATCTTACTGTTCTCTCCCCGCCGTTGACGAGGCTATCCATCAGCTCTTTATCAATATCGGCACATAGCTTGGCCGTTTTGAACTGATAAAGTGAGTCGACGGTTTTGCGAGTGCTGCCGCTAATATTCATGCGCACCGCGTTATATTTTGAGGCAGCGTTCACTAAATTATTAAAGGATTGAGCGTATCGCGCTGCTTTATTTGGATCGATCTGTTTGAGAGCATTTAACGCCTGGCGGCAATAATTTACCGGATCTTGTTCCTGAGGTTTGCTTTCAGGCGCGGGCAAGGTTTTTGCGGCGACGGATTGGTCTGGTTGTTGACTTACCACGACATTCTTTTTGACGGCTGGCTTTGAACTGCACCCGGCAACCAGGACCAGAGTTAGCGTGATGATTATATTTTTCAGTTGTTTTTTCTTCATATCCAATCCATGGCAGTTATTTTCTTCGGAGTCTTAAATTTACCTTTTGAATAGCTTACTTATTAACTCGGTAAGAAACGAAAGACATAGGGCTGATTTAAATACGAGGGTATTTAATAACAATCAGTTAGAGGCGCTGGCGTTCAGGTAATATAAGTCGAGGGGCATGATAATTTATCAACCCCGCATGCCGCAATCACCGCACGGCCTTTTAGGATATTTTCCATGCGTTTATTCTGAATATTGAAAAAATATGAAGACTGCGGCTGGCTGAATGTCATCAAAAATAGCAACAGCCGCGCGTGGGCGGCTGTTCTTCAAGGGAGGATCCGGGAGATTACTTAACGTAGGCGAGCAGGCTTAGCGAGTCACGGGCCAGTGATTTACATTTGTGGGCGGTCGGGATAGCGATGCCGCTCAAATCACGGTAGCTGTCCTCGCCGAGTGCCTTCATATTGAAGCTGTCGTAGTTGCTCAAATCCCACTGGTTTTGCTGGGCAAAAAAGACCAGCGCACGACGAATTTGTCCGTTAGGGAGGTTCTGGTAGCCGCAATCATTTTTCAGAAATACAAACACCGCAGTCAGATCGGCCATATCTTCCGCTTCGGATTCACTAAGTGCCTGACTGCTGGTGGAAAATGCCAGCAAAACACCCAGTATTAATGCCCTAACTCCCATCTTCATCACGTCTACCACTTTTTATCAGATACGAAACGTTAACACAGTTAAACCGGGCTAGACGAGATTTATTCCCGGCTTAAAACTTGACCTTCCCGTTGGGGAAAGGTTTATGCTCACGGGCACGCCTGCTGACTGAAAGGAACTGAATATGCAACGTCGTGATTTTCTAAAATATTCCGCTGCCGTAGGCGCTTTTAGCGCCCTGCCGCTCTGGAGCCGTACGGCGCTGGCAGCCGATCGCCCGGCCTTACCCGTACCCGCCTTACTCGCCCCGGATGCCAGAAACAGCATTCGCCTGAACGTACAGTCCGGTAAGACCGCATTTGGCGCAAAATCGGCCACCACCTGGGGCTATAACGGCAGCCTGCTCGGCCCGGCTTTACGGCTAACAAAGGGCGAGCGCGTCACCGTTGATATTTATAATAGCCTGGCGGAAGAAACGACGGTGCACTGGCACGGCCTGGAAGTCCCGGGAGAAGTCGACGGCGGCCCGCAGGGCGTCATCGCCGCCGGCGGCAAGCGCAGCGTGACGTTCACCCCGCAGCAGCAGGCCGCAACATGCTGGTTCCATCCTCATCAGCATGGCAAAACCGGGCACCAGGTGGCGATGGGTCTGGCAGGCCTGGTGCTGATTGAAGATACCGAAAGCCGCCAGCTTATGCTGCCCAAACAGTGGGGCATCGACGATGTGCCGCTGATTATCCAGGACAAACAGTTTTCCGCCGACGGGCAAATTCATTACCGACTCGATATGATGAGCGCGGCGGTAGGGTGGTTTGGCGATACGCTGCTGTGCAACGGCGTGAACTATCCTCAGCATGCCAACCCTCGCGGCTGGCTACGGCTGCGGCTGCTGAACGGCTGCAATGCCCGTTCGCTAAATATGACGACCAGCGACGGCCGTCCGCTCTATATTATCGCCAGCGACGGCGGCCTGCTTGCTGAGCCGGTGAAAGTCAGCGAGCTGCCGATGCTGATGGGCGAACGCTTCGAGGTGCTGGTTGATACCCGCGACGGCAAACCGTTTGATATCGTCACGCTGCCGGTCAGGCAGATGGGCATGACGGTTGCCCCCTTTGATAAGCCGGTGCCCGTAGCCCGCATCCAGCCGCTGCGGATTACCGCCTCGGGCGAACTGCCGGACAAACTGGTTGAGATGCCCGCGCTGCCTTCGCTGGACGGGCTAACGGAACGCTGGCTTCAGCTGATGATGGATCCGATGCTCGATATGATGGGCATGCAGGCGCTGATGGAGAAATATGGCCAGCAGGCCATGGCGGGCATGAGCATGTCCGGACACGGCAATATGGGCGGTATGAGCCACGGCGGCATGGATCACGGCAAGATGAACCACGGTAAAATGGGCCAGGGTTTTGATTTCCACAACGCCAATAAAATTAACGGCAAAGCTTTCGATATGGCCACGCCAGCCTTTGCGGCTCAAAAAGGCAAGTACGAAAAGTGGACGATTTCAGGGGAAGGCGACATGATGCTGCACCCGTTCCATATTCACGGCACGCAGTTCCGCATTCTCAGCGAAAATGGTCAGCCGGTCGCGGCTCATCGTCAGGGCTGGAAAGATACGGTGCGGGTGGAGGGCGGAAGAAGTGAAGTGCTGGTACGTTTCGATCATCAAGCCATAAAAGAGCAGGCCTATATGGCGCACTGCCATCTGCTGGAGCACGAAGATACGGGGATGATGCTCGGATTTACCGTGGCGTAAATGACCCTCACCCAGGCCCCCGTAAAGGAGAAGGGGGCCACAAATTCCCTCGTCCTGTGAGGAGAGGGAAAGGGTGAGGAGAATCTTTACTTAGCGTCGTCAGGCAAAGCGTAAGCGACGATATAATCGCCCATCTTCGTTCCGAAGGAGCCGTGGCCACCCGCGGAAATCACGACGTACTGCTTGCCGTTCACTTCATAAGTCATCGGCGTTGCCTGGCCACCGGCCGGCAGACGCGCTTCCCACAGTTTTTCACCGTTGCTCATGTTGTAGGCGCGCAGGTAATTGTCTGCGGTTGCGCCGATAAACAGCACGTTACCCGCCGTGGAAATTGGGCCACCTAACATTGGCATACCCATTTTAAACGGCAGCGGAAGCGGCGAGCTGTCGCGAACCGTACCGATGCGTTTTTTCCACACCACTTCGTTGGTTTTCAGATCGACCGCAGAAATGTAGCCCCACGCCGGCTGCTTACAAGGTAAGCCGAACGGAGAAAGGAACGGGTTAAGCGTCACGCCGTAAGGTACGCCGTACTGCGGCTGAATGCCGGTTTCAGTGCCGGAACCTTTGGCATCTTTTGGCGGCTCCATTGGGTTGCCCGGACCGCGTGGAATCAGCCGGGAAACAAACGGCAGCGCCATTGGGTTAGCAATCGCAACCTGACGGTTTGGATCGACGGAAATACCGCCCCATTCAAACATGCCAAGGTTGCCAGGGAACACCAGCGTGCCCTGCTCAGATGGCGGCGTGAAAATGCCTTCATAGCGCAGTTTGTGGAAGATAATGCGGCAAACCATCTGATCGTAGAGCGTCGCACCCCACATATCCGCACCGCTCAGATCTTTCTTCGGACGGAAGCTCAGATCGGAGAACGGCTGGGTTGGCATGACGCGATCGCCTTTTGCCGCGCCTTGTGGGACAGGTTTTTCCGGTGCCGGGACAACCAGCTTGCCGTCGCGACGGTCGAGCACAAAAATGTTGCCCGTTTTGGCTGGCGCATAGATAACCGGCACGGTGTTGCCGTTCTTATCGGTGATATCCGCCAGCGTAGGCTGGGATGGCATATCCATATCCCACAGATCGTGGTGTACGGTTTGATAAGACCAGGCCAGTTTCCCGGTGGTGGCGTTCAGAGCCACGATGCTGCTGGCAAAACGCTCCTGCTCAGGCGTGCGGTTCCCGCCCCAGATATCCGGCGTGGTCACGCCCATTGGCAGGTAAACCAGGTCTAACTTCGCATCATAAGCCGCAGGTGCCCATGAGTTTGGCGAGTTGATGGTGAAATGATGCTCATCGCCCGGAATCGCGTTTGGATCCTTCGCGCCCGGGTCGAATGCCCACAGCAGTTTGCCGGTGTTCACATCAAAGCCGCGAATCACCCCGGAAGGCTCGCGCGTGGAGTAGTTGTCCGTTACCGCACCGGCAATCACGATGACCTTGTCGGTGATAATCGGTGGCGAAGTTGGCTCGTACATTCCCGGCGTGGTGACCGGCATGTTGGTTTGCAGGTTCAGAATGCCTTTGTTGGCGAAGCTTTCACACAGCTTGCCGGTATCCGCATTCAGCGCAAACAGGCGGCCATCGTTCACCGGAAGAATGATACGGCGCGGGCAGTCGGAAACGACATCCGGGCTGGCATTATTCGCGGTGGCTTCATGATAAGAAACGCCGCGGCAGGTGACGTGCTGGAACGAAGGATTGGTGTCCAGACGCGGATCGAATTTCCACTTCTGCTTACCGGTGGCGGCATCCAGCGCAAACAGCTGCTGGTGCGCGGTACACAGATAAAGCGTGTCGCGAATTTTAATCGGCGTGACTTCGTTGGTGATTTCGCCCGGATCGGTTGGACGTTTGAGATCGCCGGTCTGGAACGTCCAGGCTTCTTTCAGCTGACCGACGTTTTTATCGTTGATCTGCTTGAGAGGAGAGTAACGCTGCCCTTCCTGATTACGACCGTATGCAGGCCAGTCGGCATCCGGAATAGAAGAGGCCGGAGCTGCGCTTGCTGTGGCATCCGCATTTAAAGTGCCGTTGATTTCCTGCGGATCGTTAAAGACCGCCCAGATTAGCCCTACCACGGTGATGACCAGCACGGCACCTAAGGCCGGAGCTGCACCTGCGGAAGGCGTAAGGAACAGTCGGGAGACGAACGGCAGAAGCAGCCACACGCCGAAGAAGAACAGCACGTCTAATCTTGGCGTCAGCGCCCAGAAGTCAAAGCCAACTTCCCACACGGCCCACGCCGCGGTGCAAAGCAATAATGCGGCGTAAATCCAGAGTGCCAGAGCCTTGCGTTGCCAAAGTAACCCTGCGGTGACAAGCATCACCGCCCCGGCAATTGGGTAGTACCATGACCCACCAATTGCGACTAACCAGATCCCGCCAATAAGTAAATACAGCCCGCTTAATACCGCGAACAGGACTGTTAAGGTCGCGATGACTCGCGATCCTGATTTAGTTGTTTTCACAATTATCACGCTCTTAAAAGTTTGATAGCAATTAATTATAGTTATTAACAAGTGTGATATGCATCACAATTATGGCTTTTTTACGGAAAACCCATCGCCGTGTGATTTGCTGTTATACTGCGGGCCTGAATATTTTGTGTTGGCTGAATGGCAACCGACATTAAATGATTTGTTTTTAAATCATATGGTTAGAGATATGAAACATACTGTTGAAGTGATGATTCCGGAAGCGGAGATCAAAGCCCGTATCGCTGAGTTAGGTCGTCAGATAAGCGAACACTATCGTGACAGCGGCAGCGACATGGTACTGGTAGGCCTGCTGCGCGGTTCGTTTATGTTTATGGCCGACCTGTGCCGTGAAGTTCACGTGCCGCACGAAGTCGATTTCATGACCGCCTCCAGCTACGGCAGCGGCATGTCCACCACCCGCGATGTGAAAATCCTCAAAGACCTGGACGAAGACATTCGTGGCAAGGACGTACTGATCGTTGAAGACATCATCGATTCCGGTAATACGCTCAGCAAAGTGCGTGAAATCCTCAGCCTGCGCCAGCCAAAATCCCTCGCCATCTGCACGCTGCTCGATAAGCCCGAGCGCCGCGAAGTGGAGGTGAACGTCGAATGGGTTGGCTTCTCGATTCCTGATGAGTTCGTCGTGGGCTACGGCATCGACTACGCGCAGCGCTATCGTCATCTGCCGTACGTCGGCAAAGTGGTGCTGCTGGACGAATAGTCCAGTAAACTTCCGCGCTGAGCATTAAAAAAGGGCCTTTAAGGCCCTTTTTGCTATCTGTCTTACTGGGTAGGCGTTCTATGCTTGTGGCTCGTGTGGGCCTGCTTCAGGTTTGAAATCCCGCTGCGGTAGCCCTGTTCCAGCGACTCGCGGCTGGTGGCGGTCACTTCTAAGTCGCGCAGGCGACCGTCGTGAATGCCGTAGGCCCAGCCGTGTACCGTGACCTTCTGGCCGCGTTTCCACGCGGACTGCATAATCGTCGAGTGGCCGAGGTTGTACACCTGTTCCATCACGTTCAGCTCACAAAGCGTATCAAGGCGTTGTTCCGGTGGGAGTTCTCCCAGCAGCGAGCTATGCTTGAACCAGATATCACGAATGTGCAGCAGCCAGTTGTTGATAAGCCCGAGGTCAGGGTTTTCAACCGCAGCCTGAACGCCGCCGCAGCCGTAGTGCCCGCAGATGATAATGTGCTCGACTTCCAGCACGTCAACCGCGTACTGCACGACGGAAAGGCAGTTCAAATCCGTATGGATAACCAGGTTAGCCACGTTACGGTGAACGAACAGTTCGCCGGGCTCAAGGCCGGTCAGGCGTTCAGCCGGCACGCGGCTATCCGAGCAGCCAATCCACAGGAAACGCGGTTTTTGAGCTAAGGCCAGGCGTTCGAAAAAGCCGGGGTCTTCATCCTCCATCAGTCTGGACCAGACCTGGTTGTTGCTGATGAGGGTATCAATATCATTCATGGAGGTTAACGACCTGTAACCGGAGAAGTGCGTTGAGGTAATATAGGGCAACTCGATAAATTTTAAAACTGCTTAACTTTTTTTATAGGGCACAAGGTAACCGTAAACGATGACCATTGCATTAGAACTGGAAAAGCTCACGAAAACCTATCCCGGCGGCGTGCAGGCGCTGCGCGGCATAGATCTTCGCGTTGAAGCAGGGGATTTTTACGCCTTGCTTGGCCCGAACGGCGCTGGCAAATCCACCACCATTGGCATCATCAGCTCGCTGGTGAATAAAACGTCTGGCCGCGTGCGGGTGTTTGGTTACGACCTGCAGCAGGATGTTGTGAACGCGAAGCGCCAGCTTGGTCTTGTGCCGCAGGAGTTTAACTTCAACCCGTTTGAGACCGTGCAGCAGATCGTGGTGCACCAGGCTGGCTACTACGGCGTTGAGCGTGACGAGGCGATAGCCCGCAGCGAAAAGTATTTAAAGCAGCTCGATCTGTGGGAAAAACGCGGCGAACGTGCGCGGATGTTATCGGGCGGCATGAAGCGGCGTTTAATGATTGCGCGTGCGCTGATGCACGAGCCGAAGCTGCTGATTCTCGATGAGCCAACCGCCGGGGTGGACATCGAGCTGCGCCGCTCGATGTGGGGCTTCCTTAAAGATCTGAACGACAAAGGCACGACGATCATTCTCACCACTCACTACCTCGAAGAAGCTGAAATGCTGTGCCGCAACATCGGCATTATTCAAAGCGGCGAGCTGGTAGAAAACACCTCAATGAAGTCGCTGCTTTCCAAGCTGAAATCCGAAACCTTCATTCTCGATCTTGCTCCGAAAAGCCCGCTGCCGAAGCTGGATGGCTATCAGTATCGGCTGGTGGATACCGCCACCCTTGAGGTGGAAGTGCTGCGCGAGCAGGGCGTGAACAGCGTCTTCAGCCAGCTCAGCGCGCAGGGGATTCAGGTATTAAGCATGCGTAACAAAGCCAACCGTCTGGAAGAGCTGTTCGTCACGCTGGTAAATAAAAAAGGGGACCACGCATGATGCATCTCTATTGGGTGGCGTTAAAAAGCATCTGGACTAAAGAGATCCACCGCTTCGCCCGCATCTGGATTCAGACGCTGGTACCGCCGGTCATCACCATGACGCTGTACTTCATCATCTTCGGCAACCTGATCGGTTCGCGTATCGGTGAAATGCACGGCTTTACCTACATGCAGTTTATCGTACCGGGTCTGATCATGATGGCGGTGATCACCAACGCCTATGCCAACGTGGCCTCGTCGTTCTTCAGCGCTAAATTCCAGCGCAACATTGAAGAGCTGCTGGTCGCGCCGGTGCCGACGCACATTATCATCGCCGGTTACGTGGGCGGCGGCGTGGCGCGCGGGCTTTGTGTTGGCGTGCTGGTTACGGCGATTTCGCTGTTCTTCGTCCCGTTCCAGGTTCACTCCTGGCTGTTCGTGGGCTTAACGCTGGTGCTGACGGCGGTGCTGTTCTCGCTTGCCGGCCTGCTTAACGCGGTGTTCGCCAAAACCTTCGACGACATCAGCCTGATCCCGACGTTTGTCCTGACGCCGCTAACCTATCTGGGCGGGGTGTTCTACTCGCTGACGCTGCTGCCGCCTTTCTGGCAGGCGCTGTCACACCTGAACCCTATCGTCTATATGATCAGCGGCTTCCGCTTCGGCTTCCTCGGGATCAGCGACGTGCCGCTGCCGTTCACCGTGGTTGTGCTGGTGGCCTTTATTGCCGCCTTCTATCTGCTGTGCTGGTACCTGATCCAGCGCGGCCGAGGGTTGCGCAGCTAGTTCAGTCTCAGGCTTCCCCGTTCGGGGAAGTATTCGATTGCTGACAGAGAAGGAAAAAGCGTGGTTTTTCCTTCTCCGTGGTGAGCAGCCGAAAATCAATAAAATGATTTTCCAGTTAATTACCGCGGCGGTATATTCCGTCACCTGGCAGGCCATGAGGTTTGTCATCTGCCCAGGCTTCCCCGTTCGGGGAAGTTTTTTAAGATTTTTCCGAATGGAGATTGACTCCCGTCACGCCGCGGTGGCTCGATAGCTGGCAAACTTGCGCCTCGTTCACAGGAGACGCTGTATGCTCGGATGGGTGATTGCGGGTCACGATTATTATGCGCAGGACATGCTGGATGCCGTTGAAAAACGCTTTGGTCCCCAGCCGCAGTGCTATGCCGTCAATTTCTGGAAAGGTTTGAGCACCAACATGCTTAGCCGCATGCTGTGCGACGCGCTGTACAAGTGCGATTCGGGTGACGGAGTCATCTTTCTGACCGATAAAACGGGCGCGGCACCTTATCGAACGGCAGCTCAGCTCAGTCATAAACACTCCCACTGCGAAGTGATCTCCGGCGTGACGCTGCCGCTGCTTTTTGCCATGCGCAGCCAGCGCGAGCAGCTGAGCAGCGAGGCGTTTCGCCAGCTAATCGTCGAGCAGGGCGGGGCGGACGTCAGCAGCCTCTGGCATCAGCAGCAGAAAAACCCGCCGTTTGTATTACTGCATCATTATTAGCAACAAAGGTTGGTATTAGCAGGGCATTTGCTAAACTAGCCGCTTCATCCCTTCTTTGCGCAAAAGTGCTATCAAACTCGTTATGCTAACTCGCGTTGTTTTCTGCCTGCTGGTCTTATTCAGCTCCGGTACGGTTCATGCCAGCCTGCTCAGCAGCCACGGCGCTCCCGCTCAATATATGCAAACGACCGAAGACGCCGATATCTGGGCGCAGGTGGGGGATAAAGTTATCTCGGTTGGCACCATCGAAGAAGGGCAGATTTTGGCCGTGGTGCCGACGGCGGCGGATTACTACGAGTTTAACTTTGGCTTCGGCACGGGCTTTATCGATAAAACGCACCTCGAGCCGGTGGCGGGCAAGCAGCGCGTTGAAGACCGGCTGGGCGACCTCAACAAGCCGCTGAGCAACCAAAACCTGCTGACCTTCCGCGACGTGCAGGTTTATAACGCGCCGAACACCGGCAGCGCGCCTTTCGGCACGCTTTCCGACAATATCCGCTACCCCATTATCGCAAAGCTTAAAGATCGTCTGAATCAGACCTGGTTTCAGATCCGCATCGGCAACCGCCTGGGCTACGTCAGCAGCCTCGACGCGCAGCAGGACAACGGGATCCCGGTTCTGACCTATCATCACATCCTGCGCGATGAAGAAAACACCCGTTTTCGCCATACTTCGACCACCACTTCGGTCGTCGCCTTTAGCAACCAGATGACCTGGCTGCGCGACATGGGCTACAGCACGCTCACCCTGTACCAGCTCGAAGGCTACGTGCGCAACCGCATGAATCTGCCCGCCCGCTCGGTGGTCATCACCTTTGACGACGGCCTGAAATCGGTCTATCGCTATGCCTACCCGATTCTTAAAGAATACGGCTTTAAGGCAACCTCGTTTATTATCTCGTCGCGCATTAAGCGCCATCCGCAGCCGTGGAATCCAAAGGCGCTGCAGTTTATGAGCATTTCCGAGCTGCAGGCGACCCAGGACGTCTTTGACATTCAGTCGCACACGCACTTCCTGCATCGCGTGGACGGCTATCGCCACCCCATATTATTAAGCCGCAGCTATCACAACGTGCTGTTCGATTTTGAGCACTCCAGGCGAGCGCTGGCCCAGTTCAACCCGCACGTGCTCTATCTTTCCTATCCGTTTGGTGGATACGACGATAAAGCGGTGAAGGCCGCTAACGACGCTGGTTTTCACATGGCGGTAACGACGGTGAGAGGCAAGGTGAAGCCGGGGGACAATCCTTTCCTGCTGAAAAGGCTTTATATTCTGCGCACGGATTCTCTGGAAACGATGTCGCGGCTGATAACCAACCAGCCTGAATCCTGAACAAAAAAATACCCGCGCCTGGCGGGTATTTTTATCTCTGGCACCGATTATGCGACCTGAACGGGCACCGCTTTCGCCAGGCGTTTCATCTCGTTATCGCCATCGAAGTAGGCAACTTTCGGCTGCCAGCTGCGGGCCTGCTCGTCCGGCATCGTCACGTAGCTGGCGATAATAAGAATGTCGCCCACGTCGGCACAGTGGGCCGCCGCGCCGTTCACGGAGATAATTTTAGAACCGCGCTCCCCGGCGATGGCGTAGGTAGAAAAACGCTTGCCGTTGGTCACGTTGTAGATATCGATGGCTTCATATTCCAGAATGCCTGCCGCCTCCAGGAAGTCCTGGTCGATGGCGCAGGAGCCTTCATAGTGCAAGTCCGCCTGGGTCACCTTCACGCGGTGTAACTTGCCTTGCAGCATGGTGCGAATCATAAAATTAAACCTTAGTTACTGGGCCTGACGGGATCGGAACTATCGATCCCATGAATATATCGCAGCAGTATTGCCCGTTTTAAAGGGGCTGTCTACTGCGCCAAATCAACCTGAATATTATCAATCAGACGCGCCTGACCAAGCCAGGCCGCCATCAAAATCACCGCGCGTTTACTCTCGGCATTCAGCTCCAGCAGCGTGTCCGCATCGCGAATTTGCAGGTCGTCGGAGCGGAAACCTTTTTCATTCAGCTCAACGGCGGCAATCGCCAGCATTTCTTCCGTATCGCGCTCGCCCGCGCGCAGTTTATCGGCCAGCGAGTTCATTACTTTCGCCAGTCCCGGAGCGATTTTGCGCTGCTCGGCCGTCAGATAACCGTTGCGTGAACTGAGCGCGAGGCCGTCTTTAGCCCGCACCGTGGCTACGCCAACGATGTTGATGTCGTAGCCCATATCGGCAACCATTTTGCGGATGAGCGCCAGCTGCTGGTAGTCCTTCTCGCCAAAACAGGCGACGTCGGGCTGCACCAGGTTAAACAGCTTGCTGACGATGGTGGCTACGCCGCGGAAATGGCCCGGGCGGCTTGCGCCTTCGAGAATGGTGGAAATCCCCGGAACGTCGACGAAGGTTTGGCTATCCAGGCCTTTGGGATAAACGTCGGCTGGCGCGGGAGCAAATACCAGATCCACTTTGCGGCGGTTCAGCTTCTCGCAGTCTTCCTGCAAAGTACGCGGATAGCGCGCCAGATCGTCCGACCTGTCGAACTGCATTGGGTTGACAAAAATGCTTACCACCACGATATCGGCCGCGGCTTTGGCCTCTTCAACCAGCGTCATGTGCCCGTCGTGCAGGTTGCCCATGGTCGGCACCAGCGCGATGCGCTTGCCTTCCTGACGCCAGCGACGGATTTGCAGACGCAGCTGCGGTAAGGTTTCGATAATCAGCACAAGCTTTCTCCTGTCAGTGGAAACTGTGTTCTTCGCCCGGATAAACGCCGGACTCGACCTCGGCGGCATACTGGCGCACGGCGGCACGCATATCACCCGCTTCGGTCAGGAAGTTTTTCGCAAATTTCGGAATGTGGCCGCCGGTGATGCCGAAAGCGTCGTGCATCACGAGGATCTGTCCGTCGGTAACGTTGCCCGCGCCAATGCCGATAACCGGAATGCTTAGCGCTTCGGTAATGCGTCTGGCAAGGGCAACCGGCACGCACTCCAGCACTAAAAGCTGCGCGCCTGCGGCTTCGAGAGCCACGGCATCGTCAAACAGAGTCTGAGCCGCGGCTTCATCGCGGCCCTGAACCTTATAGCCGCCGAAGATATTTACCGACTGTGGCGTCAGGCCCAGATGCCCGCAAACCGGCACGGCGCGTTCGGTCAGCATTTTGACGGTATCGACCAGCCATTGGCCGCCTTCAATCTTCACCATGTTCGCCCCGGCGCGCATGACTTCCGCCGAGTTGGCAAACGCCTGCTCCGGCGTGGCATAGGCCATGAAGGGTAAATCGGCGAGCAGCAGGCAATGAGGTGCTCCGCGGCGCACGGCGCGCGTGTGATAAGCAATGTCTGCCACGGTGACCGGCAGCGTGGAGTCGTGCCCCTGCACGGTCATTCCTAAAGAATCGCCGACCAGCATCACGCCAATGCCTTCCTCGGCAAAGAGTTTGGCGAAGCTGAAGTCATAGGCGGTGATGGTAGCGAATTTGCGTTGGGCCTGTTTCCACTGGCGCAACTGAGACATCGTGGTTGGTTTCATGGCTGTCCCTGAATAAAAGGGTGAGGAAGTGAAATCGACGACTACTTTAACAAACGAACGAAATGGGTGTTACCAATAACTGATGCCCGCGCGGGAAAGGGTTTCCAGCACGTTGGCGACGCGTTGCCCGTCCGGGAAAGCGCATTGTGGAGCAATTTCTAACAGCGGGACCAGCATAAAAGCCCGGTTCTTCATGTCGTAATGGGGCACGGTCAGGCGCGGCGTGGAGATAACCTCGCTGCCGAACAGCATGATATCGAGATCCAGCGTGCGCGGACCCCAGCGTTCGGCTTTGCGCACGCGGCCGTGCTCAAGCTCGATACGTTGAGTATGGTCGAGAAGGGCGTCCGGAGAGAGGTTTGTTTCCAGCGCGACGGCGGCGTTCAGATAATCGGGCTGATCCTGCGGGCCGAGCGGGGGAGTGCGGTAAAAAGAAGATGTCGCGACCACCCGGCTTTGCGGAATGGCCGCGAGGGCGTCAAGCGCGGAGCCAACCTGCTCCAGCGGTGACGCCTGATTGCTGCCGAGGGCGATAAACGCCAGCGTCACGCAGGTCCTCCGCTGCGCGGGGCGCGTTTGCGCGGGCGACGATGACGGCGGCGAGCGGCGGGCTCATCGCCCAGATCGTTGAGCATATCTTTTTGCATCGGCGGCGCGGCCACCTGGAACTCGCCCCACCATTTGGTCAGGCGCAGCAGTTCCTGGTTATTTTCCACTTCGGCCCGCAGCGCCAGCAGATCGTAGGCAGCCCGGAACTTAGGATGCTCCATCAGCTTCCAGGCGCGTTTCCCCTGGCGGCGGGACAGACGCAGCTGCAGGCCCCAGATATCACGCACCAGCGTGGTAATACGCTTTGGAATCGCCAGCGCGCGGCAGGCTTCGTCCAGCACTTCGTTCATCGCCAGGGCAAAGGCGTCCATGTAGGCGAGGCCGCTTTCCTGGGTGAGCTTTTGCGCCATTTCCAACTGCGGATACCAGAACATGGCGGAGAACAGGAACGCCGGGTTAACGCGCATGTCGTTCTGAATGCGGTTATCGGTATTCTTCAGCACCTGAGCAACCATGTGCTCCATCGGGCTGTCGCCCTGCTCGGTAAAGTAGCGGGTAATAATCGGGAACAGAGGCTGGAACAGCTGATATTCGCGCAGCAGCTCGTAGGTGGCGTAGCCGTGGCCCGCCTGGAGCAGCTTAAGGGATTCTTCGAACAGGCGCGCAGGCGGCACATCGTTAATCAGGGTGGCCAGACGCGGAATAGGTTCGCCGCTTTCCGGGCTGATGGTCATATTCAGCTTGGCCGCAAAACGCACGGCGCGCAGCATGCGAACCGGGTCTTCCCGGTAGCGGGTTTCCGGATCGCCAATCAGGCGAATCACGCCGTTGCGCAGGTCACGCAGGCCGCCAACGTAGTCGCGGACGGAGAAATCGGCCACGCTGTAGTAAAGACTGTTGATGGTGAAGTCGCGGCGCTGAGCATCTTCTTCGATGGAGCCGAAGATGTTATCGCGCAGCAGCATGCCGTTCTGACCCGTTTGCGAGGTCTGGCGATCGGCTTTTTGCTCTTCGTGATGGCCACGGAAGGTGGCGACTTCGATAATTTCCGGCCCGAACATGACGTGGGCGAGGCGGAAACGACGGCCAACCAGACGGCAGTTGCGGAACAGTTTGCGAACCTGATCCGGCGTGGCGCTGGTGGTGACGTCAAAATCTTTTGGCTTTTTGCCCAGCAGAAGATCGCGAACGCCGCCGCCGACAAGGTAGGCCTCATAGCCCGCTTTGTTCAGTCGATAGAGCACCTTGAGCGCATTTTCACTGATATCTTTGCGGGAAATAGCATGCTGGTCACGCGGAATGACCGTGATTTGCGGGAGATCTTCGTTCTCCTCAGCCACGACATCATCGCGGTTAAGCACCTTGCGGCAAAAATTAGCGACTCGGGTAAAAATGGTCCACCTCGGCAGTGTCAATCATAGGGTCTAAAAAAAACAGCGGCTAATCATAGCTCAGTGCAGCGCATTTGAGAATGCTGTATTCACGGGGGCAATTAAAGGAACATCGCCCAGCGCCCAATTTTTTACCGCTTCGCTTAGCAGGACGTCCAGCGATATATCCTGCCAGTGTGCAATAAGCGGCTGGTTTAAGAAGGCTAAAGCGGCGATCAGCACCGGGCGCGGATCGCCGTGGGGCAGCGCGGGGGCGTGATTCTGCTTGGATAACTTAGCGCCGTGCTCGTTAACCGCCAGCGGCAAATGTACGTACTGCGGCACCTGCCAGCCAAACTGCTGATACAGCGATATTTGCCGTACGGTAGGCGCAATCAAATCGGCACCGCGAACAATCTCGGTCACGCCCTGATAATTATCATCCACCACGACAGCCAAATTATAGGCAAAGAGCCCGTCGCGGCGGTGGATAATAAAATCTTCCCGCGCAAGATGCTCATCCGCAATTAGCATGCCGCGCAGACGGTCTGCAAAACTTAATACCGGATGCTGCTGAACCAGCCTCACTGCCGCATTCTCTGGCCCGTGATTTAACGTTCGGCAATGGCCGTCGTAAAAGCCGCCTATGTGCTGAATGCGGCTGCGCGGGCAGGTGCAGTAATAGCTCAGATTCTGCTGACGCAGCCAGCCTAGCGCTTCACGATAGGCTTCGTGGCGCTGAGATTGCCACAATACTTCCCCATCCCAGTGCAGGCCATAGTGTTCCAGCTGTTGCAAAATGGTTTGCGCCGCGCCGGGTACTTCTCTCGGCGGATCAATATCTTCGATGCGCACCAGCCACTGACCTTTATTGGCCCGCGCCTGTAAATAGCTGCCAAGCGCCGCAATTAGCGAACCGAAATGAAGTTCACCCGAAGGCGAAGGGGCAAAACGCCCGATATAGTGAGGAGTCATGAGCCTACAAATAAGTAAGGCGGGAAAAATTCCCGCCTTTAGAATGGTGTGAAATCGCGAGCCGTTAGCCGGCCATCTGTTTTTCGCGAATTTCTGCCAACGTTTTGCAGTCGATACACAAATCAGCTGTCGGACGCGCTTCAAGACGGCGAATGCCGATCTCAACACCGCAGGATTCGCAGTAGCCGAAATCTTCGTCTTCAACTTTCTTGAGCGTCTTCTCAATCTTCTTGATCAGTTTACGTTCGCGATCGCGGTTGCGCAGTTCCAGGCTGAACTCTTCTTCCTGAGTCGCTCGGTCAGCAGGATCGGGGAAGTTTGCGGCCTCTTCCTGCATATGCGAAACGGTGCGATCAACTTCGTCCATAAGCTGATTACGCCAGGCTTCAAGAATACGTCTGAAGTGCGACAGCTGGGCTTCGTTCATGTATTCTTCGCCCGCTTTCTCCTGGTAAGGCTCCACCCCAGCGATGGCGAGGATACTCAGGGACGATGTTTTACGCTTTTGCCCTTCTTGCATGTTGCTTCTCCTTAACACGCACTATCGGTCCCCTGTTGGGGGAAAATCAGGCCGCTATAAATAGCAGATGCTTTTCAGGATGGCAATTGTATAAATTCATCTCTTGACAACCCTGTGAAGAAAAGCGTATTTACGCGAGCGACCGGAACACAAAACATACAATACGTTAACTGCTCTTTATAAAACGGATGTTATAAACAGACAGGCAACGGCGAAGTTAGAGTCAGGCCTGCGGCAGAAAGTTCTGCCCGGTAAGCAATAATTTCAACTCCGCATTCCTGCGCCTCGCACAAAAGTTGCGCATATTTTGCGTCGATGTGGCGTGCCGGGGAGACACGAGTGATAGCGGAATGTAATACCGCAAACAGCAGCACTGCGCGCTCTCCCTGCAAAACCACGTTCATCAATTCCCGCAGATGCTTCTGCCCGCGAAGGCTCACAGCATCAGGGAAAAAGCCACTTCCCTGTTCGGATAACGTGACTGATTTCACTTCAATATAGCAGTTAACTTTGTTATCCGCCTGTAGCATAAAATCGATGCGGCTGCGCTCCGCGCCGTATTTCACTTCGCTGAGAATTTTTGTGTAACCGGTTAATTCTGCTAAATGATTTTCGTGCAGGGCCTCTTTTACAACGTTATTTGCCCGCAGCGTATTCACGCAAATAAAGTCGCCGTTTTGCGTCTGGGTTAATTCCCACGTGTGGGCATACTTGCGTTTTAAATTAGCCGAAGTGGAATACCAGACGGTATCCCCCGGCGTTGCACAGCCGGTCATTGCGCCGGTATTCGGGCAATGCAACGTAAGTAATTCTCCTGCGGGCGTAACAACGTCGGCTAAAAAACGCTTATAGCGCTTTATTAAAGTGGCGGCCTGAAGCGCCGGGGTAAATTCCATTCATTCTTCCTTATTACGCAGCGGCCAGCGTGCCAGCGGTTCGTAGCGGGTGCGCCCCTGTTTGAAAATCGATTCGTACAGCACAAATTCATTCACTTTGTACTGCCAGCGGAAATTGGGCGGCGGAACCGCTACGTTCTGCGTCACGTTGCGGTACAGCGTGACGTGAGGATGATAAGGCTGCGGACTTTGATAGCAGCCGTTCCGCGCGGCCTGGGCTCGCAGCATATTGGCGAGCTGAATCAGCCCCAGTGAAGCATGGCGTGGGCCAAGCCACAGCACTCGCGAACGCGCCCAAAGCCCGGCGTCATCCAGCGTTAAGGTAAATTCTGACTGCGGGATGCGCCCGGCCAGCAGGCTGAGGGCCTTTTGTTTCTCCGCGCTCACGTCGCCAAGAAAGGCCAGCGTCAGATGCAGATTCGCGGCGGCAACCGGGCGGCCCGCCTCGGCCGGGAAGTTTTCCGCGCGCCAGTGAATAATCTGATTCTGTATCTCAGATGGCATCTCAAGGGCAAAAAACAGGCGACGAGTCTCGGCCATGATTATCTCAGTCTCTTAGCTGGGTGCTACAATGCGCGATTGCGTATGTTAACCCTTTGGAGCAGTTTGTGTCGTCATTACCGGTTGCCGCGGTGCTATCCGAGGTTCTAAACGCGTTGAAACATGCGCCGCAGGTTCTGCTAAATGCGCCTACGGGCGCAGGTAAGTCTACCTGGCTGCCGCTGCAAATTCTGCAAAAAGGGCAGCTTAACGGAAAGATTCTGCTGCTCGAGCCGCGCCGGCTGGCGGCGCGCAACGTGGCGCAGCGGCTGGCGGAACTGCTGGGCGAAAAGCCGGGCGAAACGGTCGGCTACCGCATGCGCGCCGAAACCTGCGTTGGCCCGGCGACAAAGCTTGAGGTGGTCACCGAGGGTATTTTAACGAGGATGATCCAGCAGGACCCCGAGCTGGAAGGGGTTGCGCTGGTTATCCTCGATGAATTCCACGAGCGCAGCCTGCAGGCCGATCTGGCTCTGGCGCTGCTGCTCGACGTGCAGCAAGGGCTGCGTGAAGATCTGAAGCTGCTGATCATGTCGGCGACGCTCGACAACCAGCGCCTGCAAAAATGCCTGCCGGATGCCCCTGTTGTCAGTTCTGAAGGCCGGGCTTTCCCGGTAGAGCGGCGTTACAGCCCGCTGCCAGCCCATCAGCGTTTTGACGAAGCGGTGGCGATGGCCGTCGCGAACCTGCTGCGTGAAGAATCCGGCTCGCTGCTGTTATTTCTGCCGGGCGTGGGGGAAATCCAGCGCGTGCAGGAAGCGCTCAGAGAGCGAGTGGCGAACGACGTCCAGCTTTGCCCGCTCTATGGCGCCTTACCCTTAAGCGAACAGCGTAAAGCAATTTTGCCTGCCGCATCCGGCTCGCGAAAAGTTGTGCTGGCTACCAATATCGCCGAGACGAGTTTAACCATTGAGGGCATTCGCCTGGTCGTCGACTGTGCCCATGAGCGCGTCGCCCGCTTTGATGTGCGCTCAGGTCTGACCAGACTTATTACGCAGCGCATTAGCCAGGCTTCGATGACCCAGCGTGCTGGCCGTGCCGGGCGTCTTGAGCCGGGAATTTGTCTGCATCTCACCGGCGCGGAGCAGGCGGAACGCGCGAGCGCGCAAAGTGAACCTGAGATGTTGCAAAGCGATCTTTCCGGCCTGCTGCTTGAGCTGTTGCAGTGGGGCTGCCAGCAGCCGGATCAGCTGACCTGGCTGGATGCGCCGCCTGCGGCTAATCTTCACGCGGCGCGAGCGCTTTTACGGCAGCTTAACGCGCTGGATGAGCAAAACCGACTGACGCCAACCGGGCAGAAAATGGCTCAGTTGGGGAACGATCCGCGCCTTGCCGCCGTGCTGGTGGCCGCCAAAACGCCGGATGAGCAGGCTACGGCGGCGCGTCTGGTCGCCATTCTGGAAGAGCCGCCGCGCGGGCAGGATGGCGACCTGCGCAGCGCGTTCTCCCGCCGTCAGGACAACTGGCAGCAGCGCAGCGACCGGCTTCTGAAGCGGCTGAATGGCCGCGGTGGGCAGGTGGATATGGATCTAGCCGGGCCGTTGCTTGCGCAGGCGTTTGCCGATCGTATTGCCCGCAGGCGGGGGCAGGAAGGCCGCTACCAGCTGGCAAACGGCACGGGGGCGATGCTCAATCAGGACGACGCCCTGACCCGCTACGAGTGGCTGCTGGCCCCGCTGCTGTTGCAGGGCAGCCAGACGCCGGACGCCAGAATACTCCAGGCTTTGCCGCTGGACATCGACGCGCTGGTGGCAGAAGTTCCCGCCCTGTTAACCCAAAGCGATTCCGTTGAGTGGGATGAGGCGCAGGGCACGCTGAAGGCGTTTCGCCGCACGCAGATCGGCCAGCTGGTTATCAAGGTTCAGCCGCTGGCGAAACCTTCTGAAGAAGAGCTGCATCAGGCGATGCTTAACGGCATTCGCGATCGCGGGCTGGGCGTTCTGAACTGGACGCCGCACGCGCAGCAGCTTCGCATTCGCCTGGCGTGCGCCGCGAAATGGCTGCCGGAATATCACTGGCCGGAGGTCAGCGATGAAGCATTATTGCGGGAGCTGGAAGGCTGGCTGCTGCCGGAAATGCGCGGCGTGCATTCGCTGCGCGCGCTGAAAAATATCGACATCGCCAGGGCGCTGCAAAACCTGCTCGACTGGAGCGCACGTCAACGTCTGGATAGTGCGCTGCCAACTCATTACACTGTGCCGACCGGAAGCCAGATTTCGCTGCGCTACGATGAGGATAATCCGCCGGTGCTGGCGGTGCGTATGCAGGAGATGTTTGGCGAGGCGAAAACGCCGGTCATCGCCGAGGGCCGGGTGCCGCTGGTGCTTGAGCTGCTTTCCCCGGCGCAGCGTCCGCTGCAAATAACGCGCGATCTCACCGCGTTCTGGCACGGCGCGTATCGGGAAGTACAAAAAGAGATGAAGGGGCGCTATCCGAAGCATGTCTGGCCGGATTCACCGGCCGAAGCGTTGCCCACGCGGCGCACCAGGAAGTATCAGTGACTTTGAGAGATTTCTTCTTTCGCCAACGGCGGAAGAAAGGAGAATCAGGCCGTGCGCCTCATTATTTGGTGGAGAAAGCAATGGCGGGGAATGACCGCGAACCGATTGGACGAAAGGGTAAACCCGCTCGTCCCGCAAAAGAAAAGGTAAGCCGACGTCGCATCAGGGAAGAAGAGTACGACGACGATTACGAAGATGACTACGAGGACGAGGAGCCTATGCCGCCACGTAAAGGAAAAGGGGGCGGGAACGGTCGTCCACCGCGTAAGAAACGCCGCTGGCTGTGGTTCTTAGTTAAGCTGTTCGTTGTTTTCGTCGTGCTGTTTGTGATTTACGGCGTCTATCTCGATCAGAAGATCCGCAGCCGCATCGACGGCAAAGTCTGGCAGCTCCCGGCGGCGGTATACGGCCGCATGGTGAACCTTGAACCGGACATGCCGTATAGCAAAAAAGAGATGGTGAATCTGCTGGAAGCCACGCAGTACCGCCAGGTCACGCGCATGACGCGTCCGGGCGAGTTTACCGTGCAGGGCAACAGCATCGAGATGATCCGGCGTCCGTTCGATTTCCCGGACAGCAAGGAAGGGCAGATCCGCGCCCGCCTTGTGTTTGACGGCGATCGTCTGGAATCGATCGAGAACATGGATAACAACCGCAGCTTCGGTTTCTTCCGGCTGGATCCGCGGCTGATCACTATGCTCTCATCGCCAAACGGCGAGCAGCGTCTGTTCGTGCCGCGCACCGGCTTCCCGGATCTGCTGGTCGACACGCTGATCGCGACCGAAGACCGCCACTTCTACGAGCACGATGGCATCAGCTTCTTCTCTATCGGCCGCGCGGTGCTGGCTAACCTGACGGCGGGTCGGACGGTGCAGGGCGCAAGTACCCTGACGCAGCAGCTGGTGAAAAACCTGTTCCTGTCCAGCCAGCGCACCTACTGGCGTAAGGCCAATGAAGCGTACATGGCGCTGATCATGGACGCGCGCTACGGCAAAGACCGCATTCTGGAGCTGTATCTGAATGAGGTTTACCTCGGTCAGAGCGGCGATAACGAAATCCGCGGCTTCCCGCTGGCGAGCCTCTACTACTTTGGCCGCCCGGTGGAAGAGCTGAGCCTCGACCAGCAGGCGCTGCTGGTGGGCATGGTGAAAGGCGCGTCGATTTATAACCCGTGGCGCAATCCGAAGCTGGCCCTGGAGCGTCGTAACCTCGTGCTGCGCCTGCTGCAGGAGCAGAAGGTTATCGACCAGGAGCTGTACGATATGCTCAGCGCCCGTCCTCTCGGCGTGCAGCCGCGCGGCGGAGTGATTTCACCGCAGCCGGCGTTTATGCAGATGGTGCGTAACGAACTGCAGGCGAAGCTGGGCGATAAGGTGAAAGATCTCTCCGGCGTGAAGATCTTCACCACCTTCGACTCGGTTTCGCAGGATGCGGCAGAAAAAGCGGTGAGCGAAGGCGTACCGGTTCTGCGTGCCTCCCGCAAGCTGAAGGATCTTGAGGCGGCGATGGTTATCGTCGACAGGTATACCGGCGAAGTGCGCGCGATGGTCGGCGGAGCGGAAACCCAGTTTGCAGGCTTTAACCGTGCGATGCAGGCGCGCCGTTCCATCGGCTCGCTGGCAAAACCGGCAACCTATCTGACTGCGCTCAGCCAGCCGGACAGCTACCGTCTGAACACCTGGATTGCCGATGCGCCAATCTCCCTGCGTCAGCCGAACGGCCAGGTCTGGTCACCGCAGAACGACGATCGTCGCTTCAGCGGGCAGGTGATGCTGGTGGATGCGTTAACCCGCTCCATGAACGTGCCGACGGTTAATCTGGGCATGGCGCTGGGTCTGCCGGCGGTAACGGAAACGTGGACCAAACTGGGCGTGCCGAAAGACCAGCTCAATCCGGTTCCGGCGATGATTCTGGGGGCGCTGAACCTGACGCCGATTCAGGTCGCGCAGGCGTTCCAGACCATTGCCAGCGGCGGCAACCGCGCCACGCTCTCCGCGCTGCGCTCGGTGATTGCCGAAGACGGCACCGTGCTGTATCAGAGCTTCCCGCAGGCTGAACAGGCTGTGCCTTCGCAGGCGGCGTACATGACGCTCTATACTATGCAGCAGGTTATGGCGCGTGGTACCGGGCGAGCGCTGGGCGGCAAGTATCCCAACCTGCACCTGGCCGGTAAAACGGGCACCACCAACAACAACGTGGATACCTGGTTTGCGGGGATTGATGGCAAAGAAGTCACCATCACCTGGGTAGGCCGCGACAATAACCAGCCGACGAAGCTGTACGGCGCGAGCGGTGCGATGGCGCTTTATCAGCGCTATCTGGCCAACCAGACGCCGATTCCGCTGACGTTAACGCCGCCGGAAGACATCGTCGATATGGGGATTGATGACGCGGGTAACTTCCAGTGCGCAGGTGGGGCAACCCGCACGCTGCCGGTCTGGACAACCAACCCGGATGCGCTGTGCCAGCAAAGCCTGCAACAGCAGCAGACGAACAATCCGTTCGATCAGTCTTCAGGCCAGCAGCAGCAGCCTCAACAACAGCAGCAGCAACAACCGCCTAAGCAGGAGCAGAGCGACGGCGTGGCAGGCTGGATCAAGGATATGTTTGGCAGTAAATAATTGGCGCTGATTTTAAGCTGATGTGGCTAAAAACCCTCGTTTGTAACGAGGGTTTTTCTTTTATGTTAATCCCGGAAAATCCCTCTGGTTAATTATTATTCCCTTAGTTTGCCAGGGGATGTGATCCGCTTGCTATGCGCTTTCCGTTTCGACTATTATCCTGCGGGCATAATAATAATTATCGTTTACGTTATCATTCCTCACATCATCAGAGATTATACAATGGCGCGTTCAATCAAAGGCCAGCCAGCCAACACCTCTCTTCGCAAGCTCGCTTTGTTCGTTGCTGCTGCCGTCGGCGGCGTTAGCGCATCAAGTTTTGCCGCGGATAACACAGCTAAAAAAGAAGATACCATCACCGTTTCCGCCGCTGCTCCGCAGGAGAGCGCGTGGGGCCCTGCGCCAACCGTAGCGGCAAAACGCACGGCGACCGCCACCAAAACGGATACGCCTATCGAGAAGACGCCGCAGTCTATTTCGGTTGTTACGCGTGAAGAAATGGATGCTAAGCAGCCGCTGACCGTGAAGGACGCGCTGAGCTATACCCCGAGCGTATTCTCTACGCGCGGCAGCTCTTCTACCTATGACGTGGTGGCCATTCGCGGTTTCACAACCTCGTCGACTGTTAACACCAACCAGTATCTGGATGGGATGAAGTTACAGGGCGATAACTATTCCGAAGCGTCCATGGATCCGTACTTCCTTGAGCGCGTCGAACTGCTGCGCGGCCCGGTTTCCGTTCTGTATGGCAAAAGCCATCCGGGCGGCGTGGTCAGCATGGTCAGCAAGCGTCCGACCACTGAACCGCTGAAAGAAATTCAGTTCAAAATGGGCACCAACAACCTGTGGCAGACCGGTTTTGATTTCAGCGATGCGCTGGACGACAACGGCGAGTTCTCTTACCGTCTGACCGGCCTTGGCCGCAGCCAGAACGCGCAGCAGGAAGGCGTGAAGTCCAGCCGCTACGCGGTGGCACCTTCTTTCAGCTGGCGTCCTGATGACAAAACGGATTTCACCTTCCTGAGCAACTTCCAGAGCGATCCGGATGCGGGCTATTACGGCTGGCTGCCGCGTGAAGGTACCGTGGTGCCATACGTTGACGCCAACGGCCAGCAGCACAAGCTGCCAACCGACTTCAACGAAGGCGAAGACAGCAACAGGATGTCGCGCCGCCAGCAGATGGTCGGCTACAGCTTTGCTCACGAATTTAACGATACCTGGACCGTGCGTCAGAACCTGCGCTACACGCGTATTCATACCCTGTATGATTCCGTCTACGGCAACGGCTACATCGCTCCGGGTCAGATCAGCCGCGCCTACGTGCGCTCTGATGAAGACCTGAACAACTTCACCGTTGATACCCAGGCGCAGACTAAATTCGCTACCGGCGCGGTCGATCACACGCTGCTGACCGGCGTGGATTACATGCGTATGCGTAACGATATCGACGCCGACTACGGCTCTGCCAGCCCGCTGAATATGCATAACCCGCAGTACGGTAACGCCAACGTGGTGACCTTCTTCCCGTATGAAGTGATTAACCGCCAGGAGCAAACCGGTCTGTATATGCAGGATCAGGCCGAGTGGGATAAATGGGTGCTGACGCTGGGCGGCCGCTACGACTTTGCGAAAACCTCAACCTTTACCCGTTCAAGCAGCACCACCGCCGAAATCAACGACGAGCAGTTCACCTGGCGCGGCGGCCTGAACTACGTGTTCGACAACGGTATTGCGCCGTACATCAGCTACAGCGAATCCTTTGAGCCGGTTTCTGGCGCGTCCAAACAGGGCAAACCTTTCGATCCGTCAAAAGGGAAGCAGTACGAAGCGGGCGTGAAATACGTTCCTAAAGATCTGCCTGTTACGGTGACCGCAGCTGTTTATCAGCTGACCAAAGATAAAAACCTGACGGCCGACCCGACGGATAACGCATTCAGCGTGCAGGGCGGCGAAATCCGTTCCCGCGGCTTCGAGCTGGAAGCGAAAGCGGCCGTTAACGAAAATATTAACGTGACGGCGGCCTACAGCTTCACCGACGCTGAATACACTCACGACACGCTTTATGAAGGCAAGCGTCCAGCAGAAGTGCCGCGCAACATGGCTTCTCTGTGGGCGGATTATACCTTCCATGAAACGGCGCTGAGCGGCTTCACCTTCGGCGCTGGCGCGCGCTACGTCGGTTCAACGTCGAGCTTCTACACCACCGGTGCGAACAACAACGAAGCTTTCAATGTGGCAAGCTATACCGTTGCTGACGCTATGGTTAAGTACGATCTGGCTCGCGTGGGCCTGCCGGGCTCTTCCGTAGCCGTCAACGTCAACAACCTGTTCGATCGTGAATACGTTTCCAGCTGCTACCGTGACTACGCGTGCTACTGGGGCGCTGAGCGTCAGGTTGTGGCTACCGCGACCTTCCGTTTCTAATGGACTTCGGGGCACGGTTCGCCGTGCCCTTCAACAAGTTGGGCTAGCATGCACGACAAACATCCCCATCCCGATACCACCTTTCACCTCTCTGATGTGACCTTCCGGGTTCCCGGCCGCACGCTGCTCCATCCCTTGTCTCTCACTTTTCCGGTGGGCAAAGTCACGGGCCTGATTGGGCACAACGGCTCGGGGAAATCGACGCTGCTGAAAATGCTCGGGCGACACCAGAAGCCTTCCGAAGGTGAAATCCGCCTCAACGAACAGCCGCTCGACGGCTGGAGCAGCAAGGCGTTTGCTCGCCAGGTTGCCTATCTCCCGCAGCAGCTCCCGGCCGCCGAGGGGATGACGGTGCGCGAGCTGGTGGCGATTGGTCGCTATCCGTGGCACGGGGCGCTGGGGCGTTTTGGCGCGGCGGATCGTGAGCTTGTTGAAGAAGCTATTTCCCTGGTCGGCCTGAAGCCGTTTGCCCATCGCCTGGTGGACAGCCTGTCCGGCGGCGAGCGCCAGCGGGCGTGGATTGCCATGCTGGTTGCCCAGGACAGCCGCTGCCTGCTGCTGGATGAGCCCACCTCCGCGCTGGATATCGCTCATCAGGTGGACGTGCTGGCGCTGATTCATCGCCTTAGCCAGGAGCGTGGCCTGACGGTCATTGCCGTTCTGCACGATATTAATATGGCCGCCCGCTACTGCGATCGTCTGGTGGCGCTGCGCGGGGGAGAAATGATTGCCCAGGGCAGCCCGGCCGAAATGATGCAAAGCGAAACGCTGGAAAGAATCTACGGTATTCCGATGGGGATCCTGCCGCATCCTGGGGGAGCCGCTCCGGTGAGCTTTGTTTACTGATGTCTGAGCCGCTGAACCTGCCGATTAGCCGCCGCAAGATTTTGACGGCGCTGGCGCTATCGCCGCTTATTTTCAAGGCGGGCATTGCCCATGCTTCGCCTGTCGATCCCCACCGTATCGTGGCGCTGGAATGGTTGCCCATTGAGCTGCTGCTTGCGCTTGGCGTGACGCCGATGGCGGTGGCGGATAAAAGCAACTATCGCGCCTGGGTTGGCGAGCCTGAGCTGCCCGCCGGCGTGATTGACGTTGGCCTGCGCACCGAGCCCAACCTGGAGCTGCTCACCCAGCTGAAGCCATCTCTGATTATCTATTCGGCAGGCTACGGCCCGTCGCCGGAGAAGATGGCGCGCATTGCGCCGGGCATGGGCTTTAACTTCAACGATGGCTCCGGCAAGCCGCTGAGTGTGGCCCGCAAATCTTTAACCGAGCTGGGCGAAAAGCTGGGCATGCAGCAGGCTGCCAAAGATCATCTGGCAAAATTCGACGCCTGGATTGCTGAAATGAAGCCGCGCTTTGCCGCAAGGGGCGACAGGCCGGTGCTGCTGATGACGCTGCTCGACTCACGTCATGCGTTAGTGGTCGGTGAGAACAGCCTGTTCCAGGAAACCATGGATTTGCTGGGCGTGAAGAATGCCTGGCATGGCGAAACCAACTTCTGGGGCACGGCGGTTATCGGCCTCGAACGCCTGGCCGCCATCAAAGATGCCGATGTGATTTGCTTCGATCACCAGAACGACGCGGAGATGGAAAAAGTCATGGCTACACCCCTGTGGAAAGCCATGCCGTTTGTCCGTCAGCAGCGCTTTCAGCGCGCGCCCGCCGTGTGGCTGTACGGCGCGACGCTGTCGGCCATGAACTTTACGAAGATACTGGCGAAAGCCGTGGGGAGCGAAGCATGAGGCATCGTCATGTTCTGTTTCCGGCTATTTTGCTGGCGGTTTTGTTTATCGTTGCCTGCTGGCTGACGCTGCATAATCTGAACGCGCAGCTGCCCTCCGCGCAGTGGTCTACGGCCTGGGCGCAGCCGAATATCGACGATATTAATCAAATGCTGTTCCACTACAGCGCTCTGCCGCGGCTGGCGATTTCGCTGCTGGTCGGCGCGGGGCTTGGGCTGGTCGGCGTGCTGTTCCAGCAGGTTTTGCGTAATCCTCTCGCCGAGCCGACCACGCTGGGCGTGGCAAGCGGGGCGCAGCTTGGCGTGACCGTCGCCACGCTGTGGGCGATTCCCGGCGGCTTTGAGACGCAGCAGTTTGCCGCGTTAATCGGCGCGGGCGCGGTCGGCCTGCTGGTCTTTGGCGTGGCGTGGGGCAAGCGTTTGTCGCCGGTGACGCTGATTCTTGCGGGCCTGGTGCTCAGCCTGTACTGCGGGGCGGTGAATCAGCTTCTGGCTATTTTCCACCACGATCAGCTCCAGAATATGTTCCTGTGGAGCACCGGGGCGCTAAACCAGCAGGACTGGAACAGCGTGAACGGTCTGTGGCCTCGCCTGGTGGGCGGCCTGCTGCTGACGCTACTTCTGCTGCGTCCGCTGACGCTGATGGGGCTGGACGACGGCGTAGCGCGCAATCTGGGCCTCGCGCTGTCCGTGGTTCGTCTTGCCACGCTGGTGCTGGCCATTGCCCTAAGCGCGCTGTTGGTTAACGCGGTGGGCATCATCGGTTTTATCGGCCTGTTTGCTCCGCTGCTCGCTAAAATGCTGGGCGCAAGGCGTCTGGTAGCCCGCCTGTTCCTTGCGCCGCTGATTGGTGCGCTGATTCTGTGGCTTTCGGATCAGGCCGTCGTCTGGCTGACAACGGTCTGGCGCGAAGTTTCTACCGGCACGGTGACCGCGCTGATTGGTGCGCCGCTGCTGCTCTGGCTGCTTCCACGCCTGCGCACCGTCGGCACACCGTCAATGAGTCAGGGCGGTCACGTGCCTGCGGAACGCCAGCATCTCGGCTGGTGGGTGTTGATTGGTAGCGGCATACTGGCGCTGGTCATTGCCGTGGCGCTGACGCTTGGGCGCGACGCGCAGGGCTGGAACTGGGTGAACGGCGAGATGTTCCACGATCTGCTGCCGTGGCGCTGGCCGCGTATGCTGGCGGCCCTGACGGCGGGTATGATGCTGGCGGTTGCCGGGAGCGTCATCCAGCGCCTGACGGGGAACGCGATGGCGAGCCCGGAAGTGCTGGGGATTAGCTCCGGCGCGGCCTTTGGCGTGGTTATCATGCTGTTTATGGTGCCGGGCAACGCGTTTGGCTGGTTATTCCCGGCGGGCAGCCTCGGCGCGGCGGTAACGCTGCTGGTGATTATGGTTGCGGCGGGAAGAGGGGGCTTTTCACCTCAGCGTATGCTGCTGGCCGGGATGGCGCTCAGCACCGCGTTTACCATGCTATTAATGCTGCTGATGGCGAGCGGCGATCCGCGCATGGCGGGGATCCTGACCTGGATTTCAGGTTCGACCTATAACGTGACCGGCGATCGGGCGGTGAAGACGCTGATCCTGATGATCGTCCTGTTTGCGCTGACGCCGCTGTGCCGCCGCTGGCTGATGATTCTGCCGCTGGGCGGCGCGACCGCCCGCGCGGTGGGCATGGCGCTGACGCCTTCTCGTGTTGCTTTACTGCTGCTGGCCGCCACGCTAACCGCCGCCGCCACGCTGACCGTCGGACCGTTAAGCTTCGTTGGGTTAATGGCGCCGCATATTGCGCGGATGCTGGGCTTCCGCAGGGCAATGCCGCAGATAATGATGTCTGCGCTGCTGGGGGGGATGCTGATGGTGGCCGCGGACTGGTGCGGCAGAATGCTGCTGTTCCCGGATCAGGTGCCCGCCGGGCTGCTGGCGACGTTTATCGGCGCGCCTTACTTTGTTTATCTGCTGCGTAAGCAGAGCCGGTAATTTTAGAACTCCCCTCTCCCTAAAAGAGAGAGGGGGAAAACGCGTTAAAGCTTCGCAAACACCCGGCGCGCAGCGTCGATCGTTTTCTGAATATCTTCCTGCGAGTGCGCCACGGACATAAAGCCCGCTTCAAACGCGGAAGGGGCCAGATACACGCCTTCTTCCAGCATCAGATGGAAGAATTTCTTAAAGCGCTCCACGTCACAGGCCATCACGTCTTTATAGTGGGTGACGGTCGGCGCGTCGGTGAAGAACAGGCCGAACATGCCGCCAACGTTATTCACCACCAGCGGGATATTCTCTTCTTTGGCCGCGTTTAGCAGGCCTGCCGCCAGCATTTCCGTCAGCTCGGTCAGCGTCTGGTGAATGCCCGGCTGGGAGACTTCTGTCAGGCAGGCGTAGCCCGCAGCCATCGCGATTGGGTTGCCGGACAGCGTACCAGCCTGGTAAACCGGCCCGGTTGGCGCCAGCGCGTCCATAATTTCGCGCCGGCCGCCAAAGGCGCCGACCGGCATTCCGCCGCCGATGATTTTGCCCAGACAGGTCAGGTCAGGCTCTACGCCGTAGTAGGCCTGTGCGCCCGCCAGCGCAACGCGGAAGCCGGTCATCACTTCGTCGATAATCAGCAGCGCGCCAAACTCATCGCACAGCGCGCGCAGGCCCGGCAGGAAGCCGTCGTTTGGTGGAATGCAGTTCATGTTGCCCGCCACCGGCTCAACGATGATACAGGCTACCTCCTGCGGATACTGTTCGAAGGCTTCGCGCACGGAGGCCAAATCGTTATAGGTGCAGGTCAGGGTATGTTTGGCGAAATCAGCCGGCACGCCCGGCGAGTTCGGCTGGCCGAGCGTCAGCGCGCCGGAACCCGCTTTGACCAGCAGGCAGTCCGCGTGACCGTGATAGCAGCCTTCAAACTTGATGATTTTGTCACGGCCGGTGAAGCCGCGAGCCAGGCGAATGGCGCTCATGGTGGCTTCGGTCCCGGAGTTTACCATGCGCACCATGTCCATGGTGGGCACCAGTTCGGTCACCAGCTCCGCCATTTTAACTTCCATCTCGGTCGGTGCGCCAAAGCTCAGGCCGCGCTCTACCGCTTCAATCACCGCGTTGCGGATGGCCGGATGGTTATGGCCGAGGATCATCGGTCCCCACGAGCCGACGTAGTCGATGTAGGCTTTGCCATCGGCGTCAAACAGGTAGGCCCCGTCGGCGCGTTCAACAAACAGCGGAACCCCGCCGACTCCGGTAAATGCACGTACCGGCGAGTTCACCCCGCCCGGGATGACTTTACGGGCGGCATCGTACAAATTTTCTGACTTACTCATGAATCGGCTCCTGATTCGTGGAATGAGTGACAACGGGCTATTCTAAGGGAAACCTCCGGGGTTATGAAAGTTTTGCCCAAACGCCGCGAGCGAGTAGAATGCCCGCTCTATTTGTATTACCAATTAATGATTAGCTAAATGAATCCAATCCACCCCTCTTTTGAAGCACAGGAAGTTGTGCGTTTACGCAGGGGCGACATGGTGCGTCGCCTGATCCGCCGGGATAAAACGCCGGTCGCGATTTTATTTATGGCGGCGATAGTCGGTACGCTTGCCGGGCTGGTTGGCGTGGCCTTCGAAAAATCCGTCAACTGGGTGCAGCAAAACCGCCTCGCCATGCTGGCGCACGTGGCGGATTATTCGCTGATTGTCTGGCCTCTGGCATTTATCAGCTCCGTGCTGCTGGCGATGGTTGGCTATTATCTGGTGCGCCGCTTTGCGCCGGAGGCGGGCGGATCGGGGATTCCGGAAATTGAAGGGGCGCTGGAGGAGCTGCGTCCGGTTCGCTGGTGGCGCGTCATTCCGGTGAAATTTATCGGCGGCATGGGCACGCTGGGGGCCGGAATGGTGCTCGGGCGCGAAGGGCCAACGGTGCAGCTGGGCGGCAACATTGGGCGTATGGTGCTGGATGTCTTTCGCCTGCGCGGCGCTGAAGCTCGCCATTCATTGCTGGCAACCGGTGCAGCGGCCGGTCTGTCTGCGGCGTTCAACGCGCCGCTGGCGGGCATTTTGTTTATCATCGAAGAGATGCGCCCGCAGTTCCGCTATAACCTGATTTCCATTAAGGCCGTGTTTATCGGCGTGATTATGTCGAGCGTGGTATTCCGTATTTTTAATGGCGAAGGTGCGGTTATCGAGGTGGGCAGGCTTTCCAACGCCCCGGTCAACACGCTCTGGCTGTATCTGGTGCTGGGCATTGTGTTCGGCGGCATCGGGGTGATGTTTAACGCCCTGGTGTTCCGCACTCAGGACATGTTCCAGCGCTTTCACGGCGGCGACATTAAAAAGTGGGTGCTGATTGGCGGCCTGCTGGGCGGAGTGTGCGGCGTGCTTGGGCTGATTCAGCCTGCCGCTGCGGGCGGTGGCTTCAATCTGATTCCTATCGCTGCGGCGGGTAACTACACCGTTGGCATGCTGCTGTTCATCTTTATTGCCCGCATTATTACCACGCTGCTTTGTTTCTCTTCCGGTGCGCCGGGCGGGATTTTCGCGCCAATGCTGGCGTTAGGCACGCTGTTCGGCACCTGCTTTGGCATGGTTTGCGCCGCGTGGTTCCCGGCTTATCACCTTGATGTTGGGACATTTGCCATTGCTGGCATGGGCGCGCTGTTCGCCGCTTCGGTGCGCGCGCCGCTGACCGGCATTGTGCTGGTTCTGGAAATGACCGACAATTATCAGCTCATCCTGCCAATGATTATTACCTGCCTTGGCGCGACACTATTAGCACAGTTCCTCGGCGGCAAACCGCTATACTCCTCTATTCTTGCCCGTACGTTAGCGAAGCAGGAAGCCGAAAAGCAGGCGAAAGCACCGCCGACCCCCGCCGGGGAGAATACTTGAACGATTTACTCGGGTATTAGATAATAGCCCTAAAGATCGGGTTAAAATTTGCCCGACTTCTTATTTCGTTGGGAGCAAAAAATGAGTGATGACGTAGCGCTGCCGCTGCAGTTTACCGAAGCAGCAGCCAGTAAAGTAAAAAGCCTGATCGCGGACGAAGAGAACCCGAATCTGAAACTGCGTGTTTATATCACCGGTGGCGGTTGCAGCGGCTTCCAGTATGGTTTCACCTTTGACGACCAGATTAACGACGGCGACATGACCATCGAGAAACAGGGCGTTTCGCTGGTGGTTGACCCGATGAGCCTGCAATATCTGGTTGGCGGCGCGGTAGATTACACCGAAGGTCTGGAAGGTTCTCGCTTTGTGGTGAGCAACCCGAACGCCAAAAGCACCTGCGGGTGCGGTTCTTCCTTCAGCGTATAAACGCTGGGGGAAACAAAAAGCCGGGTTTTGATAGCCCGGCTTTTTTATGTCTTATTGCCTGTCTTCCAGCGCAAAGGTGGGCAGCTTCAGGTGCCAGCGAATTGCCGCCAGCCTGATAGCGAGCGTAATAACCATGCCGATCATACTTGCCTGTTCCAGCGGAACCTTAAAGGTGTAGTACGCCGTGGCATGCACAATCCCGCCGATAATACAGGCGGTGGCATAGATCTCCGTGCGCAGGATCATCGGAATTTCACGCGCCAGCACGTCACGAATGATCCCGCCCCCGACGCCCGTGAGCACGCCCATGCAAATCGCAATCAGCGGGCTGGTTCCGGCCAGAAAGGCTTTGTTCACGCCGATACCAACAAATACCGCGAGGCCGACGGCGTCCAGCACCGGCAGAATCCATTTCGGCAGGCGGCGAGGCTGGCGAATCAGCAGAATCGTCAGTAGACAGGTAACCATCGCCACCACCAGATCGGTGGGATCTTTGACCCAGAATACCGGGCCGTTTGCCAGCGCCATATCGCGGATTGTCCCGCCGCCGACGGCGGTGACTACGCCCAGCACCAGCACGCCAAACGGATCCATACGGAGTTTTCCGGCCAGCAGAACGCCGGAGATAGCAAAGACGGCTGTGCCAATGATATCCAGCCAGTAAACGAGCATGTAAGAGTTATCCTCAGGTAAGCTTATTATTCTGCCAGCTCCGCACAGAGCTGTTTTGCGGCGAGGATAATACGCGGGCCCGAGCGGCTAAACCAGTCATCATTCACCGCAATAACCGGAATATTTAGCTGGGTATGCCAGAATTGCTGCACCGGCGGGATTTTGCTTTTATCGCCGGTAATAATAATAGCCTGCGGCTGGCGGGTTAGCACCTGCTCGCGGCTGACCTGCGGCCAGGGTACACGGCTGTCGGCAAAGACGTTTTCTCCGCCGCAGACTTCCAGAATCTCGTTCTGGATTGAGCCTTTCCCTGAGGTAAAGAGCGGGTGTTGGCCAAACTGCAGGAAGACTTTCTTTTTCGCCGTTTTCGCATAGCGGGTTTTTAGCTCGGCGAACTCCCGGGTCAGCCTGTCGGCTGCGCTGGCCGCCTTTTCAGGCATCGGGCTGTATTCACCCAGCCTGCGCAGAGCGGCTATCACGCCTTCTACCGTCGTCGGATCGAGCCAGACTATTTTGATGCCGAGCGCCTGAAGCTGATTGACCTGACGTTCGGCGTTACCGGCGCGCCATGCCAGCACAACATCGGGCTTTAGCGAGACGATACGTTCCAGGTTCATGCCCTGCCAGTTGGCGACCTGCTCAAGCTTTTTGGCGGCTTCGGGATAGTCCGACCAGGCGCTGACCGCTATCGGAGTAATGCCCGCCGCAAAGGCGAGTTCGGTATTGCTCGGCGACAGGGAGATAACCCTTGGCGCTGCAAAAAGCAGCGCCGGAAGGCAAAACGCCAGGGCGCTTAGCGCGCGCCAGAGAGTTTTATTGAGCACGAGCCAGTTTCTGCACCATTTTTTCAACCATCAGCGTGGACTGTTTCGCCGCGACGGTCAGGAATTCGTCGAAGCTCAGGTGGGATTGCTGATCGGCCACGTCGGAAATGGCGCGAACCACTACGAACGGCGTGCCAAAGTTATGGCAAACGTGCGCCACGGCTGTTGCTTCCATTTCAACGGCAACGGCCTGCGGGAAGTTGTGGCGAATTTTTGTCAACGCCACGGAGCCGTTGATGAACGCGTCGCCGCTGACAATCAGACCACGAACCGCATTCAGGTTCAGTTCGCCAATACATTCTTCCGCGGCGGCAATCAGCTTTTCATCGGCGGCAAAACCGGCCGGGCAGCCCGGCAATTGACCGTATTCGTAGCCGAAAGCGGTCACGTCGGCATCGTGATAGCGCGCTTCGTCGGATACAACGATATCGCCAACTTTCAGCGTAGGAGCAAGACCCCCCGCGGAACCGGTGTTGATGATAACGTCCGGCTTGCAGTGTTCGAGCAGCAGGGTTGCGCCCATCGCCGCCGCTACTTTACCGATGCCGGATTTCAAAAGCGCCACTTCCACGCCGTTCAGGGTGCCGGTATAGATTTCGCAGCCTGCCAGTTTCAGCGTTTGACGGTTTTCGATTTTGTCACGCAGCAGCGTAACTTCTTCTTCCATTGCGCCAATGATGCCTGCTTTCATAGAGATACTCGCTAATGTGATAGATAAGAGACATAGTCTATCATGGCAGACACCAGGGAATTAACCCGCCGCTGTTTTGGCGAAGGAGAGGGCATGAGTGAGATAGATTTCCGCAAGAAAATTAACTGGCACCGCCGCTATCGTTCGCCTGAAGGTATCAAGAACGAGCATGAGATTTTGCGCATCTTCGAAAGCGATCGCGGGAGGATCGTTAATTCCCCGGCGATTCGCCGCCTGCAGCAAAAAACGCAGGTTTTTCCTCTGGAGCGCAACGCCGCCGTTCGTACCCGGCTGACGCATTCCATGGAGGTTCAGCAGGTTGGACGCTATATCGCCAAAGAAGTGCTGAGCCGCCTGAAAGAGCAGCAGAGTCTGGAAAAATATGGTCTTGAAGAGCTAACCGGACCGTTTGAAAGCATCGTAGAAATGGCCTGCCTGATGCACGATATTGGCAATCCGCCGTTCGGTCACTTCGGCGAGTCCGCCATTAACGACTGGTTCCGCCAGCGCCTTTTCCCAACCGATGCGGGCAGCCAGCCGCGCAGTGACGATCGCTGCAAAGTTGACACGCTGCGGCTGCGTGAAGGGGAGGACAGGCTCAACGAGCTGCGGCGTAAAGTGCGACAGGACCTGTGCCAGTTTGAAGGTAACGCGCAGGGCATTCGCCTGGTGCACAGCCTTCTGCGCATGAATCTGACCTGGGCGCAGGTGGGATGCATTCTGAAATATACCCGCCCGGCGTGGTTCATCGGCAAACCGCCTGAAAGCCATGCTTATCTGATGAAGAAGCCGGGCTTTTATTTATCGGAAGAGAATTACGTTCGCCGCCTGCGGGCCGAGCTACAGCTGGGGGAATTCAGCCGTTTCCCGCTGACGTGGATTATGGAGGCGGCGGACGATATCTCCTACTGCGTAGCCGATCTTGAGGATGCGGTGGAGAAGAATATCTTCAGCGTGGAGCAGCTCTACCAGCATCTGCGTGACGCCTGGGGCGAACATCAAACCGGCGATTTGTTTGATGAGGTGGTGAAAGAGGCCTGGCGAAAATCCAGCACTAATCAGATGCGCCGCAGTACGGAAGATCAGTTCTTCATGTATCTGCGGGTCAACACGTTGAACAAGTTGGTTCCCTACGCCGCGCAGCGGTTTATCGACAATTTACCCGAGATTTTTAGCGGCGAGTTTAACCATGCGCTGCTTGAAGATGACAGCCCGTTCGCCCGGCTGCTGGAGCTGTATAAACAGGTGGCGGTAAAGCAGGTCTTCAACCATCCTGAAGTCGAGCAGCTCGAGCTGCAAGGCTATCGCGTTATCAGCGGCTTACTTGAAATTTACAGTCCGCTGCTCAATATATCCGCTGAGGATTTTGCTGAGCTGGTGGAAAAAGAGAGCCTGCGTCGGCTGCCGATTGAAACGCGTCTTTACCATAAGCTTTCGACAAAACATCGTCTTGCTTACGTGGAGGCGGTGAGCTGCCTGTCCCTCGCCAACCCCGAGTATTTGACGTGGGAATATTATTACCGCTGTCGTCTGATTCAGGATTACATCAGCGGCATGACGGACTTATACGCGTGGGATGAGTATCGTCGGCTGATGGCGGTGGAATAGCCCGGCGGTGAGTTTTGTAAAGACGCTCAATAAATATTTACTTTTTCCAGTGAGTTATCGGCGGAACTTAGCGCTATAACGTCACTCTATATAGGCCTGGGCAGCAATTTTGCGTAGCTTAAATACTTGAGATTAAAAAAGATGAAAAAAACGACTTTAGCAATGAGTGCGCTGGCTCTGAGTCTGGGTTTGGCGCTGGGACCGATGTCCGCTATCGCCGCTGAAACGGCTTCTTCCACGACTTCATCCGCAGCTCAGCCGCTGCCAAGCCTTGCGCCGATGCTGGAAAAAGTGATGCCGTCGGTGGTGAGTATTAACGTTGAGGGCAGCACCACGGTAAATACGCCGCGCATGGGCCGTAACTTCCAGCAGTTCTTTGGCGATAACTCGCCGTTCTGCCAGGATGGTTCTCCGTTCCAGAGCTCTCCATTCTGCCAGGGCGGGGCTCCGGGTGGTGCCGGTGACGGTGCGCCTCAGCAGCAGAAATTTGCCGCGCTGGGTTCAGGCGTCATCATTGAGGCCGCTAAAGGCTATGTGGTCACCAATAACCACGTGGTTGATAACGCCACGAAAATCCAGGTTTCCCTGAGCGACGGCCGCAAGTTTGAGGCAAAAGTCGTGGGTAAAGATCCGCGTTCCGATATCGCACTGTTACAGCTGCAGGATCCGAAAAACCTGACGGCGATTAAAATGGCGGATTCCGACGCGCTGCGCGTAGGCGACTACACCGTGGCAATCGGCAACCCGTATGGCCTGGGCGAAACCGTCACTTCCGGTATTGTCTCGGCGCTGGGCCGCAGCGGCCTGAACATCGAAAACTATGAAAACTTCATCCAGACGGATGCGGCGATCAACCGCGGGAACTCCGGCGGCGCGCTGGTTAACCTGAACGGTGAACTGATCGGGATTAACACCGCGATCCTGGCCCCTGACGGTGGCAACATCGGTATCGGCTTTGCGATTCCGAGCAACATGGTGAAAAACCTGACCGCGCAGATGGTGCAGTATGGCCAGGTCAAACGCGGTGAACTGGGCATTATGGGCACCGAGCTGAACTCCGAGCTGGCGAAAGCCATGAAGGTGGACGCCCAGCGCGGCGCGTTTGTCAGCCAGGTGATGGCTAACTCCTCCGCAGCGAAAGCGGGCGTGAAGGCCGGCGACGTGGTGGTTTCCATGAATGGTAAAGCAATCAGCAGCTTCGCAGCTCTGCGCGCCGAAGTCGGCTCCATGCCGGTTGGCAGCAAAATTACCCTCGGCCTGCTGCGCGACGGCAAACCTGTCTCTGTGAACCTGGAACTGCAGCAGAGCAGCCAGACTCAGGTTGATTCTTCGACCATCTTTACCGGCATTGAGGGGGCTGAAATGAGCAACCGCAGCGGTAAAGACGAGAAGGGCGTAGTGGTGAACTCCGTGAAGGGCAACACTCCGGCGGCGCGCATCGGCCTGAAAAAAGGCGATATCATCATTGGTGTTAACCAGCAGGCGGTGAACAACATCGCCGAGCTGCGCAAAATCCTCGATACTAAACCGTCGGTGATGGCGCTGAATATCCAGCGTGGTGACACGTCGATTTACCTGCTGATGCAGTAATCGCTTCTCCCTCACTTCCCTAAGGGCCGCTTTCGCGGCCCTTTTTTTGTGAGCTTTACCACAACTTCTCAGATTTACGCCGTGCTTTGGGCGTTTGCACAATGCCGGGGCTTTTCATCTCGCCTATGCTGGGCCATTCGCACGACCAGGAGAGTGGGCAATGGCTGGCTGGCATCTCGATACCAAAATGGCGCAGGACATTGTGGCGCGTACGATGACCATCATCGACACCAATATCAACGTGATGGATGCGCGCGGGCGCATTATCGGCAGCGGCGATCAAGAGCGTATTGGTGAACTGCATGAGGGAGCGCTGCTGGTGCTTTCTCAGGGCCGGGTGGTGGACATCGATGATGCCGTTGCCCGCCATCTGCACGGCGTGCGCCAGGGTATCAACCTGCCGCTGCGCATCGACGGCGAAATCGTTGGCGTGATTGGCCTGACCGGGGAACCGGGCTCGCTGCGTAAATACGGCGAACTGGTCTGCATGACGGCAGAGATGATGCTCGAACAGTCGCGGCTGATGCATCTTATTGCGCAGGACAGCCGCCTGCGTGAAGAGCTGGTCATGAATCTTATTCAGGCGGAAGAACATACGCCTGCGCTGGCGGAATGGGCGCAAAGGCTTGGCATCGACCTCAATCAGCCGCGCGTGGTGGCGGTCGTTGAGGTTGATAGCGGCCAGCTCGGCGTAGACAGCGCGATGGAAGAGCTTCAGCAGCTGCAAAATGCTTTGACCACTCCCGAGCGTAATAACCTGATCGCCATCGTTTCCCTCACGGAAATGGTGGTGCTGAAACCGGCGCTGAATCAGTTTGGCCGCTGGGATGCGGAGGATCACCGCAGGCGAGTTGAGCTGCTTATTAGCCGCATGAAAGAAAACGGCCAGCTGCGTTTTCGCGTTTCCCTCGGCAACTATTTTACCGGCCCCGGCAGCATCGCCCGTTCGTACCGCACCGCCCGCACGACGATGATGGTGGGCAAACAGCGCATCCCAGAGAGCCGCAGCTACTTCTATCAGGACTTGATGCTGCCGGTACTGTTGGACGGCCTGCGCGGCGGCTGGCAGGCCAACGAACTGGCCAGGCCTTTGGTGCGCTTAAAGTCGATGGACAATAACGGGCTGCTGCGTCGAACGCTGGCCGCCTGGTTTCGCCACAACGTGCAGCCGCTGGCAACGTCGAAGGCGCTCTTTATTCACCGCAACACGCTTGAATATCGGCTGAACCGTATTTCTGAGTTAACCGGACTGGATCTGGGGAATTTTGACGACCGTCTGCTGCTGTACGTGGCTTTACAGCTGGACGAACAGAGATAATATTGCGAGAAAAAGGGCCGCGGAAGCGGCCCTTAGCATGACTGATATGCGGGATTATTTGTTGCGGGTCAGCTTTTCCAGATCGGCTTCAATTTCGCCGATCTTGTTGGTGACCACCGATTCCAGATGGCGGAGATCGTCCAGGATCTTACGCTTGAGATCCACTTCTGTGCGATCGCGTTTGCAGAGCTGATCCAGCTCGTCAATCACGTAGCGCAGGTTGGGGCTTATTTCCTGCACTTCCTTATAACCCTGTCCTACGCCATCGGCGACGACGGTTTTGCGCTGGCGCGGGTATTTAAACTTCACGCTTTTGGCAAAGAACTCGCCCTTATCCTTCTGGAAATAGATTTTCAGGATATCGTTGTTGGCTTCCTGCCGGAGGCTGTAACGATCGATTTCATCAGGATTGGTGATACCCAGACTTTTCAAGTTATCGTACATAGCATTACCTTTTCGATATCATTAACCTATAGATAATCAACGGAAAATTCCTTTCCCGCCAGTCCCGGATGCAAAAAAGGCGGGTGACCCCGCCTTTTGAACATTTATATTTAGTCGATGGTGCGCAGCAGTTCGTTGATGCCCACTTTGCCGCGGGTTTTGGCGTCTACTTTTTTCACGATAACCGCACAGTAAAGGCTGTATTTACCGTCTTTAGAAGGCAGGTTGCCGGAAACCACAACGGAGCCCGCCGGTACGCGGCCGTAATGCACTTCGCCTGTTTCGCGGTCGTAAATACGGGTGCTCTGGCCGATGTAAACGCCCATGGAAATTACCGAGCCTTCTTCGACAATCACGCCTTCAACCACTTCGGAACGTGCGCCGATGAAGCAGTTATCTTCGATGATGGTTGGGTTAGCCTGTAACGGCTCCAGCACGCCGCCGATGCCCACGCCGCCGGACAGGTGAACGTTTTTCCCGATCTGCGCGCAGGAACCTACGGTTGCCCAGGTATCGACCATCGAGCCTTCATCAACGTAAGCGCCGATGTTGACATAGGACGGCATCAGTACGGTGTTGCGAGCGATAAACGCGCCCTGGCGCACGGCCGCAGGAGGCACAACGCGGAAGCCTTCTTTTTGGAAACGCGCCTCATCGTAGTGGGCGAATTTCATCGGAACTTTATCGAAATAGCGGCTTTCTGCGCCTTCCATGACCTGATTGTCATTAATACGGAAAGAGAGCAGAACAGCTTTTTTCAGCCACTGATGGGTGACCCACTGACCGTCGATCTTTTCCGCCACGCGCAGCGCGCCGCTGTCGAGGAGGGAAATAACCTGGTTAACCGCTTCACGGGTCACGGTATCTACGTTTGCCGGAGTGATCTCGGCGCGACGCTCGAAAGCGGTCTCAATGACGTTCTGTAGCTGCTGCATTAATATTTTCCTGATTGTGACGAAATTAACAGACTGTTATTTATCGTTTGGATTAAGGGCCGCTGTCAACCGTTGTTGGACCTCTTGTTGCAGCACATTATTAAGCGCACGTCGGTCTGCCGTCGCGATTATAAATAAATCTTCTACTCGCTCGCCAATTGTCGTAATTCTCGCCCCGTAGAGCGAAATTCCCAGATCGGCGAACACTTCTCCGACGCGGGCCAGCAGCCCCGGCTGGTCGAGAGCGATCAGCTCCAGGAAAGTACGCCTGTCGGTATGGGTTGGCAGGAAATTGACCTCGGTATCGACGGTAAAGTGGCGCAGTTTGGCCGACTGGCGGCGCGGCTGCGGTGGCTGCCAGCTGCTTTGCGTGATGGCCTGTTCGAGGCTGTGGCGGATAAGCTCATGACGATCGCCGGAAAGCGGACTGCCGTCCGGCTCCAGCACGATAAAGGTGTCCATCGCCATACCGTCGCGCGTGGTAAAAATTTGCGCGTCGTGAACGCTCAGGTTGCGCCTGTCCAGCTCGGCGCAGACGGCGGCAAACAGATACGGCCTGTCCGGGCTCCAGATGAAGATTTCCGTGCCGCCGCGGGTGGCCTGCGGGCTGAGCAGGATCATCGGCTGGTTTAAATCATGCCTGAGCAGATGACGGGCGTGCCATGCCAGCTGGTTCGGCGTATGGCGGACGAAGTAATTTGCCCGGCAGCGCCGCCAGATATTGTGCAGCGCTTCTTCGTTGATATTGTCCATGCGCAGCAGGGCGAGGGCCTGAAGCTGGTGGTGGCGTACGCGCTCGCGCATATCCGGGCTGTTTTGCATGCCGCGTCGCAGCTGCTTTTCGGTAGCGAAGTACAGCTCGCGCAGCAGGCTTTGCTTCCAGCTGTTCCACAAGGTTTCGTTGGTGGCGCAGATATCCGCTACCGTCAGGCACACCAGATAGCGCAGGCGGTTTTCGGTTTGCACCTCTTCGGCAAACTGTTTGATGACTTCCGGATCCTGAATGTCGCGCCGCTGGGCGGTGACGGACATCAGCAGGTGCTGGCGTACCAGCCAGGCAACAAGCTGGGTTTCTCGTGAGTTCAATCCGTGGAGTTCGGCAAATTTGAGAATGTCCTGCGCGCCCAAAACTGAATGGTCGCCGCCGCGCCCTTTGGCGATATCGTGGAACAGGGCGGCAATCAGCAGCAGTTCAGGATGGGCCAGGCGCGGCCAGAGATCGACGCACAGCGGGTGCTTCTGGCGCGTTTCTTCTTTCGCGAAGCTTTCAAGCTTTTGCAGCACGCGGATCGTGTGTTCATCAACGGTATACGCGTGGAACAGATCGAACTGCATCTGACCAACGATATGCGACCACTGCGGCATGTAAGCCCACAGCACGCTGTGGCGGTGCATTGGCACCAGCGCGCGGCTGACGGCTCCCGGATGGCGCAGAATCACCAGGAACAGCTCGCGGGCTTCAGGAATATAGCAGAGCGGCTGCACCAGATGGCGACGAGCGTGGCGCAGGTGGCGCAGAGTGGTGGAATAAATCCCGGTGATGTCGCGGTTGCGTACCATCATGTAAAACATGCGCAGGATGGCCTGCGGTTCGCGCATAAATAGCGTTTCATCGCGCAGGTCGATAAGCGTGCCGCGCAGCTGGAAATCGTCGTCCAGCGGGCGGGGTTTTTCGCTCGCATCCAGCGCGAGAATCGCCTCGTCAAAAAGCTGCAGCAGCATCTGATTAAGCTCGCCCACCCGGCGGGTGACGCGGTAAAAATCCTTCATCATATGCTCAACCGGCTCGTTGCCTTCGCCGCTGTAGTTGAGGCGCTGGGCGACGCTGAGCTGGCGGTCAAACAGCAGGCGGTTATCGTAGCGGTTCACTTCTAAATGCAGCGCGAAGCGGATGCGCCAGAGCAGGTGCTGGCACTCGTCGAGCTCTTTACGCTCGGCCTCGGTTAAAAAGCCGAAGCCGACCATTTCGTTCATCGACGTTGCCCCGAAGTGGCGACGGGCAACCCATTGCAGCGTGTGGATGTCGCGCAGGCCGCCGGGGCTACTTTTGATGTCGGGTTCGAGGTTGTAGCTGGTGCCGTGATAGCGGCGGTGGCGCTCTTCCTGCTCGTCAATTTTAGCGGCAAAGAATTTGGCCGACGGCCAGAATCCGTCGCTGAAAATGTGCTTTTGCAGCTCAAGGAACAGGGCGACGTCGCCAATCAGCAGGCGGGATTCAATGAGGTTGGTGGCGACGGTTAAGTCCGACAGGCCTTCAAGCAGGCACTCTTCAAGCGTGCGAACGCTATGGCCGACTTCAAGCTTCACGTCCCAAAGAAGGGTAAGCAGCTCGCCGATTTTTTGCGCCTGCGCGTCGTTAAGCCTTTTACGGCTGAGGATCAGCAGGTCGATGTCAGAAAGCGGGTGCAGCTCGCCGCGGCCGTAGCCGCCTACGGCAACCAGAGCGGCCTCCGGAACGTCGCCAAAGCCGTAAAGCAGCCACAGGCGCTGAAGCAGCTGGTCGATAAATTCGGTGCGCGCGTCAATCAACCGTTCGGCGGAGATTCCGCTATCGAAGGCTTCGCCAAGCCAGCGCTGGAAGACGTCGAGATGCGCTTTGATCTGGCCGCAGCTGAGATCGGACTCAGGCCAGCTGGCGGGATAGTCAGGTTGCCCGGAAATCTCAGGAAGCACGGCGTTGGCATACTGCTCGGGTAAACTCTGGGTCATGTTCCGACATCCATAAAAAAAGCCGGCACTGGCCGGCTCAGACCATTAACAAAGATCGCTGTATTTAAAAGTCCTGTACTCAGTCCTGATAAAAACAAAGCATGATGTCTTCTGGTTTACCCACCGTACCGAAAACCACGTTTTTCGGTACGGTGTCATTAAATTAAGCCGGCTTATATGCCGGCTTTGACTGCTGGCCTGCGTCAGAAAAATCAGTCGTTATGCGAAATGACGTTTGGGATGGTGTCATCCTTACGTAGCGTGAGAATTTCGCAGCCGTTATCTGTCACCACAATAGTATGCTCGTATTGTGCAGACAAGCTGCGATCTTTGGTTTTCACCGTCCAGCCGTCTTTCATGGTGCGAATACGGTAATCGCCCGCGTTGACCATCGGTTCGATGGTGAAAGTCATGCCGGTTTGCAGCACCACGCCGCCGTCATCCGCGTCGTAATGCAGAACCTGTGGCTCTTCGTGGAATACGCGGCCAATGCCGTGCCCGCAGTATTCGCGTACCACGGAGAAACCTTCTGCTTCCACGAACTGCTGGATGGCCGCGCCGAGGGTGCGCAGGCGGATGCCCGGCTTCACCATGCGCAGGGCCAGGTACAGGCTTTCCTGCGTGATACGGCACAGGCGTTCGCCCAGAATCGTTGGTTTGCCCACGATGAACATTTTAGACGTATCGCCGTGGTATTCGTCTTTGATAACCGTCACGTCGATGTTGACGATATCGCCGTCCTTCAGGACTTTCTCATCGTCCGGGATACCGTGACAAACGACTTCGTTAATGGAGATGCATACGGATTTTGGGAAGCCGTGGTAGCCCAGGCAGGCGGAAACAGCTTTCTGTTTGTTGACGATGTAATCATCGCAAATGCGATCCAGTTCGCCGGTGGTGATACCAGGCTGTACGTGGGCTTCGATCATTTCCAGCACTTCAGCGGCAAGAGCGCCCGCGACGCGCATTTTTTCGATTTCTTCAGGTGTTTTAATTGAGATAGCCATTAATTTGGTCCGCAGGTGTCGACATTTCGACAATAATTGAGCAGGTGTAGGTTAATGTTATCAGGGCCTACGATCGGTGCCAAATCGGGAATAGATTGTCGCTGCGTTTGCGAACAACTATTGGTGTCTGTATGTGTTTTGTGGTATAAAGCGCGCCGGACTGTTCAGCCGATTTTCGGTGTGCAGCCAACACTCTCACTTTGTGTAAATAACACACACGTATCGACACATATTCCGGGGTGCCCTTAGGGGTCGGTAATATGGGATGCGTGGAGGCTTAACCCCAATTACTTTATAGAGGTTTTAAACATGGCAACTGTTTCCATGCGCGACATGCTCAAGGCTGGTGTTCACTTCGGTCACCAGACCCGTTACTGGAACCCGAAAATGAAGCCTTTCATCTTCGGCGCGCGTAACAAAGTTCACATCATCAACCTTGAGAAAACTGTACCTATGTTCAACGAAGCCCTGGCTGAGCTGAGCAAGATTTCTTCTCGTAAAGGCAAAATCCTTTTCGTTGGTACTAAGCGCGCTGCAAGCGAACCAGTAAAAGAAGCTGCTCTGAGCTGCGATCAGTTCTTCGTGAATCATCGCTGGTTGGGCGGTATGCTGACTAACTGGAAAACCGTTCGTCAGTCCATCAAACGTCTGAAAGATCTGGAAACTCAGTCTCAGGACGGTACCTTCGAAAAACTGACCAAGAAAGAAGCGCTGATGCGCACCCGTGAACTGGACAAGCTGGAAAACAGCCTGGGCGGTATCAAAGACATGGGCGGCCTGCCGGATGCTCTGTTCGTTATCGATGCCGATCACGAACACATTGCTATCAAAGAAGCTAACAACCTGGGTATCCCAGTGTTCTCTATCGTTGATACCAACTCCGATCCAGATGGCGTTGATTTCGTCATCCCAGGTAACGACGACGCAATCCGCGCTGTTACCCTGTACCTGGGTGCTGTTGCAGCTACCGTGCGTGAAGGCCGTTCTCAGGATCTGGCTTCTCAGGCAGAAGAAAGCTTCGTAGAAGCTGAATAATAAGGTCGCTCTGCTGAGCCCTTATTAACCAGGTATTGCATAGTTTGGTTAGGGGGCCTGTCTCAGGCCCCCTTTTTATTTTGAGCCAGGGTTCGTCAACATTTGAACCAGGGCTTATCTCTCTTCACGAGATAATCGAGGATTAAAGAATGGCTGAAATTACCGCTGCTCTGGTAAAAGAACTGCGTGAGCGTACTGGCGCAGGCATGATGGATTGCAAAAAAGCGCTGACTGAAGCGAACGGCGACATCGAGCTGGCAATCGAAAACATGCGTAAATCTGGCGCGATCAAAGCCGCTAAAAAAGCAGGCAACGTGGCTGCTGACGGCGTGATCATCACTAAGATTGACGGCAACTACGCTATCATTCTGGAAGTTAACTGCCAGACTGACTTCGTGGCTAAAGATGGTGGTTTCCAGGCTTTTGCTAACAAAGTTCTGGATGCAGCCGTTGCTGGCAAAATCACTGACGTTGAAGTTCTGAAAGCACAGTTCGAAGAAGAACGTGTTGCGCTGGTTGCTAAAATCGGTGAGAACATCAACATCCGTCGCGTGTCTTCCCTGGAAGGCGAAGTGCTGGGTTCTTACCAGCACGGTGCACGTATCGGTGTTCTGGTTGCGGCTAAAGGCGCTGATGAAGAGCTGGTTAAACAGCTGGCAATGCACATCGCTGCAAGCAAACCAGAATTCGTTAAGCCAGAAGACGTGTCTGCTGAAGTGGTAGAGAAAGAATACCAGGTTCAGCTGGATATCGCGATGCAGTCTGGTAAGCCAAAAGAAATCGCAGAGAAAATGGTTGAAGGTCGCATGAAGAAATTCACCGGCGAAGTTTCTCTGACTGGCCAGCCTTTCGTCATGGATCCAAGCAAGTCTGTTGCTCAGCTGCTGAAAGAGCACAATGCTGACGTAACTGGCTTCATCCGCTTCGAAGTGGGCGAAGGTATCGAGAAAGTTGAGACTGACTTCGCAGCAGAAGTTGCTGCAATGTCCAAGCAGTCTTAATTTTTAAAAAAGGAGCCGCCAGATGGCGGTTCCTTTTTATCCAGCCTCAAATATCAGTCTGATCTGATACAGTTCTTGCTGATATGCGACACAATGTCGCCAGAATTTTCCATCCCCATCCGTTGACTGTTCTCAGGAAAGAAACATGGCTACCAATGCAAAACCCGTCTATAAACGCATCCTACTTAAGCTGAGTGGCGAAGCCCTGCAGGGCACCGAAGGTTTCGGTATTGATGCGAGCATACTGGACCGTATGGCTCAGGAAATTAAAGAGCTGGTTGAACTGGGTATTCAGGTCGGGGTGGTAATTGGCGGTGGCAACTTATTCCGCGGTGCGGGCCTTGCGAAAGCAGGTATGAACCGCGTTGTGGGCGACCACATGGGCATGCTGGCGACCGTGATGAACGGCCTGGCGATGCGCGACGCGCTCCATCGCGCCTATGTGAACGCCCGCCTGATGTCCGCCATTCCCCTGAATGGTGTGTGCGACAATTACAGCTGGGCTGAAGCCATCAGCCTGCTGCGCAATAACCGCGTGGTTATTCTCGCCGCCGGTACCGGTAACCCGTTCTTCACTACGGATTCCGCAGCCTGCCTGCGCGGGATCGAGATCGAAGCCGATGTGGTTCTGAAAGCGACGAAAGTCGACGGCGTGTTCACAGCCGATCCGGTAAAAGATCCTACCGCCACTCTTTACGAGCAGCTGACCTACACGGAAGTGCTGGATAAAGAGCTGAAAGTGATGGATCTGGCCGCCTTTACCCTGGCTCGTGACCATAAACTGCCTATTCGTGTTTTCAACATGAATAAGCCTGGTGCGCTGCGCCGCGTGGTAATGGGTGAAAAAGAAGGCACGCTGATCACCGAATAATGTCAGCGATGACCTATTCAGGTAAGATTCGGCTTTCGACCCAAACAGTTGATGTTCGGTAGCCCTGCAAAGGGCGCCATGAATAAACAGGGCTATACTTAGCTCGCAGCAAAAGTTTGCGAGGCAACGTATGGTCTGCCTTAAACCCGCTTTCAAGGATTCGTAACGTGATTAGCGATATCAGAAAAGACGCTGAAGTGCGTATGGAAAAATGCGTAGAAGCATTCAAAAACCAAATCGGCAAAATCCGTACCGGCCGTGCTTCTCCGGCCCTGCTGGACGGCATCGTTGTGGAATATTACGGTACGCCAACCCCGCTGCGCCAGCTGGCGAGCGTCACGGTTGAAGACTCCCGCACGCTGAAGATTAACGTCTTCGATCGTTCAATGGGGCCTGCCGTTGAAAAAGCGATCATGACTTCTGACCTGGGCCTGAACCCAAGCTCCGCCGGGACCGACATTCGCGTTCCGCTACCAGCGCTGACTGAAGAACGTCGTAAGGATCTGATCAAAGTTGTTCGTGGTGAAGCTGAACAGGGTCGTGTTTCCGTGCGTAACGTACGCCGTGATGCAAACGACAAAGTTAAAGCGCTGCTGAAAGACAAAGAAATCAGTGAAGATGACGATCGCCGTTCTCAGGACGACGTTCAGAAGCTGACCGACGCTGCTATCAAGAAAATTGATACGGCTCTGGCAGAAAAAGAAGACGAGCTGATGAAGTTCTAATCTGTCCTCATGACAGATCAAACGCCGTACGCAGGCCGTGATTCGTTTCATGGTTTTTGTTTACGGCGTTTTGCTTTTAGCTCAAAGACATAGACAAGCAGCGATCGCCGCCGCACACTTTGTCGTTATGATTAATATTACAATCCAGAGTCCCTCATGAAGCAGCTGACCATCCTCGGTTCTACCGGTTCCATCGGTACCAGCACCCTTAGCGTTGTTCGTCATAACCCTGAGCAGTTTTCCGTCACGGCGCTGGTCGCCGGGAAAAACGTTACGCGCATGGCTGAGCAGTGCCTGGAGTTTCGACCGAGCTGGGCGGTTATGGATGATGAGGCGTCGGCCAAAGCGCTGCGTGACATCCTGCGCGAGCAGGGCAGTGCGACAAAAGTGCTGGCGGGCCAAAAGGCCGCCTGTGAAATGGCCGCACTGGATGAGGTCGATCAGGTTATGGCGGCTATTGTCGGCGCAGCGGGTTTGCTGCCGACGCTGGCTGCGATCTCCGCCGGTAAGCAGGTCTTGCTGGCGAATAAAGAGTCGCTGGTGACATGTGGCCGCCTGTTTATGGATGCGGTGCAGCGCAGCGGTGCGCAGTTATTGCCTATCGATAGCGAACATAACGCGATTTTTCAGAGTATGCCGGAAACAATTCAGCAGAACCTGGGATACGCTGGGCTGGAAGATAACGGCGTTTCGTCCATTATCCTCACCGGATCAGGTGGCCCTTTTCGTGAAACGCCGATTGGCGAACTGGCGACCATGTCGCCGGACCAGGCATGTTGCCATCCGAACTGGTCGATGGGGCGTAAAATCTCCGTCGACTCTGCCACCATGATGAATAAAGGTCTTGAGTACATTGAAGCCCGCTGGCTGTTTAATGCCTCAGCCAAACAAATGGAAGTGCTGATCCACCCGCAGTCAGTTATCCACTCCATGGTGCGTTACCGGGACGGTAGCGTGCTGGCACAGCTCGGCGCACCGGATATGCGAACGCCTATTGCCCATGCCATGGCGTTCCCGGAACGTGTGATTTCGGGTGTTGAGCCGCTGGATTTCTGCAAAATCGGCACCTTTACCTTTATGGAGCCAGATTATCACCGCTACCCTTGCCTGAAGCTTGCGATGGAAGCTTTCGAACAGGGGCAGGCAGCAACAACCGTACTGAACGCGGCGAATGAGATAGTAGTGGATGCTTTCCTCCACGATCGCCTGCGCTTTACGGATATTGCCGCCCTGAATCGCGCGGTGCTGGAACAGGTCGACCTGACAGAGCCACGAAATGTCGACGAGGTGCAGGCGGTGGATGCTACAGCACGGGAAGTTGCCAGAAATCTGGTGACGCATGTCGCTTACCGGTGATTATTCAATCGGCTAGTGCCCCGCCATTTGTTAGCGTTGTGCTTCGGTGATATAGTCTGCGCCACCTTTCCATCGGATATGGCCGATTGAAAGGCGGGAAGCCGTGTCAAAGCACGGCTTTTTTGTGTGAAGGCCGAAGTCATTCTCGAGTACCGCTTAATCCTTATCAGGGAATTATTACGCGTTATGTTGTCAGCAAACCAACAATTAGGCGAAACCGCATCCGCACATGGCGCACGCCATGTTGCCATTATTATGGATGGCAATGGTCGTTGGGCTAAACGACAAGGGAAGCTGAGAGTCTTTGGTCATAAAGCGGGAGCGAAGTCCGTCCGCCGTGCCGTCAGTTTTGCGGCAAATAACGGCATTGAGGCGCTCACGCTTTATGCCTTTAGCAGTGAAAACTGGAATCGCCCGGCTCAGGAAGTGACTGCGCTAATGGAGTTGTTCGTGTGGGCTTTAGACAGCGAAGTCAAAAGCTTGCATCGTCACAATGTCCGCCTGCGCATAATCGGCGATACCAGCCGATTTAACTCACGCCTGCAAGAACGCATCAATAAAGCCGAGACGTTGACCGGTCAAAATACAGGTTTGACGCTCAACATCGCTGCGAATTATGGCGGCCGTTGGGATATTATTCAGGGCGTTCGGCATCTCGCCGAGCAGGTGCAGGAAGGGTTATTGCGCCCGGACCAGATTGATGAAGAGCTGCTGAGTCAGCAAATCTGCATGAATGAACTGGCCCCCGTAGATTTAGTTATTAGGACAGGTGGGGAGCATCGCATCAGTAACTTTCTGATTTGGCAGATTGCCTATGCAGAGCTTTACTTTACGGATGTTCTTTGGCCTGATTTCGATGAACAAGACTTTGAAGGTGCGCTAAATGCTTTTGCAAATCGAGAGCGTCGTTTTGGCGGCACTGCACCTGGTGGCGAATAAGCCTGTTGGGGGTCACTTTTGCTGAAGTATCGCCTGATTTCCGCGTTTATTTTAATACCTGTTGTCATTGCTGCGCTGTTCCTGCTGCCGCCGGTCGGTTTTGCTATCACTACCCTTGTCGTGTGCATGCTAGCCGCCTGGGAATGGGGGCAGTTGGCCGGATTTAAAGCACGATCCCAGCGTGTATGGCTGGCGGTACTTTGCGGGCTGCTATTGGCGGCGATGCTGTTTGCACTGCCGGAATATCACCGCACGGTGCATATCCCATTGATCGAGTATTCGCTTTGGGCATCGCTTGTCTGGTGGCTTGCCGCGCTGCTGCTGGTGCTGTTTTATCCGGCTTCCGCCGCTTTCTGGCGCAACTCGAAGCCGCTGCGATTGCTATTCGGCCTGCTGACCATCGTGCCGTTTTTCTGGGGCATGGTGGCGTTGCGTAGCTGGCATTATGACGTCAATCACTACACGGGCTCGCTATGGCTGCTGTACGTCATGATCCTCGTGTGGGGGGCTGATTCAGGGGCTTACCTGTTCGGCAAAATGTTCGGCAAGCATAAGCTCGCACCAAAAGTATCACCGGGGAAAACCTGGCAGGGCTTTATCGGCGGCCTGCTGACCTCGGCAATTATCTCACTGATGTTCGGCATGTGGGCAAATCTGGACGTTGCCCCGACAATCCTGTTGGTGTGCTCAGTGGTTGCCGCGCTGGCTTCCGTGCTGGGTGATTTAACCGAAAGTATGTTTAAGCGTGAAGCAGGGATTAAAGATAGCGGTCACATGATCCCCGGACATGGTGGTATTCTTGACCGCATTGATAGCCTGACAGCGGCAGTGCCGGTGTTCGCCTGTCTTCTTTTGCTCGTATTCAGGACGATTTAACGGAAGGTTTTATGCTGAGCATACTCTGGAATTTGGCAGCATTTATCGTTGCACTGGGTGTTTTGATCACCGTGCACGAGTTTGGCCATTTCTGGGTAGCCCGCCGCTGTGGCGTGCGCGTTGAACGCTTTTCCATTGGATTTGGTAAAGCGCTCTGGCGCCGCACTGACCGCCACGGCACAGAGTTTGTTATCGCCCTGATCCCTCTTGGCGGCTACGTCAAAATGCTGGATGAGCGCGTTGAATCGGTTAGCCCGGAACTGCGCCATTTTGCCTTCAATAATAAGACTGTTTCCCAGCGCGCGGCCATCATTGCCGCCGGTCCCATTGCCAACTTTATCTTCGCTATTTTTGCCTACTGGCTGGTGTTTATCATCGGTGTCCCTGGCGTTCGTCCGGTTGTTGGTGAAATAACGCCCAACTCGATTGCTGCGGTCGCACAAATTCCACCGGGCACGGAACTTAAAGCAATAGATGGTATCGAAACGCCTGATTGGGATGCAGTTCGTCTTGCTCTGGTGGCGAAAATTGGTGATGAAAGTGCGCGCGTAAGCCTTGCACCTTTAGGCTCCAGTTTGACCAGTGAGAAAACGCTTGATTTACGTCACTGGCAGTTTGAACCCGACAGAGAAGATCCTATCCTCTCGCTGGGCATCAAACCGCGTGGTCCGCAGGTTGAGACGGTGCTCGAAGAAGTACAACCTAAATCAGCAGCCAGCAAGGCGGGTTTGCAAGCCGGGGACAGGATCGTTAAAGTCAACGGTGCGCTCATTAACCAGTGGACAGATTTTGTCAGCCTGGTGCGTGATAACCCCGGCCAGTCATTGGCTGTTGAGGTAGAAAGACAGGGGCATACCTTGTCTTTAACGCTGATACCGGATACAAAGCCGGGTAAAGCGAAGGCTGAAGGGTTTGCGGGTGTGGTACCAAAGGTTATCCCGCTGCCGGATGAGTACAAGACAGTGCGCCAGTATGGGCCGTTTGTTGCAGCAGCAGAGGCCACGGGTAAAACGTGGCAACTGATGAAGCTGACGGTCAACATGCTGGGGAAATTAATAACCGGTGACGTAAAACTGAATAACCTCAGTGGGCCAATCTCCATAGCTCAAGGGGCAGGTATGTCGGCGGAATTCGGGTTGATTTACTACCTGATGTTCCTGGCGCTGATCAGCGTCAATCTGGGCATCATCAACCTGTTTCCGCTCCCCGTTCTCGACGGCGGGCATCTGCTCTTTTTGGCGATTGAAAAACTGAAGGGCGGGCCGGTTTCCGAGCGAGTTCAAGACTTTAGTTACCGCATTGGCTCTATATTGCTGGTGCTGTTAATGGGGCTTGCACTTTTCAATGATTTCTCTCGGTTTTAGAGAGAATTAGGTTAGGAAGAACGCATAACAACGATGGCGATGAAAAAGTTGCTCATAGCGTCGCTGCTGTTTAGCAGCGCCACCGTATACGGTGCAGACGGGTTCGTAGTGAAAGACATTCATTTCGAAGGCCTGCAGCGAGTCGCCGTCGGTGCGGCCCTCCTCAGCATGCCGGTTCGCGTAGGCGATACTGTCTCTGACGAGGATATCAGTAATACTATCCGTTCACTTTTTGCTACCGGGAACTTCGAAGATGTCCGGGTACTGCGTGACGGTGAGACGCTGGTCGTTCAGGTAAAAGAACGCCCAACAATCGCGAGTATTACATTCTCCGGTAACAAGTCCGTGAAGGACGACATGCTTAAGCAGAACCTTGAGGCTTCTGGCGTGCGTGTTGGCGAATCACTGGACCGTACAACCCTTTCGGATATCGAAAAAGGGCTGGAAGATTTCTACTACAGCGTGGGTAAGTACAGTGCCAGCGTGAAAGCCGTGGTGACGCCACTGCCGCGTAACCGTGTTGACCTGAAACTGGTATTCCAGGAAGGCGTTTCCGCCAAAATTCAGCAGATCAACATCGTCGGCAACCATGCGTTTTCTACCGATGAGCTCATCTCGCACTTCCAGCTGCGGGATGAAGTACCGTGGTGGAACGTGGTGGGCGATCGTAAATACCAGAAACAGAAGCTGGCGGGCGACCTTGAAACCCTGCGTAGCTACTATCTGGATCGCGGTTACGCACGCTTCAACATTGACTCCACTCAGGTCAGCCTGACCCCGGACAAGAAAAGCATCTACGTCACGATTAACATTACCGAAGGCGACCAGTACAAAATTGCTGGCGTAACGGTAAACGGTAATCTTGCGGGCCACTCTGCTGAAATTGAAAGCCTGACCAGGATGAAGCCTGGCGAGCTGTATAACGGCACCAAAGTGACCAGGATGGAAGACGACATCAAGAAACTATTGGGTCGTTATGGCTACGCCTATCCTCGCGTGCAGACTCAGCCAGAAATCAACGACGCGGATAAAACCGTGAAGCTGCACGTCAGCGTTGATTCCGGCAACCGCTACTACGTTCGCAAAGTTCGCTTTGAAGGCAACGACACCAGTAAAGATTCCGTTCTGCGTCGCGAAATGCGCCAGATGGAAGGTGCCTGGCTGGGGAGCGATTTGGTCGACCAGGGGAAAGAACGTCTGAACCGTCTGGGCTACTTTGAGACCGTAGACGTTGATACCCAGCGCGTATCCGGCAGCCCGGATCAGGTCGACGTGGTCTATAAGGTAAAAGAACGTAACACCGGTAGCTTCAACTTTGGTGTCGGTTACGGCACGGAAAGCGGCGTGAGCTTCCAGGTTGGCGTTCAGCAGGATAACTGGTTAGGGACAGGTTATTCCGTTGGTATCAACGGGACCAAAAACGATTACCAGACCTATGCAGAACTGTCGGTGACTGACCCGTATTTCACCGTAGACGGCGTGAGCCTCGGTGGGCGTCTGTTCTACAACGACTTCAAAGCTGATGATGCCGACCTGTCCGACTATACCAACACCAGTTACGGTGTGGACGGCACGCTCGGCTTCCCGGTTAACGAATACAACACCCTGCGTCTGGGCTTAGGTTACGTGCATAACGACCTGTCCAATATGCAGCCTCAGGTGGCGATGTGGCGTTATCTGGATTCTGTGGGCCAGAACACATCTAAAACATCTAGCGACAATGGTTTTGCGGCAGACGACTTCACCCTGAACTATGGTTGGACATACAACAAACTCGACCGCGGGTTCTTCCCGACGGACGGTTCGCGTGTCAACCTGAACGGCAAAGTGACCGTGCCGGGCTCGGATAACGAGTTCTACAAAGTCACGCTGGATACCGCCAGCTACTTCCCAATCAACGATGACCATACCTGGGTCGTGTTGGGTCGTACCCGCTGGGGTTATGGTGACGGTTTAGGCGGCAAAGAACTGCCGTTCTATGAAAACTTCTATGCCGGTGGTTCCAGTACCGTTCGTGGCTTCCAGTCGAACAACATCGGTCCGAAAGCGGTTTATTATGGTCCAAACCAGGATAACTGCGGCACGGGTAGCGTCTGTGGTTCCGACGATGCGGTTGGCGGTAACGCCATGGGCGTAGCCAGCCTTGAGCTGATCACCCCAACGCCGTTCCTGAGCGAGAAATACGCTAACTCAGTGCGTACTTCCCTGTTCGTGGATGCCGGTACAGTTTGGGATACCCACTGGGAAAACACCGCAGAGATGAAAGCCGCTGGCGTGCCGGATTACAGCGATCCAAGCAACATTCGTATGTCTGCAGGTTTAGCATTGCAATGGATGTCACCATTAGGGCCGCTGGTCTTCTCCTATGCCCAGCCGTTCAAGAAATACGATGGCGACAAAGCGGAACAGTTCCAGTTTAACATCGGTAAAACCTGGTAATTGTGCTGCGCGAAGGAATGCGATAAGCAGTGACGCGCTGTTATCGGTCCGGCAAATGTCGGGCTGATACACGCAAAAGACAGTGCCTTCGGGCACATATGGGATGGTAAGGAGTTTATTGTGAAAAAGTGGTTATTTGCTGCAGGTCTGGGTATCGCTATGGCTGCATCTGCCAGCGTGCAGGCGGCTGAAAGTATCGCTGTTGTAAACATGGGCAACCTGTTCCAACAAGTTGCACAAAACACCGGTGTTTCCAAAACCCTGGAAAATGAGTTCAAAGGCCGCGCCAGCGAACTTCAGGGCATGGAAAACGATCTGCAATCCAAAATGCAACGTCTGCAGCGCGATGGCTCCACCATGAAAGCTTCAGATCGTAGCAAGCTGGAAAAAGACGTGATGGCTCAGCGCCAGACTTTCTCTGCTAAAGCTCAGGCTTTTGAGCAGGATCGTCAGCGTCGTTCCGGCGAAGAGCGTGGCAAACTGGTGACTCGCATTCAGAGCGCAGTGAAGAAAGTTGCTGACGACAAAGGCTACGACGTAGTGTTGGACACCAACACTGTTGCCTATGCAGGTAGCAGCGTAAAAGACATCACTGCAGATGTACTGAAACAGGTTAAATAAGTAATGTCTTCAATTCGACTGGCTGAATTAGCCCAGCAGTTGGATGCAGAATTGCACGGTGATGGCGATCTCGTCATCACCGGCGTTGCATCTATGCAAACGGCCCAGGCAGGCCACATCACGTTCATCGTTAACCCGCGTTATCATGAACAACTGGCCTCTTGCCAGGCTTCTGCCGTCGTCATGACTGAAGCCGACCTTCCTTTCGCCAAAAGCGCGGCGCTGGTAGTGAAGAATCCCTACCTGACCTACGCCCGTATGGCGCAACTTCTTGATTCCACGCCGCAGCCCGCTCAGAACATTGCGCCAAGCGCAGTGGTTGATGCGTCTGCGACGTTAGGCAACAACGTGGCGATTGGCGCGAATGCGGTTATCGAATCCGGCGTCGTGCTGGGTGATAACGTCGTAATTGGTGCCGGCTGCTTTGTTGGCAAAAATACCACAATCGGCGCGGGCTCTCGCCTGTGGGCGAATGTATCTATCTACCATGAAATCCAGATCGGTGAGCAGTGCCTGATTCAGTCGAGCACGGTTATCGGCGCGGATGGTTTTGGTTACGCCAACGATCGCGGTAACTGGGTGAAGATCCCTCAGCTTGGCCGTGTGATCATTGGTGACCGCGTTGAAATCGGTGCCTGTACCACTATTGACCGTGGTGCGCTGGACGACACGATTATCGGTAATGGTGTTATCATTGATAACCAGTGCCAGATTGCACATAACGTTGTGATTGGCGACAATACTGCCGTCGCGGGCGGTGTCATCATGGCCGGTAGCCTCAAAATTGGGCGCTACTGCATGATTGGCGGAGCCAGCGTAATCAACGGTCATATGGAGATCTGCGATAAAGTTACCGTGACCGGTATGGGCATGGTAATGCGGCCGATCGCCGAGCCAGGGGTTTACTCTTCAGGTATTCCGTTGCAGCCGAACAAAGCGTGGCGCAAAACCGCCGCGCTGGTGATGAACATCGATGAAATGAACAAGCGCTTAAAAACCATTGAGCGTAAGGTCAATCAACAAGACTAATCATCGCTCGCCCAAGACGCGTTGTGTTTCTGATTTGCGGCCTGCAAGCTATCTGATGATAGCCGCAGGCCGTGTTATTATTGTCATTTAGTACATTTGGACAGGAAGAGTATTTTGACTACCGACACTCATACTCTGCACATTGAAGAGATTTTAGAGCTTCTGCCGCACCGTTACCCGTTCTTGCTGGTTGACCGCGTGCTGGATTTTGAAGAAGGTCGTTTTCTGCGCGCAGTAAAAAATGTCTCCGTAAACGAGCCATTTTTCCAGGGGCATTTCCCTGGCAAACCCATTTTCCCGGGCGTTCTGATTCTGGAAGCCATGGCGCAGGCCACCGGTATTCTGGCGTTTAAAAGCGTAGGAAAGCTGGAACCTGGCGAACTTTATTACTTTGCAGGTATCGACGAAGCGCGCTTCAAGCGTCCTGTTGTGCCTGGTGACCAGATGGTCATGGAAGTAACTTTCGAGAAAACCCGCCGTGGTCTGACGCGCTTTAAAGGTGTGGCAACCGTTGACGGTAAAATTGTCTGCGAAGCAACTATGATGTGTGCCCGCAGCCGGGAGAGCTGATACGTGATTGATAAATCCGCCTTTATTCATCCATCATCCATTGTGGAAGAAGGTGCCGTTATTGGCGCTAACGTTCACATCGGCCCGTTCTGTGTCGTGGGCCCGCACGTTAAGATCGGTGAGGGTACCGTGCTGAAATCTCACGTTGTGGTCAATGGTCATACGACTATTGGTCGCGATAATGAGATCTATCAGTTCGCCTCCGTTGGTGAAGTTAACCAGGACCTTAAATATGCGGGTGAGCCGACTCGCGTGGAAATTGGCGATCGTAACCGCATCCGCGAGAGCGTCACCATCCACCGGGGCACAGAGCAGGGCGGTGGTTTGACGAAGGTGGGTAGCGATAACTTACTGATGATCAACGCACATATTGCGCACGATTGTACCGTAGGAAACCGCTGTATCCTCGCGAATAACGCCACGCTTGCCGGTCACGTTTCCGTCGATGATTTTGCCATTATCGGTGGCATGACCGCGGTGCACCAGTTCTGCATTATTGGTGCGCACGTGATGGTTGGCGGCTGCTCCGGCGTAGCACAGGATGTTCCGCCATACGTTATCGCGCAGGGCAACCACGCGACGCCGTTTGGCGTCAATCTCGAAGGGTTAAAACGCCGTGGTTTCAGCAAAGAGGCGCTGCATGCCATTCGCAACGCTTACAAAGTGCTGTACCGCAGCGGTAAAACCCTCGACGAGGCAAAACCGGAAATCGCTGAGCTTGCGAAGCTGCATCCGGAAGTTAACGCATTTGTCGAATTCTTTGCGCGCTCCACGCGCGGCCTGATTCGTTAAATGAAGCCTGGTCGTCCCCTTACGATTGCCCTGGTCGCCGGAGAAACTTCCGGCGATATTCTTGGTGCAGGTTTAATCCGCTCGCTCAAAGCCCGTCACCCCGACGCGCGCTTTGTCGGCGTTGCGGGCCCGCTTATGCAGGCCGAGGGCTGTGAAACCTGGTACGAGATGGAAGAGCTGGCGGTCATGGGCATTGTCGAAGTGCTTGGCCGCCTGCGCCGCCTGCTGCATATCCGTGCCGATTTAACCCGCCGGTTTACCGAGCTGCAGCCCGACGTTTTCGTCGGCATCGATGCGCCTGATTTCAATATCACGCTGGAAGGCAACCTCAAAAAACAGGGCATTCGCACCATTCACTACGTCAGCCCTTCCGTCTGGGCCTGGCGCCAAAAACGCGTTTTCAAAATTGGCAGAGCCACCGATCTGGTGCTCGCCTTTCTGCCTTTCGAAAAAGCGTTTTACGACAGATTCAACGTTCCCTGCCGTTTTATCGGGCACACCATGGCGGATGCTATGCCGCTGGACCCGGATAAAAATGCGGCACGTGCAACCCTGGGTATTTCACCCGACGTAAAATGTCTGGCCTTGCTGCCGGGCAGCCGCGGGGCGGAAGTCGAAATGCTCAGCGCTGATTTCTTAAGAACCGCGCAGCTGCTGCGCCGCCGTTTCCCCGATCTGGAAATCGTGGTGCCGCTGGTTAACGCCAAAAGGCGCGAGCAGTTCGAACGTATCAAAGCTGAAGTTGCTCCGGAGCTTCATGCTCACCTGCTGGACGGCATGGGCCGCGAAGCCATGGTTGCCAGCGATGCAGCGCTGCTGGCCTCGGGTACGGCGGCGCTCGAATGCATGCTGGCGAAATGCCCGATGGTCGTCGGCTATCGCATGAAGCCGCTTACCTTTTGGCTGGCGAAGCGCCTGGTGAAAACGGATTACGTGTCCCTGCCAAACTTGCTTGCCGGGCGTGAACTCGTGAAAGAGCTGCTGCAGGAAGAGTGTGAGCCCGTTGCCCTGGCCGCCGCGCTTGAGCCGCTGCTGGAAGACGGTGCGCAGAGTCATCAAATGCATGACACTTTCCGCGCCCTGCATGAACAAATTCGCTGCAACGCAGATGAACAGGCGGCAGACGCCGTGCTGGAGCTAGCCCAATGATGGAATTTATTTATCCTCACACGCGCCTCGTTGCGGGGGTGGATGAGGTCGGACGTGGCCCGCTGGTTGGCGCGGTTGTGACCGCCGCCGTGATCCTCGATCCGGCAAAGCCCATTGTCGGCCTTGCGGATTCGAAGAAGCTTTCTGAAAAGCGCCGCAATACGCTGTATGACGAAATCATCGAGAAGGCGCTGGCCTGGAGCCTTGGGCGCGCTGAGCCGGAAGAAATCGATAGCCTTAACATCCTGCATGCGACCATGCTGGCAATGCAGCGTGCAGTGGCCGGTCTGGCGATAGCGCCGGAGTATGTTCTGATTGACGGCAATCGCTGTCCTGCGCTGCCGATGCCTTCACTTGCCGTCATCAAGGGGGATAGCCGGGTTGCGGAAATAAGCGCCGCCTCCATCCTCGCGAAGGTAACTCGCGATCGAGAAATGGCCACGCTTGATTTAACCTTTCCGCAATACGGATTCGCTCAGCATAAGGGCTACCCAACGGCTTTCCACCTGGAAAAGCTGGCGGAGCACGGTGCCACGGAGCACCATCGTAAAAGCTTCGCGCCGGTCAAACGTGCGCTCGGGCTAACGTCCTGAGCCTGCGTGCCTTGGGTACACAATTAATCGGAATGAATAATGGCTGAACCACGTTTCGTTCACCTGCGGGTGCACAGTGACTATTCCATGATCGATGGGCTGGCAAAAATTGGGCCGCTGGTGAAAAAAGCCGCGGCGCTGAATATGCCTGCCCTGGCGATCACCGATTTTACTAACCTGTGTGGCCTGGTTAAATTTTATGGCGGCGCGCACGGCGCGGGTATCAAGCCGATCATCGGGGCTGATTTTAACGTTGCCAACGAACTGCTGGGCGACGAACTCAGCCATCTGACGGTGCTGGCCGCGAACAACGCCGGCTATCAAAACCTTACGCTTCTGATTTCAAAAGCCTACCAGCGCGGATACGGCGCGGTCGGGCCAGTCGTCGATCGCAGCTGGCTTGCGGAACTTAATGAAGGGCTGATCCTGATTTCCGGTGGGCGGATGGGGGATATTGGCAAAAACTTGCTGCGTGGGAACGCCGCTCAGGTCGATCAGTGCCTTGAGTTCTACCAGCAGTATTTTGCCGATCGCTTTTATCTGGAGCTGATTCGTACCGGTCGTCCTGACGAAGAAAACTATCTGCATGCCGCGGTTGCGCTTGCTGAAGAGCGCGGGCTGCCGGTTGTCGCGACTAACGACGTGCGCTTTATCGATACCACCGACTTCGACGCGCATGAAATTCGCGTGGCGATCCACGACGGCTTCACCCTCGACGACCCTAAACGTCCCCGCAACTATTCCACGCAGCAATACATGCGCAGCGAAGAAGAGATGTGCGAACTGTTCGCGGATATTCCGGAAGCGTTAGAAAACAGCGTGGAAATTGCCCGCCGCTGCAACGTTACCGTCCGCCTGGGCGAGTACTTCCTGCCGCAGTTCCCGACGGGGGATATGAGCACGGAAGACTTCCTGGTCGTGAAGTCGAAGGAAGGCCTCGAAGAGCGTTTAGAGTTTCTGTTCCCCGACCCGACAGAGCGGGCTGAAAAGCGTCCGCCTTACGATGAGCGTCTGGATATCGAGCTTGAAGTTATCAACCAGATGGGCTTCCCTGGCTACTTCCTGATCGTCATGGAATTTATCCAGTGGTCGAAGGATAACGGCGTGCCGGTGGGGCCGGGACGCGGCTCCGGCGCGGGTTCACTGGTGGCCTACGCGCTGAAAATCACCGATCTGGATCCGCTGGAATTCGATCTTCTGTTCGAACGTTTCCTTAACCCGGAACGTGTTTCGATGCCCGACTTCGATATCGACTTCTGCATGGAAAAACGCGATCGGGTTATCGATCACGTAGCCGAAATGTACGGCCGCGATGCGGTATCACAGATCATCACCTTCGGTACCATGGCGGCGAAAGCGGTTATCCGTGACGTTGGCCGCGTGCTGGGCCATCCGTACGGTTTTGTCGATCGTATTTCTAAGCTGATCCCACCGGATCCCGGCATGACGCTGGCGAAAGCGTTTGAGGCTGAGCCTCAGCTGCCGGAAATCTACGAGGCGGACGAAGAGGTTAAAGCGCTGATCGACATGGCGCGCAAGCTAGAAGGCGTCACGCGTAACGCCGGTAAGCACGCCGGTGGCGTGGTTATCGCCCCAACAAAAATTACCGATTTTGCCCCGCTTTACTGCGACGATCAGGGGCAGAACCCGGTCACCCAGTTCGATAAAAACGACGTTGAATACGCGGGCCTTGTGAAGTTTGACTTCCTGGGGTTACGCACGCTGACGATCATCGACTGGGCGCTGAAGATGATTAACCCGCGTCGGGCCAAACAGGGGCTGGAGCCGATTGATATCGCGGCTATCCCGCTCGACGACAAGAAAAGCTTCGACATGCTGCAACGCTCGGAAACCACGGCGGTGTTCCAGCTTGAATCCCGCGGCATGAAGGACCTCATTAAGCGTCTACAGCCCGACTGCTTCGAAGACATGATAGCCCTGGTGGCCCTGTTCCGTCCGGGCCCGTTGCAGTCCGGCATGGTGGATAACTTTATCGACCGTAAGCACGGGCGCGAAGCGATTTCCTACCCCGATATTCAGTGGCAGCACGAAAGCCTGAAGCCGGTGCTGGAGCCAACCTACGGCATTATCCTGTATCAGGAACAGGTTATGCAGATTGCTCAGGTGCTCTCCGGATACACCCTCGGCGGCGCGGATATGCTGCGTCGTGCGATGGGTAAAAAGAAACCGGAAGAGATGGCCAAGCAGCGTTCCAGCTTCGAGGACGGCGCAAAAGAAAACGGCGTCGACGGCGAGTTGGCGATGAAAATCTTCGACCTGGTGGAGAAGTTTGCAGGCTACGGCTTTAACAAATCTCACTCCGCCGCCTACGCGCTGGTTTCCTACCAGACGCTGTGGCTGAAAGCACACTACCCGGCGGAATTTATGGCGGCGGTCATGACCGCCGATATGGACAACACCGAAAAGGTTGTTGGGCTGGTGGACGAGTGCTGGCGTATGGGGTTGAAAATCCTGCCGCCGGATATTAACTCGGGGCTGTACCATTTCCACGTCAACGACGACGGCGAAATTGTTTATGGCATCGGCGCCATTAAAGGCGTGGGCGAAGGCCCAATCGAAGCGATTATCGAAGCGCGAAACGAAGGCGGTTACTTCCGCGAGCTTTTCGATCTTTGTGCGCGAACCGATACCAAAAAGCTTAACCGCCGCGTGTTAGAAAAACTGATTATGTCCGGGGCGTTCGACAGGCTCGGGCCGCACCGTGCGGCGCTAATGAACGCGCTGGGCGATGCGTTAAAAGCCGCCGATCAGCATGCGAAAGCAGAGGCGATTGGCCAGGCGGACATGTTTGGCGTACTGGCAGAAGAACCTGAGCAGATAGAACAATCCTATGCCAGCGTGATTCCATGGCCTGAGCAGGTGGTGCTGGACGGCGAGCGCGAGACGCTCGGCCTGTATTTGACCGGCCATCCGATCAACCAGTATCTGAAAGAAATTGAGCGCTATGTCGGCGGCATGCGCCTGAAAGAGATGCACCCGACAGAACGTGGTAAAATGACCACGGCTGCGGGTCTGGTGATTGCTTCGCGGGTCATGATTACCAAGCGTGGCAATCGCATTGGCATCTGTACTCTGGACGACCGTTCCGGTCGCCTGGAAGTGATGTTATTCACAGATGCGTTAGAAAAGTACCAGCATCTGCTGGAAAAAGACCGTATCCTGATCGTCAGCGGACAGGTCAGCTTTGATGACTTCAGCGGCGGCCTTAAAATGACCGCTCGTGAATTGATGGACATTGACGAAGCCCGCGAAAAGTATGCGCGCGGGCTTGCTATCTCGCTGACGGACAGGCAAATTGATGACCAGCTTTTAAACCGTCTCCGTCAGTCTCTGGAACCCCACCGTTCGGGGACAATTCCGGTACATCTCTACTATCAGAGGGAAGATGCACGCGCGCGGTTGCGCTTTGGCGCAGCATGGCGTGTGTCCCCCAGCGATCGTTTACTCAACGAGTTGCGTAGCCTGATAGGTGCGGAGCAGGTGGAACTGGAGTTTGACTAATACAGGAATACTATGAGTCTGAATTTCCTTGATTTCGAACAGCCGATTGCAGAGCTGGAAGCGAAAATCGATTCCCTGACCGCCGTTAGCCGTCAGGATGAAAAATTGGATATTAATCTGGATGAAGAAGTGCAGCGTCTGCGTGAAAAAAGCGTAGAACTCACGCGTAAAATCTTCGCAGATTTAGGGGCATGGCAAATTGCTCAGCTGGCGCGCCATCCTCAGCGCCCGTATACGCTGGACTATCTCCGTCTGGCGTTTGATGAGTTTGACGAGCTGGCAGGCGATCGCGCCTATGCCGACGATAAAGCTATTGTGGGCGGCATTGCGCGTCTTGATGGTCGTCCGGTGATGATCATTGGTCACCAGAAAGGTCGCGAAACCAAAGAGAAAATCCGTCGTAACTTTGGCATGCCAGCCCCAGAAGGCTACCGTAAAGCGCTGCGTCTGATGGAGATGGCCGAGCGTTTTAATATGCCTATCATCACCTTCATCGATACGCCGGGTGCCTATCCGGGCGTTGGCGCAGAAGAACGCGGTCAGTCCGAAGCCATTGCGCGCAACCTGCGTGAAATGTCTCGCCTGAAAGTGCCGGTCATCTGTACGGTGATCGGTGAAGGCGGCTCCGGCGGCGCGCTGGCCATCGGCGTGGGCGATAAAGTGAATATGCTGCAGTACAGCACCTATTCCGTTATCTCCCCTGAAGGCTGTGCTTCCATCCTGTGGAAAAGCGCTGATAAAGCCCCGCTGGCAGCCGAAGCGATGGGCATCATTGCTCCACGCCTGAAAGAGCTGAAGCTTGTCGATACCGTTATCCCGGAACCGCTGGGCGGCGCGCATCGTAATCCAGAAGTGATGGCGGCGTCTTTGAAAGCTCAGCTGCTGGCCGACCTAGCGGATCTGGATGTGCTTAATAAAGACGAGCTGCTTAACCGTCGCTATCAGCGTCTGATGAACTACGGTTACGCCTGATAAGCTTTTATTCGCATTCCTGAAAGGGCCGGATACTCCGGCCCTTTCCATTGCTGACAAAGAAGAAAAAAGCGTGGTTTTTCCTTCTTTGTGGTGAGCGGCCGAAAATCAATAAATTGATTTTCCTGTTAGTTTTTCAGGCGGTTTATTTCAGAACCTCATCAGCATATGGTTTGCCATCAGTCTGAAGGGCCGGATACCCCGGCCCTTTTTTATTGCCTGCAAATTACGCGGTTAACCCGGTGTTTAACAAGCTTTACACCGCCAGGGGTTGCCGCCGAAGCCAAATCAATAAACTATGCTTATCAGAGACTTTTGCCTGGAGATAAGCATTGAATATCATCGCCATCATGGGACCGCACGGCGTTTTCTACAAAGACGAGCCGATTAAAGAGCTGCATCAGGAGCTGGAAAAACAGGGGTTCCAGCTGATTTATCCCACCAACAGCACCGACCTGCTGAAGCTTATCGAGCATAACCCGCGTATTTGTGGGGTCATTTTTGACTGGGACGAATACAGCCTGGATTTGTGCAGCGATATCAACCTGCTCAACGAATATCTCCCGCTGTATGCTTTTATCAGCACGCATTCGTCGCTGGACGTCAGCGTCAACGAGATGCGCATGGCGCTGTGGTTCTTTGAATATGCCCTCAGCGCCGCGGACGACATCGCCGTGCGTATCAAGCAGTACACCAACGAATATCTCGATAACATCACGCCCCCGCTCACCAAAGCGCTCTTCACCTATGTGAAGGAGGGGAAATATACCTTCTGTACGCCGGGCCACATGGCGGGCACGGCCTATCAGAAAAGCCCGGTCGGCTGCCTGTTCTATGACTTCTTCGGCGGCAATACGTTAAAAGCGGACGTCTCTATCTCGGTCACCGAACTTGGTTCGCTGCTCGATCACACCGGGCCACATCTGGAAGCCGAGGAATACATCGCCCGCACTTTCGGAGCCGAACAGAGCTACATGGTCACTAACGGTACGTCGACGTCGAATAAGATTGTCGGGATGTACGCTGCGCCTTCCGGCAGCACGGTGCTGATCGACAGAAACTGTCACAAGTCTCTGACGCATCTGCTGATGATGACGGATCTGGTGCCCATCTGGCTGAAGCCGACGCGAAATGCGCTGGGCATCCTGGGCGGCATTCCAAAGCGTGAATTTATTCGCGAAAGCATTGAAGAAAAAGTGGCGGCGACCAAAGATGCACAGTGGCCGGTGCATGCTGTTATTACCAACTCGACCTATGACGGCCTGCTGTATAACACTGAATTTATCAAGCATACCCTCGACGTGCCTTCCATACACTTTGATTCCGCCTGGGTGCCTTACACCAACTTCCATCCTATTTATCAGGGGAAAAGCGGCATGAGCGGCGAGCGCGTGCCTGGTAAGGTTATCTATGAAACACAGTCCACGCACAAGCTGCTGGCGGCGCTGTCGCAGGCTTCGCTGATCCACATTAAAGGCGAGTACGACGAGGACACTTTTAACGAAGCCTACATGATGCACACGACCACCTCACCGAGCTATCCGATAGTGGCGTCGATAGAAACGGCGGCGGCGATGCTGCGCGGCAATCCGGGCAAGCGTCTGATTAACCGTTCGGTGGAACGGGCCCTGCATTTCCGCCGCGAAGTGCAAAGGCTACGTGAAGAGTCGGAGGACTGGTTCTTCGATATCTGGCAGCCGGAACAAGTGGACGAAGCGGCCTGCTGGCCTATCTCGCCGGGAGAAGAAGACTGGCACGGCTTCAAAGACGCCGATGCGGATCATATGTACCTCGATCCGATCAAAGTGACCATTCTGACGCCGGGAATGAGCGAGCTGGGTGAGATGGCTGAAGAGGGGATCCCCGCGGCGCTGGTGGCCAAGTTCCTCGATGAGCGCGGCGTCGTGGTGGAAAAAACGGGGCCCTATAATCTGCTGTTCCTGTTCAGCATCGGCATCGACAAAACCAAGGCGCTCAGCCTGCTGCGTGGCCTGACGGAGTTCAAACGCTCCTACGATCTCAACCTGCGGGTGAAAAATATGCTGCCGGATCTTTATGCGGAGGATCCTGATTTCTATCGCAATATGCGAATTCAGGATCTCGCTCAGGGCATTCATAAGCTGATCAGGCAGCACAACCTGCCGGATTTGATGCTGCGGGCTTTTGACGTGCTGCCAGAAATGAAGCTGACGCCGCATCAGGCGTACCAGCAACAGGTGAAAGGCAACGTGGAAACGGTTGAAATCGAACAGCTGATCGGCCGCGTTTCGGCCAATATGATCCTGCCGTATCCGCCGGGTGTACCGGTGGTGATGCCTGGAGAGACGATCACCGCCGAAAGCCGCGCCGTGCTGGATTTCCTGCTGATGCTCTGTTCGATTGGCGAGCACTATCCGGGCTTTGAAACGGACATCCACGGTGCGAAGCTGGGCGAGGACGGCATCTACCGCGTACGAGTCCTAAAAAATTCGTAGCATCTTGATTTGCCGGGGCGCGGTGGTTACCGTGCCTGAAAAGACAAAGGAGCGCCTATGCCAGGCTTAAAGCAGATTCATCACATCGCCATCATCGCCTCAGATTATCAGAACAGTAAACGCTTTTACTGCGACATTTTAGGCTTCACGCTGCTGGCCGAGGCCTACCGAGAAGAGCGCGATTCCTGGAAAGGCGACCTGGCGCTGAACGGCCAGTACGTCATCGAACTTTTTTCGTTTCCCTTTCCGCCCGCCAGACCGAGCAGGCCAGAAGCCTGCGGCCTGCGCCATTTAGCGTTCAGCGTCGACGATCTCGACGAAATGGTTGAGTACCTGGAACAACACGGCGTGCGCTGCGAAGCCATCCGTATCGATCCGTTTACCGACAGGCGCTTCACGTTCTTCGCCGACCCTGACGGCCTGCCGCTGGAACTTTACCAGCAGTAATACTTGCCTCTCCCGTCGTTGCCCGGTAACGTGCCGGGCAAACCCCCACGTAAAATGCCGACTATGGATCTCCAACCATTACTGTCATCTCTTCGCTCACACCGTAGCCTGCTGGTGGCATTCAGCGGCGGGCTGGATTCAACGGTTTTGCTGCACCAGCTGGTCACCCTCAGAGATTCAGTTTCCCCCGAATTACACTTGCGGGCTGTGCATATCCACCATGGAATCAGCGTCTACGCCGATGAGTGGACGGCGCACTGCGAGCAAATTTGCCAGCGGTGGGGAGTGACGTTTGAAGCGGTGAAAGTAAAGCTGGCCGACGATGGGCAGGGTATTGAGGCACAGGCTCGCGCGGCACGCTATCAGGCGTTATCCGCCGCCTTGCTGGCGGGAGAAGTGCTGCTGACGGCGCAGCATCTGGACGACCAGTGCGAAACCTTTTTGCTGGCGCTCAAGCGCGGCAGCGGCCCCGCAGGCCTGGCAGCGATGCCGGAGGAACTGGATTTTTCCAATACGAAACTGCTGCGCCCGCTGCTGAAAAAAACGCGCGAGGAGCTGGAACAATGGGCCGCTGCTCACCGGCTTTCGTGGATTGAGGATGACAGCAACCAGGACGATCGCTATGACCGAAACTTCCTCCGGCTGCGCGTTTTGCCTGAGCTACAGCAGCGCTGGCCGCATTTCTCCCGCAGCGTAGCCCGCAGCGCGGAGCTTTGCGGCGAGCAGGAAGCGCTGCTGGATGAGCTGCTCGCCGAGGAGTTTCACTCGCTGCTGAAAGATGATGGCGCTTTGCTTATCGCACCTTTAGCCCGCATGAGCGATATTCGCCGGGCTGCATTGCTGCGGCGCTGGTTTACCCATCATCAGGCCGCTATGCCTTCTCGCTCCGCGCTGCAGCGCGTCTGGACGGAAATTGCCGTTAGCCGTGAGGATGCTAATCCGCGGCTGAAGCTGGGTGATTTTGAAGTCCGTCGCTTTCAGGATGCTTTGCATTGGGTGCCGGCCACAGGCAGGCAGGGCGACAGGGTGCTAAGCTGGCCTGCGCCTTATCAGCCTCTCCGGCTTCCTGATGGGCTGGGAGTTCTAACGCTTGCAGACCGCGGGAATGCCGTACGCGCGCCTCGTCAGGATGAGCCTGTAAGCATTCGTTTTAAGGCGAGCGGCCTTTTACATATTGTCGGCCGCGAGCGCGGCAGAAGCCTGAAGAAAATCTGGCAGGAACTACAAATCCCATCGTGGCGGCGGAATACCACGCCGCTGGTTTTTTATGGTGAACAGCTAATTACCGCCCCGGGGATTTTTGTCACCCGCGAAGGGCAGGCCACAGAAGAATCATGCTGGCATATAGACTGGCAAAAGGAGAATGAGTAATGAAAAAAGCGATCGCCCTGACAGGGCTTTTGATGTGCAGCCTGCCCGTGCTGGCTAAGGGTAATACCCAGGCCGGTGAAGACAAGGCGGTGATGTGTGTTGCCTGTCATGGAGCTTCGGGCAAGGTATCCGTGCCGATGTACCCTAACCTGGCCGGTCAAAATGAAAAGTATCTCGAACACTCGCTCCAGGCTTACAAGAAGGGCGAGCGCAGCGGCGGGCAGGCAGAAATTATGAAAGCCTACGTCAGCGGATTAAGCGATGAAGATATTAGCAACCTGGCCGCCTATTACGCCTCGATGAAGCCATAAAAAAACGGGCAGCCAATTTGGCTGCCCGTTTAATAACATACTCAGTTGCTCATCAGAAACTCTGACGGTTACTCTTCGCTGACGACCACGGTGCCAATTTCAGGGTGGCTGAAACTGGTGATTTTATCGAGGCGAACTTCACGCGTGCTTCCGGCATCATCGATAATCAGATATTCGACGTTTTTACGAGACACCAGATCGCTTGCCTTCGCTTTCAATACCTCTCCGCTTTTCAGTTCCAGCGTCAGTAATAAATGATGCTGGCAGGCGAGCTCGAGATTGTCATAGTCATCGCAATTGATGGGTTGATAGGCATCATTCAAAGACATAGTCGCTCACCAGTAAGTTCGCGGCAGCATACGCCGCCTGTTCCCTGATTGATTCTGGCTGTGCTTCATTACTGGCCACTTCATTCAGCACCTTCAGGACGCAACCTAGCGCATCCGGAATGTAACCTAAATCACCGCTCGCGATTTCCGCATAACGCTGTCTAACTAGTTCACAATACTTTTCCACATGCCCTCCTGTCAGAGTCTCGACTTCAGACTTAATCGTGGATGCTGTTTAAGCCTACGAGGATAAACTCTGTTTAGCAAGGTGACTATACCACAGCCGTGAAACCGATATCAGCAGGCAGAATGCCTGGCCGAATGAATAGATAACAGCGTTTTAGCGAGGTTTTCGCTACAATGAGCGCCAATTAAGACTGGAGAAGTATGATGGCGTTAAAAGCGACAATTTATAAAGCGATGGTGAACGTTGCCGACCTCGATCGCAACAAGTTCCTGGATAGCAACCTGACGCTGGCGCGCCATCCTTCCGAAACCCAGGAGCGCATGATGCTCCGTCTGCTGGCATGGATTAAATATGCCGATGAGCGCCTGGTCTTCACGCGCGGTCTGAGCGCGGAAGAAGAGCCGGAAATCTGGCTGCGTAACGATCATCTCGGCATCGACCTGTGGATTGAGCTGGGGTTGCCGGAAGAGCGCCGGGTGAAAAAAGCCTGCAGCCAGTCGGCGGAAGTCGCGCTTTTTACCTACAATACTCGTGCTGCCGAGATTTGGTGGCAGCAGAATCAGAACAGGCTCAGCCAGTTTAAAAACCTCAGCATCTGGTATCTGGACGATGAGCAACTGGCGAAGCTCAGCGAGTTCGGCACGCGCAGCATGAATCTGCAGGCGACGATTCAGGACGGCGCAATCTGGCTATCGGACGCCGAAAACAATGTCGAAATCCATTTTACTCCGTGGCTTCGTCACTAATGATTAGCGTTTCACGCGCGGTTGAAATCCCCGAGCAGGAAGTCACTATTACGGCTATTCGGGCGCAGGGCGCGGGCGGCCAGCATGTGAATAAAACCTCAACGGCAATTCACCTGCGCTTTGACATTCGCGCCTCCAGCTTGCCAGAATATTATAAAGAGCGATTGCTGGCGGCCAGCCATCATCTAATTACGCCGGACGGCGTGGTGGTGATTAAGGCGCAGGAATATCGCAGCCAGGAGATGAACCGTGAGGCCGCCGTGGCGCGCTTAGTCTCTTTGATTAAAGAACTAACCGCCGAGCAAAAAAGCCGACGCGCGACCCGGCCTACGCGAGCGTCGAAAGAACGTCGACTGGCTTCGAAAGCACAGAAATCAACCACCAAATCGCTGCGTGGAAAAGTCCGCCGCCCCGAATAAGCCGGGGTCAGGCAGCCAACATAAGGATTAGACGGTGAAGAAACTTTTATTATCAGCCGTAGCCGCTTGCAGCCTGTTCGCCCTCTTTGGGTGTAACAACCGGGCTGAAATGCAAACGCTGCAGCCGACCCAGGCCGCAGAATTAAAACCGATGCAGCAAAGCTACAAGGGCCTGTTGCCCTGTGCCGACTGCGAGGGCATCGAAACATCTTTGTTCCTTGAGAAAGATGGCACCTGGGTGATGAATCAGCGCTATCAGGGCGCGAAGTCGCCGGCCGTTTTCGCCTCTTACGGCTCGTGGGCGCGCACGGCGGATAAGCTGGTGCTGACCGAAAGCGACGGCGAGAAAATGTATTTCCGTCCCAAAGGCGACGGGCTGGAAATGCTCGACCGCGAAGGGCAGGCGATTGAATCGCAGTTTAATTACACGTTGAAGCCGACAAAAGACGCGCTGCCAGCCACGCCGATGACGATGAAAGGCATGTATAAATACATGGCCGACGCGGCCATTTTCAAAGACTGCGCCACCGGACGAACTTATTCCGTAGCCAGCAATGCCGATCTTGAACGTGGCTATGCGGCGGCAAGAGGCCAGGATTATCAGCCGGTGCTGCTGGTCGTTGAGGCTCACTTTACCCTGCAAGCTTCCCCGGACAGCGGCGAGCTGCAAAAAACGCTGGTAGCGGATAAATCAGCCAGCTTTGATCCTAAGAAAAGCTGCGAAAATTAATCCGGCAGACCTATTTAACTCTTAAGGTTATCTTGCCAGCTAACGCAAAAGGGCTCGTGAATTCACGGGCCCTTTTTTATGATTTTCTCAGCCGGTGCGCCGAACATATTTGCCTCACTCTTCTCATTTCGGATGATGATATCAAGCCAGTTAAAATGAGGAGGTTTTGGTAATGCATTGATTTATCATGCTTTAACTTTGATTTGCCCGCCTGTTATGTTAACGAAATCTATTAGGGGTTTTATTTAACCCATTGATTAATAGCCATTTACTGGCTGTTAACGGATTCAGTAATGAATTTTTAATCCTAAGAAATATCGTGGCGGAAGAGGATATATTCATTCTTCGCTTTTTCCCCACTCCTTTCAGTTTTGCCTATCAGAAACAATAAACCCTTGCCGATAACCACGGCATCAAAGTGGATATCTTGTCCATTTAGCGCAAGGAACTAAACCGTGAAAAACTTAAAGATAAGCGTGGGGCTGCTCATTGTCCTGGGTCTTTTTACTCTGCTGCTGTTGCTTTCAAGCGGTCTAGGGCTGCATTTCCTCAAAAACACCAATCATGATATCCAGGCCCTGAATTACAACGCGGCCGAACAAAAGGCGCTGAATGCTACCCGGGACGCGTTTATTGTCAGTCGAAACCTTTTTGACGCAGCCGCCCAGGCCAAAAGCCATCATGAAGGCGTTGATATTCCTCAGACGGTGGAGAAAATGGGTCGTGAGCTGAGCATTGCCAGCGAGCAGTTCCAGCTTTTCTGGAATATACCTGGCCTGTCGACCACGCAGCCTGAAGTGGGTGAAGTCGTCAAAAAAGCCTTTGAGGCACAGCTCGAGGTGCTGACCAAAAACAGCGAGCTGTTGGCATCTGTTTCCGAGCCGGACGCCCTGAAACAGGCGATCGCCGAACGAAGTGCCGCGACTTTGGCCGCTCGCGATAGCTGGGATGAAGAATATAAGACTTACATGAATGCTACGCAGAAAAACCTGGATAGCGTGGTGAGCGCCAGCAATAGCTCCTACCGGTTTGCGATTGTGGTGATGTCTTTAATGGTGGTGCTGGCCATCGTGATGTCCCTGGCGATCCATTTCTGGATCCGCAGCGTGCTGGTCCGCCCTTTAGAAAAAGTGTCCGATCATTTTAATGATATCGGGAAAGGCGATCTGACCGGTGACATCAACGTGCTTAACCGCAACGAGATTGGGCTGCTGTGCGCCTCATTGCAGGAAATGCAGGCCGGGCTGGGTGAGACCGTGCTGACTATTCGGCAGGGAGTGGAATCCATCAATATTGGAACCCAGGAAATAGCCGCCGGTAACGGCGATCTTTCCAGCCGAACGGAGGAGCAGGCGGCAGCTCTGGTGCAAACGGCCTCCAGCATGGAGCAGATTTCTTCCACCGTTAAACTCAACACCGACAACGCTCGCCAGGCGTCAAATATGATTAACGATACGGCAGCGATCGCGGGCGATGGCGAAGCGCAGATGCAGGGAATGATGATCAAGATGTCGGCCATCCGCGAAAGCGCGCAAAAGATGTTCGAGATAATCAGCGTTATCGACGGGATTGCCTTCCAGACTAATATTCTGGCGTTGAATGCCGCGGTGGAAGCCGCACGCGCGGGTCAGTCGGGGCGGGGCTTTGCCGTGGTTGCCGGGGAGGTCAGGAACCTGGCGAAGCGCTGTACCGACTCGGCGAAAGAGATAACCGTGCTGATTAATGAATCAACCGGCTATATTCAGGAAGGCGCCGATTTGGCCGATAAAACCAGCCGGACTATCAGCGATATCAGCCAGGCTATCGGTAAGGTAAACGTGATGATGGAAAGCATTGCTCTGGCTTCGGAAGAGCAAAGCAGCGGCGTGGAGCAAATCCGCGTGGCGATTACCCAGATGGACCAGGTTACCCAGCAAAACGCCGCGCTGGTGGAAGAAGTGGCGACTACGGCGTCGGGCGTGGAAGAACAGTCTCGAATGCTTTCTCAGTCCGTGTCGGTGTTTAAGCTGAAGGGCTAGCTTTGCTGAACCCTGCCGGCGCATAAAAAAAGCCAGCTGCATTACGCCGCTGGCTTTTTAACATCTGACGCCGGGAAGCTTAGCGTTGGATCTGACTCAGCAGGAAATCAATGATTTCGCCGGTTTTGATCATCTGCTTCTCGCCGACGCGGCGATTTTTGTATTCCACCTCTTCACTGTCGAGGTTGCGATCGCCGATAACGACGGTGTGCGGGATGCCGATAAGTTCCATATCGGCAAACATGACGCCCGGACGTTCTTTACGATCGTCCATCAGCACGTCGATGCCTTTGGCGCGCAGAGTGGAGTACAGCTCTTCGGCCAGCTCTTTCACGCGGAAGGACTTGTGCATGTTCATCGGCAGAATAGCAACCTGGAATGGTGCAATCGCGTCCGGCCACAGAATGCCGCGTTCGTCGTAGTTCTGCTCGATGGCGGCGGCAACCACGCGCGTGACGCCAATGCCGTAGCAGCCCATGGTCAGCGTCTGGTTGCGGCCGTCCTCACCCTGCACGGAAGCCTTCATCGCTTCGGAATACTTGGTGCCGAGCTGGAAGATATGGCCCACTTCGATACCGCGCTTGATAAGCAGCGTGCCTTTGCCGTCCGGGCTTGGGTCGCCTTCAACCACGTTACGGATGTCAGCAACTTCCGGCAGCGCCACGTCGCGTTCCCAGTTGATGCCTACGAAGTGTTTACCGTCGATGTTTGCGCCAGCGGCGAAGTCGCTCATGGCGGCAACGGCGCGGTCAATCACCACAGGAATCGGCAGGTTTACCGGGCCCAGCGAACCTGGACCTGCGTTAACTACTCCACGAATTTCTGCCTCGGTAGCGAAGGTCAGCGGGCTGGCAACCTGCGGCAGCTTTTCTGCTTTAACTTCGTTCAGCTCATGGTCGCCGCGAACCAGCAGGGCAACCAGCGGCAAGGCGCTGCCTTCGGTCGCTTTAACCAGCAGCGTTTTCACGGTTTTCTCAATCGGCAGGTTGAATTGCTCGACCAGCTCCGCGATGGTTTTCGCATTCGGCGTATCAATCTGCGTCATTTCGGCAGTTGGTGCCGCGCGGCCACCCGCAGGAGCGACAGCTTCTGCGAATTCGATATTGGCTGCGAAATCTGATTCGGTGGAGAAGATAACGTCATCTTCGCCGCTCTGTGCCAGAACCTGGAATTCATGCGATGCGCTACCGCCAATGGAACCGGTGTCGGCTTCAACAGCGCGGAAATCCAGACCCATGCGGGTGAAGATTTTGCTGTAGGCCTGATACATCGCGTCGTAGGTTTCCTGCAGGGATTCCTGAGTGGTATGGAAAGAGTAGGCGTCTTTCATCAGGAATTCGCGGGAACGCATCACGCCGAACCGCGGGCGGACTTCGTCACGGAATTTGGTCTGGATCTGGAAGAAGTTCAGCGGCAGCTGTTTGTAAGAGCTCAGCTCGTTACGAATCAGGTCGGTGATCACCTCTTCATGCGTTGGGCCGAGTACGAACGGACGGTCGCCACGGTCGACAAAACGCAGCAGTTCAGGACCGTACTGCTCCCAGCGACCGCTTTCCTGCCACAGATCGGCGGGCTGAACAACGGGCATGCACATTTCAATGGCACCGGCGTTGTTCATCTCTTCACGCACGATATTTTCGACTTTTTTCAGGACGCGCAAACCGGTCGGCAGCCAGGTGTATAACCCGGAGGCGAGTTTGCGGATCATCCCGGCGCGCAGCATCAGCTGGTGGCTGATGACTTCGGCGTCGGCAGGTGTCTCCTTCAAAGTGGAGAGCAGGTATTGGCTAGTACGCATGTTGTTACGGTTCCATTTGAACGGCTGATAACGGCTGCAAGGCAGCCAGCTTCAAAAAAGTGGTTTAGTTTACCAGTGTGGCAGGAATGTCAAAAGAGAGGGGCGATAAATTAGCGTTCTTCAATAGCAAACACTTCCGAACCCTGTTCCGTCACGCGCCAGCGGACGTTGAAATCCAGCAGAGCAACGGCGTAGGTTTTTCCCGCATCTTCGCCCTTACGATAAGCCGGGCGAGGATCTTGTGCCAGCACCTGCGTAAGAAAACGCGCAATATGCGGGTACTCTTTATCAAGCCCTTTGAGCTGCTGCTGCACCTCGGACGTGAAGTAAACCGGCATATCGGCCTGTGGCGCACTCTGCGCGTAGCCTGCCACCGCGTCTGGCAGGGCCTCGGCGAACGGCAGATAGGGTTTGATATCGACTACCGGTGTGCCGTCGACTAAATCCAGACCGCCAAGCTGCAAAATAACCTGGTCCTTCCGGCAGCGAACCCCTCTGAGCTCGACCAGCGACATGCCGACAGGATTGGGGCGGAAGGTTGAGCGCGTGGCAAAAACCCCCATGCGAGCGTTGCCTCCCAGGCGAGGCGGTCGCACGGTTGGACGCCAGCCGCCTTCCATCGTCTGATGGAAAACAAACAGCACCCACAGGTGGCTAAAGCCCTCCAGGCCGCGCACGGCATCAGCCTGGTTATAAGGCGGGAGCAGGTGCAGCTCACCGCAGCCATCCGCTACCAGACCAGGCTGGCGCGGAACGGCAAACTTCTCTTTGTACGGCGAACGGATGACGCCAATTTGTTGGAAGCTAAAAGCTGTCATTTAGCCGAAACGTTTAGCGCAGAACCGAGGCAAACGGCCTGGCGATAGCAGCCTGGCGTACCGCTGGTGACGTCACAGCTGTGAAGCAATACGGCGTTGGCTTTCATTTTTGATGCGTTAATCTGCAGGCGTTTGCGGGCCGTTGGGATATTCGGTGGGGAGTCCTGATTGCTGGCCTGGCATGATTCGCCGCTCACTTCGCCAAGATCGCGGAAAGGTTTACCGACGAGTTCTTCTGCATTGGTATAAATTTTTACCGGTGCCGGGCGAGGCGCCTTGGTTTTAGCGGGTTCAGCTTTGGCAGGGGTTGCTGTGCTTTGGACAGGTTCAACGGGGGATCTGCTTAGCATAGAACAGCCGCTCAGCAAGACTGCTAATAAGCAGATCGGTAAAGCACGCATAATTTTTCCTCAATGAATGATAAATCGCGAATATTGAAGCAATCTCTCGCCCAAATAACAAGACGGGCATGAGCCCGTCTTAGATTATTTACGCAAAAATGGCAGAAAGGAAACTTACCAGCCTTTCACTGCGCCGCCGTTGAAGACCTTATTAGCCGCTTCGTAAACTTCGTCGGACTGGTAAGCCTCAACGAATTTTTTTACGTTCTCAGCGTCTTTGTTATCTTCGCGAGCCACGATCAGGTTGACGTACGGAGAATCTTTATCTTCAACGAAGATGCCGTCTTTGGCTGGAGTCAGGCCAATCTGGCTGGCGTAAGTGGTGTTGATAACCGCCAGGGCAATTTGCGCGTCGTCCAGTGAACGCGGCAGCTGAGGGGCTTCCAGCTCAACCAGCTTGAGGTTTTTCGGGTTCTCGGTCACGTCCAGCACGGTTGGCAGCAGGCCCACGCCGTCTTTCAGCTTAATCAGACCTTGCTTTTGCAGCAGCAGCAGAGAGCGGCCAAGGTTAGTTGGATCGTTTGGCAGGGCAATCTGCGCGCCGTTTTGCAGCTCATCCAGGGATTTGATTTTTTTGGAATAGCCTGCGATTGGGTAAACGAAGGTGCTGCCTACGGAAACCAGCTTGTAGCCACGATCTTTGATCTGCTGATCGAGATACGGTTTGTGCTGGAAGGCGTTGGCGTCGATGTCGCCTTTGCTCAGCGCTTCGTTAGGCAGAACGTAATCGTTGAAGGTCACCAGCTCAACGTCCAGGCCGTATTTTTCTTTAGCGACTTTCTGCGCAACTTCAGCAACCTGCTGTTCTGCACCCACAATCACGCCGACTTTAATATGGTTCGGATCTTTTTCGTCCTGGCCACAACCCACCAGAGCGAGTGAACCAATCAAAGCACCAACAGCTGCAAAGGTTTTCAATTTAAAAGACATATCCTTTCCTTACTTGAGTAAAAAACGATGTTGTGTTGAACGTCTTATTTGTGAGTCACAGTCCGGACGATGCGATCGCCAGAGAGTTGAATTAGATACACCAATACCACCAATAACACTAATACCGTATTCATCACGGTGGCGTTATAACCGATATAACCATACTGATAACCAATCTGACCTAAGCCGCCTGCGCCAACCGCACCGCCCATAGCAGAGTAGCCCACCAGGGTAATCAAGGTGATAGTCGCCGCGTTCACGAGGCCCGGCAGCGCTTCAGGCAGCAGAACCTTACGGATAATCTGCAAAGGGGTTGCCCCCATAGCGCGGGAAGCTTCGATTAGGCCAGACGGGATCTCCAGCAGGGCGTTTTCAACCATACGTGCGATGAACGGCGCCGCGCCTACGGTCAAGGGTACGATCGCCGCTTGCAGGCCAATTGAAGTGCCCACAATCATGCGGGTGAACGGAATCATCCATACCAGCAGGATAATGAACGGGATCGAACGGAAAATATTCACCAGCGCTGACATCGTGCGATACAGCTTAGCGTTCGCACTAATTTGCCCCGGACGGGTGATATAAAGAAGCACGCCAACCGGCAGGCCGATAACAAAACCAAAGAAGCCGGACACAAAAGTCATCGCCAGCGTTTCATACACGCCTTTAAGCAGCAACCACATCATTGGCTCAGACATAACCCAGCACCTCTACTTTTACATGTTGTTCCTGCAGCCAGGCGATGGCAGCTTCCGTGTTGTGATGCTCGCCGTGCATTTCGCACAGCATAATGCCGAACTTCACGCCGCCGGCGTAATCCATCTGCGCGCTGATAATGTTGCTGTTTACATTAAAGGTACGGGCAGTTTCGGACAGCAAAGGTGCATCGACGGACTGGCCAGTAAATTCCAGGCGCAGCAGAGGAACGGCTTCACCGCCTTTTTCCGCGCTCAGGCGTTGGGCGTAATCTTCCGGAATATCCAGATGCAGGGTGGACTGAATGAACTGCTGTGCAAGCGGCGTCTTCGGATGAGAGAACACTTCGCTCACCGTATCCTGCTCGATAAGTTCGCCGTCGCTGATGACCGCCACGCAGTCGCAGATGCGCTTCACTACATCCATTTCATGGGTGATAAGCAGAATAGTTAAGCCGAGGCGACGATTAATGTCTTTCAGCAATTCGAGAATCGAGCGGGTGGTGGCCGGGTCCAGCGCGCTGGTGGCTTCATCGCACAGCAGAACTTTAGGATTGCTGGCCAGCGCACGGGCAATCGCCACGCGCTGTTTCTGGCCGCCGGAAAGGTTGGCTGGGTATACGTCGTGCTTTTCGCTTAAGCCGACAAGGTCCAGCAGCTCGGTAACACGGCGCTTAACTTCTTCGCGCGGCATGTTGTCCAGCTCCAGCGGCAAGGCAACGTTGCCAAACACCGTGCGGGAGGAGAGTAAATTAAAATGCTGGAAGATCATGCCAATCTGGCGACGAGCCTTAGTCAACTGACCTTCGGACAGCGTCGTCAATTCCTGGCCATCAACCAGCACGGAGCCCTGGGTTGGGCGCTCAAGAAGGTTCACGCAGCGGATTAACGTACTTTTACCCGCGCCGGATGCGCCAATCACGCCGTAAATTTGCCCAGCGGGAACGTGCAGACTGACGTTATTTAACGCCTGTACGGTGCGGTTCCCCTGCTGAAACACTTTGGTGATGTTTGAAAGTTTAATCATTAGGTTATTTATTATCGTTTAAGAGTTAGCCGTGGCATTTTCTACTGCCGATGACGGGCGATGACCGTTATCGATATGGATGTTAAGGCATCCAGACGTCTAAATCAATGAGGGCGTGATTGCCAATGCTCTCCGTTACGCGAAATCATGCGATACTAGGCGCAATTATCCAGTTTCAGGAGTTTCTCAGTGGCACAGTCTGTTCCCGCTATTTTCCTCGACCGCGACGGTACTATTAATGTTGATCACGGTTACGTGCATGAAGTCGATCAGTTTGAGTTCATCGACGGCGTTATCGACGCGATGCGTGAATTAAAAGAGATGGGCTATGCGCTGGTGGTCGTTACCAACCAGTCCGGCATCGCTCGCGGCATGTTTACCGAAGATGATTTTGAGAACCTGACCGAATGGATGGACTGGTCCCTTGCCGACCGCGGCGTTGACCTCGACGGTATCTATTATTGTCCGCACCATCCGGAAGCAGTAGTAGAAGAGTTTCGTCAGGCCTGCGATTGCCGCAAGCCGCAGCCGGGCATGTTGCTCTCTGCGGGCGAGTATCTCCATATCGATATGGCTTCTTCTTATATGGTTGGCGACAAAATTGAAGATATGCAGGCAGCCGTTGCAGCGAAAGTAGGGACCAAAGTACTGGTTCGCAGCGGCAAGCCGATTACTGAAGAAGGCGAGGCCGCGGCCGATTTTGTCTTAAATAGCCTTGCAGACCTGCCAAAAGCGATAAAAACGCGTCAAAAATCGGCGTAACGATTAAAAAACGTGCGGTTGAAAAGTATTTTGAAATTAGGGGTTGTCAGCTTCCGAAAAATCCCTATACTGCGCCTCCACTGACACGGCACAACGGCTTACAAACCGGCCCGTCAGTCAGACGAAAGCGAAAATAAACGCTTGACTCTGAAAGAGGAAAGCGTAATATACGTCACCTCGCAACAGCAGGCTAAGCCGCTCGTTGCAACGCTCTTTAACAATTTATCAGACAATCTGTGTGGGCACTCGCAGGATTGATATCTCAGCATCTCCGGATGCAAAAAAATATCAAGTCTTGAAGAGTGACCAAGCAGTAATTCATTTAGTTGAATTATTACGAAAGTTAATTTTTGAGCACCGCTTCACGAGTTGAAGCAAATCAAGCTTTTAATTGAAGAGTTTGAT
>DASXGN010000017.1:0-3307 GCA_036489025.1 Buttiauxella sp.
CCCGCCTTAGTCGTGCCTGAACTGAGCGTATAGCTGTATGCCATTTTCATTTGCTCCGGATATCTCTTACGAAACGCCTGCAATTCTTTCAGGGTCTCAAAACCGTAAACCTCGTAATCTTCGGGTTCGTCACCTCTGACACCCTCGGCTAAAAGGATCTGATATTTCTTACCCCATCTTTCAGTAGATTCAGGAGCGGCGGTCTTGACGTTTTGTGTGTTCATTCTGGTTGTTCCCTCTCGGTGGTTAATCCATCTCTCAGTGAGTTCTTTCGCGGCAAGGGCAACGGAGAACCAACGCAGGCGGACATCAAGGGCGGAGACAAAAGTTTTACGAGGAACGAGGGAAAGTTTTGGCGGAGTGCATTTCACCCTTGAGGGACGACCAGACGGTGCTACGTTTTAGCCCGCGCGGAAGGGCTGGCTGAGTGATGACACACAGACGGCCCGGCGAGAATGAACGCACCCGACACGGGCGAAGCCGTGGCGCCCTTAGCGCCGGTGGCCTTTTACCGGCAGTGATAGCGGCACGGCCATCTGGCCGCTGCAAGCGGGTGTTGATGTTGCTCTGGCAGTCGCGTCTGGGATGGATACCCGCAGGGCAGAGACAGCGTGCTGGCTCTGTGCGGAGCATGACAGCCCGGTCCCGCAGGGAGACGCCCGCAGAAAGCGGTTATTCCAGGCCAATTGGCAGCGAAGGAATAAACCGAAGAGAAACCAGAACTACAGCAGGAACAGCAGGAACAGCAGGAACAGCAGGAACAGCAGGATGATTAATATGCAAATCCAGAATGATACAAGTCAAAACATGCACCATTTATCAGAACTCGACACTCTGGCTCTGCTATCACTGAAACATTGAACAGAAAGCCGCTGTGGCGAAGCCACGGCAGCGCCCTGCTCAATGGCCTTTGACGTTCGCCCGCATCACCTGGACAGGCCAGGAACAAAAGCCCCGCGCGCGAGGCTCCGAATATTGCCTGTCAGTCCTTAAAGGCGTGGTCGAGTTCGTTAACCTGTTTGTAGATTTCCAAAATTTGCGCGTTCAACTGGTTAATCACCTGACCGGCCAGACGCTGCGTTAACTCCTCGCTGCCCCAAAAGTATTGTTTTTCAAACGCCCGGAACTGTTCGCGCAGCTCATAAGTCGCATTGGCCAGTGCCGCCACGTCCACCCGCAGGGCAATGTTGTTCTGATAGTTGCTCATGCTGCTACCTCATGTTGTGAAGCCTGTGAACCCGCAGGGCGCGGACGCTGAAACTCTGCCAGACGACGTAATCCCGCCGCGTGGTACTGCTCCATCAGCTCGATGCCAATCCACCGGCGCCCGCTTTGCGCCGCCGCTACACAGGTTGAACCGCTGCCTGCAAAAGGGTCGAGAATAATGTCCCGTGGTTGGGTGAAGCATTCAATCAGCGGTCGCAGTGCAGACACCGGCTTTTCCGTCGGATGGTGCCGGTTGCCGGAATACTGCCACGCCATCACATCGGGCAACGGATTTTCAGGCAACGGCGGACGCCCTTTTGCCAGCAAATAGGCACTCTCATGCTGATACCCGACGAACGCAGACTTTGAAGCATAGGGTTTGGTGAAAACGATGTGCCCGACAACCCGGAACCCCGCCGCTTTCCACGCCTGCATAAAGAGGTCAACACGGTTCCAGCCGTAAAAACTTACCAGTTTCCCTGCTTATCGTTGGCAATGGAACGCCCGGAACGGTCGGTAAACCCGACAAGGTACGGCGGATCCGTCAAAATAAAATCGACGCAGCGGGAAGGAAAACCAGACATCACCTGCTGACAATCACCCAGGATTAAACGGGACATAGCGTCACTCCATATAGAGAACCGGAACCGGCCGGCGCAGCGCCGACAGGAACGGGCTGAACGCTCCGTGAATGTCGGTGACCGGGTGAGCAGGCAGGTTTACGAACCCTTGCAAGCGAAGCGGCTCGTCTACAGTGCGGGCACGGGGTTGGCGCTAACATCGCCGTAGAAGTCAGGCCGTGGCTGGATTTTGATTAAAAGACGGGGTGTTAAGAAAGAAGGAGCAACGCGACATCATCAGCGTTTGCGCCCCGGCGGAAACAGTGCCAGCGGCGCGGCCACAGGTCGCTGCAAGCTGCGATAAAGGGCGTCAGATGAGTAAAAAAATGCCGCAGCGGAAGCCACGGCATTTAATAGGGAAAGAAGGAACGCTAGATGATACCAACCAATCTATAAGTCAATGTAATTGAAGTTAAAACGATTGCGGCAACAATATATAAATAATTCTTGCCAGACTTCCGATACTGGATGCTGCAGTAAATTACTGCGAGTAAATTTAAAATAACTATTAATACGAGCATGATAATTTCCTTTATCAAAATTATGGCGTCATATCTCTCATACGCTCATGTGTTGGTGCGTCTTACACTCTGAGAATGATTTTACATTCTAAGGATATTGAAGGAACGCAGATTTATTCAGCAAACCTGTTTTAGCTATTTGTAGCAAGCCGGTTAGGTAACAACTGAGTATCGAGCCACTGCTGAGCCGCCGAACGTTGTGCCAGTTCGCCGTTCATCTCATCGAGGATCGCCCACAGGGGCTGCCCCGAACAAAACGCCTTGTCCTGCAGGCCGGTAAACCGCCCGCTCCACGCCGCTAACATATCCGTCAGGTCGTCATCGTAGATGCCCCGTTTTTCCTGCCGTTTGTACCATGCGGTCAGTGCTGACGGCGCGATAAACGCCAGCTCAATTTCTGCCTGTGCCACAGCAGTCTGATAGCGCCTGCGCTTCTGCTGGCGTTCCTTTTCCTGCTGTTTTTCCCTGCGGCTGTAGCTGACATCCCAACGGCGGTGCTGACGTTCACTCAGGCGATAGCCGGTTTGAGGAAAATACTGGCTGATGGCACAGCCCGACAGCGGCAGCGGGCAAACGTCACCACGACTTTCAACCAGTTTATCGAGTGCCGCCAGATAGCGTTCTTTCGGTTCACCGGCCCGGTCTTTGGGGTTGTAGTTCAGCGCGGCGCGTTTCACATCACGGGCTGTAATTCGCCCCGACGTCTCCCCGCGCAGCTGGCGGAGCAACGCAACGGCATAAGGGTACTGTCCCCGCCGCCGCTGCCCTTCTTCCACATCGATGATGGCCTGCAGCGCCGCCGCCTGAAACGCGTTCACGGGCACTAAGGAAAGGTGACGGGGGATCATACGGCACCTCCCACTTTTCGCAGCGCCGCCGCCAACTGCTCGGGTGTGTTCAGGCCGGTACTGACCAGCGTTTCTACCACGCGCAGCGCCTCAAAAATAAGCGCAGGCTCAA
>DASXGN010000009.1:0-77261 GCA_036489025.1 Buttiauxella sp.
CCCCCGTCAATATAATCTTTGCCGGCAACCGCATTAATGGCCGGAAAACGAGCGTGAAAATCCTTCAGATGAAAGGGATGCACGGCAGCAGTGTGTCCCTTGAGTAATCCCTCTTCTGCCAGAATAAAACTACCCGTGCAGATCCCAATAACCGGTACCCCTTTTTGATGCGCAAGATGGAGATAATTTCGATCTGCAGCGGCGCCCTGAGAAAGGCTACGTAAAAGCCCCCCGATGACGGCAATGTAATCAAAATTCTCAGGAGGAAGATGCGTGCTGTCAGCATGAATACGGAACCCGGAGCTGGCACATACTGAACGGGCCGGATCAGCACTCATAAGGTTCCATGAACACCGCATTTTTTTACTGTTATCGCCAATATCTGCCGCGTGGCGAAGCGTATCCGTCAGCCCGGCCAGGGCCAGTAACGGGAATTCCGGCCAGAGCAGCAGACCAATATTGAGTTCCGGTTCCATCACGTGGTTTGTGCTCAATATCCGGTCAATATCCGCAATGACGTCATGAGAGACATCATTTCGTTCATTTTCGAAGGACAGGCGTCCAACAGGTTTACGTGTCATGGTAAGAAGCTCACAGAGAAATGCCCGTGTAATGTCATATTACCCCCCCTTTTTACGTCTAAAACACACACATACCAGACCGGCAAGAATAAGCGCAGAACCGGCGATAAAGCCAGTCTGAAGCCGCTCGCTGAGGAAATAGGCACCTGCAGCGATGCCCATCACCGGCGTCATTAGCACAAGCGTACCCAACGTAGAAACCTGATAGTAGCGCAGCAAGGTAAACCAGGCCAGATAGCTCATAAATGCAACGATCACGGTCTGAAATACCAGACTTCCGAGGGAGGCTGACGTGATGATAAACGTCGTTTGTCCGGTGAGCGGAGCGATCAACAGCAGCGCGGCACTCGCTACCATCAGCTGGTAAAAGAGCGTACAGGAAGACGGAATTTGTGAAAGCGCGGAACAGCGGATGATGATGCTGCTTATCCCCCATGACATCCCGGCTGCCAGCCCAAGGAGATCGCCAGCCAGGCTCCAGCTTGCATCGTTTTCCGTGGTTTTCGTAAGTAGCAAGGCGATCCCAATGCCGATAAACGCCACGACAATACCCCACCATTGTCGCCTGGAAAGCGCTTCAGCCCTGATGAAAAAAGGCAATCCGGCAGCGGAGAATAAGGGGGCCGTGTACAGAAATAAGGTCATGTGTGATGCGCTGGTCATTTTAATACCCGTTACCACCAGCCAGAACTCCAGTGCAAAAAGCCCTCCGACTGCCAGAGCAGGCAACCAGATATGACTTTCGGCCAGACGCCCGATAATGTTATCCCTGCGGTTAAAAATCAGAAAAATTAAGAGGGCAGCGACACCTGATCGAACACTCACTTGCAGGGCGGGCGATATTTCTGACGCTACGGACTTCATTGCCACCTGCTGTACCCCCCAGACCGCACAAATGACGATCATCAGTAAAAAGGCCGTCAGGTCGATGTTCTTGCGCATTGAAAATTCCGTTGATATAGAAGGAGTAAATAAATTCTGATTGTCCGTTGGGTAACAGTTTACCCCCCCAGAGGGTCTGCAGTGCAGAATAAAAGCGACACGTTACAGGATAAAAAAGACATGAGTGTCGCTTTAATTGAATATTTCCAAAAAATTACCTATAAAGGGTTAGGCAAACATGGCGCTAAATTAAAAATATCATGTTTATAATGAATTAGCCGCTTTAATTTAAACACAACCTAAACGGAGGTTATAATTAACCCACGCACGTCTCAATGCTGTTTAATATAATACCTTCCTAGCCACATGAGTCATATTGTAGCGAAATTGTGAAAAACGATTTTCGATGTAATATAAAAAACATAAAATGTTAATTAAAAAAGAAACGCCGCACTATACGCTGTTCTTTATCGTTATAATTTTCTTATTTAACACCGTTGCTATACATTTTTTTCGCAAAATGTCGGTGAGCATTTCATTCACGGATTATTCAGTTTACATCGCCTATCTGCCCTACGCCTATATTTGCGCGCAGTTGTATATACTTAAACGCATTGCCTATCTCCCCCTATGCCTGGCTTATGTGTTCTCTTCCTGGGGTGACTATCATGACGCGTCGCTGGCCACTGCCACCTTGCTGACATGCTGTATTGTACTCCCCCTCATTTTATCAGGGGAATGCTTGCAGCACATGTACGGGGTTAAATGGAGCTGTGGCTACCTGCGAAAACACAGTGCCGCGCGGCTGATCATTATTTCGCTGGTTTGCCCGCTGGCATCAAAACTCATCATGATTGCAATAGGGAAGTCCCTCCCTTCCCTCACGCAGGGTGATATCGGCATTTATTTTGCGACAGAAAAATATCACTTCAATATTATCAATCTTATGCATCTGCCGTTCAGTGCACTGGTCTTTTTCCCCGTCTTCTATAATCTGCATAAATTTGTATTTCAGAAAGGTTTTCGCAGCAAAAGCCTCGTGATTTTTCAAAACGTCGCTAAACATATTGACAGGAAAATCATGCTCTGGTTTTCTGCACTGATTCTGGTAAACACGCTGTATTTTGCCCTGAGTCAGAGCGTGAGTTACCGCCACTACTTTACCGGTGCGGTGTATCCTCTGTTGTTGCTACTTTTTGTCTACGGTATACAAAAACATGCTTTGCCGCTGGTCATGATGCTGTGGTCTCTGACCGTATATGCCCTGCTGCTTTGCCTGGGGGATTACCTTACCCCCAGCAGTGATGCGCATTTCATTGCCAGTTTTATGTCCGTGATCATCGTTTTTTCCATTGCTCTTCAATATCTTGCTGTGACGAAAAGGAACTATCAGGGGGCTATTTCCCGCCTAAAATGTATCAACCTCATCAATTCATCAACAGGGTTGCGCAATGTGCGGGCACTGGCACAGCATTGCCACCAACAATCATCCATCACGCTGTGTCTCATTGAAATTACTAACCTTTATCTGTTAGGGAAATATTACGGTCCGGCGATGGCCGTACAGGCCAAGCAAAGAATAGCGCAACATCTGATGTCTGAACCAGATCTCTTTCATGCTGTCTATGACCCTGATAACAATCAACTGATCGTTCAAATTGATGAGAACAGGGCCGGGGAGGTTGTACCCCAGTTAAAAATAATCCTGCGCAGTATTAACTTCTCCTGGAATGATACGCCGCTCAATTATAACTTCCGTCTGGCCTGGTCCGTGTTTCACCTGCCAAAAGCAAGAGATATTAATAGTTTTGTACACCATCTGTCTTTCATGGCAAAGAACAGCGATAAAATCATTATTGGCTTTAATGATACGGACCCTGAACTCTCAAGCAACATCTCTCATTTGCAAGGTATTTTGGGTATGATCAACAATGCCCTGTTTAATAAAAATGTTCTGCTGTATAAACAGCCCATCCACGGTGTAAACGGTGATGTCTATTTCGAAATCCTTTCCCGCCTGAATGTGGAGGACAGGATACTGACGCCAGATGTCTTTCTGCCAGTTATCACCGAGATCAACTGCACTACCCTGTTCGATCTGATCGTGATAGAGAAGACGGCAAAGTACCTTCATCGTAATAAGCGCAACGGTATTAGTGAAAAGCTGTCCATCAACATCATGCCCGCCTCATTAAACACGCCCGATATAGCCCAGCGAATTTTGGACATTTTTGCAGATTATGGTGTTGCTGCTGAGACTGTTATTTTTGAAATTACCGAGGATGAGGCTGTCATTGACTCCGAAAATGCTACCAGCAACATCCGCAGACTAACATCCGCTGGATTTAAGCTGGCAATTGATGACTTTGGTGTGCGCCATTCAAATTTTGAGCGTCTGAGTATTTTACGGGCAGACATTTTGAAAATAGACGGCCTCTTTATCAAAAACATCACGACCGACGCCGTTAGCCGGAAAATAGTTGAGTCTATCTGCAATATCGCAAAACTGAAAAATATGTCCGTGGTGGCTGAGTACGTTGAAACTTCTGAACAGTACGACTACCTTTGTGAGACAGGCGTTGAATACTTTCAGGGCTACTATTTTGGCAAGCCGGAGCTATGCAGCTGATGCCCCTCTGCTTCAAAAATCAACGCGGAAACCGATGTGCATGAACCAGCGCGCAAATTATTTTTCTCAAAAATGGCAGATGGCTAGAGAGAACCGGCAGTTCCTGCTCATGAGCCTGTTTGGACTGGTTATTGGCCTTGTTTTGTTTGCTTACTCAACCATATTCCGGCAGATATCTATTTCCGAGAAAGTCGCCACCGGACTTGGCAATATTCTGGCCGATGACATGTTGCACAACGAAAATTTTTCCGATGTGGTATCAATGATGTATCTACGGATGAAGAGCCATAATGAAAAGTATTCATTATTTAAACCGGAGTATGACAGTAAAAATAAAATCTATGGGGTTAACCTGAGTAGTGCGTATACTGATGATGCATTTCAGGGGACGCTGCAATCGCAAAAACCCATTACATCTAATGCCATATTGATTGCGCGCGGTATTGACTTTGCCGTATCTCATGAGGGGAAATACCCGCATAATAATCAGATTTTACGCCGCTATTTTCTCTCCACACTGAATGATTACATCTACCTGCTGAATAAGACGCCGACCAGTGACTATATTTTTGCACACTACGGGGGGAAAGGATTTGATATCGCGTCCGCACAAGAAAATCACAACTATCTTGACGGAAAACTGATTGATTCGGTGGGAAGTTCTGCGGGAAAAATCAGCAATATTTATGATGATGTCCTCACGGGTAAACCCACATTATCGATTGAGCATTATATATATGATCAGTCAGAAGAGGATGCCCCTGCCATTCTCGGGGCAATTTGCCTGGATTATGAGATTGATGCATTTGTTAATACCATCAGTAAACTGGGTTTCCCGGCGGGCAAGAGGTATTTAAACCTCTCCATATACGACAGGCTAAAAAATACTAAATATTCCCTTCTGGACAACGGGAGCGGATCCGGGCTTTCAGGCTTCGAAATCAACAAACGCTATGTGTTTTATGCATCAGTTAACCCTGTAGCTTTCTACCTCTCCAGTGATGGCATTGCGGATGTTTTGATATTTTTCATCTTCGCCGTGCTTTTCTGCGTTATCTGTCTGGTGAATTATCTCTATGTCAGCAAACATAAAAAAGCGGCCATGACTGACCCTCTGACGTCACTTTATAACCGGAAATGGTTAATTTCATGGGAAAAAAATAAAAGTGCTCATGAGAAATATATCGTCACCCTCATTGACTGCAATAAATTCAAGGAAATCAACGATACCTACGGCCACGGGGTGGGAGATGATGCGTTAAAATACATAGCGTCCTGCCTACGCAGCCAAACCCGAACCGGCAGTGATTACGCTGTACGAACTGGCGGTGATGAATTTATTGTCTTATTCAGGACATCAAACGTCGCGAATGCTTATGAGTCAATGCGGCAAGTCAGCGCGCAGTTGCTGAAATTTAAGCCTGGTTTACCCTTATCTGTCAGTTACGGGTTTGCGCCCTTGAACAAAGATATTCCCATGATTTCAGCCATCGCACTGGCTGACCAAAGGATGTATAACCATAAGAAATCTCATGCGCACAACAAGTGAATTTTTTCGTTACATAAAAGAAAAATATTCAATAATGCAAGCTTCACACATTCTTTAGTACATTGAATCAAATGCAATACATCTATATTTTTCATGCCATCCGCGCTTTCTGAATACTCCGGTTTTTTCGCTTTTTAAGAGTGATTATTTTTTCTTGGAAAAATTTTAAGTAATTCAAGTTTGCCAATGTGCTAACTATCTTCCTTTAGAAAGTAGGGTCATACATGAACAGCTTGTGTTGCGTCATGCGTTTACGTAAGGAGGGAACCCAAATAGAATAGCCCTCATGCAGATCCTGTTCACCCATTTCAATGAAATAGTTGTATCCTTGCATTGTCATCATATCCATACGTGCATTAAGAAGCATTGCATCACAGTATTTGTTTATCATTTTTACGAATACTGATGAAACACCATGGGTAAACAATGCTAATTGATAGCAGTTGTATTGCTCACATTTCTTACCTAAGTCTTTTGCATTGTAAAAATGTATGTCACCCTGGTTAGATAAATCAATCAACAGAAACTCTTCCGTCGTTTTTTGACTGTACCTTGATGTGACAACGTAGGCATTACCCGCTGTTTTAATTACGTTGACTTCATTTAAAACTTGCTGAAAACTCATTTACATCTCCTGATCTTTTCATTTTATTCATTAAGTTCTTATTTGTACGTGTGCCCTTGTAAAAAACACCACCCAAACCAATATAATATAAATCACTTTAATATACTCCGGTTCGGGTTTTTAATTTTTAGCCTGAATAGTCAATCTATTAATTCATTTCCATTATAAAACATCGTCACATGCGCGTCTTTTTTTCTCATTAATATTAGCTCAACTTTACCTTTGCTATTGCATATTTAATTAAAAATCCAAAGTAAACAGCTATTGATGAACTCATACAGGATGACCTAGAAGCCCTCTGCAAGAGAGCTTCTAAGCTTTCCTTTTAACTATCTGTCTACATCAGAAGGAGTACCGAACGCCCGCGCCAGCGCTGAAGTCCGTATACAGGTTACCCCGCGGGCTCGTCCCGGCGCTCACCTCCGCTGACCAGTTGCCGGTCAGTTTCCCCTCAAGCCCGGCGTAAACGTACGTCCTTTTTTCCGTCAGCGCATGCCATTTTCGCGCGGCATGCTGGTCAGAGAGCGTCAGCCTGCTTCCCGTAGCCCCCGGCATGTACTGATAGTCTGCCCCCGCGTTCAGGGTCAGGTCCGGGTGCGCACTAAACAGCCTTTTCTTACTGACTTTGAGGCCCGCGGTCATGTACACCGGCGCAGCAGAACTCAGGGCAATACCCGCCGACGGCCCGTCAATCTGGTAGCCGCTTAGATAGCCTGCCCCCACGCCCGCCGAGGTTTCGATATCCAGCGTGTTGTCCATCAGGCTGAACTGGTAGCCTCCTCGCAGGTTGCCGTACACAAAATCCGACCCCTGGGTGGCCGGCTGCATGCCCAGCGCCGCGTCCGTTCCCAACGTCTGGGTCAGGTGCATGTAGCTGCCCCCCGCGTTCATAAACCATCCGGCGGAAGTGTACCGGGCATAGCTGGCCTCGAGCGTAAACAGCTTGTGCGTCTCGTGAGCGCTGGCGTCACTGTGGCCCTGCGTATACCCGGCGCTGATGCCGGCGCTGCGGTCCTGCTGATGAATGTCCCACCCGACGTTCAGTTTTTGCTGGCTCATCCCGATGCCCGTAAACCCGCCGTACATTTGTCCGTAGGTTATCCAGGCGCCGTCCTGGCCGTCGGGCTGACGCAGCGCTTCCCCGCGGCGGGTCATGTCATGGACCGCCTCGCTTATAATGTACTGGCGGGACATCATCAGACGCCGGGTTTGGTCCAGCAGCGCCTGATTGTTCCTGATACTGAACCAGTCGTCGGGGTTGAACTGGCCGGTGTTATCGGCGGAATTGTCACCGGTGTTATCGGCGGAATTATCACCGGTGTTATCAGTGGAATTATCACCGGTGTTATCAGTGGAATTATCACCGGTGTTATCAGTGGAATTATCACCGGTGTTATCGGCGGAATTGTCACCGGTATTATCGGCGGAATTGTCACCGGTGTTATCGGCGGAATTGTCACCGGTGTTATCGGCGGAATTATCACCGGTGTTATCAGTGGAATTATCACCGGTGTTATCGGCGGAATTGTCACCGGTATTATCGGCGGAATTGTCACCGGAATTATCACCGGCGTTATCATCCGGATCCGGTACCGGGTCGTCCTTCTTATTGTTCTTCAGCAGCCAGAGCACGCGGTCGTCCTTGTCCTCCACCTTATACAGCGGCGTGTAGATGCTGAATCCCTCGCTGACGTCCGGGACGGTGAAGTAGTCGTGGGACGTGCCCGCCGGCGCGTCAATCATGACGATGTCGCTGTTGAGCACCGGGGTGCCGGTCTGTTTGAGCATCAGGCCGGCATCGAGGATGTTGTCCGCGCCGGTGGTCTTCTGGTTGATGATAAGCTCATCCCCGCGGGCGGTGGCCGGGTCGATGCCCAGCGTCAGCGTGGTGCCGGTGGCGTTGAGGCTGTCGACGGTCAGCGTTTTAGGCTGCCAGTCCTCGCCGGAGGAGACCAGGGAGATGTGCGCACCCTCAGCGCCCTGCAAGGAGGCGACGTTGCTGTTTCCGGTCATGTTCCAGACGGCAGAGCCGTCCATCATGAGGCTGTTGCTCCGCTCAGAGGTGACGGCCCCCTGATACACCACCTTCCCAAGATAGAGGCTGGCCCCGAAGTCAAGGGAGACGTTCCCGGTCACCTCCGACGCCGGCAGGGCGTCGAGCTGCGCCTGCGTCCGGTGGGCGGCGGCGCATTCGGTTTTTTCACTGTTAATGACGGAGGTGCACCGCAGCATCCTGCCCGCCTCCCCCAGGCTGTCGTTGTAGCCGAAGCGGATTTTCGTGGATTCCCCGGCGTTAACGTCGGCCTTCACCGCGGCGTATTCGCCAATATCGAGCGTTGCGTTTTTGCCTACGTTGATGGCGCGCGCTGCGAACAAAGACGTAGTCCAGTCGTCGTCGATAATCACGCCGCCGGCGTGGGGCACCGGCTGTCCGGACAGGAGGAGGGTGCCCTTGTCAACGGCCAGATCGCCACTGAGGTTCATTCCGCCGGTGAAAGCGAAGACGCCTTTGTCACTGGACGGAGAGTAAGTCACGTTCATCGCGCCGTTGATTTTGGTCTCATCGGTTTCACCGATAAAGCCGCGGAAGCTGAGGGTGTTTAATAAATCTACCCAGTACTGTCTGGCAACGTCAACGTTGTCCGTAATGTACTTGTAATCCGCGTTTGATTTACCTTTACCGGGATAGCCGGACGTGATGGAGCCCGTGCCGATACGCTGATAGTAATTACCGCCTGACTGGTAGATATCGCCAATGTATTCCGCCCCTTTGTTAGCCCCGTAGGTCCGGAAGTCGGGAAGGTCACTTTCCTGCACCCCGGTGATGTTGAGCACTGAGGCCTTTTCACTGTTGTGGTTGACCAGGGTGGCTCCGCTGTCGGTGTGGTTTATCTTGTGGAAGGTGAGCGCGTTACCGTTGAGGTCGAGCGCGCCGCCGCGGTAGCCGAAGTAAATTTTATCGGTGGCCACCTGTTTGTCATCCTGCAGCACCACGGTGGGGCGTCCGCTGGCGAGGGTGACGGAGGAGAAGGCCTGCACGTTGCCATTGGCGTCGGCCTGCTGTGCGAGCACCACGGTGCCGTCACCGACGCCGAGGCTGCCGGGGTTCACCCCGGAGGCGTTTACGTAGAGGGTACCTGCGCCGATTTTTTGCAGGCTGTCGTCCGCCAGCCCGTTAACCTGCCAGCTGACGGTGTTGCCGTCATCAACCTGCACGCCGGCGCCGGCCCAGGTGGCGGCTGCGCCGTCGGCAGAGGTCAGGGTGTAGTCGCCGGCAAAGGTCAGGAGTCCGGCGCCCATGTTGACGGCGTCGGCGAGCACGATGCGGCCGCCGTCGCCGGCAAAGGTGAGGTTTTTGGTGGCGTCGAGCTCGTCGTCGCTGGCCTGGGCGGGGGCGGTACTTTTGTACTTCGCGTCGAGACCCTGCCAGGCCCAGGAGCCGGCTGTGCCCTGGGTGATGGCGTCGGCGCCCCAGGTGATGTCGCCATCGGCTTTTTTATCGAGCACGTCTGAGGAGTTTTTGTTTTTGGAGGCCTGATTGTAATTGCTGGGATAGAAATACTCTACCAGCCCCACTTCTTGCAAAGTATCCATATTTTCATTACCCACGACAGCCTGAGCCTCACCGACTAAAACCCATTTGCCGGTCACACTATCATACCCCAGTACCGGGCTGCCGCTGTCCCCTCCCTGGACTTGTATGGGCATCAGGGAGTCATATATGTCCCCCCTGTTCTGGTATTCAAACTGATAATCGCTATGTGAAGCAATTTCATTCGTCTCGATTGTGCCACCCGATTTCCACTGGTAGGCCCCTGCAAGGGAAATATAGGTGCCGCTTCGGGTGTCTAATTTCGTTTGTGTACCGCTGCCTGCTCTGGCATACCAGGTATATCTGTTTTTATCTGCACTCTTAAAATCGACCCCCTCAACCGGTGCGGCCTCAATGACCGCCTTGCTCAGGCGCGGCGTCATGAAGTCCCCGCCATCTTTGGCATTGCGGGCAATCTGGTGATAGGTGGCGGCATACAGGGCGTTATTTCCGAAAGCCATGTGCGTGGTGTTGTTGTGGGCGACGGTGGCAACCATCGTGGGGTTGATCAGCGTGGCCCATCCGTCGGTGATGACCGCGCCAAAGTCGGGCATGGGGAACTCCAGATAGCCGGACAGGGTGCCGTCGGTCTTGTACACCGGAATGTTGCTCACGCCGGGCCGGAAGCGGCCGAGGTTTTCGGCAAAGTCCCGGTACTCCTGCGTATCGATATCGCCCAGCATAATGCCGGCGCGCACACTCACGGAGAGCAGGGAGAACACGGAGGCGGCAGTGATACATAGAGCGAGGTTACGTTTGGATAGAGATTTTTTAATTCGCATGTCGTGAATGAAACTCCTGTTTCTGAGCGCGAAGTGCCGGCTTCTATGCCGGGGCGTCTGGGTATTCTGCAGTGGACATTACCGGCAGGGTTGAATAAGGGGGGCGCAGGACAAAGCGCTGAATTATCCGTTTAACAAAACGTCATTATCCATATCCGGTATTCAGGTTCTGAGCCCTGCGTATTCATCAAAATAGTTTTCCGGCAATTGACTGCCCATGATAAAGGCACGCTGAACGTAATTATTCAGTGTGCCTTTATTTACCGCATATCTTGCCGCCGCTGTTTGCCTGCCATAATTGCCGTCAGGTGGAGATTAATCGGCGGCAGGGCCGAATAAATAAAAAAAAGGGGGGGTACACTTTCCCTTTATTGATGTCAGGAATAATAACGTCGGACAACGCGGCGGCAGATGCGAGCTGTTATTTATAAAGCAGCTGATAAACAGCGCCGCTAGCAACAGGACCGCTGGTTGCATCACCGGCAGAATGATACTGAACGGACAATGGAATTGTTGCTGTGCCGTCATCAGAAATATTGACGTAATTTGAATCGTTGGCGATGCTGGCATCGGTTGATTCAACACCAATAGTTTCGGAATCGTTGCCCATCAACTGTAATGAAACGTGCTCAGCCCCATTTGTGGCGATATTCATCATCTCACCATAGCCTCCTGCATCTTTATTATTCATATCCGTACCCAATACTACTACGTCAACGTTCATAGCGCTGAACTCTGCCGCTACAGTCGAAGAACCTTCAACACCGGTACAGCCGGACACTTCCAGTTTGAAGTCAGTTTTACCCGCAGTGCTGCCCGCTTCTTTCAGCGTCGCCGCCATAACGTCTGGCAGGGTGACGGTGCCGTCGGTGTCCTGGCCGTTAACAGAGACGGTACAGGTGTTGTCCACGATGTTACCGTTGAAGGTGATGGTGCCGGTGTCTGCGGCCTGAGCGTTCAGGGCGCCGGCACACAGTACGGACAGAAGGCCCAGAGCGAATACGCGTGATTTTTTCATGACTGCTTTTCCTTTTTTCATAAAACGGTTTTGCATTCTGCACACCCGGTTTTCATAAAACGGTTTTGCATTCTGCACACCCGGCGTTTAAAACCATCTAGCCTTTCAGGTGATATCAGGTGATGGTGTCTTGTTTTGGGGTGAACGTCATGCCCTGCAGGAGAGCGTGACGTTCAGTAAAGATGCCGCTGCGTATGACAGGCAGAGCCAGCGTTATGAACCGGAGAAGAACTTAACACCTCACGCTGGGGCAAATTTACCGCCAGGAAATGTTGACGGGTTTTTGTGGTGAGTGCTTGCTGTAATGGCGATAAGGGTAATTTTAAGGAATTATGCTTTTTCGAGGTGAAATTTTATTCTTTTATGCTGTACTGCAGAGCGATGGCAAAAATCACCGGAGCAGATAAGTTACGGGCGGGATATGGCTTTTTTTTTGCGAGGTCCGGGAGTGCAAGGATAAGGTACCAGCCCTCTTCATCGAGCAGCGCTTATGCACTATGAGACTGATAAATCACTACAGCCACTTCCCTGCCGTTAGCTGTCTTTGGCAAGATTTACTGCATGGGTTTGATTGGTGTGATGCGGTGGGATATCCGGCAGCGCGGCTTAGAAGAGAGCCACAAAACCACGTCTTTCAGGCATGCGCTTCATTTTGCCACATGCCTGGCGTTGAGGAGGTTGGCATCAGGTGGTTGCCGGGGTTTTGCTCGTAAGCAAAAAAGGGGTGAGGGGGTGTCGAGGAGGCAATCCAGCAAGTGAATGTCTTGCCGGAACGGACTTTATGAAAGTTAAACTCTGAATGCTCCGATTGTATATGCCGCCTTGCGTTTTCCCTGCCCCCTTCATTCACATACACACGTCTCCGCAGGTAATAGCTCCCCCCTCCCCATCGCTTGATTTGCCTTTATCGCTGTTATTGAAGCTTTAAGAAAAAAGTGTGCAATTCACAGGACGTTCGTAAGTTGAGTTTCTTTTGAATGGCACTCCTGTGGGAGTAAGCGGTTTTAATATCCATTCCGTTTTTTTTTGCGATATGACTCATGTCACTGCAGGAATTAATGTTAAATATTATTCTTCGTTCTTTCTGCGTAAATGAATTCAGGGAGAGAACGTTTTCAATCATGGCTAGCCAGGTTTCCCTGCCTCCTTCAGGTGTATTCATTAAATCATTCAAACGGGTTCTCCATGTAAAGACATCATCACTGATATTAAGAACGGGAATGAACCTTGAATATCCTTTTATGACTTGTGACATAACGCCATTACGGGAAAGGCCTACAACCCTGTCATTTTTACACGTTTTCATAAGAATACAGTTTTGTATTTGTGCCATGGTCTCTATGCGGTCGATGTCTATAAGGCAGACATCACCAGGCATATAAGGAAACATCGTGTTCAATGCACTTTTAATACAAAAATCATCACTGTGAATTTTCATCATTATGTTATCTGTTTGGAATATCACATCAAGTAGAAGAACGTCCGGGGGCGCCTCAGGCAGGGAGGTATACCCACGCCTGAGGAAATAAAACCTGATGGCAGGTTTTATTTAAACTGGTATTTAAGTCCCAGATTGCCGTTGTAGCCCTCCAGCCCTTTCCCGAAGCTATGGGCATATTTGACTTCAGCATAGAGGCTGAGATCATGGGTTAACTTGCTGTTCAGACCGGCGCCTGTTTGCCAGTAACCTTTACGCACTTCCGGTGCAAGATATTCACCGTTCATGACAACACCCGGCGTCGCGCCAATCTGGCGAACCAGATCAGCCTGCAGATAAGGCACGGTATCCTGACCTTCATGGGCCAGTCGCATTCCGCCGCGCGTCTGGCCAATAAAGATATTCTGGCTCTTCAGGTTTGCGCCGCTGGCGTAAATTTTTCCAAAATTCATGTACTGACCCATCATCTGTGCCTGAGGCTCCAGAACGAAATTATGCGGCAGGGCAAAAGGTTTGCCTGCTTCAGCAGAAAGGACGGCACCGTAGCCATTTCGGTCGGCAGTTGTCAGGCTGGCAAAGGTGTTGTGATAGCGGGTCACCTGCGCAACGGAGTCAATATAGACGCCGTTCTTATTTTTAGCCGTCAGGTATCCGCCCACGCCGTAAGCATTGGTACTGATATTACCGGTGTGAACACTCAACCCCTCACGCTCGCGGCGGGCCATATCGGCGTTGCTGCTTTTCTCGTGGCCTAAAGTCACCATCGGGCCTGCGGCAACCTGCCAGTTATTAGTCAGCGTCGCGTCAACGACATCGCCCCCCAGCTGAAGAAATGCCGTATCCGCATCGAAGTTAAAGCGACCAGCTCCATAGCTGTCATGTCTGGCGTAAACCCGGCCCCATACGTTCTGACCTTTTTTCCGTGCACCGGCACGTTCGTGGTAAGTCCCTGCGCTGGTGAATCCGTATTGGGCGTTGAGGTAAGGGGCACTCATGTAGCCTGCGACTTCCGGGCGATAGGTTTTGTCGGAGGATGTCTTCCCGCCGGTATTTCCCGGGATATTATCTCCTGAGTTGTTACCTGAATTATCTCCTGAGTTATTACCTGAATTGTCGTCCGAGTTATCATCCGGGTCCGTATCGACCGGAACCGAAATGTAGGAGGACTGAAGGTACCATGCGTTTTTATTTACCTTATTCAGGTAATACTCATAATTCCCTGCGGTAACGCTGTTGTTTTGCTTAAAGGTTGCATTCTCAGCATCACCCGCCACCTTGACAACCAGTATACCGTCGCGGGTTGCTGCACCGGTGCCGTCGATATTATTAATGGTCACGCCGAAACTGCCGTCCGCGTTCCCCGAAACGAGCATTTTATCTGTCGGCGAGTTGTCGTCACCCAGCTGCGTGTTCATATCAAACTGGCCTGAACCGGATAAATCACCGTCAACCGTCAGCGTGTTGAAACCCGAGGCGTGGTCAAACTTCACCAGACCATTTTGCTGCAAATTTTTAACATCAGAATCATGGGTTAACAGCCACTGGCTGCTGTTATCAATATTGAGAACCGTTAAATTCTGTGTGGCACCGTTAAGCGTCGAGTTATTTTTCAGCGACAGTTCAACATAATTGTCACCGCTGTCAGAAATAATATCGCCCATAATAAGTACATGATCATCACCTGTCGCGTTGACATCTGAGTGCACAATATCGCCGTTGGCGTCTGCTGCTGCAGTGATACTCATTGCCGTGCCGTCACCCCCGGTCAGGGTTGTGCCATTTTTGAGTGACAAATCTAACGCCGCCGCATTGGCCAGCACGCCGCTGGCATTCTTACTGGCTAACGTCACATTATCCAGCGTGACTGTGTTTCTTGCGCCGTCGTCTGAAACGCCGTTCGCATAAAGACCCGCCGCACTTCCTGTCGTGTTGAGCGTACTGTCTTTGATATTGAGCGATGACAGCGAGGTGGCCAGGGCAAAGGCATTCTTCCCCGCCGTCTGAATATTCAGATCGCTGCCGTTTATCGATGAATTTGCCGTCGCGAACAGGCCGCCTGCAGAATCGCCGGTTGTGTTGATTTTTGTGTTTTCAAGGGTGACAACCCCCGCAGTACTTGAAATGGCTCCGTAACCGCCCTGGCCCACCGTTTCAATGGTCGAGTCCTGCAGATGTACAGAAGACCCCTCACCCTGCGACATGACCCCATAAGCATTCTCACCCGAGGTGGTCAGAGAGACATTGTTCAGGTCAGCCGTCCCCGCCTGGGTGGCAATAATACCGTGGGCGGCGGTGCCAGACGTTGTCACGGTGGAATTGGTGTTAATGACATTCCCACCCAGCGTGGTCGCCAGACCGTAACTTTTACTGCCTTCAGTCGTTATTGTGGTATTCGTCAAATTCATCTGGCCATTTTTGGCCGCCATCGCGCCATAAGCTTGTTCACCCGCGGTGCTAACCGTCAGGCCATCACCTTTTGCGCTATTTTCTGTGTAATATCCATCACTCCCATCACCGCTGGTTTTAAGGGTGCTGTTATTAACGACTGCACTTCCTAATTGCGCATTCACAGCATGCGAAGCGTCACCATGTGTTTCGAACGTGGCACCCGATGCATGAAGCGTGGTGTCGTCGCGCGCGAGCCAGGCACCGCTGGCGTAATCACCGTCAGTCGTATACTGCCCCCCGATAATGGTGGTGTTTGAGTCCTGATTAATGTCCACCGCATACCCGCCGGAGAGGGTCGTATGGACATTCACGTTATTGAGCGTCATATCTCCGCCCATCCCGCGTAAACCGGTGAATGCTGATTCAATATTACTGTCAGCCAGAGAGAGCGAACTTTTGTTCCCGTTACCCTTCCCGGACTGAATCGCCGGGGACGACGTGGAGTCGGAATGAACCGTTATGTTATGCCCGGTCAGCGTACTGTCTTCGAGCATGATGCCGCTGCTGCTGTTGCTGTTACTCAGGTTGATATCAACGGTGTTCAGCGTTGCAGAAGAAACGGATGAAAGGTCAATCCCTTTCATTCCTGAGTCGCCGGAGGTAATTGACAAACCATTGCCGTCCAGTGAGCCCCCCTTGAGTTTTATGCCGGCGCCGCCGCCCTGTTCTGGCGTAATATTCAGGTCGCTAAGAACTTCATCTTCATCCTGACCGTTAATTGCGCCACTTTCCATTACTGATGCACTCATGGCCTGTTTGCCGGAGAATGTGCTATTTTTACCCACACCTTTATCAGAGTAATCTGAGGTGACATGGAATGCAGAGTTATCCGGCACTACGGAAGGGGAAGCGTGAGAATATAAAGGAAATAAAGCCAGTGTTAATAAATTAAGTGCAAAATTCTTTTTAGATAAACGCATATAAATTCCTTTTGTATGTAATCTTTTCAAATTAAAACATCGCCGAGCGTAAGGCCTGCCTATCTTCCTGATGATTACTTTCTCATTTCAGTTAGAAATCATGAGTGAAAGTTAGCTGTAATAATTAACCTAAAGTTTTATTCATATTTAATTGAACTCTATGCGTCAAATGAACGCCGTGTAATTACGGCGTTGGCATATTCCGTGCAGGTCAAAGCCGCTCCCAATAACACGTAGCGTTAAACGGGTAAAACCGAGGTTTAAATAATAGTTCAACGCATCCCTGTAGAGGGCAGTGAGTAGATGCGAGAGAAAGCAGCCTTTCTGTCGCATCCACACCCATTATCTACCTGTAACTGATGGTGTAAGTCGCGATGCTGTCGGCCTGACCGGAACTCACCTTATCTTCAGTCTGGATATACCGGGCAACCAACGGAATGGTCACTTCTCCCGAGGAGTTCAGAGGGCGAGGGAAATCTTTGCTTTTCGATAATGCAAAAATGTCTGCCATATCAGCCGTTCCATAAGCCAGCTGAACCCCGATGCCTTGGGCGCTATCTGTTTCTTTGGTCAGAGAGAAAATACCTTTCTCATCATCAAGCACATCAGTACCTGGCGTTATTTTGACTGAGATAACGTTTTCGATATTATCAGCAACGGTCGAGCTGCCATTTTGTGACCATCGGGTGGAAGAGCTTTCCTCCCCCCTTCCGTAAAACACCGGACAATTCACCAGATGAATGGAGGCATCTTTCCATCCTGTCGTCTTACCCTTCACTTTCAGCGTATTAAGGGAATAAGAACCCATATCGACGGTAATGTCAGGGGTGGTACAGGTTTTCGATACGATATTGATAGAGCCTGAGAAACACATTTCGCCCACATCAAAAAGTTCTCCCCCTGAGACACCATCATTCAAATGCGTTCTCAGACAGGGCAAACTTCCGCCCTGAAGAGACCCTGGTAAAACAGGTCCCGTCTTAATAAGAAAAACGTCCGCATCAAAAAGGCTGTTATCGAGCTGGGAGGTGGTGCAATTTTTACATAGGGTATTGGATTCATAGGGTGCGGGTTTACGCGCATCGCTACCAATAACCACAAACCCTATCCCCTGAATACCTGTTTCATAGACTTTCCCGGAGCCGGAAGGCGTGCTGGTCCATGAGGACAAACCCAATCCTGCAGAGGTATAGTCAGTACTTAATTTGAAACCCGTTGCGCTATCACTTGCCGAAGAGCAATTAATCTCATGAGCCTGAGTCTGCTTATAAGATTGATGGAAAAGTACTGCCCCATCGGGTAAATCTTCTCCTATGGTAAGATTTTGCGACAATAAAGGCATCGATACCTGTTGCGGGTCACTGGCCGCGCATTCGGCCCAAACTGTTTTCACAAACAATAAGGGCAGAAAAAACATTAACATTAAATATTTCATCTTTGTTTACCTGCAAACTGACTCTGCCCGAAAAATGTGTGTGCTGTCGACATCATCCGATGAAGCATCAGAAAGTTGATAGTCAATCTGGCACTGCTCAGTTGCTGTTTGCCCCCAACGAACCTGCAACCGTCCTTTTTTTTGCTGTACATGCGCAAATACTTGTCCCATTTGCCCTGCACTGCCGATATATTTACCTTTACTGTCAAAAATATCTGCCCCGAAAGGCACGACATCACCATTTTCCCTGGTGGCCTGAATGAGTAAGGGGATCCCCTGCTCTGTTTTATAGACAATTTTGCTGACAGCGCCGTCGAACGGTGCAACCCGTATCGTCGTGTTATCGAGCTCTACGTCATATCCCAGCCCCTTAGGGTCAATGCTTATCTCGTTCATTTCGTACGGGCTTAAATAAGGCACAGCCGCATGCCCCCATGGATCGATGTGAACGCCGCTGTAATTACCCACCTTGGCACCATGAGCGCCTTTCGCTTCGACTACCGCGAAGTTATCTCCGGTATACGGTGAGGCGACCACACCACCACGCCAGGCAATGACCGTACCACTGGCCCCTACCGACGCATTGTCATAATTTTTTCCGTGACCATATGTGGAATTCAAGCTGGAATAGGATGAACGCCAGCCACCGTTTATGGCCGCACTGCTCCCCGCACCCTGGTTATAATGCATTGCGGACATTCCATAATTGTATTCATGTTCATCGCCGGTAGTTCCGGAGACCCCCATCTGCTGTCCGGCTTTGCCGTTACTGCTGTGGTTCATGTTTGCGTTCATAAACGGCGTATTGTTACTGCCCGGAGCGCCAAGAGGCATACTCAGCGTCAGCTGCCATGTCGTTTCCGTTTTACCGAAAGTATCACGTACGCGGCCCGCGCTTAGGCCGTAGCTCAGACGATGCCAGTTGTTGCCATACCCCATTTGATACTGAATGTCCGCATGGCTTCCCTTATCCCAGTAATCCTGAACATACCCGGTAAGGTAGATTTGCCCCCAGCCTTCATAAAGGTCCTGACTCAGTCCTGTACTGACACGATTCCGTAAGTTGTGGCTGGATTGAACCGAATGGTCGTGCGAACGCTCATCTATAGCGCTCATGGCACTCTGGAAGTCATAAAATCCACTTCGGGTATAACGATATACCGACAGATTTAGGGCACTGCCGGTCTCAGGAAGAGATTTACTGTAATTAACCTTAAAGCGCTGTCCGCTGATGGCGTCTGAGCGGTTGGCCTGCTCCTCTGACGATGCCAGATGAACACGGGCCTGCGTCACGTCTGCAGAGATAGCCCCCGCGTTTGTACCCGCAGACATTCCTAACATGAGAGCATAGTACTCAGCCCCCCCTAACTGGATCCCGCCATAACCCGTAATGCTATTGGTAATACCGCGTTGATAAATAGCTTCATTCAACACCGGATTAGAGGAGATATGCGTATTGTTGAGACGTCCTACGACCACATCATAATGTTGCGAGCCGGGCCTGAGCAGTTCAGATGCAGCACCGTTTAATACTCGAAATGTCTGAACAGAACCGTCGGCTTCATTTATCCTGACGTCCAGATCTCCACCATATCCAGAGGGATAAAGGTCATTGATGTAGAATGCACCAGGTGGGACGGTGGTTTTGTAAATCACGCGATCGTTCTGACTGACAACAATCTGTGCATTCGTGCGGGCAATCCCGCGAATTTCTGGAGCATAACCACGACGGGACTGGGGCAGCATCCGGTCTTCATTAATCAGCTCTACCCCTTTAAAAGGCAGGGTATCGAAAAGGTTGCCACGGGTATTACTTGTCCCCATCAACACTCTCCCCTTTATCGCAGGGATATCCCGTTGAACGTAAGCATCCGTTGACTGGTAATGTCCGCCACTCTCTTCACGCCAGTCATAAGAACCATCATGACGGAAATACCATGCTCCCACATTCATACCCGCTTTAATCCCTGACCAGGCAGAATTGGTACTTTTCCCCCTAGAACGGCTGGTATATGCATTGCTGGTGTATCCCAACAAAAATGCGGGTATCCCTTTATCCCACAAAGCGGGATTGGCATACCCGCGGGCGTTGTGAACCATCATGGCTTGCGGGATGCTGATATCCAGTCGCTGCTCACCCGAATCAAAGGTGGCTTTCGAATCCGGAATAAGGGTTTCCAGCGATAAACATTCCTGATTGCTGTTTAGAATTTTGTTAAAAGAAGACGAGAGATTGTCTTCATTAAAATTAATCTCTTTCAGGATATCTTTTGTCAGACAAGGGCGTACCGATTTATCCGGGTATTCTTTGAAATTTACTTCCTGTTTTGACACATTCTCATCATTGACATAGATATCGACAACATAGGTACCGGGTAAAGCGGAAGCCCCATGTTCAAAACGAGTTAAATCAATCGTCTCTGTAGCTGAGGTGGACAGGAATGCCGGATTGAAATGTAAATCACCGCTGTCATTAGATGACGTCGTTTCCGCATTTGCTGTTCTGGCATAAACAGACATAATAGAAACGGAAATCGTCGACAAAATAAACATCGCGATTTTAATATGACCATGCCGTACAAAAAACATAATAACACTTCCATTAAATTCTCAGGAAAACAATATAATTACAATGTTGTATTAACCGTTTGTATTGCTCCCCAGTCGTTCACGTATTGATAAGCAAGTTTTGCACCACTTTTCATAACGCCTGCATCAGAAGATTTAAACGAAAAGTCACGGGCCCCTTTCGGGTCTACCATATCCGCGTCAAGTTTTACTTTGTGTCCATTAAGCTCCACTGTCACAGAGCTTAATGACACATAAAACGCAGACGCGTTGACGGCATGTAATTTATTGCCTGCCACTGACCATTTAACGTTTTTAGATGCTTCAATTTCATTCTCGCTTCCACCAAGGATCGCCGGTCGGTAAAAAAGTTTGATTCGCGTGCGGAATGCCATTTGCAGATAGTTTTTAACTTTTCCATCGGCGGGCGTCGGCGGCACTTCAAGAACATTCAGCCATAAACAAGATTCACGGTCTTCTGGCAATTCAGGCATGTGCGTATAAGCGAGCCTAAGCGTCTGACTTTTGCCAGGTTCGATGCGGTTTACTGGAGGAGTGAGAATAAACGGAACCTGAATTGTCTCCGGTTTTGCATTGGCGTCACCTGTATCAATCCAGCTTTGCACTAACATCGGCGATTTACCTACATCAGTAAGCTTAACCGTCGCTTCTTTTTCCCCGCCATTATAAATTACGCGGGTACCATTAATGACAATATTGGCCATTGCTGAAGAAGGTAAGGCGAACGCTAATAAAACGACAGCAGATAATGAAGTTTTGATAATCATATAACAGACACTCTGTGTTAGAAGGCCAATAAAGCCATTCAGTGGAATACTAGGTTGCACTGACTGATTGCTATGAGATGAAGTAAGTACATGTCACTAATACCAAATGGGTATGGATAAACATTGGATGACGTTTTTCCTCATAGGTAAATTTAACCAAGCCAGCATTACAACGAGTAAAGTAAAACCGTCCATATTCTGGAATTATCTTATTATCCTTACGATCAACCTACTCAGCAATATGTTCTGCCGTTTATTGTGCATTTGGTTTTATGTGCTGAGAATCGAGGCGGGTATGGATGAATTTAGCTTTTTAAATTACCGCGTGGCAATGTATTTATTTTTTTCTCTGATGGTTTTAAGTCACTCAATAAGGTAGGGCTGACGCTTATAAAAACCGTACAAGTAATAAATTTTTAATGTTCTATTCGTCTCTTTTTTTATGGTATAAAGAAACCGTCTAATTTGGGTGAGCAAACTTAATGCTATATATTATTGATGATCTGATTTATTTCAGACCTGATGACGGGCTTTTGTGGTTGAAAAACGACGACACTTCAACAACCGAGCTGGGGATGACAGCGAGCCGTTTATTTCACTATATTGTTGAAAATCGTCATGAAGTATTGGAAAGGGAGAGGATCCTACAGAATGTATGGGATGAGCATGGACTTGTTTCTTCTAATACCAGTCTCAATCAACATATTTCCATTATCCGCCGAAAACTGAAATCACTTGGGGCGGTGAACGACATCATTATTACTCAACCAAAGGTAGGGTTCCGTATAGAACATGTTGAAGAATTCGAAATAGACCTTACAGAAAACAAGGATAATGAGTCGAACTCCTTTATCTTTGTTGAAGATAAGCCCCCAAAAAAAGGCCGCCGCATTTACCCTTTCACTGCACTTTTCACGAAAGGTAATAAAAAATTAACACTCTCTATATATGGAGTAACGTTGATATGGATCATATTCCTTTTCTATGCTTTTCTTAATCATAGACACAGTGATTTTACTTCAATATCTGACTTGTATCTCCTTGGGAAAATCAACGACTGTAAGGTGTACTCCTTCAACAAAAATTCAGATGAAATAAAAGCTAAGAAGCTTAAAATGAGTTCGCTCGCTGCTGAAAAAAATAAAATTGCGTGTCAGTCCCCTTCTGATATCTATATCGTGAACATTAGCGATAATCTTGCTTACGGGCGGCAGGGGGAGTTTTACATGACCCGTTGTAACATTAACAATGACAACTTAATTACTACTTGTATGGATGTTTATGAGCCGTTCTAAAACAATATTAAAAGTTATCATTTCTGCACTCACTTGCACTATACTTTTATTTTATTTCGACCAGAAACACCATGCTGAACAGTCAGTTATTGGTGTAACGTGCATTTCTAATTTTAACATCGAGAATACCAGCCTTAATATCAAAGCAAATGGTGAAGTACATATTAGATTTAACTCTGGTAATACAGTCAGCGTCTACATTCTTGGCATTGTGACAAATAAGAAAAATACATTCACTCTCGACAGGGAGTTGACACTCCACTATGTGATTAAAGATAAAGAGGGTTTGGTGATATCGGTGACTTCTACACAGACCCAAAACATGAGTACAGACAATGTTCCTGATGAAATCATTAAAACTTTCTTATATGACAAAGTCATAGGGAACAATGAATTACTGCAGTTTGTTCGATTCAAAAATGCCATTATTATTAAGAATGAAAGCTCCCCTATCTTTACCTGTGTGATCAGGAGTTAGGCTGCTGGTTCTTCTACCCAAACATCCTGGGTTTACTTCGTTTTCAAATGCTGACCTTCAGTCTCAAAACAAGCCGTCTCCTCTGGTCCGTACTGGTAAATTATTGAATTCTGTTCCTTAAACTTCAGGTCCCTGCCCTTCTTGTAAAGAGCAGCACACCATGAATACATATTTAAAATATTCAAAAAAACAATAAGTTATATCAAGTTCAGGTAATTAAGCCGGTACAATGGCGTTCTGCTAAAAAGAAATGTAAGTTAGAAGATGAGTAAAGCAAGGATAATCCCCCCATTTTCAACGGAGGTGATAAGTAGAATTAAGTCATGCGTAGAATATGTGGCATCGGCGTGAAGCCGATGCCATCTCTTTTCCCAATCCACCGCAACGTTCAGTTTCTGATTATGCTCCGCGGATAAAAAGTAAAACTGCCTCCGCCCTCCGCCCTCCGCCCTCCGCCCTCCGCCCTCCGCCCTCTGCTTTCATGAAGACTGAAGCACCGCGTTGCCATAAAAAACACGCCAATACAGCACAAAAAAACAAAAAAATACTCGCGGGCAGCATGAATCCTTAAAATCACCCCTACCGCAGTTATAACAAGCACTCACCACCGAAATCCGTCAGCATTTCCTGGCGGTAAATTTGCCTGTTGTGTGAGCTGTTATGTCCTTCTCCGGTTCATCACGCTGACTCTGCCTGTCGTTCACAGCGGCATATTTACCTGATGATTCATCCCCAAAGAGCCATGGCTTAACGTCTGGCATCACAGCTTTTTATGACTGGCCCCGAAGAACGTGGCCATGTTGGAATAATTTGTAGTAAAAGGAAAAACAGTCATGGAAAAATCACCCGTATTTGCTCTGGGCCTTCTGTCCGTACTGTGTGCCGGCGCCCTGAACGCTCAGGCAGCAGACACCGGCACCATCACGTTCAACGGTAACATCGTGGACAACACCTGTGCCGTCTCCGTTAACGCCCGGACCGGAGGCCCTAACGGCACCATCACCCTGCCGGACGTGTCGGCAACGACGCTGAAAGAAGCTGGCAGCACTGCGGGTAAAACTGACTTCAAACTGGAGGTTTCACTCTGTGCCGGAGTTGCTTCGACTGTAGCAGCAGAGTTCAGCGCTCTGAGCATTGACGAAGTTGTATCGGGCGAGGATATTTCTAATAAAGTAGCAGCAAACGTTGGTGAGATGCTGAATACCGCCACAAATGGGGCTGAGCACGTTTCATTACTGTTGATGAACGATGATGAAACGCCTATTGCTGTTTCAGCAATCGATGCCCACATGGACGACAAGTCAAATTACATCGATATTGCTGATAGCGGCGCAGCAACAATTCCATTGTCCGTTCAGTATCATTCCGCCGGTGATGCAACCGGCGGTCCTGTTACCGGCGCCACTATTTACCAGCTGGTTTATAAATAAAAACCTCCGCATCCGCCGTCGCGTTGTCTGACTTTATTATTCCTGACACCAATAGATGGTGAGGTTTAAATATCAGTTCTTTATTCATTCCGCCCTACCCTTTTTACCGTTAATCTCCACCTGGTGGTAAGGCATGTGTTAAATAAAAGCACACCGAATAATTACGTTCAGTGTGCTTTTATCATAGGCAGTCAATTACCGGAAAAGTATTTTGATGAATACGCAGGGCGCAGAACCTGAATACCGGATATGGATAATGACGTTTTATTAAACGGATAAATCAGCGCTTTGCCCTGCGGCATTCTCACGCCCCTTTTACTCCCCCTCATCCGGCACTCCCGCCGGGCCGGCCGCCCGGTCATCCACAAAAACCCCCACGCGGGCACGCGCCGCATGACGCGGGGCATAAAACGCTGCCGCTGGTGATACCGGTTCTGTTTTATCAGGGAAAAGTCAGCCCCTATTCGTATCCGATGAACTGGCTGCGGGAATTTGAGTACGCCGGGCAGGCGGCGCTCTACGGCGGGGATTTTCCGCTGGTCGATGTCACGGTCATCCCTGACGACGAGATTATGCAGCACGGGCGAATGGCGGTGCTCGAGCTGTTGCAAAAGCACATCTGCCAGCGCGACCTGAGGGCGCTGTTAGACCTGCTGGTGACGTTGCTGTTAAGCGTATACACGACGCAGGACCAGCTGGTATCAGTGATAAACTATATGCTGCAGGCGGGTGAGTCGTTCGACCCTGCGGGGTTATTCCACACACTGGCATCACGGGTGCCGCCGCACGAGGAAACGCTGATGACAATTGCAGGCAAGCTCCGGGAAGAAGGCCATCAAAAAGGCCGTGAGGAGGGCATGCAGCTTGGCGAACAGAAAGGCCGCCATGAAGGCGAACGCCAGGCCACGCTGAAAATTGCCCGCACTATGCTGGCCAGCGGGATGGACCGTCGGTGGTCATGAAGATGCTTGAGTTAAGCGAGGAAGACCTGGCTTAGCACCGCCACTGATACCTGCCACGGGAGAGCGAGAGGTATAGACCGATCACATGAGTAACACTTTAGACCGGCCACATGGGTAACAGTTATAAATGGCATAGCAGAGGAGAACCGCTAAGCCCTGAACTGAGACTGTTATCATGCAACGACTTGAGTTTATTCACGCCGTCCAGAACAGCGGAGAGTCATTCTCCGCTGTTTGTCGTCACTTTAAGATCAGCCGTAAAACGGGATATAAGTGGTTTCAGCGCTTTCAGTCTGACGACCCGTTTTCTCTTAACGATCGCTCTCGCGCCCGTCTTACTCATCCCGAGCGCATGACTGACGATGCTATCGAACTATTAGTCGAGATGCGGCGAAAGCATCCAGACTGGGGTCCGGTTAAAATTCGTCACTGGTTGCTCAATAACAACGCACCTTTCAACGTGCCCGCAAGTAGCTCTATTGGCGATATTCTCAAAAAAGAGGGGCTTATCACTCCATTTAAAAAGCGGCTACACACGCCGGGTATCGTCTTACCACTGACGGATATCCGCCAGAATAATCAGGTGTGGAGTGCTGATTTCAAAGGAAGTTTTAGACTTCTTAGCCCGCGCTATTGCTACCCATTCACGCTAACAGATAACCACAGCCGCTACCTTCTAGCCTGCGAGGCTGGCAAGGGCGAGGGGCGGTTGTTTGTACAAACATGTCTTGAAAATGCCTTTCGCGAATATGGTCTGCCCAATGTAGTAAGAACCGATAACGGTTCTCCTTTTGCCGGTAACGGCATTGCGGGACTCAGCCAGCTAAGTGTTTGGTTAATAAAACTTGGTATCCTGCCGGAACGTAAAATGAAAGGACATCCTGAGCAAAATGGTCGGCACGAGAGGATGCATCGTTCACTGAAAGCCGGACTGCGCTGCGGGAATATCTACGCGACGTTGGAAGAGCAGCAAGTCTGGTTCAATCACTACCGTCATGAATTTAATCACGAACGACCTCATGATGTGCATAACGGACAAACACCGTCCTCACAATGGACGACTTCCAGCAGAGAGTGGGATAGGAAGTTCCAGAAGTCATTTATCCGAATAACGCCCGGTTATACAAAGTTCAGCATAATGGAGATATCTATCCAGGTACCCGACTCTTTTTGAGTGAGGCTCTGCAAGGTGCATATGTGATGATGAAAGAGGTAGATGACGGATTGTATATGGTGTTGTTCGACCGTCTAATACTTGCGTACTGTGACAAAGCCGAACACTGCCTTTTACGCATAGATTAATCGAAAATGTGTTACCTATGTGGCCGGTCAGATTTGTAACCCATGTGACCGGCTATACAGAGACGCCCCTTTAACTGAACCTTCGCCCGCAGTGCAAATCACGGGCGGGGGTGTTTTTTTACTCTCAGCGTGACTCGCAGCATCACCTCGGCCCTGGCTTCTTTCATTACCGCCGTTCTCATCCTTACGCCTCCATCCTGGCGTATCCGCTTTCCGCCCGCCCCCTGCGGTGCCGGTAACGATGCCATCCCTTGTTTCCACGCCACCGCAACGTTCAGTTTCTGATTAAACTCCCCTGATAAAAAGTAAAACTGCCTCCGCCCTCTGCTTTCCTGAAGGTTGGAGCACCGCGATGCCATAAAAAAAACACGTCAATACAGCACAAAAGATCAAAAAACCACTCGCGGGCGGCATAAATCCTTAAAATAACCCTTATCGCAGTTACAACAAGCACTCCCCACCGAAATCCGTCAACATTTCCTGGCGGTAAATTTGCCTGCTGTGTGAGGCGTGATGTCCTTCTCCGGTTCATCACGCTGACTCTGCCTGTCATATGCAGCGGCATATTTACTAACCACCATGCTCTTATGTTGAGCCTGGCATTACCCCAAAAAAAGAAACCATAACGTAAAACGTTTTTTGTTTTCACACCGGTTCCGGAAGACGGAACTTCATTTAAAAAAAGGAAAAGCAGTAATGAAAAAACCAAACTTATTTGCACTGGGTCTTCTGTCTGTATTGTGTGCGAGTGCCCTTAATGCTCAGGCCGCTGATACGGGTACCATCAACTTCACCGGTAACATCGTGGAAAACACCTGCGCTGTAACCGTTGATGGTCAGGGTGCTGATGCCACCGTTGCCCTGCCGGATGTTATGGCTGCTACGTTAAATGCAGACCACCAAGCAGGGCTAACAAATTTTGACCTGAAAATTTCAGGTTGTACTGGTGTTGACGGCTCCTCCTCTGTTGCGGCAACCTTCGATTCTGGTGACAATGCGCTTAATTCATATGATGAAACAAATTTTGCAGTAACTGCCATGGGCGGTGTTATGAAGAATACCGCTTCGGACGGCGCTAAAAACGTCTATTTAATGCTTGTTGACTCCGATAATACCCCAATTTCCGTAACTGCTACACCTGTCCATGGTGAGACGCAGGCCCCTGTAGCGTTATCTTACGTCAATATCACTGAAGAAGGTAATGCAACAATTCCAATGGGTGTTGAATATACTATTGATAATAACAATAACGTTGCAACAGCTGGTGCCGTTACCGGCGTAACCACTTACCAACTGGTTTATAAATAACAGCTTCTGAAGCTGCAACTGTTTCTTCTGCTACTTGTTAATGGCAGATAAAGAAAATTTTCAAGAATAAGTGTTAAATAAAAGCGCGCTCAATATAAATATTGAGTGCGCTTTTCCCATGATTGCTAATTATCAAAAAATTGTGGGTAATAGGTTGCCGTCAGAAAATGAGTGTCGGTAATTAATACTACGCCACTCCTCAATAATGGGGTGCAGGGTTTTCCTGGGGTGTTTTTATATCCTTCTTATTCAATATGACTCGTTAATTTCAGCTGCAATACACCGCCTCAGGCTGGTTTATGGACGCGGGCGGCAGCTATACGCACCTGACCAAGACGCTGGGAACGGACGCGACGCTGAGGATGCAGCCGGCCACGCGGACGTCGGATTTTGTGTACGGCAACCTGCGCGGCGGATATGGGCTGAGCCTGATGGACAATACGCTGGACGTTGAAGCGTCGGCGGGCGTGGGGGCAGGCTATGTGAACGGCTATGAGATTGACGGGCCGTCCTCGGGCATCGCCCTGAGCTCGGCGGTGCCGGTGTACATGACGGGGGGGACGGGAAGCCGGCTGACGCGCATGCCGCCCGAAAATGGCCCGCGCTGACCGAGAAAAGTACGTACGTTTACGCCGGGTTTGAGGGAAAACTGACCGACAACTGGTCAGCAGAGGTGAACGCCGGCGCGAGCCCGCTGGGCAACCTGTACACGGACTTCAGCACGGCCGCAGGATTCCGTTACAGTTTCTGATAGAGATAATAGCGGCGCGGTGCCCTCCTTCACGGGGGGCATTTTTTTTGCCCGCAGGCAGCACGCCATCGTTGAAAAACACGGGCGTGAGAAACGCGCTGACAGTCACTGCTCCTCAGAATAAAAATCTACAACGGAGCGTCCGTGAAGCACAACGGTTTAAATTGCGGGGTATCGCGATTACAACAAGCCAGCGCGGTGCAGATTAGCCATTATTTAGCGGCGATAATCTTGTTGTCTTGTGCGCGAGGGGATACGTTCGTTTTATCACGCTGGCGTTGTCTGCCAGGCGCGGGGCAGTGAGGTTTGTCTCAAAAGCACGTCGTAACTGAATAATAGACGTTAGTTCTGGACGAAATTAAAACAGGAAGCAATCATGAAGAAATCACGCGTATTTGTTCTGGGCCTTATGTCCGTACTGTGTGCCGGCACCCTGAACGCCCAGGCGGCAGACACCGGCACCATCACCTTCAACGGGAACATCACGGATAACACCTGTACCGTCTCCGTTGACGGGCAGGGCGCTGACGGCACCGTCACCCTGCCCGATGTGCCCGTCACAGCGCTGAAAGAATCGCAAAGTAATGCAGGGAAGACGCCGTTCAGCCTTAAGGTTTCAGGGTGTTCTGATAACGGGCAAACTGTGACTTCGGAATTTAAGGCCGACGCCATGAAGGATCTCAATATAATGGATGCGGGCTCAGGAAGTTACGGGCTGGTGAATAAGGCAAGTGAGGGGGCGGAAAATGTGGTCCTTCAAATTCTGGATAATGACAGAGTTTTAAATATAGGTTTCGTTAACGACGCGGGGTTAGAGACCGGATCCGGAGAGCAATACGGCACATATATGAGTTTTTCGAACGACGGTACTGCTGAACTTCCATTCGCTGTTCAATACCACTCTACACTGAATGGGACGGTGACGGCTGGCCCAGTAGAGGCCACTGTGAATTATATACTTGCATATAAATAGTTTGCATCAAAAAGACCAAAACCGTCCAAGTTCCAAAGGGAGCGCTAGTCAGTAATTTAGATTATTTTTTCACTAGGCGAGAACATAGTGGCGCCCTTATATCTCTCCATCAAGCCTGACAAGTTCGTGATGGGGAGATAATTTCTTGTGATATTTGCACTGCCAGGCAATAATTCGATATTCATTTTTTAAATCTAAATGGTTTCTTCTTTGTGTCTCCCCGTTCCATATTTCATTTTTCAGCCCATGACCGAATTATCCAACTTGAATAAATTAAGTTGAAAGAGAAATCCCCTTTCGTGACGTGCCACGGTTCAGGGGATTAATGCCGAACCCGATGGTTGCAGCAATGAGTCAGCCTGGCGTCTGTTTGAGCATGGCCGCCGCCTCAGCGCCGGGCATGGAGAATTGAACCCTGTGGCGGGCCGCCACATCCAGCGCAAAGATCCGCGTGTAGACTTCGGTCGATTTCATGCTTTTGTGCCCCATCAGCCCCTGCAAAACCTTCAACGGCACCCCCGAGTACAGCATGTGCATGGCATAACTATGCCGAAGCGTGTGCGGCGTGACCGGTATCGAGAAGGTGACACCGTCACCGGCGGCGCGGGCCACCGCGTCATTCAGCCAGGTGCGCACCGTGCGGTCTGTCACCTCCCAGATACGCGCCGGCTCCAGGCGGCCGGTGCGCTTATTCTTACGTTCCAGCGGAATGCGCAGCGTGGCAATCATGCTGTTCAATCGGTTGAGGTAATGGTTATCGGAAAGTGGTACCAGCCGGTGGGGGATCACCTTTTTCGACGGCGCACCCGGTCCGCGCGCGGCCTTTTCCTGTCGCTGCTTAAGCGTAGCCAGCGACACGTACGGGTACGGCGATGTCAGGCTAAAATCTCCCCGCGTCAGAGCCAGCCCTTCATTAATCCGTGCGCCGGTGTTCCACAGCGTATCGATGCAGGTTTGCTGGTACAGGTCCGGAAGATAATGCAGCAGTGCCCCCACCTCCACGGCCAGCAGATACTCCGGCATGTCGCCGTGAACCTGTGCCATGCGGCGCAGGGCCAGCGCGGCGGAATAATCAAGGGGAACGGGCAGCCCCATCGCAGATGCTGACTGAAACTGACCCTGCAGGGTGGGAAATTGAGCATGTTCTGTCATAAAGATAGTCTCATTCTTGGGGACACAAAGTTCGGGCATGATGGTCTTCGCTGAATCATTGATGTCATGGCCTTTCGGCAATGGGTACAGCAGACGCCATTGCTCAATCATCTCCTTGATGCGCCGTGTTTGCTTTGGATAGCGCTCTCGCCGTTGTTTAACATATCCGGCTTGAGACAGGGGTTCATGAAGATTCGGGTAGAAATCAATCAGGCATTTTCGCTCTTCGCAAATACCAGGGGAAGTTCACGGAGGCGGAACAGCAGCGCAGTCGCCAGCCGGTACCCCTGCGAATACGCCCTGTGCGGAAGCCGTTAATTCAGGCGTTGTTGTGCCCGTCTTCACCCTAGGAAAACAACGGTTGCTGCAATGTTTTGGCCATCATCAGCTCGTCTTGTTATTGCTTTTACTCTCAGCGTCAATCTCCTGGGCGATCGCGCAGAACTGCTCATGCTCGGTTTCCAGGTAGTGATAATAGATGCGGGCATCGCGCTCGGTCAGCCCGCGCCGGTTGCCGGTAAAATAGCCGCGCAGTACTTCGATGGCGTGGCGGTAGGTGGTCAGGTCATACGCCCAGTCGGCGAGCTCACCGGCCGCGTCCAGCTCCTGCTCAAATTCGCCGTACTTCTGCTCCAGGATATCCAGGCCCAGTTGTGTCGCCGCGTGGACATTACTCTCGTTCAACACGGCGACCGCGTTGCGGATCTTCTCAAACTGGTAGCCGAACCCTTCTTTTTCGGTGATCGATGCAAACAAGCTTTTTTTTCCCTGGGCCTCTATGCCCGTGAACGTGTCGAAAGATGACGTGCCGTGATGATATCCCTGCCAGATAAATGAAGGGGGTATAATACGCCCGGATATAGTCAGGTAGATTACTGTCACTCGCATGAAAGATAGGCTGAAAATTTTCACCTAACGCAATTACCTATCCCCTGCCCCACCCTGTTCCGACTTTTACCTTATATGCCATTTCCGGAAGTGTAGCATGCCGATTTTGCGACGTCCGTGCTGCAATGCCCTCTTCCCACCCGTCGTGATATCGCGGCTAAACACCTTATATTGTGCTCGCGACTTAATTTTATCGTCTATATAGGTGAATTGCGCAAAAAATCGCCCCTCCCTGGTTGGAGATCCGGTTCTGCCAGAAAACGGATCCCGCCAGAAAAGTATAACCATGTCCAATAAAGAACTTCACGACTTGCCTGTGATCCAGGCAAGTAGCAGCATGGTGAAGTGACATACGGCAGCTTAAGGTTAAAGCGGAATTGTTATTTTCTAATGCGCCATTACCGCACTCTAAATGATATTGAAACAAAAATAATTAAAATTTCCCTGAGAATTATAAGGTGGAATTTTTATTTAATTAACTTTTAATTTATTATCTTTAGGTTTTTTCGTAATTCAATACTATTTACGGCAGTTTATCAGTGAAAAGAAAAGGATATTAAAATGAAACTTAAACAGTTATTAACCTCGATAACAATGTTCGCCGTCTCAGCGGGAGTAAACGCCTCAGATTTAGACCACACAGTTACCTTTGAAGGAAATGTCGTTGCATCGACCTGTCAGGTTGCATTTCCATCACAAATTACTTTTGGGAATCATCTGTATAGCGCGCCTTCAGCATCAGGCTCTACTTCAGTCAGTTACAAAGGAATTGACCTTCTGTCAGATCCAGTTCTTAGTAATTGTCCTGCAGGTGAGCAAATTGTTATGTATGTGGAGATTGGACAAGACACGGCCGAATCAGGAGTTCCTTATAAAGTGGGTTTAGCTCCAACATCTGACTGGTATATTGATTACCATACTTTAATGAGTTATGCGCTTGTAGCGAATGAAAGCGGGGATGCTTTTGTAACAAAATATAGTCCAACAGGTTCTAACCCAACGAGTAATGTAAATTCTTTGACACCAATCTTGACTGTATTTAGCAGTGAAGCTTCTGATAGCATTGGTAGCTATAAATCAACCCTACAAATGTCTTTCCAATACAATTAATATTTCTACATCTATTCAATTATACAAATATTGTTAGGATGTTCCCTACTTGGTTGTCCAGTAAACTCAATATTTCACGTGGTGCAATCAATGCCATTGTTCGCACCACGTGAAATCTAAAAATCAACCGGTACCAATATTTTACGTAGCACATCCTAAAAAATACAGCGCGACAACTTATTACATCCGATAACCATGCTGTACTTTGACTAGACTTGTCCAACTATTAATAAGGTATAGTCTGTCCACAAAAATAAATATTAGGAGTATGTAACGGTGAATGTCATTGTAGCAGAGTGAGTACCAATCAAAACATCAGCCTGTTGATTTGTGGGTGTATAACGAAGACCAATCCTTGTCATAACCTCAGTGGGTTTGGCGGCATTCACCATGGTATCTATAATTCCTGACTCATCTGCTGTTGCTACTAACGCACCTTGCTGTGTATAGCCTGTGGTAGTCTCAGTAAAGACATTTGCTTGTACTTGTCCCCCACCTGGAAGTTGTGAGCCAACCTGACTCGGTTGAATATTTACTGTGTCTCCAGGTAAACAATTTTGCATGAAAACTGGCATCTTTACGTGTTGGTGGTATGCCGCACCAACGGAAGTAAGCTCATTGTAAGCTACGTCTGGCAACGAAATCGTTGCCGGCATTACAAGCTCGCATGTGCTTGCTTTAACATTCCCATTAAAAGTGACTGTATGTGACGGAACCGATGCCATTGCAGAAACTGGGATTAAACAAACAAGGAATAATTTCATTTTCATTTTCATAATTACCTAACTCCATCATATGTTATAGAATAGCGGTACCTACAATAATATCCATTGCAAATCCGCATATCTATCTTAACTACAGTCATTAATTTAAAAACAAAAGTTATAAAAAAAAAACAAAACAACAAAGTGGCCAGATAGCAACCTACCCAAATATGAAGGTTCATCATCAATCTAAAGGCAATATTTAATATTAATTAAGCTAGCATTAAATAGTTCACATTGATACTAAATAAACAAAAACTATTTACCAATCACCATCAGACAAAGATAGAAAAACTTTTAAGTTGAGATTTTTCATGCTTATAATAATCAGGAATAACCGGCGTCATTCTGGCTGCATATCCGGGCAACCGGCAGATTCTGAGGGCATCATCCAGCCCAGTGCAGAATGGGAGACGACTTTGGTTATTGTGTATGCGCCAGGCCTCGATTTTGCACCGTACATCCTCCAGAGACATGAACTCGTTCTCGTTCAGGCATTCTTGCCGCAACCTGCCGTTGAAGGACTCGACTGTAGCGTTGTCCGTAGGTGTTCCCGGGCGTGAGAAGTTGAACCTTATCGCTCTTTCATAGCCCCACCTGTCCAGCATTTTTCCTACAAATTCAGAACCATGGTGGGTTTTCAGCAACTTCGGTAAAGGTCAGGTAAGTATAGTGAATTTTTTGCGCCCTAACCCATGTCCTTGGACAACTATGAACATATCAATTTAATATAATGCCTATTATATTAACGATCCTGTATTCATATGAGGGTGATGATTTTCGCTGAGATTGTTCATATTGTGCTACGTGAAATCTGCAAGGAAAATTCCCTGCATCTGTCTCAAAACCCACGTAGCGTCGTCAGTGAGCGTGAGTTCTCTTTTTGAGCTATATATGGGCAATTTAACACCACCCCACTAGACGCTACCGCCTATTTAGGCTGAAGGGGATGCTCTGACCAGGCTTAAGGAATTTGCTCAGGACAGTGTAGAGCTTTCACTAAATACCTGGCGGAAAAAATCGCTTTGACTTAAGTGATGCAAATATCTAGCAAACAACTGAGCGGTAGTATCGACCATTATTCTTTACTACATAAATTACTTTTCATATAAGTAGCTTACTAATTAATGGATTTTTTAGAATACTGTTTAAGCAAGCGACTTATCAATTATAAAAAGAAATTTCTTAAATGCATGATCTTCATCTTTTTTATATTTATTTTTATCATCCATGTGATATTATCAATTCGAAATCATTACATAGTCTACTGTCACTGCGAATTAGCTATCGTCTTTGATTTATCGCCTTATATCTATTGCAACGTTTACTGCCCTTCCTGAAGGGCAGTTTTTTTAATTATTAAGCATTCCTCATACCATAGCAGTCGCTTCAATTATAAATATTTCGCATCACTCAGTATATATCCTGATAATTTAAACCACCTCTCACCAGAAGAGCCTTATAATATCTAGCGATATGCAATAGGCCACCATCAATATTTTCAAGAGGAACAGCGTCAGATTATAATTTAATATATCATTATAGATAGCCCTCACAGATATTACTTCAATGTATTATTAAAAGACGCTTATGCTCAACTCTCTCTTTTTAAAAGTGAACCTGACGAGAGGCATCCCGCATGACAGCTGCCAATAACAGTCACCAGTTTAAGTAGAATTAAATTCTGTAAAACCCCGCCATGAATGGCGGGGTTTTACAGCACGACTAGTAAACCTAAAGCATCAAGAGCAATTCCAATCCACGCCTGGGAAAGTAGAGTCCTTATCAGTCATATCGACCGTCATCAAATCTGGATCAGAAGTCAACGCCATATTAGGCATTAGTTTCGGATCATTTTTATTCGTGTATATTTTCTGCTCAATTGCACGACTAAATCCATTTTCAGTAACTTGCTGACTAGCAAGACTAGTATAATACAATCCGAACATATCGAAATAAGGCCTCCAATCAGCATTAGTGATTAATCCTAAAGAAACCAGCATAAAATCATTGCCTGGAATATCGCTTACATTACTCCCATCATATGCAGATCCCCCCGTAAATGGGAAAAGGCTAAAACCTAATCGTTCCCGATTTTCATTCCACTGAGCTTCATTCACAGCATACTTACCATAAATACGGTTGTGCTGATAAAGTAATGTAAAAATATTAAATCCGTTCTCGAGTTCCACACCATTTCGCATGATATTCTTATCCGCTTGAAGAAGCATTTGGAAATAAAAAGCTTCCCGAGGCGCATTATGTATAGCATAAGCATCAGATTGCCAGGCGGCGGTATAGCGAGTTATAGGTAATCCATCCATGACCGGGTATGCACTACATGAACCATTATAGATAACATCATTACCTGTAACGTCTTTGAGGCCACGTAATTCAGACATCACCATAGCGAAAACCTCACGAGGGTTCCCATGTGTACCAGCACTTACTGTATCGCTAAAACTAAATCCATTTTTCCATAAGGTATGATATGGAAAGATATTGTTTGAAGTCTCAGTTGCTCGGGAACTATAGCTGGACCAAAGTTCATGTGTACCTGGTTTTGCATAGTGAACATTTAGTCTTTTCACCTGAAGATTATGCCCTAATTCATGGTTCTCACCCCAACCGTAAGGTTCCATAGCCCAACCTGTGTCAAATGGATTTCCGGCACATCCTATGCCCCCAACACAGCGAGAACGTTGGTCGTAATTAGCATGCTGAATAATCTCTCTAATATGAAGAGATTCGTTGGTACAATCAGCACCAAACAAGCTCACACAAATACGAAGAACTTCAGACGGTAATGATTCTTCAAGTGTCATTCCCTGAATAGTAAAACCAGCCAAACCATAGTTCCAGATATAAAAATTATTTACTCCATCCAGCATTTCTCGCATCGTTGTAATATTTTTATCACCCTTGTTGCTGTCTAACCCATCCATCAATCTATATTTCATCGCATGGATTTCCACGTTGCTATTACGTATGTCTACATGTGGAACGTCCCCTTCAGCTATTAACCTTTCAAACTCTGACAATTGCATATTGTCATTCAGATCAGTTATTACAGGGTAATTCATAACACCTTCAGCACTTAGATCTGCACTTGTTAAAGAATTATCGTTAAATCGTATATATATTGGTGCTCCATACGGTGATGAGAAAGTTATCTTTTCCCCCGGAGATAATAAGATGGTCCGTTGTGTTTCTAATTGACTTTCTAATAGATGACTGACTTCTGAAGGGGCATTAAGTATTTTTGTCGAACCAGCCCGGTTAACATTTTTATATCCAAATCCCAACTGAATGATGACATTAGCACTTACTTTACTGCTGCTTATTGTTACAGGTTTTCCCGCCGGGGCATACCATCCACTGGTAGTCCATTGCTTAGGATAATTAATTGAAATCGTCTTACTTTCTGAACTTATGGTTTCATTACGATAATTAGCAGGAACTCCCTTGATAACTTCTGTCGGTCTAAATATATATTCACCTAAATCAGGTTGTGCATGATTATCAGGTCGTGCATAAGTTACTACCCAATCAGCGAATAATGCCTTTTGAAACATAGGTGCTTCATTTGTTGCTGATATTGGATAATCGATATTTTTTCTATATTTGTCAGCAAGAATTACGGCCACTGCGGGTAGTGCATACTTTTCTCTTTGTGTTAAAACATCGATTTGCTTATTATCTAGCCCAACTAATATCGAACGTAATGTACTTGCCCCAGTTCTAAAAATATCATTAAACTCAGGAGCGTTACAATTCATCATATTGGCATTACATGTGCTATCAAAAACACTTGCATTGAAGTTTTCAGCCCTCATATTTTTTAACAATGATTCCACTGCTAATTCACTTGCCGTAGCACTGAAAAGCTTCTGAACAGGGTAATTATCAGCCAGTTGCTTCCCTCCTATATTAGCATATGCTGACACCTCCATATAGTCATAAACACCTGATAAAATTGGTGTAACTTCCGGAGTGGTTGTTGCTGTCAATAATGGTATTTTGTTCTTAACTGCAAATTCAACACCTTCTCTTATACCTGGATAACCAAGATTTTGTTTATCCTTAGAACCAAGTATTAAAAGATCGACTGATTTATTACTAAGGCACTCAAGGAGTTTATCATAATCACACTGAGTAGAAGCATTAAGAGTATAATGGTCCTTATATATATTTTCCAGCCAAGTTTTTAAGTCATCATAGTGTGCCTCATTGCTTCCTTCTTGGTTTCGATCACTCATATGGGCAATGACAACATTTATATTTTTATCATTGTCTCCCAAAAGCCGACGACTGGCCCGACTCTTGTTCTGATTTTGTGTTAGCCAGGTTACTGCATTAGACATCCAGTTGTAATGGTTCGTATCATAGCGCCTTAAGTGAGTTAGATTATATGTTAAGGCCATATAACGATGTCCGGATTGTTCACCAGCCATCGCTAAAGAGTAGAATTCACTAGTCGTAGAGCCAATTATCGGAAATGTTTTAGCAGGTAGAAGAGATGAGAAATAATGACTGTACCCATTACCCGATAATCTATATGTGCTTTGTCCTTCGTAAAGTATCTCTATAGCTTGCTTACGTGAAGGATTGTTTTTTTGAAAATCTATTAAGCACAAAGAATAGTCGAGTAACTCTGCTTCCTCTGCTAACGCGGCATCACGCATTTTGACTGCTGTAATTGCATTAGCATGGATAGCACATTGCTCTTCATCATCCATCGGCGGGAGGGCTATCTCATCATCTTCTGTACCCTCATTTTCTGTATTCTCATTTTCTGTATTCTCATCTTCTGTATCTAGATCTTCCTCACCTTGGTCATCCTCCTCTGTGCCAGTGTTATCTTCGCTATCAGATTCATTGCCAGGAGGGGATACTATCTCGCCATTACCTGGTGGTGTTTCAGAGGGTTTTTTATTGTCCCCACCATCACAACCTGTTATGAGTAGCGATGCTAATAGTATAGCAAGAGAGTAAGGATTCTTAGTATTCATCAGACACCTTAAGTATAGAATTTAATTTTTTAATCTAATATGGCCAGAAGAAAATAAATACAAAATCATTGCAAACTTCAGATTATTTTTGGGTAAATGCAATGTGAATGACCCACGAAAAGTGAACTTCAAACTAAGAAACTCCCTTGAAAACTCGGCATCACTGAAAGAGGGTGAACATTTATGATTGCGATTGAGTCGCGGCCCCGCAGAAGAGAAGCCGCTGTGGTTTTATTTATTAAAAAAATTTGTGATTTATTAAAAATAATAAATTTTTGTGATTGTTAAATTTATTATTTCGATTCACAACTCCAATTTTGATCTGGCAAGATTGCTTCCTTATCAGTTAAATCTACAGTGGTCAGGTCCGGATCCTTTGTAAGTGACCAGTTAGGCATTAACTTAGAGTTATTTTTATTTGTGTATATTTTTTGTTCTATGGCACGTGTGTAGCCATTGTGGTCAACCTGCTTACTGGCAAGGGTTGTATAGTGTAATCCGAACATATCAAAATAAGGCCTCCAGTCAGCATTAGTGATATAGCTGAGAGAAACCAGCATAAAGTCATTTCCTGGGATGCTCGTTACATCCCCACCGCCATAGGTAGCATCTCCGCTATGTTCGAACAGACTAAATCCTAACATTTTCCTGTTAGCATTCCAGTCAGATTCTTTTTTTGAGTATTTTTCATATATTCGTTGATGCTGATATAGCAAGGTGAAAATTCCAAATCCATTGTCCAGCGATGTGCCATTACGGAAAGTAACTTTATCGGCCTGAAGTAACATCTGAAAATAAAATGCCTCTCTCGGAGTGTTGTATATCGCATAATCATTTGATTGCCATGCCGCCGTATAACGGGTTAATGGCAAACCATCATCAACTTCATAAGCCTTACATGATGCATCAACTATTGTCGGGTTACCGGACGCATCTTTTAAGCCACGAAGCTCAGACATGACAATGGCAAACACTTCATTGGGATTACCATGGGTATTTGTTGGTGCATCATTGTAAGTGAATTCATTTTTCCACAAAGTGTGGTATGGAAAAATATTATTTGAATTTTCACCAGCTCTCGAACTATAGCTGGTCCAGTTCTCTTGTGTACCGGGCGCTGCATAGTGAACATTCAGCTTTTTAACCTGAAGATTATGCCCAATTTCATGGCTATCTCCCCATGAATAGGGTTCATAAGCCCACCCTGTATCAAATGGGTTCCCTGAGCAACCTCCATAACCCACGCAACGGGTACGATGATCATAAACAACATGTTGAATTTTTTCTCTGGTGTGAAGCTTCATATCTAAACAATCTGCACCAAATAACTGCACACAAACCTTACGGACATCATCAGGCAAGGATTCTTCAAGTGTTTTCCCCTGAATAGAAAAACCACCTAAAGTATAGTTCCACACATAGAAGTCATCTGCACCAGTTAATAACTCCTGGATGGTTGTGACATTAGCGCTGCCTTGGTTTTTTTCGAGACCGTCAAGAATGCGATATTTCATTGCATGTGTTTCTATACCGTCAGTCCGGATGTCAACGTGCGGAACTTCGCTCTGGTAAAGGAGTTTCTCGAACTCTGCGACTTGACTGCTGTCATTCATATCAGTGATAACCGGATATTTCATCACTCCTTCTGCGCTCAGTTCAACTTTGGTTAAATCTTTATCGGTAAAATTAATATAAATAGGCGCACCATAAGGTGATGAGAATGTGACTTTCTCCCCTGGATGCAACACAATTCTCTGCGTTTCCATCAAGCTTACTTCTGAAGGGGCCATCAGTTTTTTGTATGTTGCGGTCCAGTGAGCATTCAAAAACCCGAATCCGAGTTGGATAGTGACATCTGCACTATCATTAGTACTGCTTAAAGTGATAGGTCTACCGGCCGGTGCATACCAACCACTTGCCGTCCATTGTTTAGGGTAAGGAACAAAAATAGTTTTTTGTTCCTTACCAATATATTCATTAATATAATTAGCGGGAACCCCTTTGGTGACGTTCGCAGGTTTAGTTACATATTCACCTAAGTCTGGCTGGGCTATATTATCGGGACGAGAATAATTGACATTCCAATCAGCAAATATTGCTTTTTGGAACATAGCTGGCTCATCATCGGCATAAATTGGATAATCAATGTTCTTTCGGTATTTATCTGCTAGTAGTACTGCTGTAGCTATTAAAGGGTAACTATCAGCTTGCGCCAACACATCAACCTTTCGTTTATCTAATGCAATTAAACTACTACGAAGAACGTTGGCACCGTCACGAAATATTTCATTAAACTCAGGCGCCTTACAAAGGAGCATATTCCCATTGCAGGATGAATCTCCTGTTATGGAGTTAGAATTAAAATTCTCGTCGCGAATGTTTTTGAATAATGTTGAAACTGCCAGATCGTTTTCAGTTGGAGACAATAGATTTGCAATAGGGTAGTTAATAGCCTCATGGCCTGTGAAAAAATTCATGTCTGCGCTTATGCCAATGTATTCGTAAATTCCATTCAATACATCCCGAACATAATAAGAAGTAACCATTGTCATTAAAGGTATTTTTTTCTCGATGGCATATTCTACTCCAGCGCGAATATCATTATATTGCGCTGGAGGAGACTCATCATCACTAACAATCAAGAGATCTACACGTTTGTTTTTTAAACAGGTAAGGAGGTCACCTAGATTACATTCTGTAACATCATTTAATGTATATTTACCTGGGTAAACATCTTCCAACCAAGCTTTGACATCCCTATATTCTGTAGACGCCTGTAAATGTGAAACAACAATATTTAATTTGTTATTGTCCTCGCCGGCTAGTCGATAACTTTCACCGGTTAAACTTTGATTCCTGGTTAACCAGGTAACGATATTTTTCATCCATTCATAGTTTCGAGTTCCGTTTCTACTAAGCCAAACTGGATTTGCGGACAATGCAATATAACGATGCCCACTTCTTTCTCCAGCAACAGCAAAAGAACGGACATCGTCTTTATTATTAGAATTTAATATCGAAAACGATCCCAGTGAAACCGGCAAGACGAAGGTATTTGCATAGCCTTCGGGAGCCCAACTATAAGTATCACCTAGCCCATTATAAATTGTTTTAACGGCATCAGCTTTAGTCTTACTGTTTAACTGTTCATCAATCAGACACAAGGCATAATCAACCAATTCTGTTTCCTCTGCAAGAGACGCATCCCTTACTTTGATTGCAGATATAGCATTAACATGTGAATCACATTGTCCCTGCGTTGAAGGGGGGATTACTTCCTCATCTCCTTCTTTACCTTCTTCTTTACCTTCTTCTCCTACCTCACTATCGTTTTCATCGTTTTCATCGTTTTCATCGTTTTCATCAGGGTCAGCGTTATCCCCTATATCGGTTTCGTTACCAGGCGGGGTTACTTCACCGTTTTCTGGAGGGATTGCAGGTGCTGATTTGTTGTCTGCACTATCACAACCAGTAACAGACATAGAGGTTAATAACACTGCGAGAAAGTAAAAAATTTTCGTGTTCATAGTTAAATCTTAAGAATAGCCGTGGGGCAGATAATCTAGTGTCGTAAGTTTTGAAAAAAAATAATTGACCTTGTAAAGTTAACAATAAATTCACTTCCCACAGCATAGTAAACATCTCTGCCACTACGCTGGCATTGCATAGAGAATCATTATTTCACGATCATCTCAGAATATTTATTTATTGAAAAAACTTCGATAGTGGATAGCAAGCTTAGTATTTTATTTGTTGATATTTACGTTATAAAAATTCACGTCATTGTTTTAAAATACTAAAATTCCATTGGAGACCTTACTCCATTCTCTTCTTTAACCTGACAGCCCTTCTTCTGAATGATTAAGTTGAACCGCCCCACAACTCAATCAGTACATCTTTAGCCATTTCGCCCCTTCCAGTGCCATTCTGATTATCATCTTCCTCAGCAACGTAACGAGCCAATAGTATGCCCCCAATACCATGTATCTTGACGACATTCACTCCGCAGGGATCACCGAAAAAGGCTCATGCAAACGATCACACAGGCTTCCTGCTCAACTTTCAAGTGCGGGTCCAGAGACCGCACTGAAAATACTCCCTTTTAGAGGGCTTCTTTTGTTCAGAAATAACGTTCGAAGCTAATCAGGTGAATAGGGTATGTTCGAAGTTAATTTTATTTTTATACATTGCCTGAATTTACCAAGGTTCATATAACGAAAATTGTGGTTTTTTTTATCGTGAAGTCTGGTCAGCACACTGTAAGACGAGGCAATAAATAGGGTATAAGGTTGGTTCACTGACTAGAGGTTACAACCATCCGCAGAAGTATTTACGTCAGATAATGCAGAGATTAGAGTACTCCGGCTCGTTCGAGCAAAAGACGGTAATAAGCTTCTGCGTCAGCAACCCGCAACCCAGGCCTTTCCCGTGCGAGACTCAATTCAAGGGAAATGACTTCATATCGCATCCGTGTATTGGACCATTTTACCCAAGCGCGGTAGTAAGCATTCTGGCGTTTAGCCTGTGCGCTGGTGAAAGATTTCAGCGTGGTACTTGTCTCATTGAGAACAAGGTCAAGACGTGCGTTGTTGCGTCTGCTCATGTCTTCTAGTTCACCTTCGAGCAGAGAGACTTTGTTCTGTTTCTGCGGAAGCAGGTCCGGGCTCACAACCCAGCGGCGGATCTGCTTAAGCCTGTTACGTAGTGAATGCTTGTCCTTAATGTCAATGCCAATACGTTCGATTCGCAGCAGGTGACGCTCATACTTTTTACGCAGAGATTCTGTTAACCCGTTACGTATAGCCCATGTACGGAACTGCCCCAACCACTGGCGAATTTCGGTCACTGCAATACCTCTGGAGGTGAAAAACTTATCAGACAGCCAGATTCGCAGTGGCTTATTCTGCCCGGAATCCATATCCTTCCCGCGATGGACGATGACATAACCCAGCTGTTCCTGAACCGAAAGCGCATGCAGCGGACTGTCATAGGCCTTCCGGCCATTTTCATAGATGTGTAACTGCCCCATAGCGGCTGCGATGTCTTCAAAGGGCGCCATGATTTCGAACGGATAGTCACTGTCCGGGTTGTAGTCACAGTTAGCTGCTAAAGCCAGAGATAATGTATTAAGTGCCTCGCAACTTTCTGAGCGTGCATGGATACGCATGGGTTTTGGTCTGAAGGACTGATCATGTCTCCGGGTATAAGGAATATAACCCGTCCGGCGAAGTGCAATAAGGTCCTCATTTCGGTGCCAGTCATGGGCTTGCATACGGGCCACGACTTTAGCTGCTATACCTCGAGGGACTTGGCAACTAAGTTTAGGTGCATATCGACGGTGAACTTTTGGCTTACCGCGGCGTAAAGCATTCGATTCGCCCCGCTTGGATAAACTAGTTTCCGGAGATGGTGCCAATTCATGTTGAAATTTTCCATACTTCATTTAAAGTCCTTTTTGAAACGTGTTTCTTTAATCTGTACCCGCGTATTACCGTGCATCATCACGGTAATACGTAACCCGATAATGTGAACTCGCGTCCCTTCACTTGGTTATTAACCACATACCCTCTCGACACCAGCCCAGTCTGTTGCACCGGTTCAAACCATCTGTTGCCAGACGGCTTTCGGTATTCGATCAAACAATCTGCCAATGATAATTTCTGCCCGGCGGTGGTCAGCCGCCAGCTCAAACTCATTTATCCACTGAGGCGATACGCGTCCACGCTGGTGTTCTGTCACCCGGTCAAGGGTGTCCAGCTTTGTACAACGCCGCAGCTGCCATAAAAAATCCATCTTTGTCATTGGTTTGTCCTTGGTTATCGCGACGTTAGTATGTTGACTGCCAGTCTGTCCCCATATTTAACACCTGCTGCAGCGCGCTGCCTTCTGGTGAAAAACCGACCTGGACGGTTGGAGCGACTACCGCCATTACGACAGGCAAAGGCCAACAAAGCGGCATACAGTGAAATCCTGTTCATGTGTTGTTCCTTATTCAATGAAAGTGAGTTACTCACCAAACGTCTTTTCGATAACGATTTCGCGTTCCATTTGCTGCAGCCTCTGTGCTGCACGCTCCTGGGTAGCGACCTGTTGTATCGCGCTGTCTTTCGCTAAATCTGCCGGTTCACTGCGCATTTTTGACGCATCGGACAACAGCTTTCCGTCAACGTCAGGTGCTGATTTCGCCAGTTCTGTACGAGCAGTTTCAGCAGCAAGACGCTGTTTTTCATCTTCCGAAAAGGCTGCGGCGGCTTGTGCCGCTTTATCCAGCTCTGCCTGTTTTTTCTCATGCTCTGGCAGGATGAACGGCAGAGGTTCACTGTCTGGTTGCCACGCCTGGCGTAAGACGTCATCGTCGGTAGCCAGACGGGAACCGGTTATCCGGGGAAGATTGTGCGGAATGCCGTCACCGGCAAGGCGAACCAGTACGCCGCTGTCAGGGTGCTGATGGGCGAGTGCCAGCCCTTCAGCCATGTTGCCCGCGACATGTGTGTCGCCATTGCGGCTGACCTGCAGACCGGCAAAGCGGGCATCATCACCGCCCATCACGCGTGGCACGCCGTCCAGCCAGGCACCGCTACCCTGTTGCATAAAGCGCACCTCATCGAGATAAACGCCGGCGCGTTTGCCGTTGCTGTCCCAGACCGGCAACGCAATGTGCGGCGTGGGGTATTTCTTGCCAGGTGCGATGAATTTGGCCATCGACTCCCCCGACTCCAGCCCGCTGGTTTCGAGCAGTTTGCGCCCGAGCAGGGTCGCCTGCAGCGGCGTGGCCGTCGACAGCAGCTTGTCGGCAACCCTGGTTTCGCGGTCACCGTCAGCGTGTAGCAGGTCATGGGCAGAGTGACGGTCAGCCTGACGGTCGAGCTGTTTCAGCCAGCCTTCGCGGTCGTCGGTATAGGACTGGTGGTGTTCTTTATGACGAGACCCGCCCACGTAGGCCGATTCCCGCGTCGCCATGCCCTTGCGCGCCCCCTCCGTGCCTGAAAGCGTAATGGAATAGGTCGCACTGGCACCCTGCGCACCGGTGGTCGTCACGGCATACGCCAGATCGATGTGGCCGTCTTCAGGCACCCGTCCCGGCTCCAGCACCTTTTCCTGTTCGCCGTTGCTGAGCGTGACGCGGCCGCTGCTTTCTACCTTACTGATCTGCCACTGGCTGTTGGCCACATAGCCGCGCTCATTATCACTGCGCGTAAAGCGCATGCGGTCGCCGGCGCTGACGGTAATGTCGCGGGGCACGTACAGCGAGATATCCTGCGTGCTGTTCTCAAAGTTCGATATCAGCGTGGGCTTGCTGGTCTCGTCGGTGAGGGTGACCAGCCCCTGCGCGGTATCTACGCCGCTGACCGTCATATGACGGTTGTCCATCACCGCAACGTGACCGATATGCTCACTGAACCCCGCCGCGCTGCGCAGCGCTTTATCCGGCACCCGCGCGGGCGTGAGCACGGTGAGCGTCAGCTCGTCTTTACCCAGTTCGCCGTCTTTGTGTAAGGTGTCGTGAATGAGGCTGTTGATCTCACGCCGGTCGGCGTTAAGGTCCGTCACTACGATGGTCTGCCCCTGCGCTTCCTTCGTGCGTCCGGTGAAATCAAGCGCAATAGCCTCAATGACGCTGGCCGGCTCTGCGGGCAGTAAGTCGCCCGCGGCCTGCGCCGGTGGATTGTCAGGCGTTCCTTCGGGCGCCGCTTTGAACTCCATCACGGACGACGACGGCACCCAGGCTCCGGCTTTACGCGGAATTTGTGCCGGTGACACGGCCTCAATTTTCTCCAGCGCCCCGCGCATATCGCCTTCGATCATGCTGTAGATGGCCGGACGCAGCTCAGGCGTCTGACGCACAATGTCCTGCATGACGGCGGTATCGACAGGGCTGCGACTCTGAACCAGCCGGAACGGTTGGCCGGGTTCGATGGGTTGCAGCTGGGCCACGTCGCCGCTGTTGATGGCACGCCCGTTGGTTGCCGCAATACGCTGATACAGTTCCGCCATGTCGCGGTTGCCGACCATCGAGGATTCATCCACTAAGAACAGCGTTTTACTGTGATCAACAGTTTCACCCGCCAGGCCTTTTTGTCGTTCTTCGCTCAGAAACGACGCCAGCGTCTGCGCCTGCACGCCCACCGACTGCATCTCATGCACGGCGCGGTGGGTCGGAGCCAGACCGATAACCTGCGGTCGCTGACTTTCAGGAAGACTGCCGATAGCCGACATAACAGCTTTAAACTGGGTAGTTTTACCCGTACCGGCATAGCCCTGTATGGCCACAAAGCGGTCGGGACTCTCGAGGATGAGTTTGGTGGCCGCCTGCTGCCCACCGGTCAACCCGGAGAGATGTTTGTCCGGCACGGTGTCCATCAGCGGCGTGACGGCATTTTTGCCTTCTGCCACATTGCGGAGGATGGATTTTTCCATCTCATAGGTGACACGCGGCACTATCAGGCCGCTGCCGGCACCGGCTACCGGTGACAAACTGATAAGGTCTCCGCTTTTAATCTGTCGGTCGATTTCGGTGTTGACCTGCAGCACAGTGACGTCCGGTGACCAGCCCAGGGATGCGGCGACCAGGTTCGGTTTGCTGAACGCGATACTTTGCGACTGCGCGCGGCTCAGTCCCAGCGCGACCGACTGCGCCACCGGCGTGTGCAGCGCGTCGCGGTTTTTCTGCATCGCGACGTCGAGACTCGCCTCACCGGCCTGCGCCTTCACCTGCTCACTGGCCAGCCTGAAATTGGGGTTCCCGGACAACCGCTTTTCGGCCCTGTCCTGCGGCAATGCGGTGTAGAGCGTGGCCGCCTTACCACTGCGGGAAAGCTGGTTAAGCGCGGCGGCGTTCATGTCACGGGCGCCGGTCGCGGCCAGCACAACCTGGCTATCGCTGACGCTCGCCCCCAGCCCTTCGACCAGCGGGGAGGCCAGTTTCAGGGAGCGCGAGGTATCGAGAACCAGCGACGCATCGCCCTTCCCGACGACAATGCCGCCGTCCACAAAACCGGTCACCGTCAGGGCGTCCCGCGCTTTGACTTTGCCCTCCAGCTCACGTCCGACCGCCATTAACGGTTCACCCAGGGCAACCGGCAGCGTTTTTTGCTCGAAGGCGCTCCAGCTGCTGTTCAGATCGCTAATTTTCTCCACCCGCACTTCGCCGGTTTCTGACACCAGGCGCAGGGTATTGGTACTGTCGGTGACGCGGTCGACGCTGTAGCGGGTCATGGTTTTGGTGTCTTTGTCCCACTGCTCTATCACCATGCCTGCGCGATAGCTGTCGCGCTGGGTGCGGGTTTTGCCGTCCAGCCACACCGGCTGGATAACGGACAACAGGCGGTCACCTTTCCCCAACTGACCGGTCGCCTGCAGCTCCAGCCTGATGGCCGTATTGAGCAACGCCTGTTCACGGGGGCCGCTGGCCTGTGCCACTACCGGCTGACCTTCGGCTTTCAGGGCCGCATAGTCCTGAGCCAGGCGGTCATAGCGCTGGCGTTTGTCACTTTCACTGACCACAGTGGTCAGGGTCTTTTGTCCGTCATAAAACCGGTACTGCGGTACGCCGGCGTCTTTGAGCACCGACAGGGCATTGCCTGTGCCGGTGCGGTTCTCAGAATCGATAAACAGCATCTGCACGCCCTGCGCCTGGCCTTTTTCGAGAATAAGCAGCGTCTCTTTCAGGGACAACTTTTCTGCCTGAGCCACAACCAGCGTGCTCTGCGGGGGCAGCGTCAGGTCCGCGGTCAGTTGACTTCGCGACATCACCTTTCCGGCGAGCTGCGGGTCAAAGGAGAGAAAATCCCGCCCGCGGTTATCGGCCGCCAGAACAACCACGTCCCGCCCGTTCTCACCGGCCATGATGGCCGCATCGGTGACGCGGTCCCGCAGTTGGGTCGCCCCGCCGCGTCCGGAGAGAATGGCCACCGGCGATTTATCCTGACTAAGAACGGAGTAAGCATCGGCGTAGGAACGAGAGCGCTCCACTGCACGCTCGGGAAAACTCAGGACGCGGTTTTCCTGCATCGCCGTTTTGGCCAGCTGATGCACGCTGAGTTCATTTAGCAAATGGATGTCAGAGGTGAAGATGCCCTTCTCTTTATCCAGCGGGATAAGGCGCTGCTGCTCAATGGCGGCATCGATACCGTCACGCACGCGGGCAAACAATCCGGGCTCGGCAGGCAACTGAGACGCCGTCTTGGACAGCATGTCGGAATAGGTGAACTGCACCTTATTGTCGCTGAGGGTAGAAATGGCGTTACCGACGGCGGTGGCCATGTCAGGTGCAATGCCGTCAGGCACGCCGCTCTCAACCCCGCGCAGCTCCCGCGCCTTCGCCCGCCCGACAAAGTCCGCCAGGTTAAACCCGGTTTCTTTCAACTTTTCGTTCCACCCGGCGACCAGGATCAGCGGGTCTGAGGCGACTTTCGCTTTGCGTGAATCCAGCGCAGCGACGTCTCGCACATGGCGGGGAGCATCCGCGCCCACGGCGTCAACAATGGCAGTGCGTCGCTGCGAAAAAGGCTCTACCGGTACATCCCTTATCTCCCAAAGCCCGTTCTTTCCGGCGTCCCGGGTTTCAAAACCCATGCTTTCCACATCGCGGCGCAGTGAATGCTGATAAATTTTGCCCAGCGCTATCTGGTTGGCATATATCGTTTCAGAAAAACCGGTTTTCATTTTGGTGTCGCTGGCCAGCGCCCGCCATTTGCCTTCGGCTTCGGTGGCGTTAAACACCAGCGCGTGAGTATGCAGCTGCGGGTCTAAGTCGCGGGAGGTATCGTGGTTATAGAGTGCGGCCACAATGTTGCCGGTCAGCACGGTCTGCGTCTGGCCGCCTTCGGTGATGCGCGCACTGGCCAGCGCCTCCACCTCCTTCATTACGGTATCGACGGCGCGGTTGTGGGCGTCGATAAAACGCCGGTCACCGCCAATCAGGGCCAGCATCGAGACGCTTTTGGGCGCGGAAAACGTCAGGTCATAGCCGGGCCGGTGGGTCTCTTTGCCGTTCTCAACGCGCGACAGCACGGAACCGTCCGGCAGCACGCCGTGCTTCATGGCGTTCATCTCAGCGTCCAGCACCTGTCCGGACAGTCCAAGGTTTTCAGCGCCCTCGCCCAGCCAGCGGGATTCCAGGCTGCCCAGCACGTAATAATTATCCTGACTTGAGTAATAACCGGCGTCACCGGCTATTGAGCTGATGCTCATCATAAGTAGAATCCATCCCCATGCTCATCATTCCCTTTTTCAGCGTGACGGTTGTTGATATTCACCTCTTCGCGCCGTGTGGCTTCCTGCGTTTCTGACTGTGCCGCGTACTGTTCATAGGCGTCATGATCAAAAATCTCACCGTCATCGCTGATGCCCGGAGGCAGCTGCATCTCAATTTCTTCATCACGGCCACCGGTGGATGCACTTTCTGCTGCGGCCACGGCAGCGGCAACAGCGGTGGCGGGTTTGGCGACCTTCGGTGCCGGTAGTGTAGCCATCGCGCTGGCGGCAGGAACCGGCAAAGCCGGCGCAGTTCCCGGACTGTCGAGCGGAGCCACGGCTGGAGTGGCAGACACGGGGACGGCTGCTGGCGGGATGTCGACCGGCGCATCTTCGCTGAACAATGCATCCATCATGCTTTCTTCGGCGCCGCGCCTTTCCAGGTCTTCTTCGATCTGCGGATCAAGGCTGGACTGAACGTCGCGCTCCAGAATAGCTTCAGCCACTTTGGGCACCTTCTGATACTTCAGGGCCATTTTGACCACCGGATAATCACCCGGCAGCGTGACAAAACACTCCAGATCTTCCAGCTTCTGCACATCGGTATGGCTGACAATATTGATACGCTCCTCTTCCTTACCGAAAGAGATACCGTCACGGACGGACTCGTTACCAAAACTGGTCTGCTCGCTGAACCTTTTGCGCACCGTCTCGCCGATATCTTCGGCGACAAATTTGGAAACCAGCGCGCTCGGCGAGCGGAAGAAATACTTGGTGTTAAGCAGGTCAAACATCGCTTCGGCTGACTTGTTGCCGTAGATTTCTTCCAGCTGTGGATAGGACTGGAAGCCCAGCAGGAAGCAGCCACCGAATTTACGCGCTTCGGCGATGATGAAGGGCAATCCCGGCAACTTATGCAACGACGGCAACTCATCGTAGAAAAACCACACGCGCCGGTGGCGGTTCTCGCCCATCGACAGCAGACTGTCGGCGGCAATGCTCAGCCACATGGAAATGACCGGTTTGAGCGATTCATGATGCTGCTGGTTGGAGGTAATAAACAGCCACGGATTTTTGGCGCCCACTTTGGTGCCCTGCATCCATTCACGAATGGTGAATTTAGGTTTACCGTTGCGATCGATGCCCTGCAGATAGCGCATAGCCTTGACGTAGTTGGTCAGCACACTTCGGATAGAGATAGCCGTCTTCTCGATTTTGCCATCCACCAGCGTGGCCGCAGGCGTGCCGGCGAGAAACTCGCGCAGTTTATCGAGCTTGATGGCCAGCAGGGTGCGCAGAAATTTGTTGTAGCTCAGCTCCGGGTCTTTACGCATGCGGTGCGCGGCTTCAGAGAAGATAGTGCGTGCTGAACCCTGCCAGAACGGGTCTTCCGATGCCCCCATCGGGATAAGCGACGTGGAGATAGTTTCAAGCGACGGCAACGTCGGACATTCCCCCCACATGTCCCAGTTGGCACAGCGCTCATCCTGCGGATTCAGCAGTTTGTCTTTGGTTTCATCGTAATATTCCTCAACGAAGGTGCAGCCTTTGTCATAGATAATGACCAGATCGCCGCGTTCACGCAGGTAGGTCAGGAACTTACGCATCAGCGTGGATTTACCGGAACCGACGGTGCCGTGCATACCGAAGTTCTGTATTTCGCTGTCTTTCTTAATCGGTAAATGGTCAACCTTAATATCCGATGCCTGGCCACGGCTTTTCATCATTTTTGCCACGGCTTTCGGGTCGGTATTTAATACACGGCCGCCGGTGATTTCATCCTCACTCTGTTTTTTCCCAAGATGTCCGAGATACCAGAAAAACAGACCTGCACCGATAAAAACGACAACCAGCGATATCAGTGCGGAAACGATGATTTCCTGCCTCAATAATTTCCCGCAAAAAGACGTGTAGGAATCATTAACGATTTGCATCGCGGTGTAATTGAGTTTTTTACCGTAATAATCCAGATGATAAACCGTCGGATTAACAATGTGCTTTTGGAAAGGCGCTATTGTTGTAGCATACCAGTACATCAGTCCATTCATGATGTTCTGCGTACTCATGCGAATAAATAATGTCGCCACAGTGATGATCATGAAGGACATAATCATATAAAACGAAATGATGTTGTTTATTTGCAGGAACATCCGCAGGCGCATAAACGCAACCTGCCCGCCCTGCGTAAAGTCGCGGGAATTGAAACTCATAACCTTTCCTTAGGCAAAGGGAGGGTAAGGTGCGGCTTATTTTCTGCACCTTACCTGAGGATTTAGATTAGTTACTATTGAAATTGCTTGTCCCGTAAGAACTGCCACTAGCATCAGAGGAGCCAGTCACCAAAGGCAAGCCTGTCGCAGGATTAATGCCAACCTTTCTCTCTTCATCGGTGAATGCATTGTGTTTTCTTTGATTTTCAAATTCATCATCGCATGCAATATCAGGGGGAATTATATTGAACTCTTTAGAAGTTGAGAATAAAAACATAAAAACGCTAAACCACATGGCTATAGTGGAAAGAACCATAAAACTAATTTCGTCGAACAGAGCACCAATAACAATTAAAGGCATCCACACTAGAAATGAGAGCAACGTTTTTTTTGAGATGACTTTCTCAATAAAAAGAGCATTAACAGCACTATTTTTCACCTGATTAAACTGCGATTTAAAAAGAAGGCAGAAAATGCATAAATTCATTAACAGGAATACTGAAATGCCTATTGTCATCGCCTGCGGTGAAGCTAATGCATATGCATTCTTTCCCCAGGCCAGAAGATAGAGTACAGGCATAACCCAAAATTTCACTTTCCATGTAATATTTTTTCTACAACTTTTATTTACTTTCATCGTCACTACTCCCTTTGTGCTCATTCTGCATGTCCAAAGCTCGCTGTGTCAGCTTATCCTGCCCTTCAACCCAAGGAAGTCGTTGGTTCTCAACGGCTTTTGCATTTCCAGTGTCGAATTTATTCTCTGCCATTTGGTGAGCCGCACTCAATCCACTCCGCTCACTATTTATACCATTTTTAGCTGTGTTTATCTCCATATCTGAGTTAGAAATACGTTGATTTGTATCACTAATCATTGAGTCCACACGCCCTGATGTATCAGATTTTACAGACGCATCCGCGGTATGCGCCTGAATCTCGGCATCGCCACGCTGGTAAGCAGTACCGCCGCCTGCTGCAGTCGTATTTCCAACTGCCGCCATACCAGCACCCAACTGCGCCCGACTGGTTTCAAAATGCCCTTCAACACGAGAACGCAGTTTTTCTTCCACAAACTGTTCCGCAAGCTGTTCACGGTCTGCCCGAACAACAGGATTTGCCGTATCCGTTAATATAGCCTCAGCGCGTTCCGGCGCTTTTTCTTGTACATATCCCACAAACTCCTGTGTGTAGTTACTTTGTGTTTGTGCAGACATGGTTTGCGCCGCCGATGCCATTTCTCCGTATTCATGACTGCGGGTCATGCTGTTGGTATATTGCTGGTATTGACTGTCCGCTTCAGCCAGCGTGGCACTGAGTTGTTCAAGTTTCGTGTTTGAAGCGTTATCAGTATGACTACCAGACTCTGATGCGCGGGCGCTATCAATCATATCCTGACCTTTTTTGAAATCTTTCACTTCCTGACTGCTTTGGTCAGAGGAACTATCGCTGCCTTTACTGTTTGAGTGATTAGTATTATCAATAGAGCCATTACTGAGACTCCCGCTAACACCACCTCGAGCCTCAACGCCCAGTGAAGCACCTGTAGCCCATTCAACCGCCTTGCCGCCAAGTGATTTACTTGAGTCAATACCCGCCTTGGCCGTAAGACTACCGCTCAGTTCCCCGCGTCTGGATTTGTCTCTCAACTCCGCAAATGCGTCGGTTTCACTGATATGGTTTTTCTGCGCATAAGACTTCGCTGCAGATACCTGCAAGTTTGAACCTTCCGTTATCGAGCTGGATGTTGAGTGATCCGCCCCCTGCGTCATTGTCGAACTGTTTCCCGTCTGTGACGCAAACTGTTTCACCTGGTTATAAGCACTGTTTATCGAATGGTTATACCCATCCAGAGAGCTTTCGGCTTGTGTTTGACTTTCTCTTGCCAGACGCTGAGCTGTACTGCTCTCACTTTTGCCAAAGTTGATATCCATTGGCAGCTTCGACATCGCACCGGTAGTGTTGTAGACCGTACCGCCATCCCCGGTCTGAGTGACCAGTGCGCCGGTGCCGGTTTGATTAGTGATCTGACCGTTAGCATGGTTGCTGTTGGTGTCCCACTTATTACCCTGCACGTTGTCCGTCTGCATATTGTTAAAAGACCAGTTACCGTCCACCGTCTGTGACGAAGACTGCGACGCAGAACTCTGCATCGCTGAACCCAGATAGCTGCCCGCCTGCGATACCGCGCTACCCAGCCCTTTGACAATGCCAAAGGCAAGGAATGGAATGGATAACGCCAGCCAGCCCGCCGTCGACCCGATATCTGAGAACATCTGCTGCCGCTCTGACAGGTTAGATAACGTCACCGCAATGCCGCTGGTTTTTTCCTGCAGATGCGAGTTCATCGCATTATTCAAAATGGCGAACAACACCGGCCAACTCTGCAGATAGGCCAGCGTAAACACGTAACCCCTGATGACGTCGAATGACAGCGTGCTGATCATGGCCAGCGCGATCATCAACGGGAACAAACCAATCAGCACGCCGGTCAGTACCGTCTGCATAATCGGCAGTGTGCGGGTAGCAATATTCGCACTGGTCGACTGCGACATGCGCATTTTGGCAAACGAGGACTCCGCCGACAGGTTGACCAGGCTCGCGGTATCGCCGTTGCGCGCGGCATAGCCCGCAAAACCGTGACGCAGGGCATTGAGCGTCACGTTATGGCGCATTATGTCGCTGGCACTTTTACCCGCACCGTAAAAATATTGGTAGCTGTCCCCCATCAGCTGGCTATACAGCGCTGCCCGCTCCGGCTTATCGCCCAGGTATCGGCGAACATAGTGCGTCCACGTCGTCCCGCCCACGCTTGCGTCGACGTTCATCATTTTTTGAAGCGTTGCCGCCGACTCCTGGCACGTCTTAAAGTCGCCGGCCTCGTTAAACATCCCGCGCAGCGGGCTGGGCTTGCTGAAGATCAGCGTATAAGGATCTGCACTGTTCATCAGGTCGTTCATGCTGTATTTCTTGTTAAGCAACATGTCCCCGACGACGCAGTTCTGTACATAGTCTTCAAACAGATCGCTTTGCTCCGCATTGGTCGACTCATAGTCCGTGCTACTGCCCACCAGCGTCGCCCCGAACAGCATCCCCGTCTGGCTATAGGCCAGCGCATCAGGTTGGTGCATGAAGAGTTCATATCCCGCCACCAGACCGTGCCCAACGGTGGTGATAACCGATGCCGGCAATACCAGCCCGAGCGGCACGTTGTCCACCTGGTAAACCTCGTGAGGGCTGGTCGCATCGATAATTTGTACCGGCCGTGTGACGCCAATGAGTATCGTCACGGCGGTGAACACCATCACCCATTTCAGCAGAGTGAAAACGTCGTGGGTGCGAACCCAGGCTAACGCGCAGGTGACGACCGACAAAATGGTCGCTATCCGCATCAGGCTGTGGCCGGTATCAGACTGTGTAAAGGCCGCAACGGCGTTCAGCGAATCCCGGAACCACGCGCCGCCGCTGATGGTGTAAATAACGTCCATATTATTCTCCTGTAAAACGGTAGTTGCCCTGATAGCGCTGAATGAGGCGGCTTGAGACCTGTTGGCGCAGGTAGCTCATCTGCCGTTCCACCGCCATCACCGCATCCTGTTTGATCTGCACGCGCGTCTGTAGTCCGGCAATCAGCGTGGTCGCCTGCGTCAGGCTTTTATCCAGCTGGTCAACGACTTCACCCGGATAGTTTTTGCCCCCGATCTGCGTTCTAACCGCCGTAATCATTTCGTTCATGTACTGCATCATGATGTCGTAGCCGATATAGTCAGCCAGCTGGTAGACCACCGCTGGGCCGATATTGACCGACAGAGGATCCACCAGATAGCGCAGCACCGGCACACTAGTGGCTTCCAGAAAACCCTTTTCAGCCACAGACAACGGGGCGTCACTCACTGCTTTGTTCTGAATACTTTTGAGCAGGCTGATCACCTGACCGTTCATGGAGTTAGCCGCGCTGATAGTGATGCTGGTCAGCCTGGGATTCAGGCACAAATCGGTACTGTCACACTTGTAAATCGTCGCGTTGCCGCCGTTCATCATCGCCTTCAGCACGTCTTCATTGGTGGTGATCGGGGACAGGATTTTTACCTGACTGTTGGCGTCATAAATCAGCGACCCCGTCAGACTCATCGCAAACTCGGCCAGCTCCTGATTGTTGCTGAACATGCCCTTTTCTTTAATGGCGTCCCACATGACGTTCTTGTTTTTCATCACTTGATCTTTGGTTTTGTCGCTGGCTTTGTTGGTGACGCTGTCATAATCGCCCCCCACCGTGCAGCCCTGCTGGGAAGCGGCCCAGTCCGAGAACAGGTTGCTTTCACCGGCAATATCCTGGCAGACTTTTTTCTGGCTGACTGCCGTGCGCGGGAACAACCCGCCGACAATCCCCTGCGCCGCCTGGCAGCTCGACATATTCGCACTGTTCACATCCGAGGCCAGTTTTTGCAGGAAGTCTTTGGCCTGTTTCATCTCAGGCACTGTGGTCTGTAGAGCCAGGTCAAAGAAGTACCCTGCGGCATTGCCCATGATCTGCTTCACAAAGCGCTGCAGTTCCTCACCGTTGATGTGTGAGAACGAGCCCAAATAGGCGTCGATCCCCCCGCAACCCGCGCTCATGCTCGGCAGCGACAGGGAGACCATCTGAATTTGCCGCACCGAGGTGCGCATATACATCGAGCCGCCGCTGACGTAGCCCGCCGCCTGACCCTGCCAGACCTGTGGTCTGGAAGTGTTGCCGTCAAAGCCCAGCTTGCCGAAAAAATTGTTCATGTCGCTGTTCACATCCGCGTTGACCGGCGCCGCAAGCAGAAGTCCGATAAGGCAGGAAATCGTCGCAAGCTTCATCGTGTCCCGCCTTTGCGTGCGTTGTATTTCTGCCACTGACATTTAATAAATCTGGCGATGTCATGCACCATCAGTCCCATGCAGCCCAGCCCAATGCCTCTTACTCCCCAGACCAGCCATTTCGTCGACAGATGCGGTAATAACACGGTTGACCAGCTTCCCCATACGCCGGCTGAGAGCGCCGCCAATAACATCAGGACGATCCCTGCCAAAATGAAGTACAGCGAAACAGTTTTAAACACACTGTCAGGCACCGCTCCCGGTGAGGTTTTGAACAAGCGAAACATCATTGCCCCCTCCCGTTCATTGCCACCTGAAATACCTCATCCAGACGGGCGGTCAGGACCGGTTTATCCACCGCGCCCTGCAGCAGCGGATAGGTGGCCAGCGTATGGACGTTGACTAAAAAGGTGGTCGGCGTGGCCACCGGCAGGCCCGGCGTGAAGAACTGCACCATCACTTCGGGTGTCGCCTGCAGCACGTCCGGGAACGCGTCGTCACCCTTTGCATCAAGGCTGAACGCCGTCACCGGCAGCCCGCTTTCCTCCGAGAAGGCTTTGAGTAGCGGATCAAACCGGTGGCAGTATTCACAGGTCGATTGCATAAACACCACCACCCGCCAGTCGTTCAGATTGACGCGCTGACCGTTGGTAAGTGTTGACCAGCGAGCGGGTTTGGTCGGCACAGCCGGTGCTGACGTGGAAGGATTTCCTTTCGCCGCCTCTATCGCACGGATGTCATCCCAGGTCGACGCCTGCGCGGTGACGCTCAGCAAAAGTGCGGATAAACAGGCCGTTTTAATACGTTTACGCATCATGATTTAATCCCTTAAAAGTTCGGCTTAAAGCCGGTGGCCACGTTCAAAAACTGCTTCGACAGGTCATCGGGCGTGATAAACCCGTAGGCCACCGGCTGATAGCTTTCATCACGCGGGTTGACCAGGAACAGCGCCGGAAAATAGCGGATCCCCATTTTCTGAGCCTGACCGCTGTCGGTACGACTTTGCGGCAGCGTCGGACTTATTGCCCCGTCCACGCTGATAGCCAGCAGGCTGATGCCGTTCTCAGCGCAGAAGTCTTTCACCACGCTGGCCAGCAGGCTGTCGCGCGGCTCTTTGCCCCGGTAGAAGAAGAACAGGCCGTGGTCGGGGGTGAGTCGGGCAATGGCGTCTTTTGCCTTCGCCTTATCGGCCTGCAGCTGCGCGGGCACCGTGCCGTTGTAGTGGCTGAACTTCAGGTTGTAGTCCAGTTCCGGGTACATCAGCATCGCCTGCTTGGCCGACTGGCTGAATTCGCCCGCCTTGCCCGTCCAGAAATTCTGCAATGTCATGTAGCGCTTAAAGTTCTGCGGCGTCGGGTACAAAATGGCGGTGTCCAGCGCCGCTTTCGTCGCCTGCTGCAGCTGCGCTTTTTGCTCTGACGGCGTCATGGCAGGTGCAGGCGCCGGTGTCGTCAGTTTGGGCTCATCTTCTTCCTGCGGCTCGTTGTACCAGTGCCAGCCGACCGAATCGTTCAGCGCCGGCTGGTCAGCGTGCACTGCCGTGACCGTTAGCAGAAGGGGGAGCAGGCAGAGTGCGCATCTCATTTCCCGCCTCCCGCCTGCTGCATCTGCGCGGCAACCTGCTCTTTGATACGCCCGGCCAGGGCGTCGCCGTCCGGGATGGCCGAGCCGTTTTCCAGATCGGCATAGAAGTTTTTAAAATCCATGATGGCGAAGTTCAGCGCCTGCAGCTGCGCAACGTTGATGCCGGAACAGTTCGGGGATTCGGATGAACCAAAGCCGATACCCAGCTGCCACTGACGCCCCTGCTGCTGAACAATCTGGGCAAGTTTGGAGTCGAACACGCAGTAGCTGCGCTTTTTCTCCAGGCACACGCCCAGCACTTTCTTGCTGCAGTATTCGCCGACGTCCACGGTCAGCAGGCGCTCTTTCGCCTTGCCCAGCGCTTTTTCGTCGCTGCTGCAGTTGGCCAGCCCCACGTCACTGCCCCAGCCGGACGCTTTGCAGCAGTTGTTGAAACCGACTGCCGCCTTGCGGCACGACTGACCGCGGCCGGTAAAGGCGCTGACGCTCACATCGTTCAGCTCAGCGACGTCCTGACCCGCAGCGGCCACGGCGGCCAGCTGGGAGACCGCTTTCTGGAAACTGTCGCTCTGGCCGTTCACCGCCTGCGCACAGGTGCCGTCGGTACAGAAGAATTCGCCGCCGCAGACCATGCCCGAGCCGGTGATTTTCTTCTCACAGCTGTAGGTCACGTTCTGATGCAGGCAGATGCCGTCGAGGGAATACGCACATTGCTGGGTGGCCAGCGTGCAGGCGGAATTGGCGGCATAGCTGGCACAGGTCCCTTCATCGGCCTCCTGCGTGCGGTAGGTATCGGTGTACTGCCAGCAGTCGCTGTACACGCTGTGTGCCACGCCGTCGACCACAATCTGACGCTCGCCGCCGCCCACGGAACAGGTGCTGCTGATAAGTTGAGCGCCCACCTCCTGCGACAGTGCGCAGGCGCCTGGCCAGCTCGGTTGCCCGCGCCACTCCTGCTCCTGAACCATCACGGTCAGGTTGAGAACAAATGTTGTTACCCCGCTGTTCAGGCTGGTGAGCATGCCGTTTAAAAACATGTCGTTATGCTGGCTCTGATTTATGACGAAATAGACACTCAGCGTTTGGCCCGCCGTCAGGGCAAAGTTGGTCGCATTCAGCCCGTAGTTGCCGTTGCCGTATTTCGGCACCGTCACCGACGTGCCCAGCAGCGAAATCGTGGTGCTCTGCGTATAGCCCCCGGTGGAGACGGCATAAACGAAATCAAAATTCGCCGCCAGTACCGTGCCGGTGACCGGTGAGACAAAATCGGCACGCAGGCGCCCACTTTCTTTGTTGTAGGAGAAGCTTGTTATCGTCAGGCTTTTTTGCACGTTGACCGGGTAATATTGCCCGGTGATGGTGGCATCACGGGTGCAGGTGCGCGTCACGTTAATGTCCCGTTCACAGATGTGCGTGGTGTATTCGGTTTTGCTGACCTGCTGCGCCTCGCAGCCTTCAAAAGAACCGTCCGTCACGCTTTCGGCGTTGGCCTGTGCGCCCAAACCTGCGCTGATAAACGACGCATCCATCGAAATGGGATCTTTTGGGTTATTGAGTATTGAGTCGGTGATGGCTTTGCCTGCCTCACTGGTGTCCAGCGCCTGATTGCCCTGTGAATCAAGGTTGGTACTGCCCGCCGTCACGCCGCCGTAGTAGCCCGACTCGGTAGGGTTCGCGGTGTAACTGGGCAGCGTGGCTGACGGATCGAACGTGGTAATGGTTTTGCCGCTGCTGTCCTTAATGCTGCTGGCATAGCCGGAACCGGCGTTGTACTGGTCGTTAGCATGGGAAGTCAGCACCGTGATAGCCGAAACCAACAAGAAAAGAAGGGCCGCTTTATTCACAAGTCTTCTCCTGCCGCCTGTAGCAGCTGTTTAGCCACCGAACTGCACTCGCCGGACTCGGCAATTTTGCGCAGCGCCTGCACCGGCGCAATATTCCCACCCACCCGGTCATAGTGAGCGTTGCAGGTCACGACCAGCGCCGGCACCGCCGTGATGCCGTAGGTTTTAAACGCGGTCGGGTCGACCTGCACACCACCGCGCTTATCGTCATTGACCAGTTTGAGCACCGCGTTAGCGGTCTGGCGGAAATCATTATTGATAAGCCCGCGCAGCGTGGCTGGAATGCGCAGGCGGTCTGCCTCCAGTACCAGTGCCTTCAGCCCATCTTCAGGCATCGAAAACGACACAAAATAAAGTGCCTGTGGCACCGGCTTTTCAGGCTGCGCCTGCGGCGTGTCAGATCTCAGCCCCTCGATAAACGACTGCTGTGGGGCGCTAAGCACCGGGTTGGCGGGCAGCGATTTTAAGAAATCCGGCACCGGCGCACGACGCGTCGCATCACCGGCGCGAAGCTGGTCGTTGATAAACTGCTGGTCGCTCTGTACCGACGCTGCTGCCACATACGCCGGCAGGGCGAACAGGGTTACCAGTAACAGCGCACGGTAATTTTTCATGCGCGCCCTCCGAAATTACGATCACGCACTTCAGTCACTTCCTGGCATCCCACGCACAGCTGGACGCCCGGCAGGGTTTTACGCCTGCGGTCAGGGATATCATTGCCGCATTCAGTGCAATACAACGCTGACGGGCGCAGAGGCTTGCAGGTCACCGCTTTCAGGCGCAGCTCAAATAGCCCCAGTTCCAGTTCGGTAATACGATCGATGTTGTCCATAACCCGCTTCCTTATAAAAATACGCAGTTGCGTTTACGCCAGATGAGATAGCCAAAGTTTTTGCGCCCGCTCGGCGGGTTGTGCCCTGCCTCCCAGCGCATGACCGTCTGCCCGAACGGGTGGCACTGCACCACGTCCGGATACATGTTGACCATCTGATAACGCCATCTTTCTTTGGGGATAATCGGCGACGGATACTCAAAACAGACCGCCGTGTCGGCGCCGATGGAATTCATGATCATCCCCTGCCGGTGCAGCTTGAACGCCATGCGCTCGCTGACCAGCACCGAGGACTGCAGGGCGCTAAACTCATTGGAGACCCAGCCGGAAAACGGGTACATCGAACCCTGGGAACCGGCGCACCAGAACAACGCATCAATAGGTTTGTAAACCGCGCTGGCAATGGCGTCCGCCGCGCAGGCACCCTGTGCAATGACGTTGTTAAACAGCATCGCTTCGGGGGAAATGATTAAGCCGAGCGAACTGTCGTTCCACATCGGATCCAGCTCGGAGAGATAGCCAATATCCATGTCGCCGCCCTGCAGGCAACCGGCAGAGGTGATGATATTGAGCCAGTAGGTCAGCGGATATTTGTACCAGTGGACGTGGTAGAACGCGCCGGCAGCAGGCTTGTCACTCTGGCCTGCAGTGCCGGAGCCGACCTTGCCGACGTTAAGGTTAAATCCGCCCAGGTTCACCATGCAGTACGGTGACCGCGTCACGTCCGTCAGGGCCATCGGTTCCCAGTAGCCAATCGCCAGCCCGACGCGGTACAGAATGCCCATCGGACAGAACTGGATAGGGCTGCCCGGATTGGCCGTGTCAGGCACTGTGCCGGTCGATACGGCCACGCTGCCGATGGAAATCGGGAAAATGCATTCCCAGCAGATATCGGTGATCGGATTCACAAACCGGCCTTCGCACTGTGGGTCAGCAGCGAACGTCTGCGTGCTGCCCAGCAGTAACAGCAACAGGGTGAAAGCGCGGAGCAGGCTCATGGCTGGCCCTCCACGGCAAACGTGTCAATCTGCAGATGAACGCCGTCAGGCGCTGCGGTTACGCGTGCCGGCACGGCGGTCAGCGCAAACTTTTTGCTCAGTACGCCGTCCTGATCAAAATAGATGCGTGTGCCGAGCGCTTTCGTCGCCTGCGCAATGTCACCGTTCACCAGAATGACTTTGGCACTCAACGTCGTGGACGTCTGGCTCTTAAACCAGGCCAGCTGACGCTTGTCGTCGGCGTCAATAAAATAGAGGGTCTGTGCGAAGGGCACGCTGTCGAGCGGGTTCACGCGCTGCCCTTTTTTGGCAAACACGTGGCCCTGATGGTCGCTGATGTCCTGGCTGACGATAAAGGTCGGGTCATACAGACGTGTGGTGTTCTCCTGCGCAATGGCCAGCCCGCGAACCCGCGACGGACGCAGGCTGTTTTCGATCACCCGCTGTTTAAACTCGTCCTGCTTCTGAGCCAGTTCACCGCTTTTTTCCATGTCCCCGAGACGCTGTTTAATGGTGCCCACAAGGTCGGGTTCAGCAATAGGGTATAAATCCCCCCAGGTGCCCAGATCAGCGGCGCCGGCGGTACCCAGACCGCACAACAAAACAATCAGGCAGGCGCGTTTCATTGGGCATCCTTAGCCGCGCGCATCTGGCGTGCCACGTCGCGCTGAATATCCGGCGTAATGTCTTTCGCGCCTGAAACCACGGAGGGTGAGACTAAAATCAGCGCGTCGTGGCGGCGCTGGTAGTCGTGCAGGCTGGCGTCGAGCGCGGTGGTAAAGCGCAGCGTCAGGGCATCACTCTCCCCCTGCGTCAGCTGATGCTGCGCGGTCTGCGTCATAAACTGGTCGACGGTGCCTTTCATATCAAAGGCCACGGTGACGGGCTGCTGCCACTGAATAAGCAGCAGGGAAATAGCCGCGTTCAGCATCAACATCGCGACAGCGACGATGGCAACCGGCACAATGCAGCGGTTGCGGCGTTTGCTGCGCTTTTTGACCGGCGCAACAAGTTGAGAGACGTTTTGCTCAGACAGTCCGTTGGTCATGCAGCATCCTCCCAGTTTTCCAGCTCATCCATTTCATCGGCAAACTTACGCTTTGCCAGGGCATACACGGCATCGTGAATGTCGACCCCGCGGCTGCGCTGATCGCGGATAAATTCGAAATCCTTACCATCCGAGCTGAACATCGCGCGGCTAAGCGGGTCGACAAACAGCCGGTGGAACGAGCTGGTGTCGTTGATGCGCAGCATAAAGCTGCTGAACCACTGGTCTTTGGCATCGCCAAATTTCTCAATCACCTGCCGCTCATGCTCGCTGAACTGATTTTTCCGGTTCTGGTTGTAAGCTTTGAACTCGGCCGTATCTTGTTTGAGCACCACCTTGAACGCCGAGTTGCCCCACGCCGCTTTGGCTGCGCTCGAGGCATCGTCGGCGTCAAAGTCCTTGATGTTCTGGCTGATGGTGATGAAGGAGCCGAGGTGGCGGCGCACGGTGCGGTAGCCGGTTTCGATAAAGGCACCGACCTTCTCATTTTTAAAGTTGAGCAGCTTCCAGCCTTCGTCGATGACGCACAGCTTTTTCTGGCTGCGCGGGCTGCGGTACATCTTGTCTTCGATGTAGATAATGAGGGAGAACATCACCGCAGCAAGCAGCGCCGGTTTATCCTGCAGCCCGCCCAGTTCCAGCACAATCATGCGGGCTTCGTCGGTCAGGGAAGGCGAATCGCTGTTGAAATACTCGCCGTAAATCCCGGTCGTGGTGTACTTACCCAGCAGCTCGATAATGTCATCGAGACGTCCGGTGATCCCCGGCGAATTGCTGTAGCGGTCTGACTGGCGTTCTTCATCGAGGTAAAACACCACGTCATCAATACGCGCCTTGTTCTGCTTCGCATTCCAGGCGTTGAGCACGCCCTTGAGCAGCAGGTCTTCATGCACCTCATCGAGCGTGCCGTTCGGGCTGGCCAGCACCGCCAGCTGGTCGCGGATACGTTCGCCGGATTCGTTGATATTGGTGATGTTGGCAAACGGGTTGAACTTGAGCGAACTGCCGTCGAGATAAGTGCCGCCGACGTTTTCGCAAAACGACTTATAGCCGTCCCCCATATCAAACACCCAGCTGATGCCGCCGGAGTCCAGCACGCTGCGGATAACCGGCTGTACGAGGCCGGTTTTGCCCGCCCCGGAGGTGCCGGTCACGGCCATGTTGTAGTTGGTGTTGCCCAGCCCCGTGCCATAGATGTCCAGAAAGGCCAGCTGGTGGCGGTAGGACGGTGCGAGTAATCCACCACTGCACAGCCGGTTATCGGCGACGAGCGGCATCAGGTTCACCACCTGCGTGCTTTCGGTGCGGCAGGTCGCGCCGCTGGCTTTCATGTCATCCCACAGCCCCTCTGCGGCCATAAAAGGGAACATCGCCATATAATTACGCATCTGCATATAGGTCGGTGCATACAGCTGCAGGCCGTTCTTTTTGAAGGTGTTAATGACCTGCTGTTCACAGATAAGCGCAGCATCATCGTTGTCCGGGCAGAACGTGGTGATGTTGAAGTAGTAGCGCACCAGACAGCTCTGGTTGCTGTTCAGGCGCTCGCGCAGGTCGCCCCACTCTTTGGCCTGTTTGGTGACGCCCGGAAAGATTTTCGCGTAGGCGGAGTTGGCCTTTTTATCCAGATCCAGAAATTTACGCGACGCCTCACCCTGCGTGCTGACCTGATCTTCGGCCTCGAGCGTAAAGGTGATAACGAACGGGTTAGAAATACTCAGATCGGGGCTGAGCAGGTTGCAGATGTTGTCCCCGCCCTGCCACAGGAAGAACATGTCCGGGTTCTTCTCCAGCATGAAGTTCATCACGCGGGTATGGGATTTTTTACCGCCCGGCTGGTTAAGCGACACCGTCAGGTAATCCGGTTTCACTTTCAGATCCAGACTGCGGTCAACGCACACGCGGTTCAGTTCATCAAAAGCGGTCACTTTAGCCGGTTCGGCGTACAGCTCGCCGTCGCGGTGGTTCACCATCTGGCTGATGAGGCGCACAAACTCGTCCTGCGTGGCCGGCACGCAGGCAATTTTGGCGGAGTCCAGCGAGGCGCGCAGCACCTTGAGCAGGTGCGTCAGCTCGGTGATGGCCGCCGGCGTGCGCTTTTTGGTCTTCATCGCATAGGAGATATACAGGCGGTAATCACGCAGCGTCAGCGGCAGGTTCGTCGGGCTGTTGAACTGCTTTTGCGCTGCACGCTGATAAAAGGCCCTGGTGATGGCGTTAAATTTATCGGCGTCTTTGCCCGTCCAGCGAAAATCCCGCAGCCCGGCGTCAATCTGTTCGCCGATCACGCGGCTGGAGACGAGATGAAAGGAGATGGGGGTATTTCGCGGCAGCTTGCTTTTAACCATGTCATCGAGCACGCCGATGATGTGCTCATTGGCACCAATCAGCGGGATGGCCTGCAGCAAAAAGCCCAGTGACCCGTTGTTGATAAACAGGCCGCTCTCCTTATCGTAATCACGGTAAGGCAGATGGCTGCTGAGCTGCGGATACTGCATGTCCCCGAGGGTGCGGTTGGCTTCGGCCGCACCGTCCGGCATTTTAAAAGACGACATCAGACGGTTAAAGGTTTCAACGATACGATCCATGTTCAGGCGTCCTTATTGAATTGACTGCGGTATCTGCCACTGCGCGTCGTTCACGACGAACGACACGCGTCCGGGCTGGTGAAAGACATCATCGGTATCGATCCAAGGGGCCACCCAGACGTGGACAATGCCTTCAGCAGAACGTTGTGCCCGCACCTGACCGGGGCTGACGCAGCGTCCTGCAGGACAAGACGGCAACACAACAGGCGTCACAGAGGTTGTAACGAACGGTTTACTCAGGGGCGCTGCGCGCACCGGCACCGGAGGCGCACTCACCGGACGCGACGTGCTCGCGACAATCGAGCGTGCAGGTAACGCATACGAACTTGCAGACGGCGTGACCGATGCCTGCGGCGGTGGGTTAACCAGCGTAGGCAGTGTGGTCGCAGCCGGCTTTCCCGCCACATCACCTGACAGCTGACGCGCTTTTTGATTGGCCTGCCCCATCGTCATACAGCGATCACTGGTGGTGGCATTACATTCGAGGTCACCGCTGACGCCGGCACATCCGGTCAGCAGCAGGACACTGCCCAACAGTGGGAGTAACAGAAGGCGTGCTATTCCTGCGTTTTTACTCATCACTTATCTCCCCATGAGGGTTAAATGGTTTAAGGTAAATCTGGGCATTACAGTTTTTGCGAACAGCATCACCGCACCTTTCTGCCTCCTCACTGCAGCTGATGTCTCTGAGCTGACTGACGTCAGATTTTGCGAAAAATGTTTTCTGAGTGCAGACCATCACATCGGTCTTACCCCTTCCCGTTTCTCCGACAATCACAACGTTGCTTGCTATTGGCAGTTTCATCATTAGTGCCCTTCATTCATATCCGGGTGAACCACGTCGCCGACTTTGAAATCTTTCAGCTGATTCATCATGTTAGGGGTGCTGACTGCATCGCTGGCATTATTGGTCGCCTGCTGCAGCTGCGTTCTGCGGGCCTTTTTCTGCCGTGCTTCTTCGATGGTTTCCAGCTGGAAGCCGTCCTGAAACACCACGGTGACTTCATTACCGGCACCGATGGGGATGATCGGGTGATACTGTTCGGCGCGTTTGATGTAGTAATCGCTGAGCGTTTTCGCCGCCTGACTGACGCCGCCGCCTGCACCGGCTGCCGCCACATCGCCTGCCCCCATACTGGCAGTCGCACCCAGCCCGACCTGCGGCGTGGATGCCTGTGAAATCCCCTTGCCAATCCCGTCAATAAATCCGGCCCCAAATGCCCAGCCCAGGATTTTGCCGTTACGCATCACCACCGTGCCCTTGATGCCGTTTTTGCCCATAAAGCTGACGTGTCCGGGGATTTTTTGGTCGATGATGTCGTTGCCTTTGTTGCAGCTGATGCTGCGGGTGCGCACTTCGGCACGTTCACTGGACACGTCGCCATAGGCTTCAGCCGTCACAAAACAGCCCGTCAGGTCATACACTTTGTCGTTGGGCATTTGGGTTTTGCCTGTCAGTCGGAACTGCATCGGCGCGGTGTTTTGTGCGCCGGTGACGGCGGCATTGGCGTCAGCACCTTCAATGACCAGTGCTTCAGTGAAGCTGCCGGACGGAATGTAGGGCAGTGCCGGTTTTTTTGACTGGCTTTCATAACTGAATGAGGTGTTTTCAATTCCACCGGTTTTCATTGGCATCGGGGCAAAGGTCGTTTCTCCCGCCTGCGGTACGCCTGCACCTGGATAGAACTGCGTTGGCGGTGGAACGGCGCCCGCAACCGGTGTGGTCATGGACGGCATAGGCTCGCCGGACGGCGCGTTATTGGCCGCTTCCAGCTGGGTCTGCAGAAGCTTGTTATCTTCTTCCAGCGAGTTGATGCGCTGCTGGTCGCCTTTGCGGTCACGGGACAGGGCATCGAGTTCTGTGCGCAGGGCATCCATTTCCTTACGGACTTCTTTGCTGGTGACCTGGGATTCAGTGATGGCACTGCGCTGCACTTTGTCATCAAACGTCGTGTTCACCACGCCGGTCATGTCCGGTGCGGGTTCGCGCGTAGCCTTAGCGGCCTTTTGTTCCTTCTTTAAAGACAGGTTGGAGGCATACCACCCCGTACCGACGGCCACAGAAATGCCGAGTACCGCCGCAATGAAAAGGGCAATCTGCTTACGTTTGACCAGCGCATTAATGTTGGCCATCGCTGACCTCCTGCGCACGGGTGATATACACGGTCACGGAAGTGCCCGGCAGCAGGGAGAGCGTGGACGGGCTAAACATGACGGCGCGCACGCCCGTCCGCCAAAAGTCCTGCTCTTTGAGGGCCACGGCGTAGGCAAAGAGATTGGTGATGCGATAGCGCACCACGCGCAGCGCATTGCCCGTCCAGGCCTCCTCCGCCGTCATGGACAACCCGGCAGGCGCAGATAGACGGTCAGAATCGGTGCTGGCCGGTGCATACCCTTCCGGCATACGGTTTTTCAGGATGGCTTTATTGAGTTCGACCAAAAGTGACTCATACGGCTGGCTGGTTTCCCACGTTTTCGCCGCAGGACGCGCTACCGGTTCAGCGTTCAGCAGGCGGTAACTGCGCCCTTCACCTGCACGGGGCATCGCCTGCACGGACACAACCTGCCCGTGCTCGGTTTCGATAAACAAAGTGAAGGGCTTATCACCGGTCGATGAAAACAGCACCGCACCGTCGCGGGTGTTGCGCTTATCGGTCAGCTTGCCCGCCGCGCTGCTGATGCCGGTAATGCGGTCGCCGGGTATCACGATAAGGTTCGGGTTAGTATTGCTGACGGGCAGTTGAAACTGGCCGTTCGGCGGAAAGCTCAGGGAAACAGGCGCAGTTGCTGCCAGCGCAGCTGCAGACCAAAAAACACAGGGAAGAAGGCATAAGAAAAGCCGATTATTTTTTCGCATCATCTGCCTCCAGGAATGCGGCAATGGTGGTCACGCCACCCGCATAATCGAGTTTGAGCTGGTAATGTTTGATCTCAGAGGTCGGCTTGCCGTTGCCAATCCAGGTGTTGAGCATGCCGCGAATATCAACGATGCCCTCAACCGGATACACCTTGATTTGTGTCTGGTAAAACGCGCTGCTGACTTCGTTCTGCTTAATACGGCGCGCTTCGCCGGCGAGCGTGACTTTAAAATCGGCCTGTGCGCCGGGTCTGGCGAAGGAGAGTAAAAATTCGTGCTGGGCGTCGACGGTTTCCGGCGACACGTTAAGACGTAACGACAGGAAAGAGAGCGCCATCATCTGCATATAACCCGGACTGGTTTCAGACTCCGACGTCCAGAACGGTGCGGTAAACGCCATCGGCACCGTGGTCGTTTTCTGGTGCAGCGATAAATAGCGGTTTTGCACGACCAGCAGAATGACGGATACCAGCGCGAAAACGAGCAGCAGAAAAAGCGCCGCCATTGTCCAGGCGATAATTTTATTTGATGAATTACGGGCCGAAAGTTCCATAATACAGTCCCTGATTTAATTACTTAATCCATTGCCGAAAACTTGAGTCAGGTATGACCTTGAAGACAGTGCGAAATAAGACAGTGGGGAAATACCAGTACAGAACGTTATAAAGCCACATACTGCCCTTCCCTCTTTTTGCACTGTGAATACAAAACCAAATCAGCACCGCTAACCCCATTCCGAATAATGCTTTTTGCGTCAATATCCCCCAAATTAAAACAGGGATAGAGGGAATAGCTTCATCATAAGGTAATCCGAGAAAGCGGCGCTGTTCACTCAATGTTTTCGGGAAACGGTATTTATCCAGCTTGTTTCCCGCATCCATTGTTCAACCCCTATTAACCTGCCAGACCGAACCCGATTGTGGTGAAGACGATAACAACCGCAATACCGAACAGCATGAACATGTTTTTGGTTTTAATATAAGTAATTATACCGACAATTACCTCGGCCAAAATAATCCATTTGGCAATGGCAGAATCGGCCCCAAAAGTTCCCGTCACGGTTTCTTTACCCGCCGCCATCAAATCTTCAGCGAAGGCATTATTTGAACATAACATCAGTGCCGCAATAGCCGGAATAATTCCTCCGGCAGTTTTGCGTGCCTGATTCATTTCACTGAAAGCAGATTTCACTTTTTTAAAGACAGAGATACCCTTTGCCTTGATAGACAATTTCATAAATTACTCCATGTAAAATTTTAATTAGGGTTTTCGGGTAACTGAGTTACGCCGCTACAACACTATCAGGGAAATAGTGCTGTAACTCCGACTCGGTTATTTTGTGTTGGTACGGTTTCCAACAAAAGCAATACCTTCAAAGTTGGCCAGGTGGTCACTGAGTCTAACTGTGGCTTCTTTTGTTTTAGAGCGTTGGGCGAGTCTGGCAGCTTCGGTAAGGCGGCGGTTAAGCTCAGGGGATAACTTCATGACTAAAGTCACACCTTCATTAACCGGTTTTTCATATATGAATTTTTCCATTTAAATGCTTTCCCTAAGTGTTGTATTGGTCTGGCGATGCAATGCGTTAATGATACGTATTGCCCGCCGCTTGTGAATGGGCCTATTAGGCCCATTCACATTATAAATCGCATGTGGTATGTGAAAAATGAATCCAGAAGATGCGGAGGAGTTTAAATAAAATAAATCAATAAGTTGTACCAAATCAATCGAGGCAAGATTAGAAGACCCAATCCTAAAAAATTTACAAAAAAATTTGAGATTGGGTTGATTTAAGCTCGTTAGAGAGGAATTCCTGATAATTTTTCAGGAATATAGTTGAGTAGATCATACTTTGAGCAAAGTTTGATAAAGTCTGAAAAATTGGAAGTCTTTGTTTTGCTATATAAGTGATTTATATGGTTTTTTATAGTTACTGGTGAGGCATTCAGTAAATTAGCGATCTCGGTTCTGTTGAGTCTTTGCTGTAAAAAATAAAGAACCTCCCATTCCCGTTCTGTGAATGCGTCGGTCGGCGGTACAGTCTTCACACACGAAGCATTACGTCTATAATGGAACATGCTTAAAGATAAAAGGAAGTCATATCTCCCATGGAGGCATGTTGCGTACACCTTCCCATTTGAGTCTAATATGGGATACCTATCTAAATATAGAAATTTTACGCATTTCGAACCTCTGTTCATTGAGCGTAAAATAAAACTCGAACGTTGCTGAGATGGAAATAAGCATGGATTGGATTCATTAGAATACAAATCGATGGATTGAAGTCCATCTAATGAACTAATGAGTTTTTTTTCTAAAACACCGACCACAGGTGTACCGTGCGGAACACCTAAAAAGTCAAGATACGCATCATTTGCAAAGATGAACTTATCGTTAGGCTCTTTCACACACCACGGGTCAACACTCTTTCCCCATAGTTTGTGCAAAAACTGGATTTGCTCATCATAAAATGATTGTGATCCTATAGCGGGATCCTTAGTATAACCGTCAGCCATGACAGCCTCCATCTTAGGTTGTTTTTGGTTAGTTGGTAATAGAGGCCGGAATCCTCTATTACCAACGTTAACTTCCATATTACTTCAGCTTTTAATATACCTTTTATTGTTTTATTTACCAACGAATATAGATCTGTTATTTGTCTTAATTTAGAATTTATAACTACCTAATCACCAAAATACAAAAAGCTAGCGGCATGATTATTAGAAATATCTTAATCATTGTCTTCTTCACAAGGGAAAAACTTAACCATGACTGCATCAGAAGTATTTTTTACCTGACTAGCAATAAGTGTCAAATTAGAAAGCCCCTCCTGACCTTTCACTTCTTCGTTTTGCGTATTGATTGCTAGAAGTTTTTGACATACGAGGTTGCTCTTTAAAACGTTATCAAGAAGGACTTTATTAAATTCAACCTGGCTAAATCCGCCTTCCTGACGATCACCTTGCAACTTGTAGACTCGCAGGCCAAGTTCGACAAGCATTGAAGTCACATTAGATAAGTTGGCTTCAAAGTGATTGGCACCTTCCATTTTCTTCTGCTGAACAATATTACTGATTTCTTGCTCAATCGCAGAACTAACAAAAGTTTGAATCTTTGGCATAATGAAATCCTTATTTTTCTTTAAAACTTGGCATACTCTAACCAGAGTATGCACTTCCATTTTTTCTTCATGTATGTTCCAGTCGGATTATTTAAGGCATTTTGATGTAATCTGAGAAGATTAAACGGCCACAAATATATACTCCAACTCGATTATTTTAACATACTCTGCTTGAATTACATCACCTGAATGGCGCGTAATTACTGGGTTTATCACAGTGCAGAGTATTCTTTTACACCAGTTAGATTAAACCCGGAGTAGAGCTGGAATCTACTTTTCTTAAAAAGAATAAAATAGAAAACTAAATTACATGTAATGCACTAGTTTCAAAGGAAAATCAGGCAAGATGAAATCTTGCGAAGTGTGTGAGTCTTTTGGTTAGAAGAGCAGGCATTTCTATACTGTCACTTTTTCCGGACTTGTGAATAACCCCACTTGGCATTTCCTGGTGAAAATGTGAGGATGTAGCACGGTCAGATTTAATGGAATTAATAATGCTAAGGATTGTCACCGCGTTTTGTCTCATGTTCACGTTCGCCGCCAATGCCTCAGATTGTTTCGATGCAGCAGGGAGAGACTATCATATTGATCCGGATCTCCTGCGCGCAGTTTCATTCCGGGAGTCATCGATGAATTCATATGCGATGAATATCGTTAGCCCGGATAAATACGCTGTTGGTGAAATGCAAATCCACTCACAAAACTTTGCTCATCTCTCACAGTTCGGTATAACACCGCAGTCGCTGTTTTCTGACCGGTGCATGAATGTTTACACCGGCGCTTATTATCTTGCCATCGCCTTCAAGCGCTGGGGGGTAAACTGGGAGTCTGTCGGTGCATATAATGCAGGCTTCTCTCAAAAACCTGAGCAGAAGGCAAAAAGACTGAAGTACGGTAAAGAAGTCCACCAGATTTACATCAATATAAAAAATCAGAAGACATTGCAGTAGTCAGCATATTGGCCACGGCTTATCCACATATCCATATGAAAATGAGCAAGGTCATTTTACCTCCGCAAGGACTGGTGAAATGACGCAGCGCATTTTAACCGGGACAAGGTTAAAATCTTTAATTGTGGGTATGTGGGTAAGCCGTTCTATTTAGGGAGCCCCTTTGGGGCAGAGGAACGATGGAAAGTATTTTATTTTCATCGGGGCGGGCGGGGAATAAAATGTGAACCGCTCAATGCGGTACGCATTTTACCGGCGCGGACTAAATTTCTAAGGGCGATAAAACATCGCCCTTCTCTCTTATTCCATCCCTGCCAGAGTCTCGTGTATTTTCGACTGTAACCCATGATGGAAAACTTCACGCTTTTCTGACCACAATTTCCCCGTTCTGAAATCTTCGGCTGTCGGTTCAATCTCAAATTTCAAATCATAGGCAGAAATTATTTTGTCGATCGCTTTGCCGATCATGGCGTCTGAATATGAACGCTGAGCACTCGGATATTGTGTACTGCCAAAAACGGTATTAAACGGACTGGCAGAATACTCATAGATATCTTGCATCGAGTTAAAATATCCGTCCTTGTATTTGTTGATAATCGCTTTCACTTTTTCAAGCGTCGGGCCATCCGTCCAGTTAACGTCTACAGAACCATAATGTCGGTTACGAACAGAGAATTTCACGCTTTTAAACTGTTTAAGTTCTTTACGGATATTTATAGCCGCCAGTTTTCCGCTGCTGCAATCACCTTGCTCTAATTGTGAATATTCAGTCGCCGTTTTTAAACGTTCCACTTCTGCGGAAAATGAAAAGGCGTTATTTTCTTCTTCAATTTTTACTTTCATTGCGCACTCTTCGGCATTTGCGCATAACCGTTGAATTTCTTCAGTGTCTGCAACTTCATCCAATATTTCCCACTGCACGCCGCGCAAAATACACTCCGGCAAACGTTTAGTGAATTTTCCGCAGTCGTGAACAATATCAAATTCAGCATGTCCACCAGAAACCATTACGCCGCCGCCCACTTGCCTCACGGTATCCGGCATTTGTTCGCCGTGAATTTGATAAACAACGCCGCGCCCTAACCAATATAAATTGGTCGTCACAACGGAACCTACAACAATGTTTATCCGACTTTCTGATTTTTTTACCAGTGAACTTAATGACAACATATTATTGACTCCTGCGTTGAGTGAATAAAGGGGAGCTACTCCCCTTCATATTTAAAATGGAATAAATGACAGTTCAGGCGTGAAGGTCTTCCCTTTCACGGTTTCTGTAATATTTCTCATGTGCCAGACTGTCGGCTAAATCCTTACGGGCATAATCAACCGCACGCGCACCACCCTGCTCATACAGACTTAACGCGAATTTCTGCCCCTGAATCCAAAAACAGGCGATATCCCATGAAATAAGCGGTTTCTTTGGTGACCAGTCGAGGACGCCATGCAATAAAACGTTTTCAGCCAATTGCATAAGCAACATGGAGACTTCTTCCTCCTTTTCTTCCTGAGGAAGCTGGAGATTCCACAGATTGACCAGACACATTAAAAAGGACTGCTGCTCGGCAATCACGGCGAGGAATTTGACCTGTGAATATCTTTCGGGCGTTTTTCGAGCGGCGGTTTTGATGTTGACGTTGTGTGTGTGCATCCGGGTTCTCTCCCTGTTGGTGAAAAATCATCTAACGGTCTGTTATCTCGCGGCATGGGCGCCGTAGTGATGGATGGGGGCAAGAAACAAGTGCGCCACAGGCGTTCATACACCCTTGTTTTGAACACAGACAACACTACGGTTCAGCCCACCGCGCGATAACTGAACCGTGATGACCAGGCCGGACAGGAACGGATGCACACACCCGACACGGCGGAACGACGGGGCGCCCTTAGCGCCGGTGGCTTTATCACCGGCAGTGATAGCGGCGCGGCCATTGGCCACTGCAAGCCGGTGTTGCTGTTGCGTCAGGGATGGAAGCCCGCAGGGCAGAGACAGCTTGCTGACTCTGTTCACGACAGCCCGAACCCGCAGGGAGGCGCCCAGCCCTGGCATTTTTTGCCGGACACTCCGCACAGCAGGAAGAAACAGAAGAGTCACACCAGGAAGAGGGGGAATACGAGTTAGGCGGAGGAAGTTAACCAGGTCAGACTGTATTGCAGAATGCGGGAGAACCGCGGCGGCGCAGCCGCAGCAGTTACCGGCTAAAGCTTTTCGCGCGGCCAAAATCTGGCGGAGAATTCCCCGCCAGCGTACCGCACTACACTCTTGCAGGCAGCATTGAGGGATAATGACGGGCAACAATCTCATTCATACGGTCTACCAGTTCAGGCCGGTTAAACGTGATATGCGCCGTGCCTTTTTTGAAATACCGCATAGAAAAATATTCCCCTTCGTAGGCATTGCCTGAAAAACCTTCCCGCTGATAGTGGTCGCTAAACTTCGCCCCTTCGGAAATCCGATGATCCGGCACGTTCCGCCTTTCCAGTAAATAGAAAACTTTCGCCAGATCGTCAAGCGTTGAACGTCCCGAAATAGAAAAGGTGATATAGCCGCTGCTGTAGGTATTAAACAGGCGCGACACGATGATTTTCTTCCCAAATTTGCACGGGTTATTTGTCCGGTAATCCCATGAAAGCGAGCGGAAAACGTCAATCACGCCCCGTTCGAACGTGTCATTTTTGTGGGTATGTAACTGTTCAAACGTTGCCAGCACCGTAGCTAACGTGATTTCTGGCATGTCTTCACCGTCTGTCTGCCTGTCCCATTCTTCACGCTGCTTACCGCTCATCAGCGTAAACATGCCGGTTTCACTCATCAGCCGGTGCCAAATTTTGCCGTCTACGCTCTTTTTGATGGCCTTTTCTGCCCGCTCCGGTTGGTCTGCCCAGCTCACCGCATCCTTCACGCAGAGTTCAAACCCGTAGAGATACTCCCCGCCGGTGGCCGCTAACAGCAACTTTCGGGCAGAGTTAAGCATGTTCAGCGCTTCGGCATACTGTTTCAGGCCGTTTTCCCTCAGGGCAATAATCCGGTCAATCGCTACCGAAGGGATCATCTCCCCCGCCCGCTGTCCGTTGATATCCAGATTGGCAACGGCGGTGTCCTGTTCATTCAGCATGGTTTAACCTCCGCACCGCGCATCACCGCCACCAACAAAAATTCACCCTCAATGATGTGTACTGCCAAATCGGCCTCACCGGTCGTCAGCAGTTCCAGCATTTCAGTATCCACGGACAGATCTTCAATAATCTCGCACTCAATGCCTGTGGCCTCGTCCATCGCTTCGAACAATGCCTCAATGTCTTCCCACTGTTCGAGATCAAACCCTTCGGCATAGGAAATAGTGCGTTTTGCGCCCACATAGGACGGGTTTCTGGCTGTCAGATAGATACCTTCTGCGCCGACAAGCCGCACCCAGCCGCCGTTATTTTTCACATCCATCATGACCGGCTTCAGCGTTTCCGCCCTGAACATCAGTTTTTTAGTCATCATTCACCCCGTAAAGTCGTGAAAATGCTGCCCCGCAGGGCAGCATGGCTATCAGGCGTAAGCCCGTTTTAACTCGAGCGTGCGCAATACCTGCCCGAGTTCACTGACCCGCATGGCGGGCACCCTCACGGACCGGCGTTTACGCTGGCATTTCACGATGTGACGCCCCAACGCTTTGAGCGGTACGGTGATGTCCTGACTGTTGAGCGGTTCGCGCACCATGCGCGGGTGCTTTTTTGCCCTCTCAGACTTTACAAACGGCGCGGGGGATGCAATTATCTGTGCTTCAGTATTCATAGTTTTAACTCCAATCGAATATTGAAAGCCGGTCTAACTTTCTCAGGGGTAAACCGGCAGCGAATGAGCAGACGAAAGTCTGCTTTTTTCATTTCTGATACGTCTCTTCCCTGCTTAACACCTCCTTATTGATACGCGCGATAATTGCCGTGTGGGTCATGGTTGCCTTATCGCGGAACGTGAAATAACGATCCCCCACTTTGGCGTAAATGTCCGTCACGTCGCCGCTTACCATCTCAGACAGCTTGAACGATTCACAGTGCGCGTCCCCCTGCCAGTCGTTCGGGTACATCAGCGCGATAGCATCCATAAACACCGTCAGGGTGATTTCTGACACGTCCGTATAGGCGTTTTTTTCGCACTGCTGCCAGTAGGCCGCTTCCGCGCTCGCGTCCCATTGGAAACGGTCAGTGCTGCTGTAGCCGCTAGTGATTTCAGGTTGATACATGGTGCTTCTCCTCATTGTTGACGGCGGGACGATCCCGCCATCGGCTGCTTGCTGATAATTAGTGACTAAATTTCAATGCCTGACGCCTTAACCAGCTTGTTAAACGCCTTGAAATGATCCGCGTCGCACACAGAAATATGACTGCCCGCCTTAGTCGTGCCTGAACTGAGCGTATAGCTGTATGCCATTTTCATTTGCTCCGGATATCTCTTACGAAACGCCTGCAATTCTTTCAGGGTCTCAAAACCGTAAACCTCGTAATCTTCGGGTTCGTCACCTCTGACA
>DASXGN010000033.1:0-27536 GCA_036489025.1 Buttiauxella sp.
ATGGTAATGCCTGGTGACAACATCAAAATGGTTGTTACCCTGATCCACCCAATCGCAATGGACGACGGTCTGCGTTTCGCAATCCGTGAAGGCGGCCGTACTGTTGGTGCTGGTGTTGTTGCTAAAGTTATCGCTTAATCGTGGATAATATTTGACGCAACGCGCAAGAAAAGGGCATCATTTGATGCCCTTTTTGTACGCTCTCGAACCAGAACCTGGCTCATCAGTGATTTTTTACTCATAATCATTGCTGAGACAGGCTCTGAAGATGGCGTTTATACCGAATAGCGCCTGAAAAGAGCAATTCGGTCTGGTTTTGCCTCGCATCTGCGGGGTAAAAATGTTTGTCTGATTTATTGTGACAGGTTGGTTTATGAGTGCGAATACCGAAGCTCACGGAAGCGGGCGCGGCCTGGAAACGATGAAATGGCTTGCCGTTGCCGTTCTGCTGATTCTGGCGATCGTGGGTAACTACATTTATCGTGATGTGTCCTTGCCGCTGCGTGCCCTGGCAGTGGTTATTATGATTGCTGCAGCGGGTGGTGTCGCGCTGTTGACGACGAAAGGCAAAGCAACCGTAGCTTTCGCTCGTGAAGCGAGAACCGAAGTACGTAAAGTGATTTGGCCGACTCGCCAGGAAACATTACACACCACCTTAATCGTGGCAGCAGTTACTGCTGTAATGTCACTGATTTTGTGGGGACTGGATGGCATTTTAGTCCGTCTGGTTTCATTTATTACTGGCCTGAGGTTCTAAGATGTCTGAAGCCCCTAAAAAGCGCTGGTACGTCGTTCAGGCGTTTTCCGGTTTTGAAGGCCGCGTAGCTACATCGCTGCGCGAGCACATCAAATTGCACAATATGGAAGAGTTGTTTGGTGAAGTTATGGTTCCAACCGAAGAAGTGGTTGAGATCCGTGGCGGCCAGCGTCGTAAAAGTGAGCGCAAATTCTTCCCGGGCTACGTGCTGGTCCAGATGGTAATGAACGACGCGAGCTGGCACTTAGTGCGCAGCGTTCCGCGCGTTATGGGTTTCATCGGCGGCACCTCTGACCGTCCAGCCCCAATCAGCGATAAAGAAGTTGATGCGATTATGAACCGCCTGCAGCAGGTTGGTGATAAGCCGCGTCCTAAAACGCTGTTTGAACCGGGTGAAATGGTTCGTGTTAGCGATGGTCCTTTTGCCGACTTTAACGGTGTTGTAGAAGAAGTAGATTACGAAAAGAGCCGCCTGAAGGTTTCTGTATCTATCTTCGGACGTGCAACTCCGGTCGAACTGGATTTTGCCCAGGTCGAAAAGGCGTAATAGCCCGGTTGTAAAAGCAGCGATTAATCGTTGCACAAGGCGCGAGATTGGCATACAATTTCGCGCCTTTTGTTTTTATGCGTCCTGTACGCATAAAACGATTTATTCACGGGGAGCCTCGTTGAGGCGCTATAACCCACTAGAGGAAATTTAGATGGCTAAGAAAGTACAAGCCTATGTCAAGCTGCAGGTTGCAGCTGGTATGGCAAACCCAAGTCCACCGGTTGGTCCAGCTCTGGGTCAGCAGGGTGTTAACATCATGGAATTCTGTAAAGCGTTCAACGCCAAAACTGAATCCGTTGAGAAAGGTCTGCCAATTCCGGTTGTTATTACCGTTTACGCTGACCGTTCTTTCACCTTCGTTACTAAAACCCCACCGGCTGCTGTTCTGCTGAAGAAAGCTGCTGGCATTAAGTCTGGTTCCGGTAAGCCGAACAAAGACAAAGTGGGTAAAGTGACCCGTGCTCAGGTGCGTGAAATCGCAGAAACCAAAGCTGCGGACATGACTGGTTCTGACGTTGAAGCGATGACTCGCTCCATCGAAGGTACTGCTCGTTCCATGGGCCTGGTAGTGGAGGATTAAGAAATGGCTAAACTGACCAAGCGCATGCGCGTGATCCGTGACAAAGTTGATGCGACCAAACAGTACGACATCAACGAAGCCGTTGCTCTGCTCAAAGAGCTGGCCACTGCTAAATTCGTAGAAAGCGTTGACGTTGCTGTTAACCTCGGCATCGACGCTCGTAAATCTGACCAGAACGTACGTGGTGCAACAGTACTGCCGCACGGTACTGGCCGTTCAGTTCGCGTAGCCGTATTTGCCCAGGGCCCTAACGCTGAAGCAGCTAAAGCTGCTGGCGCTGAGCTGGTAGGTATGGAAGATCTGGCTGACCAGATCAAAAAAGGCGAAATGAACTTTGACGTTGTTATTGCTTCCCCGGATGCAATGCGCGTTGTTGGCCAGCTGGGCCAGGTCCTGGGCCCACGCGGCCTGATGCCTAACCCGAAAGTTGGTACTGTAACCCCTAACGTTGCTGAAGCTGTTAAAAATGCTAAAGCGGGTCAGGTTCGTTACCGTAACGACAAAAACGGCATTATTCACACCACCATCGGTAAAGTGGATTTTGACGCTGACAAACTGAAAGAAAACCTGGAATCCCTGCTGGTTGCGCTGAAAAAAGCAAAACCTTCTCAGGCTAAAGGTGTTTTCATCAAGAAAGTTAGCCTGTCTACCACCATGGGTGCAGGTGTTGCGATCGACCAGTCTGGTCTGAGCGCGGTAGTGAGCTAAGATTCACTGCTTTACGCGGGCGTTCGATTAGTCTAAAATCTTACGCCCGTTGCCTTGCTTGCAGGGCACACAGAATTTTCGGTTGGAGCCTGGCCTTATCCAGGCCTCCGTCCAAGACCGCAGGTGTCTCGCGAGAGGCTTAATCTCCTGCGTAGACGGTGACAGAACCTGAAGAATATTTTTTGATAGTCTTTGGCTTGTTTCTGCTCACCGTATTTCGACGTTCTTTATCGTTTTGGTAATGAATGAAGTGAGTTCCGGGGGAAACCCCGGCTAATATCCAGGAGCAAAGCTAATGGCTTTAAATCTTCAAGACAAACAAGCGATTGTTGCTGAAGTCAGCGAAGTAGCCAAAGGCGCGCTGTCTGCGGTTGTTGCGGATTCCCGTGGCGTTACCGTAGATAAAATGACTGAACTGCGTAAAGCAGGTCGTGAAGCTGGCGTTTACATGCGTGTTGTTCGTAACACCCTGCTGCGCCGCGTCGTTGATGGTACTCCTTTCGAGTGCCTGAAAGACACGTTTGTTGGTCCAACCTTGATTGCATACTCTATGGAACACCCGGGCGCTGCTGCTCGTCTGTTCAAAGAGTTCGCGAAAGCGAATGCAAAATTCGAGGTTAAAGCTGCAGCCTTTGAAGGTGAGCTGATCCCGGCGGCCCAGATCGATCGCCTGGCAACTCTGCCAACTTACGAAGAAGCAATCGCACGCCTGATGGCAACCATGAAAGAAGCCTCTGCAGGCAAACTGGTTCGCACTCTGGCTGCTGTACGCGATCAGAAAGAAGCTGCTTAATAGCGCTTACTTTTCTAACGCATTTGCTTACGTATAAACTAATTCTGATTTTCAGGAACAATTGTTATGTCTATCACTAAAGATCAAATCATTGAAGCAGTATCCGCTATGTCCGTAATGGACGTTGTAGAACTGATTTCTGCAATGGAAGAAAAATTCGGTGTTTCCGCTGCTGCCGCTGTAGCTGTTGCTGCAGGCCCAGCTGAAGCTGCTGAAGAGAAAACTGAGTTCGACGTTATTCTGAAAGCTGCTGGCGCTAACAAAGTTGCCGTTATCAAAGCAGTACGTAGCGCGACTGGCCTGGGTCTGAAAGAAGCAAAAGACCTGGTTGAATCCGCTCCAGCTGCGCTGAAAGAAGGCGTGAGCAAAGATGACGCAGAAGCTCTGAAAAAATCTCTGGAAGAAGCTGGCGCTGAAGTTGAAGTTAAATAAGCCAACCCTTCCGGTTGCAGCCTGAGAAATTAGGCTGATGGCTGGTGACTTTTTAGTCACCAGCCTTTTTGCGCTGTAGGGTACCAGTAGCGTTTCACACTGTTTGACTGCTGGTTTCCATTCAATGCATGTCTCTATCGACGCCTTAATATACTGCGACTTTCTACACCGGGAGTTCCGGGGTAAAGCGTAGCGAAATGGTTTAAGAGTGATAGAAACAGGTATTGCGGGAAGTGTTCCACTTTCCGGTCCACAAAATAGTGTTGCACAAACTGTCCCTTCGTCGGGCAGATGGGTCGACTTGTCAGCGAGCTGAGGAACCCTATGGTTTACTCCTATACCGAGAAAAAACGTATTCGTAAGGATTTTGGAAAACGTCCGCAAGTGCTGGACATTCCTTATCTCCTTTCTATCCAGCTTGACTCGTTCCAGAAGTTTATCGAGCAAGATCCTGAAGGGCAGTACGGTCTGGAAGCAGCTTTCCGTTCCGTGTTCCCAATCCAGAGCTACAGCGGCAATTCTGAACTGCAGTACGTCAGCTATCGTCTTGGCGAACCAGTTTTTGATGTCAAAGAGTGTCAGATCCGTGGCGTGACTTACTCTGCTCCGCTGCGCGTAAAACTGCGTCTGGTGATCTACGAACGTGAAGCGCCAGAAGGCACCGTAAAAGACATTAAAGAACAAGAAGTCTACATGGGTGAAATTCCACTCATGACGGACAACGGTACGTTTGTAATCAACGGTACTGAGCGCGTTATCGTTTCTCAGTTGCACCGTAGCCCAGGCGTGTTCTTTGACAGCGACAAGGGTAAAACCCACTCTTCAGGGAAGGTGCTGTATAACGCACGTATCATCCCTTACCGTGGTTCCTGGCTGGATTTCGAATTCGACCCGAAAGACAACCTGTTCGTGCGTATCGACCGTCGCCGCAAACTGCCAGCGACCATTATTCTGCGCGCGTTGAACTACACCACTGAGCAGATCCTCGACCTGTTCTTTGAGAAAGTTAATTTCGAAATCCGTGACAACAAGCTGCAGATGGAACTGGTACCGGAACGCCTGCGTGGCGAGACCGCATCCTTTGACATCGAAGCTGACGGCAAAGTGTATGTCGAAAAAGGCCGCCGCATTACCGCGCGCCACATTCGCCAGCTGGAAAAAGACGATATCAAGCTTATCGAAGTTCCGGTTGAATACATTGCTGGCAAAGTCGCGGCTAAAGACTACGTTGATGCTTCTACCGGCGAACTGATTTGCCCGGCGAACATGGAACTGTCTTTGGATCTGCTGGCTAAGCTGAGCCAGTCCGGTCACAAGCGTATCGAAACGCTGTTTACCAACGACCTGGATCACGGCCCGTACATCTCCGAGACCGTTCGCGTCGACCCAACCAACGATCGCCTGAGCGCGCTGGTTGAGATCTACCGCATGATGCGTCCTGGCGAGCCACCAACGCGTGAAGCCGCGGAAAGCCTGTTCGAGAACCTGTTCTTCTCCGAAGACCGCTATGACCTGTCAGCGGTTGGTCGTATGAAGTTCAACCGTTCCCTGCTGCGTGATGAGATCGAAGGTTCAGGTATCCTGAGCAAAGACGACATCATCGAAGTGATGCGCAAACTGATCGGTATCCGTAACGGCCAGGGCGAAGTGGATGATATCGACCACCTCGGCAACCGTCGTATCCGTTCCGTTGGCGAAATGGCTGAAAACCAGTTCCGCGTAGGTCTGGTCCGCGTTGAGCGTGCGGTTAAAGAACGTCTGTCTTTGGGCGATCTCGACACCCTGATGCCTCAGGATATGATCAACGCCAAGCCAATCTCTGCGGCAGTGAAAGAGTTCTTCGGTTCCAGCCAGCTGTCTCAGTTTATGGACCAGAACAACCCGCTGTCTGAGATTACGCACAAACGTCGTATCTCCGCACTCGGCCCGGGTGGTTTGACCCGTGAGCGTGCAGGCTTCGAAGTTCGAGACGTACACCCAACCCACTACGGTCGCGTGTGCCCAATCGAAACGCCTGAAGGTCCAAACATCGGCCTGATCAACTCCCTGTCTGTTTATGCACAGACTAACGAATACGGTTTCTTAGAAACGCCGTATCGTCGCGTTGTTGAAGGCGTGGTAACAGACGAAATTCATTATCTGTCTGCTATCGAAGAAGGTAACTACGTTATCGCTCAGGCGAACACCAACCTGGACGAAGAAGGCCGTTTCGTAGACGACCTCGTTACCTGCCGTAGCAAAGGCGAATCAAGCTTGTTCAGCAACGACCAGGTTGACTACATGGACGTTTCCACCCAGCAGGTGGTTTCCGTCGGTGCATCCCTGATCCCGTTCCTGGAACACGATGACGCCAACCGTGCATTGATGGGTGCGAACATGCAACGTCAGGCGGTTCCGACTCTGCGCGCTGATAAGCCGCTGGTTGGTACCGGTATGGAACGTGCTGTTGCCGTTGACTCCGGCGTTACTGCCGTAGCCAAACGTGGCGGTACCGTTCAGTACGTGGATGCTTCCCGTATCGTTATCAAAGTTAACGAAGACGAGATGCATGCCGGCGAAGCGGGTATCGACATCTACAACCTGACTAAGTACACCCGTTCGAACCAGAACACCTGTATCAACCAGATGCCGTGTGTTTCCCTGGGCGAGCCTATTGAACGCGGCGACGTGCTGGCAGACGGTCCGTCTACCGACCTCGGTGAACTGGCGCTTGGCCAGAACATGCGCGTAGCGTTCATGCCGTGGAACGGTTACAACTTCGAAGACTCCATCCTCGTTTCCGAGCGTGTTGTTCAGGAAGATCGTTTCACGACTATTCACATCCAGGAACTGGCATGTGTGTCTCGCGACACCAAGCTGGGGCCAGAAGAGATCACTGCGGACATCCCTAACGTGGGTGAAGCTGCGCTCTCCAAACTGGATGAATCCGGTATCGTTTATATCGGTGCTGAAGTGACCGGTGGCGACATTCTGGTCGGTAAAGTGACGCCGAAAGGCGAAACACAGCTGACGCCAGAAGAGAAGCTGCTGCGCGCTATCTTCGGTGAGAAAGCGTCTGACGTTAAAGACTCTTCTCTGCGCGTACCAAACGGCGTTTCCGGTACCGTAATCGATGTGCAGGTCTTTACCCGCGATGGCGTGGAAAAAGACAAGCGCGCGCTGGAAATCGAAGAGATGCAGCTGAAGCAGGCTAAGAAAGACCTGACTGAAGAACTGCAGATCTTTGAAGCTGGTCTGTTTGCCCGTATCCGTGCGGTGCTGGTTGCCGGTGGCGTTGAAGCTGACAAGCTCGACAAACTGCCACGCGATCGCTGGCTGGAACTGGGTCTGACTGACGAAGAGAAGCAAAACCAGCTGGAGCAGCTGGCGGAGCAGTACGACGAGCTGAAGCACGAGTTTGAGAAGAAACTCGAAGCCAAGCGCCGCAAAATCACTCAGGGCGATGACCTGGCACCTGGCGTGCTGAAAATCGTGAAAGTGTATCTGGCCGTTAAACGTCAGATTCAGCCTGGTGATAAAATGGCAGGTCGTCACGGGAACAAAGGTGTTATCTCCAAGATCAACCCGATCGAAGATATGCCATACGATGAAAACGGCACGCCGGTAGACATCGTACTGAACCCGCTGGGCGTACCGTCTCGTATGAACATCGGTCAGATTCTGGAAACCCACCTGGGTATGGCTGCAAAAGGCATCGGTGAGAAAATCAACGCGATGCTCAAACAGCAGCAGGAAGTCGCCAAACTGCGCGAATTCATCCAGAAAGCGTATGACCTGGGCACGGACGTTCGTCAGAAGGTGGATCTGAATACCTTCACTGACGAAGAAGTTCTGCGCCTGGCTGAAAACCTGAAAAAAGGTATGCCGATTGCTACTCCGGTATTCGACGGTGCAAAAGAGTCTGAAATCAAAGAGCTGCTGCAACTCGGCGGTCTGCCATCTTCTGGCCAGATCACCCTGTTCGACGGCCGCACCGGTGAGCAGTTTGAGCGTCAGGTAACCGTAGGTTACATGTACATGCTGAAACTGAACCACCTGGTTGATGACAAGATGCACGCGCGTTCTACCGGTTCTTACAGCCTGGTTACTCAGCAGCCGCTGGGTGGTAAGGCTCAGTTCGGTGGTCAGCGCTTCGGTGAGATGGAAGTGTGGGCGCTGGAAGCATATGGCGCTGCCTATACCCTGCAGGAAATGCTGACCGTTAAGTCTGATGACGTGAACGGCCGTACTAAGATGTATAAAAACATCGTGGATGGCAATCATCAGATGGAACCGGGCATGCCGGAATCCTTCAACGTACTGTTGAAAGAGATCCGTTCGCTGGGTATCAACATCGAGCTGGAAGACGAGTAATCGTTGCTCAAAAGGTCCAGGGTGCCCGGCTAACGCCGGGCATCACAGAGTGCTAACTCCGACGGGAGCAAATCCGTGAAAGACTTATTAAAGTTTCTGAAAGCGCAAACTAAAACCGAAGAGTTTGATGCGATCAAAATTGCTCTGGCATCGCCAGACATGATCCGTTCATGGTCTTTCGGTGAAGTTAAAAAGCCGGAAACCATCAACTACCGTACGTTCAAACCAGAACGTGACGGTCTGTTCTGCGCCCGTATTTTTGGGCCAGTAAAAGACTACGAGTGCCTGTGCGGTAAGTACAAGCGCCTGAAACACCGTGGTGTTATCTGTGAGAAGTGTGGCGTAGAAGTTACCCAGACTAAAGTTCGTCGTGAGCGTATGGGTCACATTGAGCTGGCTTCTCCAACGGCTCACATTTGGTTCCTGAAGTCTCTGCCATCCCGTATCGGCCTGCTGTTAGACATGCCGCTGCGCGATATTGAGCGCGTACTGTACTTCGAATCTTATGTTGTTATCGAAGGCGGGATGACCAACCTCGAGCGTCGTCAGATCCTGACTGAAGAGCAGTATCTGGATGCGCTGGAAGAGTTCGGTGACGAATTCGACGCGAAGATGGGTGCGGAAGCTATTCAGGCCCTGCTGAAAAGCATGGATCTGGAGCAAGAGTGCGAAACTCTGCGTGAAGAGCTGAACGAAACCAACTCCGAAACCAAACGTAAAAAGCTGACCAAGCGTATCAAGCTGCTGGAAGCGTTCGTTCAGTCTGGTAACAAACCAGAGTGGATGATCCTGACCGTTCTGCCGGTTCTGCCGCCAGATCTGCGCCCGCTGGTACCGCTGGACGGTGGTCGTTTCGCGACTTCTGACCTGAACGATCTGTATCGTCGCGTCATTAACCGTAACAACCGTCTGAAACGTCTGCTGGATCTGGCTGCGCCGGACATCATCGTACGCAACGAAAAACGTATGCTGCAGGAAGCGGTTGACGCCCTGCTGGATAACGGCCGTCGCGGTCGTGCGATCACCGGTTCAAACAAACGTCCTCTGAAATCTTTGGCCGATATGATCAAAGGTAAGCAGGGTCGTTTCCGTCAGAACCTGTTGGGTAAACGTGTCGACTACTCCGGTCGTTCTGTGATCACCGTAGGTCCATACCTGCGTCTGCATCAGTGCGGTCTGCCTAAGAAAATGGCGCTGGAGCTGTTCAAACCGTTCATCTACGGCAAGCTGGAACTGCGTGGTCTTGCTACCACCATTAAAGCTGCGAAGAAAATGGTTGAGCGCGAAGAAGCTGTCGTTTGGGATATCCTGGACGAAGTTATCCGCGAACACCCGGTACTGCTGAACCGTGCACCAACCCTGCACCGTTTGGGTATCCAGGCATTTGAGCCAGTGCTGATCGAAGGTAAAGCTATCCAGCTGCACCCGCTGGTCTGTGCGGCATACAACGCCGACTTCGATGGTGACCAGATGGCAGTACACGTTCCGCTGACGCTTGAAGCTCAGCTGGAAGCGCGTGCGCTGATGATGTCGACCAACAACATCCTGTCACCAGCGAACGGCGAGCCAATCATCGTTCCTTCTCAGGACGTTGTATTGGGTCTGTACTACATGACCCGCGACTGTGTTAACGCCAAAGGCGAAGGCATGGTGCTGACTGGCCCTAAAGAAGCCGAGCGTATTTACCGCGCTGGCCTGGCCTCTCTGCATGCGCGTGTCAAAGTGCGTATCACCGAATATGAAAAAGATGCAAACGGCGAGTTCGTTGCGAAAACCAGCCTGATCGATACTACCGTTGGTCGTTCGATTCTGTGGATGATCGTACCGAAAGGTCTGCCTTTCTCCATCGTCAACCAGGCGCTGGGCAAGAAGGCTATCTCCAAAATGCTGAACACCTGTTACCGCATTTTGGGCCTGAAACCGACCGTAATCTTTGCTGACCAGACGATGTACACCGGCTTTGCTTACGCAGCGCGTTCAGGTGCATCCGTTGGTATTGATGACATGGTCATCCCGGCGAAGAAAACTGAAATCATCTCTGAGGCGGAAGCTGAAGTTGCTGAGATTCAGGAACAGTTCCAGTCAGGTCTGGTTACAGCCGGCGAACGTTATAACAAAGTCATCGATATCTGGGCTGCGGCGAACGATCGCGTATCCAAGGCGATGATGGATAACCTGCAAACTGAAACCGTGATTAACCGTGACGGCGTTGAAGAGCAGCAGGTTTCCTTCAACAGCATCTACATGATGGCCGACTCCGGTGCGCGTGGTTCTGCGGCACAGATTCGTCAGCTGGCAGGTATGCGTGGTCTGATGGCGAAACCAGATGGTTCCATCATCGAAACGCCAATCACCGCGAACTTCCGTGAAGGTCTGAACGTACTCCAGTACTTCATCTCCACTCACGGTGCTCGTAAAGGTCTGGCGGATACCGCACTGAAAACGGCGAACTCCGGTTACCTGACTCGTCGTCTGGTTGACGTTGCACAGGACCTGGTTGTTACTGAAGACGACTGTGGCACCCTGGAAGGCATCACGATGACTCCGGTTATCGAAGGTGGCGACGTTAAAGAACCGCTGCGCGATCGCGTACTGGGTCGTGTCACGGCAGAAGACATTCTGAAGCCGGGTACTGCGGATATCCTGGTTCCACGCAACACTCTGCTGCACGAACAGTGGTGTGACCTGCTGGAAGCTAACTCCGTTGACAGCGTAAAAGTTCGTTCCGTAGTAGGTTGCGAAACTGACTTTGGCGTATGTGCACACTGCTACGGTCGCGACCTGGCACGTGGTCACATCATCAACAAAGGCGAAGCTATCGGGGTTATCGCGGCACAGTCCATCGGTGAACCTGGTACACAGCTGACGATGCGTACGTTCCACATCGGTGGTGCGGCATCTCGTTCTGCTGCTGAATCCAGCATTCAGGTTAAGAACAAAGGTAGCATCAAGCTCAGCAACGCGAAGTCGGTTGTGAACTCTACTGGCAAGCTGGTCGTCACTTCCCGTAACACCGAGCTGAAACTGATCGACGAATTCGGTCGTACCAAAGAAAGCTATAAGGTGCCTTACGGTGCAGTGATGGCTAAAGGTGATGGTGAGCAGGTTGCCGGCGGTGAAACCGTTGCAAACTGGGATCCACACACCATGCCAGTCATCTCGGAAGTTAGCGGTTTCATCCGCTTTACCGACATGATTGACGGCCAGACCATTACCCGTCAGACCGACGAATTAACCGGCCTGTCATCCCTGGTTGTTCTGGATTCTGCAGAACGTACCGCGGGCGGTAAAGACCTGCGTCCAGCGCTGAAAATTGTTGATGCTCAGGGCAACGACGTTCTGATCCCAGGCACCGATATGCCTGCTCAGTACTTCCTGCCGGGTAAAGCAATTGTCCAGCTGGAAGATGGCACTCAGATTCACTCAGGTGACGCCCTGGCGCGTATTCCTCAGGAATCCAGCGGTACCAAGGATATTACCGGTGGTCTGCCACGCGTTGCTGACCTGTTCGAAGCGCGTCGTCCGAAAGAGCCTGCGATCCTTGCTGAAATCAGCGGTATCATCTCGTTTGGTAAAGAGACCAAAGGCAAACGCCGTCTGGTTATCTCCCCAATCGACGGCAGCGATGCTTACGAAGAGATGATTCCGAAATGGCGTCAGCTGAACGTGTTCGAAGGTGAACGCGTAGAACGCGGTGACGTCGTTTCCGATGGTCCAGAGTCTCCGCACGACATTCTGCGTCTGCGTGGCGTCTATGCTGTGACTCGTTACATCACCAACGAAGTGCAGGACGTTTACCGTCTGCAAGGCGTTAAGATTAACGATAAACACATCGAAGTCATCGTGCGTCAGATGCTGCGTAAAGCCACCATCGTTAACGCTGGCAGCTCCGACTTCCTGGAAGGCGAGCAGGCTGAATACTCCCGCATCAAGATCGCTAACCGCGAACTGGAAGCGAACGGTAAGATCAACGTGTCCTTTGCACGCGATCTGCTGGGTATCACCAAAGCCTCTCTGGCAACCGAGTCCTTCATCTCCGCGGCATCGTTCCAGGAGACCACTCGTGTGCTTACCGAAGCAGCCGTTGCGGGTAAACGTGACGAACTGCGCGGCCTGAAAGAGAACGTTATCGTGGGTCGTCTGATCCCGGCCGGTACCGGTTATGCGTACCACCAGGATCGTATGCGCCGCCGTGCAGCAGGTGAAGCGCCTGTTGTACCTCAGGTTACCGCTGAAGATGCTTCTGCCAGCCTGGCAGAACTTCTGAACGCAGGCCTGGGCGGAAGCGACAACGACTAACGTTGCGAAGCCAAAAATAAAAACCGCTCGAAAGAGCGGTTTTTTTATGTCTGGCGTTCAGAGAAAAAGCGTTATTTCACCAGCGGGATACGGCGATACAGCTCAATCATATCGGCCGCTAAATCCTGAATCACCATGGCGTTCATCAGGTGGTCCTGCGAGTGAACGGTGATCAAATTCACCGGCAGTTTACCGGTACCTTCGTCCATCCCGATGAGCTGGGTCTGGATTTTGTGGGCGTGCTTCACATATTCACGAGATTCTTCCATTGCCTGCTCGGCGGCTTCAAAATCGCCTTTGCGAGCCTGCTGTAGAGCGGTCAGAGCCTGGCTACGTGCGCTGCCAGCGTTGACCAGCAATTCCATGATAATCGATTCTAAATCTTCCACGTCTTCATCACTCCATCATTTTCAAAGCTTTCTCGAGCACCACATCGCCCTTCATCATGCCGTAATCCATCATATCGATGACGGCGACGGTTTTGCCCATCGGCTCGGCGATGGCCTGTAATTTGGCGTGCTCATACTTGACCTGTGGACCGAGCAGCACAATATCGGCGGAATCAATATTGTCTTTGAATTCTGCGACAGGCACCGCCTTGATGCTGACTTCGATGCCTTTCTTCGTTGCGGCGTCCTTCATTCGTTGAACCAGGATGCTGGTAGACATTCCTGCCGCACAACACAAAACGATATTTTTCATAATCTGCTCTCAGTGTCCGTTGGATAGGAAGATAATCATCCGTGAGGCGGTCCTCCAACAACCGCTTTAGCTTGATTGTGTGTCTGGTATCACAAAAGAATCGGCGAAATCCTGAAACCGGTTACATTGCTTGTTTTCTGGTAAAAAACGAGTACCACGAAATGAGCAATCTGATACGGAAAACGTCATCAAATTGTTACTCCGCTAAGCCTCTGCCTAAATAGCTGTCCCAGTCTTTCCATACGGGTTGCAGCCCGGAACGGGTTAACGCGGTCGCAACCTCGGACGGCGTTCTGCCATCGTGTGGGGCAAACTGTTCCAGCTCGGGATGGTTATCGGCATAGCCGCCCGGCTGCGTTTTTGAAAAGGCGCTCACATTGTTGATGGCAATGGGAATCACGCGGTCGCGGAACCAGGGCGATTCACGGGTTGAAAGAGAAAGCTCCACGTCGGGAGCCAGCAGGCGGAACGCACAGATAGCCTGCACCAGCTGGCTCTCGCCCATGATTGACGCAGGTTCAACGCCGCCGGTGCAGGGCCGCAGACGGGGGAACGAAATGGAATAGCGGCTCTGCCAGTAGTGCTGCTGGAGCCACAGCAGATGCTCCGCGAGCATAAAGCAGTCGGTGCGCCAGCTATCAGACAGCCCGATTAGCGCCCCGAGTCCAATCTTATCAATGCCCGCCCGGCCCAGCCGCTCCGGGGTTTCCAGACGCCAGAAAAAATCCTGCTTGTTGCCGCGCAGATGATGCTGAGCGTAAATAGCCTGATGATAGGTTTCCTGATAAACCATCACGCCATCAAGGCCGAGCGCTTTAAGCTCCGCGTATTCAGCCTCGCCCAGGGGCTGCACCTCCATTTGCAGCGAGCTGAAGCTGCGTCGAATCGCGGGCAGATGCTGGCGGAAATAATCCATGCCCACTTTAGTTTGATGCTCGCCGGTGACCAGCAGTAAATGCTCAAAGCCCAGCTCCTGAATAGCGGCGCATTCTCTCTCGATCTCCTGCTCATCCAGCGTCTTACGCTTGAGCCTGTTGCTCATGGAAAAACCGCAGTAGGTGCAGTCGTTGGCGCACAGGTTCGACAGATAAAGGGGAACGTAAAAGCTGACGGTATTGCCAAAGCGCTGGCGGGTCAGGCGCTGCGCGCGCTGAGCAAGCGGCTCGATAAATTGGCTGGCCGCCGGAGAAAGCAGGGCCAGCAGATCGTCCCGCGTGATTTTGTCTGTCGCCAGCGCCCGCTCAACGTCAGCCGCGGTTTTGCCGTTGATTTGCAGGGTGATGTCATCCCAGTCCAGCTCGCGCCAGCGTTCTGCAAAGGTTGCGGCCATTACGCCCCCTCCTGGCTGAACTTAAGAAACCCGGTTAGCGGGCTGGTGGCCTGAGCCTGCCGGTAGCGAGAACCAAGCCCGGCGTGCGCGGCAACGACGCCGGCTTCTACCGCCAGCCTGAAAGCGTGGGCCATCTGGACGGGATCTTTTGCCACCGCGATCGCGGTATTGACCAGCACGGCAGATGCTCCCATTTCCAGGGCTTGTGCGGCGTGGCTTGGGGCACCGATACCGGCGTCGACAACCACCGGCACGTTCGCCTGCTCGATAATAATCTCCAGCAGGGCCCGCGTTTGCAGTCCCTGATTTGAACCTATTGGCGCGCCCAGCGGCATGACGGCTGCGCAGCCTACCTCTTCAAGCCGTTTGCACAGCACCGGATCCGCGCCGCAGTATGGCAGCACGATGAAACCCTGTTTAACCAGCTCCTCGGCGGCCTTCAGGGTTTCGATGGGATCGGGGAGCAGGTAGCGGGCATCGGGATGAATTTCGAGCTTTATCCAGTTGGTACCAAGCGCTTCGTGGGCCAGTCGGGCAGCAAAGATAGCCTCCGCCGCCGTTTTTGCCCCGGAAGTATTGGGCAACAGCTGTACGCCCGCCTCGAGGAGCGGGGCAAGTATTGCATCATTGTGATTGCGCAGATCGACGCGTTTCATCGCCATCGTCACCAGCTGGGAGCCGGAGGCCTGAATAGCCTCGGCCATTATCTGCGGCGAAGAGAACTTCCCCGTGCCGGTGAACAGGTGCGAGGTAAAAGTTTTATCAGCAATCTGTAGCATGTCAGCCCCCGGCAATGGCCTGAAAGAGGAGAATATGGTCGCCATCGTGCAGCGAAAGCGTTGCCCACTGCTCGCGGGGAACAATCGTCTGGTTCACGGCCAGGGCAATACCCGGCTTGAGTAAACGAAGTTTTTCCAGCAGCTGCGAGAGCGTCTGGTGGGCATCGCACTGCATCGGTTCGTCGTTAAAGTGGATGCGCATCTCGTCCTCCACAAACCGGGCACTGCGGCGCTTTCTGCATGGTAAGGGAGCGCCAGCTATGCTGTCGGGCGTCGAACAGCCGGAGCGAACCGCTGGCGGGTCTCATGCCGGTGAGCAGCTTAATGGCTTCAAGCGCCTGCAACGTTCCCATCACGCCGACGACCGGGCCGATAATTCCGGCGGTGCGGCAGCTGCGCTCGGGTTCGCTTTCGTCGGGCCACACGCAGCGATAGCAGCCGTTTTCCCACGGCGGCGTCAGCACCATGAGCTGCCCGCCAAAACCTACCGCGCTGGCGGAAATAAGCGGTTTATTCATTGCCACGCACGCGGCGTTGACGGCCTGCCGGGTCGCCATGTTATCGCTACAGTCCAAAACCAGGTCGGCTTCCTGCACCGCCTGCCGCAGCTTGTCCCCGGCCAGGCGTTCGCCGATAACGTGCAGCGTAATATCCGGATTGAGCTGCTGTAAATGACGCCGGGCGGCCTGCGACTTCGGCTGGTCAATATCGTTCGAGGTGAACAGAATCTGCCGCTGCAAATTGCTGATATGAACGCTGTCGTCGTCGGCCAGAGCGAGCGTGCCTACGCCCGCCGCGGCCAGATAAAGCGCGGCGGGGGAGCCTAATCCCCCGAGGCCCACAATCAGCACCCGGCTGGCGAGCAGCTTTTGCTGGCCCTCGAGCGCCACGTCCTCAAGCAGAAGCTGGCGGCTGTAGCGCATGAAATCCACGTCATTCATCGCCGGCTCCTGCAAGCTCAAGGAGCTGCGCCGTGGCCGCTCGCCAGTCATCCGCCTGCGTGATGGCACTGACTACCGCCACGCTGCCGACGCCCGTAGCAAGCACGGTCGGTACGCGGTCGATGCTGATACCGCCAATGGCTACCGTAGGATAATTGCCCAGCGTTTTGATATGTGCCGCCAGCTGCTCCAGCCCCTGCGGCGAGGACGGCATCCGTTTGGTTTGGGTGGGGAATACGTGCCCCAGCGCAATATATGAAGGACGCGCGGCCAGGGCGCGATCCATTTCCATATTGTCATGGGTGGAAAGCCCGAGACGCAGGCCCGCGTCGCTAATGGCTTGCAGATTGGCAACGTCCAGATCCTCCTGGCCCAGATGTACGCCGTAGGCGCGATGTTTGATTGCCAGCCGCCAGTAGTCGTTAATAAACAGCCGAGCCTTATAGCGCTGGCCCAGCTTTATCGCAGCAATAACGTCGGCTTCAACTTCCTCATCGCATTTATCCTTGATGCGTAGCTGGATAGTGCGAACTCCCATCTCCAGAAGACGGGCAATCCATTCCACGCTATCGACCACCGGATAAAGCCCGAGGCGCTGCGGAACGGCGGGGAAGGTCAAGGTTTTCATACTTCCTCCTGACGCAGGTAAATCTCCCCGCCTTTTTCCCGGAAGGATTGCGACATATCTTCCATGCCGACTTCAATGGTTTGCTTCGCGGCGAAATCGCGGACTTCCTGGGAAATCTTCATGGAACAGAACTTTGGCCCGCACATAGAGCAGAAGTGGGCGACTTTGCCGGACTCCTGCGGCAGCGTTTCATCGTGGTAGGCGCGAGCGGTGAACGGGTCGAGCGCGAGGTTGAACTGATCCTCCCAGCGGAATTCAAAGCGCGCTTTGGACATCGCGTTGTCGCGGATCTGCGCGCCGGGATGCCCTTTAGCGAGATCTGCGGCGTGCGCCGCAATTTTGTAGGTAATCAGGCCCTGCCTGACGTCTTCCTTATTCGGCAGGCCAAGATGCTCTTTGGGCGTGACGTAGCACAGCATGGCGCAGCCAAACCAGCCAATCATTGCCGCGCCGATGCCGGAGGTGAAGTGGTCATAGCCCGGGGCAATGTCGGTCGTCAGCGGGCCAAGCGTGTAGAACGGCGCTTCGTGACAGTGCTCCAGCTCTTCGGTCATATTGCGGCGGATCATCTGCATCGGCACGTGGCCGGGGCCTTCAATCATCACCTGCACGTCGTATTCCCAGGCGATTTTGGTTAGTTCGCCCAGCGTGTGCAGCTCGGAGAACTGCGCTTCGTCATTGGCATCCTGAATGGATCCGGGGCGCAGGCCGTCGCCGAGCGAGAGCGAAACGTCGTAGGCGGCGCAGATTTCACAGATTTCGCGGAAGTGCTGATACAGGAAGTTTTCCTGGTGATGGGACAGGCACCACTTCGCCATGATTGAACCGCCGCGAGAAACGATGCCGGTCAGGCGTTTGGCGGTCATCGGCACGTAGCGCAGCAGCACGCCCGCGTGAATGGTGAAGTAGTCCACGCCTTGTTCGGCCTGTTCCAGCAGCGTGTCGCGGAACATTTCCCAGGTCAGGTCTTCCGCAATGCCGTTTACCTTTTCCAGCGCCTGATAGATGGGCACCGTGCCGATAGGCACCGGGCTATTGCGCAGGATCCATTCGCGGGTTTCGTGGATATAGCGCCCCGTTGAGAGGTCCATTACCGTATCCGCGCCCCAGCGCGTTGACCAGACCAGCTTTTCCACTTCTTCTTCGATGGACGAAGTGACGGCCGAGTTGCCGATGTTGGCGTTAACTTTGACCAGAAAATTGCGGCCAATAATCATCGGCTCGGATTCCGGGTGATTAATATTGGCAGGAATGATGGCGCGGCCCGCGGCAACTTCGTCGCGCACGAATTCAGGCGTGATATTTTCCGGCAGGCGAGCGCCAAAGCCAACGCCCGGATGCTGGTGGCGTAAAACCGCGTCGCGAATGCGTTCGCGGCCCATATTTTCACGCACCGCGATGAATTCCATCTCCGGGGTGACGATGCCTTTACGCGCGTAGTGGAGCTGGGTTACGCATTTACCCGCCCGGGCGCGACGCGGGGCAAGCTGAGTTTCAAAACGTAGCTCGTCGAGGCCGTCGTCGGCGAGGCGTTCTTTGGTATAGGCGGAGCTGCGGTCGTCCAGCGTTTCGCTGTCGTTGCGTTCGGCAATCCAGCTGCCGCGCAGGGGAGAAAGACCGCGCAAAACGTCGATGGCGATATCCGGGTCGCCATAAGGCCCGGAGGTATCGTAAATCGGCACCGCGTCGTTGGCTTCGTAGTGAGGATTATCTTTGCTGCCGCCGGTCATCGTTGGGCTGAGCTGGATTTCACGCATCGGCACGCGGATGTCTTCCCGCGATCCGCTCAGATAAATACGTTTCGAGTTCGGGAAAGCGGTGCCTTCCAGCGTGTTGATGAAGTGTTGTGCGGCGGCGCGCTGTTCGCGGCGGCTTGGTTTTTTTTCAGATGCAGACATAGCTCGTTCCAGTATTTATCAGGAAGTGGCTTGTCAGAACAACGGATGGAGTAATGGATGTGGGACGCCCGGAAAAGGGGATACCCAAAAGCAGAATTACTCTTGTTCCCTTCGCAGGTTTTAACCTGATCAGGTTCCGCGGATCCCGAATTAACGGTCTCAGCCGGTGCTTTCGCACTCGGCACTCCGACAAGAAGAAATCCGTATTGCTACGGACCGGTTTGTAAACTACTCGTTAACAGCGCAGAACTCAAGCCGGGCGTGCAAGGCTGCCGGTGTCGTTTACGATGGAATGCAGATTGTTATCGTAGGCCAGCTCAATCAGCTTATCCTCTAAAGAGAAGCGAACCTCCAGCGCCTCGCCGATACCGGACAGCGCCTGCTGAAACTCCAGCACGTTGTCGTCGTCAATGGCATTCTCGAGGTTGGTATCGTAGAAATTCATAATCTGCTGGGTGTTGGCTTCGAGCTGCGGATAGATCTGGGTGGCGGCTAAAAGTGGGCTGGTGCCTTCCATTTCGTCGATAATGCGCTCATAAATGTTGAAATGGCCGGCAGAGAGATAATCGACAAGGTTATGGCAAAAGCTATCCAGCGCCTTTTCGTTAAGCGCAGAATGCGATTCCTTGTTAGGCTTGATCCCGACCATATTGTAATACGCCACCAACAGATGTTTGCGGGCATATAGCCATTGGTCGACTAACTCATTACTACCACCAACGCGCTCAGTCAGACTCTCTAACTGGTTAAGCATGATTGACTCCGTGAGTTATAAGATTTAACGCAAACGTACCCAAAAATTTAACAACAATTGTTTATACCAGTGTCCAGGGGGATGTGCACCAGGTTATGGAACGTGTCATTCAAAAGTTAGACCACGGTTGGTGGATAGTCAGCCACGAGCAAAAATTGTGGCTGCCAAAAGGCGAGCTGCCTCACGGAGCCGCGGAAGATTTTCAACTCGAAGGGGCCAGCGCCCTGCAAATCGGCGAGTGGGAAAATGAACCCGTGTGGCTGATAAAGCAAAATCGCCGCCAGGAGATGGGATCGGTGCGGCAGGTTATCGACCAGGATGCCGGCCTGTTTCAGCTCGCCGGGCGCGGCGTGCAGCTGGCCGAATTCTACCGCTCCCACAAGTTTTGCGGCTACTGCGGGCATGAGATGCACGCGAGCAAAACCGAGTGGGCGATGCTGTGCGGCCACTGCCGGGAACGCTACTACCCGCAAATCTCGCCGTGCATCATTGTCGCTATCCGCCGGGACGATCATATCCTCTTGGCCCAGCATACGCGGCATCGCAACGGGGTTTATACCGTGCTGGCCGGTTTTGTTGAGGTCGGCGAAACCCTGGAGCAGGCCGTCGCGCGGGAAGTGATGGAGGAAAGCAGCCTGCGGGTGAAGAATCTGCGCTATGTCACCTCCCAGCCCTGGCCTTTCCCGCAGTCGCTGATGACCGCGTTTATGGCGGACTATCACAGCGGCGAGATTAAAATCGACGCGAAAGAGCTTATTGACGCCCAGTGGTATCGCTATGACCAGCTGCCGCTTATCCCACCGGCGGGCACGGTGGCGCGCCGTCTGATTGAAGACACGGTTGCGCAGTGTCGGGCAGAGTACGAATGACGTGGTAAACTGGCGGCATACAGCCAAAGGAAATGCAAAAAATGACTGAACTGAAGAACGATCGTTACCTCCGCGCCTTGCAGCGTCAGCCAGTGGATATCACGCCCGTATGGATGATGAGGCAGGCAGGACGCTATCTGCCAGAATACAAGGCCACCCGCGCTCAGGCCGGTGACTTTATGTCGCTGTGTAAAAATGCCGAGCTGGCCTGCGAAGTGACTTTGCAGCCGCTACGCCGCATGCCGCTTGATGCGGCGATCCTCTTCTCGGACATTCTGACCGTGCCGGATGCTATGGGGCTCGGCCTGTATTTCGAAGCCGGAGAAGGCCCGCGTTTTACCTCGCCAGTCACCAGCCGTGCGGACGTAGAAAAGCTGCCGATTCCCGATCCGGAAGATGAGCTGGGCTACGTGATGAATGCCGTACGTACCATTCGCAAAAATCTGGCAGGCCAGGTGCCGCTAATCGGCTTCTCCGGCAGCCCGTGGACGCTGGCGACCTATATGGTTGAAGGCGGCAGCAGCAAAGCCTTCACCGTTATCAAAAAAATGATGTATGCCGATCCGCAGGCGCTGCATCTTCTGCTCGATAAGCTGGCGCAGAGCGTCACGCTGTATCTGAACGCGCAGATTAAAGCGGGCGCCCAGTCGGTGATGATTTTCGACACCTGGGGCGGCGTGCTGACCGGGCGCGACTATCAGCAGTTCTCGCTTTACTACATGCACAAAATCATCGACGGCCTGCTGCGTGAAAACGAAGGCCGCCGCGTGCCGGTGACGCTGTTTACCAAAGGCGGCGGGCAGTGGCTGGAAGCGATGGCCGAAACAGGCTGTGATGCGCTGGGCCTGGACTGGACCACGGATATCGCCGATGCGCGCCGTCGCGTTGGTCACAAGGTCGCGCTGCAGGGCAACATGGACCCTTCCATGCTTTATGCGCAGCCTGCGCGAATCGAAGAGGAAGTCTCGACCATCCTCGCAGGATTCGGCAAAGGGGAAGGGCACGTGTTTAACCTTGGCCACGGCATTCATCAGGATGTTCCACCGGAACATGCGGGCGCATTCGTAGAGGCGGTACATCGCCTGTCCGCGCCTTATCACCAGTAAATAACAGGAGGGAGAATGGATCTCGCAGCACTCCGCGCACAGCAGATCGAACTGGCCTCAACGGTGGTCCGCGAGGATCGTCTGTTACAGGATCCACCTACGCTGATCGCCGGTGCGGACGTGGGCTTTGAGCAGGGCGGTGAAGTGACCCGAGCCGCCATTGTACTGTTGAACTATCCTTCCCTCGAGCTGGTTGAATATCAGGTGGCGCGTATTGCCACCACCATGCCTTACATCCCCGGCTTCCTGTCGTTCCGCGAATATCCTGCGCTGCTTGCGGCGTGGGAGAAGCTTTCGCAGAAGCCTGATTTACTCTTCGTGGACGGGCACGGCATTTCGCATCCGCGCCGTTTGGGCGTCGCCAGCCATTTTGGCCTGCTGGTGGACGTGCCGACGATCGGCGTGGCTAAAAAACGGCTGTGTGGGAAGTTTGACCCGCTGGGCGAAGAGCCCGGTGAAAAGCAGCCGCTGATGGATAAAGGCGAGCAGCTCGGCTGGGTGCTGCGCAGTAAAAAACGCTGCAATCCGCTGTTTATCTCTACCGGCCATAAAATGAGTGCCGACGGCGCGCTGATGTGGGTGCAACGCTGCATGGCAGGCTACCGTTTACCCGAGCCTACGCGCTGGGCCGATGCCGTCGCATCCGGTCGCCCGGCATTCGCTCGCTGGCAAGCAATTCAAGGGTGATTAGGGTAAACTGCCGCTAATTTCCCGTCTTTGAGACATCGTTATGTTACAGAACCCCATTCATCTGCGTCTGGAGAAGCTCGAAAGCTGGCAGCACGTTACTTTCATGGCTTCTCTCTGCGAACGCATGTACCCGAACTATGCCATGTTTTGCCAGCAAACGGCCTTTGGCGACGCCCAGCTTTACCGCCGTATTCTGGATCTCATCTGGGAAACGCTGACGGTAAAAGATGCCAAAGTGAACTTCGACAGCCAGCTTGAGAAACTCGAAGAGGCGATTCCCGCTGCGGACGACTATGATATTTACGGCGTCTATCCGGCAATTGACGCCTGCGTGGCGCTGAGCGAGCTGCTTCACTCTCGTCTTTCAGGCGAAACGCTGGAGCACGCCATCGAAGTCAGCAAGTCCTCAATCACCACCGTAGCGATGCTGGAAATGACTCAGGCTGGTCGTGAAATGACCGATGAAGAGCTGCGTGCCAACCCTGCGGTGGAGGAGGAATGGGACATTCAGTGGGAGATTTTCCGCCTGCTGGCCGACTGCGAAGAGCGCGACATTGAACTGATCAAAGGCCTCCGCGCCGACCTCCGTGAGGCCGGGAGCAGCAATATCGGTATAAATTTGCAGCAATAAGACAACAAAACGTGACGTACAGTCCGATTTGTAGGCCCTGAAGGCTTCCAATTAACCCCCCGTCTGGTCTACATTTGTGGGGCGAAAAAAAGTGGCTATCGGTGCGTGTATGCAGGAGAGTGCTTTTCAGGCATTTCCGTCGCACTCGATGCTTAGCAAGCGATAAACACATTGTAAGGATAACTTATGAACAAGACTCAACTGATTGATGTAATTGCTGACAAGGCTGACCTGTCCAAAGTACAGGCTAAAGCTGCTCTGGAATCCACTCTGGCTGCAATTACTGAGTCTCTGAAAGAAGGCGACGCTGTACAACTGGTTGGTTTCGGTACTTTCAAAGTAAACCACCGTGCTGAGCGCACTGGCCGCAACCCACAAACCGGTAAAGAAATCAAAATCGCCGCAGCTAACGTGCCGGCATTTGTTTCTGGTAAAGCACTGAAAGAAGCGGTTAAGTAATTAACGCGTGTCAGTGAACAGTTTTAGCAGAGGGGCGTTTACGCCCCTTTTGTCTGTCTGGCGTCCTCTTACGGCGTTGGCGGGCTTGCTGCTCCTGACGGCGTGCAGCAGCAATAAACTCCCACCGTTCACCGCCAGCGGCTATGTGGCCGACCACGGCGTGGTGCGTATCTGGCGAAAAGATGACAGCGATAGCTCGGTTCACATGCTCACGGCCTACAGCCCGTACTGGGATGGCGCCACTTCAACGAGCGAGTACCGCTGGCAGGGCGATAAGCTGATCTTTATCGAGCAGAACATTCAGGGCAAACCCCCGGAACATATCAAAGTGCGTTTTGACGATCGCGGCGGGCTGAGCTTTATGCAGCGTGAAGTGAACGGTCAGAAACAGCAGCTCTCCAACGAGCAAATTGCGCTGTATCAGTATCAGGCCACCCAGACCAAAGAGACCAGCGAAGCGCTGCGCATCGGTCAGGTGGTGCTGCGTCAGGGACGCTGGCATCGCGATGGCACGGTGACGACGTGCGAAGGGGAAACCTTCAGGCCGAAGCTGGATAGCGCGGCGTTAAGCCATATTGCGCGCAGGCAGAGTCACTCCTCGCTGGAGGTCAGTATTGCATGGCTGGAAGCCCCGGAAGGTTCACAGCTGCTGCTGGTGGCAAACCAGGACTTCTGCACATGGCAACCGAAGCCCGCCGATTTTTAGGCATAAAAAAACCGCCACGCGGGCGGTTTTGATAGCGTAGTTCACTCTACTCAGCGTTTTCGCGCTCAATGGCACGATAGCCAATATCCGAACGGCTGAAGCTGCCGTCCCAGTGAATATCTTTCATCAGCTCGTAGGCTCGAGCCTGAGCTTCGGCGACGGAATTGCCCAGCGCGGTCACGCACAGAACGCGCCCGCCGTTGGTCACGACCCGATCGTCTTCAAGTAGCTTTGTTCCGGCGTGGAAGACTTTGCCATCCGCCGCTTCTTCCAGCGGCAGGCCGTGGATAACATCCCCGTTGCGATATTCAGCAGGATAGCCACCGGCAGCCATTACCACGCCCAAAGAAGGACGCGGGTCCCAGTTTGAGGTGGTCTTGTCGAGCTTGCCGTTGCAGGCGGCCAGGCACAGTTCAACCAGGTCAGACTGCAGACGCAGCATAATCGGCTGGGTTTCCGGGTCGCCAAAGCGGCAGTTGAACTCGATGACCTTTGGATTGCCCTGTTTATCAATCATCAGGCCTGCGTACAGAAAACCTGTGTAGGTATTACCCTCAGCGGCCATACCGCGCACGGTCGGCCAGATAACCAGATCCATTGCGCGCTGGTGAACTTCATCGGTGACCACCGGGGCAGGGGAATAAGCGCCCATACCGCCGGTGTTCGGGCCGCTATCGCCGTTACCGACGCGTTTGTGATCCTGACTTGTCGCCATCGGCAGCACGTGATCCCCGTCAACCATAACGATGAAGCTGGCTTCCTCGCCGTCGAGAAACTCTTCCACCACGATGCGGTGTCCGGCATCGCCAAAGGCATTGCCCGCCAGCATATCGTTCACCGCCGCTTCGGCTTCTTCCTGCGTCATCGCTACGATCACGCCTTTGCCCGCCGCCAGGCCGTCAGCCTTGATAACAATCGGCGCGCCTTTTTCACGAACATAGGCCAGAGCAGGCTCCACCTCGGTGAAGTTCTGGTATTCCGCCGTCGGTATTTTATGGCGAGCTAAGAAATCCTTCGTGAAGGCTTTAGAGCCTTCGAGCTGTGCGGCCCCCTGGGTTGGCCCAAAGATTTTCAGGCCGGCGGCGCGGAAAGCATCAACCACGCCGATAACCAACGGGGCTTCCGGCCCGACAATCGTCAGGTCGATGTTCTCATTTTGCGCAAAGCTCAGCAGCGCAGGAATGTCCGTTGGGCTAATCGCTACGTTTTGCAGCGCAGGCTCCAGCGCCGTACCCGCGTTACCCGGCGCGACAAATACGGTGCGCACCAGCGGCGACTGCGATGCTTTCCAGGCCAGCGCATGCTCGCGCCCGCCGTTGCCAATGACTAAAACTTTCATTCGTTAACGCTCCGGATTAATGGCGGAAGTGACGCATGTCGGTAAAGATCATCGCGATCCCATGTTCGTCGGCTGCGGCGATCACTTCATCGTCGCGGATCGACCCACCAGGCTGGATTACGCAGCTCACGCCAACGGCTGCGGCGGCATCAATACCGTCGCGGAATGGGAAGAACGCGTCAGATGCCATGGCTGAACCTTTAACTTCCAGACCTTCGTCGCCCGCTTTGATACCGGCAATTTTAGCGGAGTAAACGCGGCTCATTTGTCCGGCGCCTATGCCAATAGTCATATTCTGACGGGCATAAACGATGGCGTTAGATTTGACGAACTTAGCGACCTTCCAGCAGAACAGCGCGTCGCGCAGCTCCTGCTCGGTTGGCTGGCGCTTGCTGACCACGCGCAGGTCGGCGGCGCTTACCATCCCCAAATCGCGATCCTGAACCAGCAGACCGCCGTTCACGCGTTTGAAATCGAGGCCCGGCACGCGCTGCTGCCACTGGCCGCAGGTCAGCACGCGAACATTTTGTTTGGCGGCGGTGATTTTCAAGGCTTCTTCACTGGCCGATGGTGCAATGATGACTTCGACAAACTGGCGGGAAATGATGGCCTGCGCGGTTTCGGCATCCAGCTCGCGGTTAAACGCGATAATGCCGCCGAACGCGGAGGTAGGGTCTGTCTTATAGGCGCGATCGTAGGCATCAAGCAGAGAATCGCTAACGGCTACGCCGCACGGGTTAGCGTGCTTGACGATAACGCAGGCCGGCTCGCTAAACTCCTTCACACATTCCAGCGCCGCATCGGTGTCGGCGATGTTGTTATAGGAAAGCGCTTTGCCCTGTACCTGCGTGGCGGTAGCGACCGAGGCTTCTTTAATTTCTTCTTCTATATAGAAGGCTGCCTGCTGGTGGCTGTTTTCGCCGTAGCGCATATCTTGCTTCTTAATGAAGTTCAGATTCAGCGTGCGCGGGAAGCGTCCGGCAGGTTCCTTGCTGTCGCCGTGGTAGGCCGGGACCAGGCTGCCAAAGTAGTTGGCAATCATGCTGTCATAAGCGGCGGTATGTTCGAAAGCTTTAATGGCCAGGTCGAAGCGAGTCTCTAAGGTCAGGGAACCTTCGTTAGCATCCAGCTCGGCAATAATAGAAGAGTAGTCGCTGCTCTTTACCACGATGGCAACGTCCCGGTGATTCTTAGCCGCCGAGCGAACCATGGTTGGGCCGCCGATATCGATATTTTCAACGGCATCTTCCAGCGAGCAGCCTTCGCGGGCGACGGTCTGGGCAAACGGATAAAGGTTAACGACGACCATATCGATTGGGGAAATAGCGTGTTCCGCCATGATGGCATCGTCTTTGCCGCGACGGCCCAGAATGCCGCCGTGCACTTTTGGATGCAGGGTTTTGACGCGTCCGTCCATCATCTCCGGGAAACCGGTGTAGTCAGAGACTTCGGTTACCGGCAGGTTGGCTTGTGCCAGCAGGCTTGCGGTTCCGCCTGTGGAAAGCAGCTCCACACCACGTTGGGAGAGCGCCTGAGCGAATTCGACGATACCGACTTTGTCAGAAACACTGAGCAGAGCGCGGCGTACAGGACGACGTTGTTGCATGGTTTGATCCCTTAGCTTTGGTTCGCATATAGAAGAGCGTTAGCTGAATTCTCGTTTTTCTCTCATAAAACTCAGCTAACGCCCCAAAACGGGGTGGTCTTTTACCGCGGTGAATTGTAGCGAAAACGTTTGCGTCACGCTCGCAAAATTTCAGCCCAAATCACAATTGTGGATAAGTTAGTGCATAACTGGGTATAAGGCGGGGTTTTGCTGGGGATTGCAGCAGTCAGTCAAATTAGTGCGAATTTAGTGTTGCAGGCCCGGGAGAACTCCCTATAATGCGCCTCCATCGACACGGAACATGTGAACAACATCACAGAGTAACGGCGGCGATGAGAGTTAAAAATCTTGAAATTTAGGGTTGACTCTGAAAGAGGAAAGCGTAATATACGCCACCTCGCAACAGCAGGCTAAGCCGCTCGTTGCAACGCTCTTTAACAATTTATCAGACAATCTGTGTGGGCACTCGCAGGATTGATATCTCAAGCATCTCCGGATGCAAAAAAATATCAAGTCTTGAAGAGTGACCAAGCAGTAATTCATTTAGTTGAATTATTACGAAAGTTAATTTTTGAGCACCGCTTCACGAGTTGAAGCAAATCAAGCTTTTAATTGAAGAGTTTGAT
>DASXGN010000048.1:0-2981 GCA_036489025.1 Buttiauxella sp.
AGCGTGGTGGCAGACTATGAACAACGCAAGACCTCAAAGCTGAACCTCAAAAGGAGTCTCTGATCATGGAGTCCGTCTGTTTATTCGCATACCTGCTGCTGATATGGTTCTGCCTGGGAAGTATATGTATCGGAATCTATGGCGTTATAAAGAGTCTGGATGGAGAGTAACGGCTTCCTAAATCTAGTCGAAGGAGCCTTAAATGAACCGCCGTCGAGATGTGTTACTCAACCGAGTGAAGTCTGCGTCACTAGCCAGGATCACTCGTATTCTCCTGTTAAGCGTGATGCTTACCGGGTTTGCCAGCGCCGCCTGGACCCAGTGTTTTAGTTTTGGCAATGGACGTAACACCTACTGCATTTGGGGATCAGGATGTGAGGTCGAATACATCATCCTGTGTGCCGTCCAATGGTGTAATTTCGACTGGACTTGCAACAAAAACCAGCGCCCACCACAAGTCATGTCGGGCTGTAGCGTGGCAGGATGCTATAACCCCTTTTCCGTAAACTGCCAATGCCTGTTCTAAGGAGACACCCAGATGAAAACTAAACTGCTTTGGGCGTTGATAATTGCCCTGGTTGCAATCCCGATATCGTGGATCGCTACGCAACGATTCATGCTGCATGTTATGGCGAATGCCGCCATGAATGTGCGCCCCTTCGTGATGCAGCAGGATCACTTCGTAGTTCAGGACGGAGTAGAGGTTCCCACCGCTCATATAACCATCGCCCGTATGCGCAGCGGAGCCATCTCGCATTCCGGCGATATGGTCATCAAGAAGCCGGATGGAACATTCAAGACCTTTAAGGGCATTCGGCGTATCGATCTGCCCGATGGCTGGGTCGGCATGATTATGGATTCGGTCGGGGTAAAGAGTACCGGCCGGCTGCCAGCCAAGGAGGTTGCGGTAGCCAAACAGGCGTTGGCCTCGCCGCCTGCCAACTGCGTTCAGCCAGGTGAAACCTTTGCTGGCGAAGATGTCCTCAGCGGTCAGCAGGCCATACGGGTCACAGCTACGGGACCCATGGAGCGCTGGACCCTGTGGCGCCTTCCTCGTTTTAACTGTGAAACCGCCCAAGCCACGGTCGAAAAACGCGCCGATGCCTCAGCCCCCTGGAAAGTAACCAATATCACCCACCTGACAGCTTTCCAGGAGGTGGACCCTGACCCAAAGCTGTTTACCGGCTTTGCTACCTTCAGGGAAATGCCACCCAGCCAGGCGCTGGAGGTTTACAGCGGGCGCAAGTATCAACCGACATGTAAAAGCTGTCCGGTAAGGCTCGATGACCAGAAGTACGCTGCTGCTCAGCACTAACTGAAGGATTGCGTCACTTCGTCAATTAGAGCAAGAGGCCAAATATGCTGCAGAACAAAGAGCAAATGCTATGGAAGTAACCGGGATCATACGAGTACTGTTTTGGGGATGGCTCGCCCTCAGTGGAGCGTTCTGGGCCTTGATAGGCGCCTTATATTTCATTGGCTACTACTTCGCCCACCATCAAGCACTTAGCCACTAGCAAGCCGGCGCCGCCATGAAAACCTTGCTGTCCATTTGTCTCTAAGGAGCCAAAATGCTGAATCTCAACAAACAGCCGGCTTTTGAACATTCAAGGTTCATGCTGCTGGGATTCTTCCTGGGCGTAACCAACGCAAAATGGGTTGAACCCCACCCATGGGTGCTCACGGCCCTGGCCGCGATTCTTGCGGTCTGGTTCTCTTTAACCGCGTCTCAGGGATTCAGGAAATGGCGGGCGATGAACTGAGAGATTGCGTCATTCGTCTCTGGCAGATGGAGGATTGAAACCAAATGGCGGGAGAATTCTCTGTCTGCCAGTTCTTCCCCGACGAATCCTATGAATACGTCCGCCGCTTCGTCTCTGCCGAGGAAGCCATGCAGGCCTTCCAGCACTACACCTCCAGCGTGGGCGCCCGGGCAGGCACCGCCACTCGCGTCATCATTACCGACTCTGGCGACTCAACCTGCGCAGAATGGATCTACGGCCAGGGCCTGACCTTTCCTATACCAGAAAAGAAGGAGCAACCAGAATGAACAGCAGCGACAGCCCGCACTACTCCCTGACAACTTCCTGGCAATACGAACGACTAACTCGCCGCCTCGATCTAATCGAACAACGCCTGCACCTAATCGAAGACCGGCTCGATCAAGCTGGCCGCCGCATCGAACAGCACCTTATCAACTCCATCACCACCGCCGGCGGATGAAGAACCAGGTTCCTAATGTATCACCGGAGCCTTTAGCACGGGCGCGTGTGGCACAATTGCCGCCGTGGCTCTGGTACTGGGCAAACTGGCATCGCCCGTCACCGTGTCCACCGCCTCCACGTAATAACAGTAGATACCGCCATCGATCACACCCACGTCAACCCACGTCTCGACCGTCAGCGATGCTACCTGAACGGTGAATGGCAGCGTCCCGGTACAGCTGGCCGACGAGGTTGCCCGATATACCGTGTAGGTCGTCGCGGGTGGCGGGGGATTGAGTATGTCCGTCCAGGTCAGCGTTACGCTATGTTGCTGTCCCCACACTGCGGCCGGCAACAGCAACATGGCGAGCAGACGATTCATGGCTTGCTGCCGTTACCCTTTATCACTGCCATTACGCGAGCCAAACGCCCACCCCGCCCATGAACCTACCAGAAACGAGAATATGTTCATGCCAATCTCCAGCGGCTTCATCTCCTCCGCCGTAACCTGTCCACGCTTAGAAAGCGTGTACATAATGATTAAAGTCAGCAGCAACACCATGGCGATACCAAACCACACCTTAATCTCGGTAATCGTTGGCCATCTCATTTTGTAGAACCCTTTTTTAATTCTGAATCATTTATGGGGGCATGCAACCGCAACTGCCACCGGCCGGGGTGTTCCTACGCCGCCCTGCCTTTGGGTCCCATCTGGGAACTTTCTTTCTTTCGCCATCAATCCAGCGCTGCATTTGAGAGCTGGCGAGTGAGCCGTGA